>DATEEI010000046.1:0-45373 GCA_035281225.1 Vicinamibacterales bacterium
ATTTCCTCGAGGCCGTCACGCCGAGCGTGCCGCGTGGAAAACGGGATGGACGGCGTACCGTGCCGGAAACATGAGCGAGGCGGTTCGCTACTTCGAGTCGGCGTCCGCGAATTTCCCGCGATCCGACTATCGTCCGGCTTGGCTCTATTGGTCAGGGCGTGCGCGCGATGCGATGGGTGATCGCGCGGGCGCCATCGAGCGCTATCGGCTGACGCTGGTGGACTATCAGAACACCTACTACGGGCGGTTGACTGAGGGTGTTCTCAAGAAGCATGGCGCAGCACCAGGTCCGAGTAATCTGATTTTCGCGCAAGGCGTGGCGCAGCTCTCTGAGGAAGACGACTATTTCCCACCGACCGAAGACATCATCCGCACGCTGCTGGCGCTGGGCCTCTACGAGCCAGCCGTGAAAGAGCTGGAGTATGCCCGCGCGAAGTGGGGAGACTCACCGGCTATTACGGCCAGCGTCGCATGGGCCCAGAAGCAGATGGCGCCGTCGGAGTCTGGTTCACAGCAGTTCGCGCTGGCCAGGGGATCGATCACGCTGATGAAACGGGCCTACCCGCAATTCATGGCACGCGGAGGTGAGCAGCTTCCGCGCGAGATCCTGACGACGATTTTTCCGCTGAGCTACTGGGACCTGATCAAGAAGTATGCGGCGCGGCACGATCTCGATCCGTATCTCGTTGCTGCGCTGATGGCGCAGGAGTCGACGTTCGTCCGCGATATCAAATCGCACGCGAACGCCACCGGCCTGATGCAGTTGATGACGCCCACGGCGCGGCAGTACGCCCGCCGGTTCAAGATTCGCTATTCCTCGCGGCTCCTGACCGATCCGGACTTCAACATCCGCGCGGGCACCGCCTATTTTGCCGACAAGATCCGCGAGTTTGGCTCGGTGCACCTGGCGCTGGCCAGCTACAACGCCGGTGAAACGCCCGTGCGGCGCTGGCGGCGGGAGCGTCCGGCCGGACTACCCCAGGATGAGTTCATCGACGACATTCCCTACCCAGAAACCCAGCAGTATGTGAAGCGCCTGCTCGGCACCGCCGAGGACTACCGGCGGTTATACGGATCACAGTAGAGAGGGCTAGAGCCCAAGCCGGGTCTACACGGCAAGACACGGCCTACGTGGGGCCCCTGTGCCACACCGGGTATAATTTCCGGCGATGAAACCACGCGGCTCCAAGAAGGCGACCCAGTTCACGGAATCGGTCATCCGTGAGATGACCAGGCTCGCGCAGGAACATGATGCGGTGAACCTGTCACAAGGGTTCCCCGATTTCGCGGCGCATCAGTCGATTAAAGACGCGGCCTGCGACGCGATTCAGCGCGATATCAACCAGTATCCCATCACGTGGGGTGCGGAGAACTTGCGCGAGGCGATTGCCGCAGATTTCTCACGACGGTATGCCACGGATGTGAGCGCGACGCAGGTGACGGTCTGCTGCGGCTCGACCGAGGCGATGCTGTCGACGTTGTTGGCGGTGCTGGATCCCGGCGATGAGGTCATCATTTTCGAGCCTTATTATGAGAACTACGGACCCGACAGCATCATCTCGGGTGCCGTGCCCCGCTTCGTTCGGCTCCGTGAACCCGATTGGACGTTTGACGAGAAAGAGCTCGAGGCGGCGTTCAACGATCGCACGCGAGCGATCATCATCAACACACCGAACAACCCGACGGGCAAAGTCTACACGCGAGAAGAGCTACAGGTTATCGCCCGGTTGTGCCAGAAGTGGGATGTGCTGGCCATTACAGACGAAATCTACGAGCACATCATCTATGACGGCCACAAACATGTGCCGATCGCCACGATCGACGGCATGGCGGATCGGACGGTCACGATCAACGGGTTGTCGAAGACGTTCAGCGTGACGGGATGGCGTGTGGGCTGGGCGATCGCGCCCGCCGATCTGGCCGGGCCCATTCGCAAGATGCACGACTTTCTCACGGTGGGCGCGCCCGCACCGCTGCAGGAAGCCGGCGTGACCGCGCTATCGATGCCCGAACGCTACTACACGGAGATGGCCGCCGGATACGCTCGGCGCCGCAAGATGCTCTGCGACATCCTCGAGCGCCACGGCTTCAAATTCAAGCAGCCGCAGGGCGCCTACTACGTGATGACGGACATTGCGCACTTCGGCTTCGACTCGGACATCGAGTTCGCGAAGTATCTCGTGATGGAAGTGGGAATAGCCGTGGTGCCGGGCAGCAGCTTCTTCAACGACCGCAACGCCGGCCGCACAAAAGTCAGGTTTGTCTACAGCAAGAAGGATGAGACGCTCCGCGAGGCGGACAAGCGCCTCGCGAAGCTCGCCGCCAGGGTGTCTCGCTAGTACCGGACGACGCCGCCGAAGTAGAGTCCCTTCATTTTGAAGTCGCCCTGGTCCTTTTCGATGAGGTAGCCGACGTCCAGGCTGCGAAAGCCCACCTGCGCACCGACGTAATCGTTGAAGTTGACGGTGCCGTAGAGATCGAAGTCGAAGTAGTGGGCCTTGTAGTCTTCACTGATGCTGTCGGGGAGCTTGATGCCGACGAGCTCGCCAGTGATCGAGATGTTCGGCGCGACATACACCCGCGCGATGCCGCCGATATTCGGAATCGGCGCTTGCGCGTGTACGAAGTCCGAGCCGATGGGGGCTTTGAGGTTCACCTGCACGTCTGTGAACTTCGCCTGCGCCACGAACCCGACGAACCACCGGTCGCGATAGAGAAAGTCGTACTCGTAGCCTACCAGCCAGGTCTTCCACGACAGATCGGTCGTGACGGGCAGGTTGACGGCGTACCGGATGCCGTTGAACGTGAAGTCGCGATGCACAGTCGACACGGCCGTGTAGGTCATCGGTAGATAGTTGATGCGGAACTTATGCTTGCGGCCGGGGCGCAGCACGAAGCGCAGCTCGCCGATGCGCTTCTTCTCAATTCCGAGATCGGTCACAGCGTCGATCTTCGTTCCGATGATGCCCAGGGCTTCGCTGGCGATCTTGAGGTCGGGCGTGGGATTCCAAAGAGCGCCCGCTGCTTCGACATGGTACCGCTCGCCAGTCGCTGGATCGGAAAAAGGGGTGGCGGCGAATTGCGCCTGTGCCACGACTGGCATCAGCACCACCGCGCAGATGAGAAACAGTCCGTTCGTCAGTCTTCGCATAGAGGTCATCTCCAAACCTTAGCACGCTATACTGAATTGTACCAGTGACTCCGGTTCGCCGTCTCGTTCCCTACATCAAACGTTATCGGCACGAGTACGTTTTAGGATTTGCTTCGCTGGCGTTGTGCTCCAGCCTGTTTGCGGTCTCGCCGCTGGTGCTCCAGTACGCCGTTGACGACCTCTACACGGGCGTCACCCGAACCAAGCTGGCCACCTATGCCGGCATCCTGCTGCTGATCGCCGGTCTGGCCGGGTATTTCCGCTATCAGATGCGCCGCATCATCGTCAGCGCCTCGCGCGGTTTTGAATACGACCTCCGCAACGACTTCTTCGCGCATCTGGAACGGCTGCCGATGTCCTTCTATCACGAGAATCGCACCGGCGATCTCATGTCGCGCGCGACCAACGACCTCAGCTCCGTCCGCATGATGGTCGGTCCCGCTGTGATGTACTTGGCCAATACAGTGATTACTGCTGTCGTCAGCCTCTCGCTGATGTTCTCGCTCGACGTCCGTCTCACTCTGATCGTCCTCATCCCGCTCCCGATCGTGTCCATCACGGTGAAGATGTTCGGAACGGCCATTCACAAGACGTTTGAAGAGGTGCAGCAGAAGCTGTCCGATATGAGTGCCGTCGTCCAGGAATCGCTCACAGGCGTACGGGTCGTCAGGGCTTACGGGCAGGAGCACGCCGAGATCGATCGGTTTCGCTATTCGAATCTCGACTACGTTGCGCACAATCGCCGGCTCAGCCGGCTGCAGGGCGCCTTCTTTCCGACGATGTCGCTGTTTCTGGGTCTAAGCGCGCTGCTGGCGCTGTGGCTTGGAAGCCGAGACGTCGTCAGTGGCCGCATCACCGTCGGTGAGCTCGTGGCCTTCAACGCGTACCTCGCGCAGCTGGCGTGGCCGATGATCGCATTCGGCTGGGTGACGAACCTGCTCGAACGCGGCATGGCGTCGTGGAAACGCATGCTGATGGTGATGGAGACCGTGCCGGCGATTCGGGATGATGCCGAACAGGGATTAGGGATTGGGGATTTGGGGTTAGTGCCGCCCATCATCGGGGCGATTGAGTTTCGGAATCTCAGTTTCCTTCATGGCACTCGCGAGACGCTGACGAACGTTTCGTTCACGGTCAAGGCGGGCGAGACGGTCGCCATCGTCGGGGGGACCGGATCCGGCAAATCGACGCTTGTCAACCTGCTGGCCCGCCTGCACAACCCGCCACGCGGTACGGTCTTCATAGACGGCAGAGACGTGCGCGATATCCCGCTGTCCGAGCTGCGCAGGGCTATCGGGTTCGTGCCGCAGGAGCCGTTCCTGTTCTCCGACACGCTTGCCGATAATCTGGCCTTCGGCTGGCGTGGCGATGGTGCTGGGCGGGATGAGGCGGTGTCGGCGGCCGCGGAGCTTGCTCAGTTGAGCAAGGACGTACGTGACTTTCCACATGGCTACGACACGATGGTTGGTGAGCGAGGCATTACGCTATCCGGCGGTCAGAAACAGCGAGCCGCGATCGCGAGAGCGATCGTCACCGACCCGCGTATTCTGATCCTGGACGATGCGTTGTCGGCTGTGGACACGTATACAGAGGAGGAAATCCTTGCCGGGCTGAAAGGCGTCATGAGGGCACGCACGGCGATCATCATCTCGCACCGCGTCTCGACGGTGCGCGATGCCGATCAGATTGTCGTCCTCGACGAGGGCAGGGTGGTCGAGAAGGGCAAGCACGACGAGCTCATCCGTCTCGGCGGTCACTACGCCGAGTTGTACAAGAAGCAGCTGCTCGAGGAGGAGCTCGCCGCCTCCTGATGTCATTTCACGAAGAAGAGGTTCTCGGCAAGGCGTACGACGCGCGGCTCATGGGTCGTCTACTGACCTATCTGCGCCCGCACAAATGGTACGTGGCCGGAGCGCTGCTTGCGCTGGTCGGCGATGCGGTCGCTCAGCTTGCGCCACCGTATCTGGTGAAGGTCGCCATCGACCAATACATCGCCCAGGGTGATTTTGCCGGGCTCAATCGCATCGCGTTCCTCTACCTGGGCGTGCTCATCTCGGCGTTCTCGCTCGAGTACGCACAGACCTTCATGATGCAGATGATCGGACAGCGCATCATGTACGACATGCGGATGCAAATCTACGCGCATCTCCAGCGCCTCGATTTGTCGTTCTACGATCGCAACCCGGTCGGACGCCTGATGACGCGCGTCACGACAGACGTCGACGTCATCAACGACTTGTTCACGTCGGGCGTGGTGGCGGCCTTCGGAGATCTGTTCATGCTCGCCGGCATCATGGCGACGCTGCTCTGGATGGATTGGCGGCTCGCGCTCATCACGTTTTCGGTGCTGCCATTGATTCTGGCGCTCGCGCAATGGTTTCGCTACAACGTGCGCGAGTCCTATCGGAAGGTCCGGGCTCGCATCGCGCGCATCAATGCCTTTCTCAACGAGCACATCAACGGAATGGCGACCGTGCAGCTGTTTCGACGGGAGCAGGTGAACTACGCACGGTTCGATGCCATCAACGCCGAGCATCGCGACGCCAACGTCGAACAGATCTTCTTTTACGCCGTGTTCCTGCCCGCCGTCGAATTCGTGGCGGCGATTGCGACGGCGCTGATCCTCTGGTTCGGTGGCGGCGTCGTAATGAGCGGAGCGCTGACGCTCGGGTCGCTGGTCGCGTTCATTCTCTATGCGGGTCGCTTCTTCCGGCCCATCAGCGACATGTCAGAGAAGTTCAACACGCTGCAGGCAGCCATGGCGTCTTCGGAGCGCATCTTTCAATTGATAGACACTCCTGTCTCCATTCAGGGACCCATCCAAGGCCCAAAGCCCAAAGCCCAGGGCCCAGGCCCTGTCAGCAAAGGGCACATCGTCTTCGAAGACGTGTCGTTTGCCTACAACGCCGGCAAGGTGACGGGGCCCGATCAGCTCGAGTACGTTCTTCGTAACGTGTCGTTCGAAGTAAAGCCCGGCGAGCGCGTAGGCATCGTCGGAGCGACAGGGGCGGGGAAGTCAACGCTCATCAGCTTGTTATTGCGTTTCTACGACGTGACCGGTGGTCGAATCCTGGTCGACGGCATCGACATTCGCGACAGAGATCTGTCCGATCTGCGCAAGTTGTTCGGCCTCGTCCTGCAGGACGTGCACCTGTTTTCCGGCACGATCGCCGGCAACATCCGGCTCGGCAACGAGTCGATCGATGATGCACGCGTGCGTGACGCGGCGAGAGCGGTTCATGCGCATCGATTCATCGAGGCGCTGCCCGGCGGCTACGATGCGAAGGTTGCAGAACGCGGAGCGACCCTCTCTGTCGGCCAGAAGCAGCTGCTCTCGTTCGCGCGCGCGCTCGCGTTCGATCCGGCGGTGCTCATTCTCGACGAAGCGACCTCCAGCGTCGACACGGAGACCGAATTGCTGATTCGGGATGCGCTGCACGTGCTCATGTCGGGCCGCACCACCCTTGCCATCGCGCATCGTCTCTCGACGATTCAGGACATGGACACGATTCTCGTATTCCACAAGGGCAAGTTGCGTGAGTCGGGCAGCCATCAGCGCTTGCTCGCGATGCGCGGCATCTACTACAAGCTGTTTCAGCTGCAGTACAAGGGGCGGGAAGACAGGCCTAGTCCAACGACGGCGGCGCCGCTGCCGGACCCTGGGGGGGCTCCGGCTCCGGAGGAACTTCCAGGGGTTTCTCAAACGTAGGATTTGGAAGCGGCGCGACACTCCCATCGGGGATGCGCTCGGGCCGCGGGCGGCGGGGCGTCGGTGGCTGCTCTGGCTCATCGTCCGGCCGTACATAGGGAATCCGCCGGTGGAAGAGGGTCTCCATCAGCGGCGTCGTGTCCTTTGGATTCCACCCCAGACGAAGTACCACGAGGTGTACGTCCTGTCGCCCGAACCGCAATGCGTCGAAGCAGCTCCACATGTAGACGTCGAGCTCGTTGCCCTGTACTTCAGGACCGGTGTCCATGATCGTGTAGACGCCGTCGTACTGATTCGACTCGAAATCCGCCTGAATCACCGAGCCGACCGGAAGGATCTCGGCATCGGCTGCGGCGACACCACTGCGAACAGCGACGCCAGAGGCGGTCGTCTGTCCCTTACAATACGCGGTCGCTTTGAAGTGCAGTCGGGTGCCTGGAATCGCTTTGAAATGTCCGCTAAGCAGCTCGGCTTGGCGCGTTCCGTAGCGCGAGTCTGATACCGTCGCCTCATAGAGCAACACGAAGGCCGCCACCAGCAGCATCATGGGGAAGGCGCGCCGCCAGAAAAATTTCCTCATGCAAAATGGGCGAACCCCTGCGGCAGCTCTTCGGTGCTGCCGTGGCGGCTCAATATCATCGATCGATCGGCCGTCAAACGGCCGATACGCGTCACGGCGAGGTCCTTCACCAGACGCCGCACGTGCTTCAGGCGCGATCGATTTCTTGCCGACACCGCAAAAAGGAGCTCGTAATCTTCGCCCCCTTCGAGGGCGTCGCGCAAGGTCGCGCCCTCTTCGAGGGGCAGGGCGTCGGCGTCGATGACCGCCCCGAGACCGCAGGCCTCCGCAATCTGCCGGACGCCGTCGGCCACGCCATCACTGAGATCGATGCACGCACGTGCCGCCTGGTTGCGGCCGAGCATGAGCCCAAAACGCGTGCGCGGCTCCGGCCGGCGATAGCGCTCTACGAGTCTGCCCGCTGCGGAGGGATTGTCGCGCAGCGCTCTCAGTCCCGCTGCCGATCCGCCGAGCGCGCCGGTGACGTAGAGCTCGTCGCCCGCACGGGCGCCGGCACGCGTGAGAACACGGCGGCGATGAACCGATCCGATGGCGGTGACGTCGACGATGAGCGGTCCGGGAGAGCGGGCGATGTTGCCGCCGACGATCGAAATGCGGGAGCGCTCGGCCAGCACAACCAGGCCGTCGAGGAGCGCGTCAACCTGCGCCACCGGCCAGGTGGGCGGCAGCACGAGCGACAAGACGGCTGCGCGGGGCGCTGCACCCATGGCCGCGAGGTCGCTGAGGTTGACCGCGAGCGCCTTGTGGCCGATGTCCGCCGCGCTGACGAGGTTGTGATCGAAGTGGACGCCTTCGACCTGACTGTCGGTCGTGATGACCTCGAGCGCATTGCGTTCCGGCTCCAGCACGGCGGCATCGTCCCCGATGCCGACGATCACGAAGCCCGGCGCAGGGGGGATGCGAGCCTTGATGCGAGCGATGAGCGCGTGCTCGCCGAGCTCTCCGACTGTCACTTCGCGTAGTCTACCGCGCGAGTCTCCCGAATGACCGTCACCTTGATGTGGCCCGGATATTCGAGCTCGTTCTCGATGCGCCGCGCGATGTCCTTCGAGAGCCAGACCGCCTCCTCATCGGAGATACGCTCGCTCTCGACCATGATGCGGATCTCGCGGCCCGCCTGTAGCGCAAAAGCTTTCGACACGCCTTTGAATGAGTCGGCAATCTCCTCCAGCTTCTCGAGCCGTTTCACATACGATTCGAGAATGTCGCGCCGCGCGCCCGGCCTGGCCGCGGAGATGGCGTCGGCGGCCTGCACGATCATCGCTTCGAGCGAGGGCCAATCGATGTCCATATGATGTGCCGCCATCGCCATCACGACAGCTTCGCTCTCGCCGTGCTTACGGAGCAGGTCGATGCCGATCTCGAGATGCGTGCCTTCGAGCTCGCGGTTGATGGCCTTGCCGCAATCGTGGAGAAAGGCCGCGCGGATGGCGACGGTGGCGTTCAAGCCGACTTCCTTCGCCATGATGCCCGCCAGATACGCCACCTCCTTGGAGTGATTCAGAACGTTCTGGCCGTAGCTGGTTCGGTACTTGAGGCGGCCCATCAATTTCTGGAGCTCCGGATGGAGATCGTGCATGCCCAGCTCGAACGCGGCGGCCTCGCCATCCTTCCGCACCGACTCCTCCATCTCCGCCTTTACCTTCTCGACGACTTCTTCGATACGGGCTGGATGAATTCGGCCGTCGGCGATCAGGCGCTCGATGGACTGCTTCGCGATCTCCCGGCGATACGGATCGAATCCTGACAGGATGATCGCGCCGGGCGTGTCGTCGACGATCAAGTCGACGCCGGTAGCCTGCTCGAGCGCGCGGATATTGCGGCCCTCGCGTCCGATGATGCGGCCCTTCAGATCGTCGCTCGGTAGATCGACCACCGACACGGTCGTCTCGATGGTGTGCTCAGCGGCGCTGCGCTGAATGGCCTCGGTGATGTACTGACGGGCTTTCGCGCCAGCCTGCTCGCGGGCTTCCGCGTCGAGCCGCTTCACCAGATTCGCCGCGTCGCGCCGCGCATCCGCCTCGATATGCTTTAGCAGCAGATCCTTGGCTTCGTCGGTGGTCAGACCAGACAGCCGCTCCAGCTCATGCTGCTGCGAAGCGACGAGCTGTTCGTATTTCGTGGCAGCCGCGGCGGTGATCTTCTCGCGCTCGACGATGGTCTGCGTCTTGGCCTGAAGGTCTTTCTCCTTGCGGTCGGCCGCAGACGCCTTTTCGGCGAGCGCGGTTTCCTTCCGGGTGAGTTGCCGCTCGAGGTCGGTGAGTTGCTGGGTCTTCTCACGGGCGACCCGTTCGGCCTCCGTGCGCATCTCGTGCGCCTTTTCCTTGGCCTCCAGCAGCGCTTCCTTCTTGCAGGTTTCGGCGTCGCGCTCGGCGTCTTTGATGACGCGCGCAGCCTGCTCTTCGGCCCGACCGATCGTCTCGGCGGCGATGCGCCTCCGGCTCGCGACCCAATAGGAAAAGACCGCGGCGGCGGCCCCGGCCGTGATGACGAAATTGATGAGGTACACCAGGTACAGGCCCATTCGGGTCCTTATCCTTTATGCCCTTGCAAAGTGACGTAAACCGGGTGGGACTTATCGAAAGGCCCCGCTTTGCCGTGTGGGGAGGCCGATGGACCTGCGTAAGCAGGTGGAACCGCTCGTGAGCCGCGCTTTAGGCTTCCTCGCACCGAGGCATGCACACCACGCAGCGTTGCAGTTCTCTTAGGTTAAACGTTGGCCCAAACGAACCCCCGTAACCATCACGCGCAAAGCAGGGAACTCAGTTTCCGAGAGCGATCTTAGTCCTCTGGGGGCTACGTAGCAAGCGCCGCATCGACGAGGCGCTCGAGCGCTTCGGTCCGCTCAGCGAGCGCGCCCCGGCGCGCCTGCTGCGTATCCTGGCAACGGAACAGCTCGTCGGCGATGTTGAGCGCTGCCAGCACCGCCAGCCGGACCGAGTCGCCGGACGGCGTCGATTCCGCGGCTGCGCGCATCCTCTGATCCACGTAGGCTGCGAGCCCGCTGACATACTGCGGGTCCAGCGAGCTGCGGATGGGATAGCGCTGCCCGCGAATCTCCACCGTCACGACTTGAGGCTCGGGCATCAATGCTCCTCGCGGGGTTCTCGGTTCTCGGTTCTACGTTCAGGGTTCTACGAGCAGAACCCTGAACCAGCACCCAGTCCCCAGCACCCAGCACCTAGAACCTTCTACAGGCTCAGACCCTCGAGTTGTTCCAACATGTCCGATACACGGCCGCGAATGGACTCGCGCTCGTTCCGAAGGGAAATGACTTCCGCCAAACCCGATTCCGAGTCGGCGATTTGCGCCCTTGCGGCTTCGAGCTCGCGCGAAAGCCGTGCATTTTCTTCGGCGGCGCGCGCGTGATCGGCTTTGAGGCGGCCGATCATGGCGACCAGCGCCTTCACTTTGTCTTCCAGGCGATCGATGGGTTCGAGATCGACGGTGCGGGCTGCTGTGGAACGCGACATACGGAACCTCCGCTAACGTTGGACGGCTTGATGTTCTTTGATCAGTGCCGCGATGATGGCGTCCATCGCCTTCTGCACTTCGGCATCGGTCAGCGTCCGCTCTGGAGAGCGGAAGGTGAGGCGAAGCGAGAGGCTCACACGCCGTTCGGGCACGCCTTTGCCTTGATATCGATCGAACTCGTTCACCGATACGAGCGTATTGGGCGCGACCGAACGGATCGTGCCACGAACCGTCGCTGCGGGCAAGGTGTCATCGACAACGATCGAGATGTCGCGCGCGATTGACGGGAACCGCGGAAGCGCCTTGGCCTTCAGCGGCGTCGAAGACTGCATCTCCGCCAGCGCCTGGAGATCGAGCTCAGCGACGTAGACGTTTTCGTTCGCGCCGATGCCCGCCGAGGCGACGCTGGCGGGCGACAGCATACCGACGCAGCCAGCAGGCCGACCGCCGGCGTGGATCGCTGCGGCCCGGCCGCGGACGAGATACGCGGGAACGACAGACGTATCAAACGCCAGCTCCACCTGCAACGCGTCGGCGATGCGCTCGACAAGCCCCTTGAGATCGAAAAAATCAACGGGGCGGCGCCCGCCGCTCCAATGGGCGCCTGCATTGCCGGTCCAAGCGACTGCCACCTGCCGCGATTCACCGGCGCGTGTGACCGTGGCGCCAAGCTCGAAGAGGCAGGCATCCGAGCGCTCGCGATTCTTGTTATGTGCGAGCGCGGTGAGCAGTCCCGCCAGCAGCGATGGCCGCAGTACCGAGAACTGCGCAGAAAGCGGGTTGGCGATGGGTACGATGGCATCCGCATCCGCAAAATGTGCGGCCAACGCGGCGTCAACAAAGGAAAAGGTCAGGGCCTCTGAACAGCCGGCTGCTAGCAGTATCCGCCGGACGAGGCGCTCGCGCTCGATTCCTGCCGCCGGCGGCGGCGTGGGGGCCGTGAGTGGCGGAAAGGTTGTCGGCAACCGGTCGTATCCGTAGTGGCGCCCGACCTCTTCGATGAGGTCGACTTCCCGTAGGACGTCGACACGCCACGTGGGGACCGTCACCTCCCAGGCCATGTCGTCTGGCCTGGCGCTGTGGTCGGGTCCGGCTTTAGCCGGACCAACCTCAAATCCCAATCCGGTCAGGAAGCGATGCACGTCCGTATCGGCGACCACCTGTCCAAGCGTTCGCTGTATCCGCGCCTGCCTGAGCAGCAGCTTCCGCGGCCCAGTCGGTAAAGGATACCGGTCGACAACGCCGCCTCGCGCCCGCCCCGCGCCAATTTCTTCGAGCAGCGCGACGGCGCGTTCGAGGCCTGCCACCGGAGCGCTGATGTCTGTCCCACGCTCGAATCTTGCAGATGCCTCTGTCTTGAGCCCGAGCCGCTTGCTGGTCAGCCGAACGCTTTTCGGGGTGAAGCAGGCGCTCTCGAGCACGATCGTCTTCGTGCTGGAGCTCACCTCGGAGAAACTGCCGCCCATCACGCCCGCGATTGCCTGCGCCTTGTCACTATCTGCGATGACCAGCATCTCGGGATCGAGAGCTCGGTCGGTGCCGTCGAGTGTCTTGATGCGCTCACCCTTCTTTGCGCGGCGGATCCGGAGCTCTTTGCCGGCGAGCTTGTCCACATCGAAGGCGTGCAGTGGCTGGCCGAGCTCGAGCAGCACGTAGTTGGTGACGTCAACGACGTTGTTGATGGGGCGGACGCCTGCCGCTTGCAGCCGGGTGGCCAGCCACGCGGGTGAGGGGCCGATCGTGACCTCCGCCACGGCGGCGGCGTAACGTGGGCAAAGGTCCGGCGCCTCGAGGGTGACGGTGACGTTGTCCGGGTCCGCGGCTGGCAGCGGCTTTCTCGGCGTCTTCCGCATCGGCAGCGAGTAAGCAGTCGCCGCTTCCCTCGCGAGCCCGATCACGCTCAGTGCATCAGGTCTGTTTGCGGTGATCTCGAAATCGAGGACGGCGTCGTCGATCGGCGATTGGCGATCGTCGATCGTCGATCGGGGATCGGCGATGGTCGATCGGGGATCGGCGATGGTCGATCGATGATCGCCGATCGCCGATGGCCGATGGCCGATCGCCGATGGCCGATCGCCGATCGCCGATCTGTCCATCGACGCCAGCTCGAAGCCGCGCAGCGACAGCGTCTCGCCGAGCTCTTCGGGCGATGCGGTGACGTCCACGAAGTCGCGGAGCCAGGAGACGAGAAGCTTCACAGCGGGAACTGCTCCAGGAAGCGGAGATCGTTCTCATAGAACAGACGGATGTCTTCAACCCCGTATTTCAGCATCGCGACCCGCTCGATGCCGACTCCGAACGCGAATCCCGTATAGCGTTCGGCATCGTAGCCGACGGCTTCCAGCACGGCCGGATGCACCATGCCGCTGCCGAGGATCTCGAGCCAGCCGGTGCGCTTGCACACGGGGCAGCCCGTGGCGTCACAGAAGACGCACCCGATGAACACTTCGGCGCTGGGCTCCGTGTAGGGGAAGAAGCTCGGTCGGAACAGCACCTTCGTGCGATTCTCGAAGAGCTCGTGAAGAAACGATATGAGCGTGCCCTTCAGATCCGCCATCGTGACGTGTTCGCCGACGACCAGGCCTTCGACCTGTTGAAACATCGGCGTGTGCGTCAAGTCGAGGTCGTCGCGGCGATAAACCTTGCCGGGGACGATGATCCGCACGGGAGGCTCGTGGCTCTCCATATAGCGGATCTGCATCGGCGACGTATGTGTGCGGAGTAGTGTGGCAGGGCGGCCCAGGCCGGGCACCTCGCCCTCGAGGTACAACGTGTCTTGCATGTCGCGCGCGGGATGCTCGGCCGGCATATTGAGCGCTTCGAAGTTGTGGTAGTCGTCCTCGATCTCGGGGCCTCGCAGGACCTGGTAACCCATGCGCGTGAAGATGGCCTCGATCTGCTCGCGGACGATCGTCAGGGGATGGCGGTGGCCGAGGGAAGGCCCGCGGCCCGACAGCGTGATGTCGACCGCGCCGACAGGCGCCTTGGTCGCCTCGAGGGCCGCTTTCCGCTCGATGAGCTGCTGTTCGATCTCCTGCTTGAGCTCGTTGGCAAGCTTGCCGAGCACGGGCTTGAGCTCAGCCGGTGCCGACGCCACCGACTTCATCAGCGCAGTGACCGCGCCGCTCTTTCGTCCGAGGTATTTGTCGCGAAGGGATTGAAGATCTGACTCCGACGAAAGACGCGCCAGCTCCTGCTGAAACTCGGCGCGGAGTCGCGTAATGTCGGAGTCAGTCGTCACACTTATGCGCTGGCGTCGGACGTCTTCGACGGACGGACCTTCACCGTCTTGACCGGCCGCGCGGCTTTCTCGGTCCGCACCGGGCGCGGCGTGGCGAGCGGCCGGGCAGCTTTCGCCTGCTTGGCGATCGAAGCGAACGACGCGGGCTCGTTCACCGCCATTTCAGCCAGCATCTTCCGATCGAGCGTGACGCCGGCGGCCTTGAGACCGCTCATCAGCTGACTGTAGGTCAGGCCGTGCTCGCGCGCCGCTGCGTTGATACGGACGACCCACAAACGCCGGAAGTCGCGCTTCTTGCGCCGGCGTCCGACAAAGGCGTACTTGAGCGCCGTGTCGACGGACTCTTTTGCCGCGCGATACAGCTTGCTCTTGTTCGCGTAATAACCCTTGGCCCGCGCGAGCAGCTTTTTGCGCTTCGCCCGGCGGACGGTACCTCGTTTCACCCTCGGCATCTCTAGCTCCTTCGATATCGGCTTCCAGCTTCCAGCTCCCAGCTTCCGGTCGCACCCAGTTCAAAGCAACTGGAGGCTGGCGGCTGGTAGCTGGGAACTATTTGTACGGCAGCATCTTCGCGAGCTTCGCCGAGTCGGATTTCGACACGACGGCCGTGCCGCGCATGTGACGCTTCCGCTTCGACGACTTGTTCGTGAGAATGTGCTGCTTGAACGCTTTGCTCCGCACAAACTTTCCACTCGCGGTTTTCTTGAAGCGCTTCGCTGCGCCCCTGTGTGTTTTGAGTTTCGGCATCTGTTGTCTCTCTACTCTTCCGTCTTCGCGGCTACCGCCTGCCGCGCAGGCGCCCGGCCGCCGCCGCCCGACGGTTTTCTGGCCAGGATGGTGTGCATCTGGTTGCCTTCCTGGCGAGGCATCGTTTCGGCAATCGCGACATCAGCCAGCTCGTTGCACAGCCGCTCCAGGATGCGCCGGCCGATTTCCGGGTGCGCCATCTCGCGACCGCGGAAGAAAATCGTTGCCTTCACCTTGTCGCCGTCAGCCAGGAAGCGCTCGATGTGCTTCTTCTTGAACTGATAGTCGTGCTCGTCGACCTTGGGGCGGAATTTGATCTCTTTGACGTCGATGACCTTTTGGTGCTTCTTGGCCTCGCGCGTCCGTTTCTGTTCCTGGTACTGATACTTCCCGAAATCCATGATCCGGCACACCGGCGGCACAGCGGTCGGGGAGATCTCCACCAAGTCCAGCCCCTTCTGTTTCGCGATGACAAGGGCCTGCGGCGGCGGCATGATGCCCAGCTGCTTTCCGTCATCATCGATGACCCGAATTTCTCGTACGCGAATACGTTCGTTGACGCGAGTACGGTCGTCACGCCGCGGTCCGGAGCGATCGAAAGCGATAGAACCTCCTGTTAGCTGCCAGCTGCAGACTGGGAGCTTCTTGTTTCTGCTTCCTGGCGCGCCGACGCCACGAACGCGTCGAGCGGCTGCGATCCGAGATCGCCACCAGTCCTGCTGCGCACGGCCACGGCCCCGTCGGCGGCTTCGCGGTCACCTACGACCAGCATGTAGGGAACCTTCTGAAGCTGTGCCTCACGGATCTTATATCCAATCTTCTCCTGGCGCTCGTCGACCTGCGCCCGGAATCCCGCATCGGCCAGCTTTTGTCGCACGCTCTGGGCGTACGACACATGGCGGTCGGCGATCGGCAGTACCGTCACCTGCACGGGGGCGAGCCACAACGGGAACGCGCCGGCATAGTGCTCGATGAGCATCGCGATGAACCGCTCGAAGCTCCCGAAGATGGCCCGGTGGATGACGACAGGCCGATGCTCTGCGTTGTCGGCGCCGATGTACTTCAGATCGAAGCGCTCCGGCAGCTGATAGTCGAGCTGGATGGTGGCGCACTGCCACTTCCGGCCGATCGCATCGGTCACATCGAAGTCGATCTTCGGGCCGTAGAACGCGCCGTCGCCTTCGTTCAGCGTGTACTGCTCGCCCACGGCGTCGAGCGCACGCTTGAGCTCAGCCTCCGCGTGATTCCAGGTCTCGACCTTTCCGAGGAACTCCGGCGGGCGCGTCGAGAGCCGCATTTCCGGCTTCAAGCCGAAATCACCGTAGACTCGCTGCACGAGCCGGAGCAGGCGTTCCACTTCTTCGCCAATCTGCGATTCCATGACGAAGCAATGCGCATCATCCTGGCTGAGCTGCCGCACCCGCGTCAGTCCGGACAGGGTGCCGGACACTTCGTTGCGGTGCAAGGGCGTCTGCTCGTGAAGGCGGAATGGCAGGTCACGGTAGCTGCGAACCTCGCTGGCGAACACCAGCATGTGCCCGGGGCAGTTCATCGCTTTCAGCGCGAGCTGCTCGGCGTCATCCTGAGCAGAACGCTCGATGAGAAACATGTTCTGGCGGTAGTGTTCCCAATGCCCGGACGTTTCCCACAGCGCCTTGTTGAAGACGAGCGGCGTCTTGACCTCCGAGTAGCCGTTTGGCAGCAGCACGTCGCGCATGTAGTTTCCCAGCAGGTTGTAGAGCGACGTCCCCTTCTCGAGCCAGAACGTCGCGCCTGCCGCCCAGGGATGGAAGAGAAAGAGGCCCAGCTCGCGCCCGATCTTCCGGTGGTCGCGTTTCTTCGCTTCCTCGATGCGTGTCAGGTACGCCTGCAGCTCTTTGTCGCTGAAGAATGCCGTGCCGTAAATGCGCTGCATCGGCTGGTTGCGCGCATCGCCTTTCCAGTAAGCATTCGACGTCGTGAGCAGCTTGAACGCCTTCAGCTTGCCGCTGGCTGGGACGTGCGGGCCCACGCAGAAATCCACGAAGGTGTCCCGGTCCTTGATGGTGTAGACCGAGACTTCTTTCTGGCCCTCCGTCTTCTCTTCGATCAGCTGCACCTTGAGCGGCTCGCCGCGCTTGTCGAAGAACGCGATCGCGTCCTCGCGCGGCCACATCTGGCGCTCGTACACCAGATCGGCTGCTGCGATCTCCCGCATGCGCTGCTCGATCTTCTCGAGGTCCTCGGGCACGAAGGGCTTCTCGACGACGAAGTCGTAGAAGAAGCCTTCGTCCGTCGGCGGGCCGATGCCGCACTGCACCTTCGGGAAGAGCTGCGTCACGGCTGCGGCGAGCAGGTGCGCCGTGCTGTGGCGGTAGACCGTCAGCGCTTCCGAATCCTTCGAGGTCAGGACCCGGACCTTCGCATCTCCCTGAAGCGGAAACGTCAGATCGACGACGCGGTTGTCGACCATCCCCGCATACGCCGCCTGCGCCAAGCGAGGCGATATCGACGCGGCGATCTCGCCGACGGTCGTACCCTGCGGGACGCTGCGGGTCGACCCGTCCGGAAGCGTGGCTGTCACTTGCGACATGAAAACAGTGTGATGGGCCTTCTACTGGCAGCCGGCAGCTGGCGGCTGATAGCTAAGTGGTAGGCGCGGGTGGAATCGAACCACTGACCTCCTGCGTGTCAAGCAGGCGCTCTAACCGCTGAGCTACGCGCCTTCAGCATCATCAGAACGGAAAATTATAGCAGATGAGCCCGTCCTCGCTATCGCTACGGCGGGCCAGGCCTAGCGCACCGCGCTTTTCAGGGCCTTGCCCGCGGTAAAGCGCACGACGCGGCGCTTGGGGATCTTGATGGCGTCGCCGGTTCGCGGATTGCGAGCCACGCGCGCGCGGCGCTGGGTCGTCCTGAAGCTGCCGAAGCCCACGAAGGTGATGACGTCACCTTTCTTGAGGGCGCGGGTCATCCCGTCGAACAGCGAGTCAACGGCGGCGATGGCGGTGATTTTGGTGACGCCGGTATCCTTCGCAATTTTTGCGGCGAGATCGTGTTTGTTCACGCTGCTTTCTTCTTGGTGAGCCGTTCAACCGCTCGCTGAAGAATCGCGTCTGCTGGCGCGGGCGCACCGAAGTCCGCCTCGGGCTGGTCAACAGCGACATCGGGCTCCAACCCCTTAGCCTGAAGCGGGGTGCCCGCCGGCGTGAGATAGCGAGCCGATGTAATCCAGAGGGCGCTTCCATCGGGCAGCTTCACCAGCTCCTGCACACCCGACCTACCGAGCGTGCGCTCGCCGATGAGCTCGGCGCGCTTGTTGCCGGAGAGCGCGGCCGCAAAGATTTCTGCGGGTCCGGAAGTCCCAGAGTCCACGAGCAGCGTCACGGGTAGCGCGATCGAGCCGTCGCCCTTGTTCGCTTCGATCTTTGCCTGGCCTGTCGCGCGCGACTCGCGGATCGCCAGCGTGCCCGATCCGACGAACAGCCGTGCTGCTGCGACGCCTTCTGCGAGATCGCCGGCAGCGACGTTGCGCACGTCGAGGATCAGCCTGGTTGCGCCGGCCTTCGTGAGCGTCGTGATCTGAGAGCGCAATTGATCGACCGTGCGGCGGCCAAACCCCGCCACGCGCACGTACCCGACGCCGTCTTCCTGAACGCGTCCTTTGACGTCGACGGCCGGGGGCATCTCGCGCGTCAACTCGATCACGTGTGGATCGGCTGTGCTGCCGCCGCGAATCACTGTCAGTTTCACTTTCGAACCGGCCGCGCCCGCCAGCAGACGCTGCCCTTCAAACGCCGACATGTCGCGCGTCGGGCGGGAGTCGATCACACGCACGAAATCGCCGGGGCGGACGCCCGCCTTCGCGGCGGGGGAGTCGTCGCGCGACGAGACAACGCGCAGGTAGTACTGATGGGTTAGCACGATGCCGACGTCGGCGGCGCCCGTCTGCTCACCACTCTCCACTTGGCGCACCTGTTGCGGCGTCAGATAGGCGCTGTCCGAGTCCAGCCCCTCGGCGAGACCGCGCATCGCACCGCGCATGACGCTCTCAACGTTCGGCTGCTCGACGTAGTTGTTCATGACGAGCGTGATGACATCCTGGAACACACGCAGGTTCGCGTACGTGTCGTCGGTGCGCGCGATGGCGTGACCGAGGAATCCACCCACGATGGTGAACGCGATGACCGGTGCCGAGACCAGAATGGCGACGAGCCGTCCTTTGGTGTTCATGGTCGCTTCTTCAGCCATTCTAACGGATCGATCGGTTTGCCGTCGACGCGCATCTCGAAGTACATGCCGGGGATTCCCGCGAGAATGCGGCCGGCGGTGCCGATGGTCTGACCGCGTTCGACCGTCGCGCCGCGCTCCACTTGCGGAGCGGCCAGCTGGCCGTACAACGAAAATGTCTGTCCGCCGTGATCGACGATCACGAGACTGCCGTAGCCCGTGAACGGCCCGGAATAGGCCACTGTGCCATCATGCACCGCGCGCACGGCCGACCCTTCCGCAGCGGCGAATTGCACGCCGCTCTGTCCTGGAGTGGTCGAGGCGCCGGGCGTTCGCCGCCCGAAAGGTGTGAGCAGACGACCGATCACCGGCCATTCCAGTACGCCACGGAATGGCCGAATCGGCAGCGCAGATCCTTCTGTCGAGGCACGTGGCACGCCCGCATTGATCGCCGCGAGCGTCTGTTGCAGTTTGATCTGCGCGCTCTGGAGCTCGCTCGCCAGTTCGGCAGTAAGGTCACGGCGGCGATCGATCTGCGCCACGAGCTGTGCGCGCGCGGTGGCCGCGCGTTCGGTCGCCACGCGCGCCGCCTGAGCCGCGTGCTGCAGCTTCGCCATCTCGGTGCGCTTCTGCTCGAGCGTCTTGTACGCGGCGCGAAGCTGCTCGAGGCTTCGTTTGTGCCGCTCGACGCGCTGGCGATCGATGGCCGCTACAGCGGCCACCATGCGATAGGCCCGCCCAAACTCTTTCAGGTCGGAGACGTTGAACAGGAGGCGCACATAGCCCGCGCCGCCCAGCTTGTAAATCTCCGTCATGCGCGCTTCGAGCACCGGCCGGGTTGCGGTCGTTTCATCTTCGAGCCCGTCGATCTGGTTCGCGGTGTTGCTGAGCTCCTGGGCGAGGGTCAACGCGTCGTTTTGGATCTGTGTGAGTTGCTCCGCCCTGAGATCGCGCTCGACCTCGAGGCGGCGCAGGTCGACCAGTAGCGACCGCTGCTCGCTGGCGAGCGCATCGGCCTCGCGCTGCAGTGCCACAAGCCGTTCGTTCGCTCGCCGCGCCTGGGATTCGACGCGCGCGCGATCGGTCGACTGAGCGTCGAGCGCGGTCGCGCTCAGGAGGAAGAGCAGCGCTATGCGAGTCGGCAGTCTCAGTCGAGCAGTCGCCGGTCTCGATCGACAGTCGTCAGAACCTGCATTTGTCACGGTGTGAATCGGATTTTATCATGCTCAGGTTCCTGACTTCCGACTCGAGACTGGGACTGCTGACTGTTCGACTGAGACTGCCGACTGCCGACTAGCGACTGACGACTCGCTTGCGCTAACCTCCTCTCATGCGCATCTTCGGCATCGATCTGGGCGAGAAGCGCATCGGTATCGCCATCAGCGATCCGACAGCGACGCTCGCGCGCCCGCTCAAGACCATCGAACGCGGGAAGTCCGATGCACGCGCGGTGGCCCTGTTGCGCGCGACGCTCGCCGAGCTTGCGGAGGGCGAGGAGATTGCCTCCGTCGTTGTCGGTCTGCCAACGCGTCTGGATGGCACCGACAATCTGCAGACGCCGCGCGTCAAGAACATGATCGCGCTGCTGTCCGCACAGCTCACCGTCCCTGTTGTCGCGCAGGACGAGCGCCTGTCGAGTCACGAAGCCGAGGCGCGCCTTGCGGTGCGCGAGAAGGACTGGCGGAAGCGCAAGGCGAAGCTCGACGCGGCGTCGGCGGCGGTGATTCTGCAGGACTATCTGGACGCGCGATCGCTGTCAGGGGTGAGGGGTGAGGGAAGAGGGCAGAGGGAAGAGGGCAGAGGGGAGACGGACGAGTGAAGCGTGCATTTCTCTTTCTCGTGGCGCTGGCCGTCATTGCCGGCTTTGGCGCGGCGGCGACGCTCTACAAGCGGACGAGCGAGCCCTATAAAGGGTACGACGGGCCTGAACAATTTGTCGTCATCGAGCCCGGCAGCGGTACGCGCGCGATCGGCGAGCGGCTGATCCAGGGCGGCGTCGTGCGGAACGACGCCACGTTTCGTGCGGCGCTCTGGAGAACAGGACGCGCGCGCAGTCTACAGGCTGGAGAGTTTCGGTTCGAGAGGCCGATGACGCCGACAGAAGTCATCGAGAAGATCGCGCGCGGTGACGTGTACAACCGGCGCATCACATTTCCCGAGGGCCTCACGATTCAGGACATGGCGCGCATCTACGAGCAGCAGAAATTCGGAAAGGCTGACGCGTTCATCGCCGCCGCGCGCGACGCCGGCTCGGTTCGCGACATCGATCCGTCGGCGGGCGACCTCGAAGGGTATCTCTTTCCGGAGACATACTCGATGCCGCGAGATGCGACGGCCACACGCCTCGTACAGTTGATGGTCGGTCGCTTCCGGCAGCTCTTCACGCCAGAGATGCAGCAGGCCGGGCAGGCGCTTGGGTTGACCCCACGACAGGCGGTGACGCTGGCCTCGCTGGTCGAAAAGGAGACGGCCGTGCCGGCGGAGCGGCCGATCGTCGCGGGGGTCTATCTCAATCGATTGAAAATCGGCATGGGCATGCAGGCGGATCCGACGGTGATCTACGCGTTGCAGCGCGCCGGCCGGTACGACGGGAACCTCCGGCGCGACGACCTGTCGTTCGATTCTCCGTACAACACCTATCGGTATGCGGGGCTGCCCCCTGGCCCCATCGCGTCACCGGGGCTTGAGTCGCTCAAGGCGACTGTGGCTCCAGCGGCTGTGGACTTCTTGTATTTCGTCAGTCGCAACGACGGATCCCACGTATTCGCGCGCACGCTCGCGGAGCACAACGAGAACGTCCGGGAGTATCAGGTGCGGTATTTTCGCGAGCGACGCGCGGCGGAGCGTGCGGCGGAGCCGCCGAAGGCTCCTCGTCCCTAGTGAAGGCGCACGTCGTCGGTCTTGCGGGTCCGCGCGTTGCGGAGTGGAGGAACGGGAGTGATCCGTCCGGGTCGAACCCAGCCGTCGAGCCGCAGCCAGTGCTCGAGCGCGCGCCGCCGCTTCAGCAGCTCGGACGGATCGTCGGACACCTCGACATGCTCGCGGCCGTCTTTTGAGGTCCACACGAGCTCGTAGCCGGATCCGGAGGCGGCATGACGAATCTCGCATTGGAGGTGCTCGCCCGGCCGCTCGAAGAACCAAATCATCCGTCCCACCTATCGGTCGGGGCTCGTCGGTCCTATAGGCTGGCGAATCGGTCCTTACAAGTACTTCCCTACGAAGCGCTCTGAGAGATTGGCGCCGATAATGCCCGCGCCGAGCGCCCAGACCATCCAGACCTGAACCTCAAGGAAACCGGCGGCACTGCCTCCCATGATCGTGGCTGCCGCCATGTAGATCGGCGCAGAAATCACCGAGTGCGTCCGGCGTGAGCGGACCGCATTGGCCGTGAAAAAGGATGCCCACATCAGGAGCACCGCGCAGGCAAGCCATGGCCGTATCGCTCGGAACAGCACAAATGGAACGACTGTCGCCAGCGTCACTCCGATCGTGACCCAGAAGGGGAGCGTGCCGACAAGATCGGCCCGCTGATGCGCACCACGGAGACCCCGCTCCATTAGTGGGGATAACCGGCTGATTCCAAGGCACTTTTCAGGCTGTGTGTCGCGGAGTGGACAGCCTCGGGCAGGTCTGAGCCGCTGCTGCGAACCATGCGCAGCAGTGTAAAAGCCGCAAATCTCAGCCCTTCGGCGTGAAATTGGGAGATTGCGAGCTCGAGACGGTCACATTGAGCCAGTGCCGCCGTCACAGAGGGGCTAGCTGGCTCGTTCCTGAGCGTCGTTCGCACCGCCTCGAGCGCGGCGAGGACGGTCGCTTTGTTGGCTTCATTCTTGTTAGTAGTCATGGTCAAGGCGCGAAATCCTAGCATGGTTTCGCAGTGTCCTAATTCCTGGTCAAAAGGCGCCCATGGGCATCAGAGAACGGCAGACTCGAGAGCGCGATACGGTGCGGAGAAAAATCCTCAACGCGGCACGGACGCTCTTTCTGTCCGATGGATATGCGAATGTATCCATGCGCAAGATTGCCGATCAGATCGAGTACAGCCCAGGGGCGATCTACAGCTACTTCACGAGCAAGGAAGATATCTTCTTCGCGCTAGCGGAGGAGGGGTTGCAGTTTGTGCGCACGCACTGCTCCTCCACCCACGGGAACGCGCCGCTAGAATGTGTCCGCGAGGCGTTCTGGCGCTTTTACACATTCAGTAAAGAACAGCCGGAGTACTTCTCGCTGATTTTTGTCGACAGCGCCGTGCCGCGCATCAGCCGCGACTGGGAGCGCTTCAGCTCCATGCGGGAGCTGCGCCACGAGATCGAGCAGGACGTCCAGCAGTGCATCGACGAAGGGATCTTTCCCGGAATACACAACCCGGGGCCGGTCTTCCGTATTCTCTGGACCGCCGTGTACGGCGCCGCCGTCTTCCGCCTGAGCCATCGGCTTGCACCCGGGGAAGATGCCGACGCACTCGCGCACGATCTCCTGGCGTGTGCGATTGCCGGCCTGCGGACCGGCATCGATCTGCATTTCTCGGTGCCTTCAGACACCAGGGAGACACTCGAAGCGACGGAGCTCCGTTCGCTCGAGCTATAGATGCGGGATGTTTGAACTATCATAGGGCCAGTGTCTATTCGTCACGATTGGACCACCGAAACGGTCGAATCGCTCTATCACCTTCCGCTGACTGATCTGCTGTTCCGCGCGCAAACCATTCATCGTCTCCACCACGATCCCGAGTCGGTACAGCGATGCACGCTGCTCAGCATCAAGACCGGCGGATGTCCCGAGGACTGCGCCTACTGTCCGCAGAGCGCGCACTACGAAACGGGCGTCGATCGCGACGGCTTGATGCGACCCGATGCCGTGCTCGCGGCCGCGCGACAGGCGCGTGACGACGGATCGACGCGTTTCTGTATGGGCGCTGCATGGCGCGAGGTGCACGATGGCGAGGCATTCGAGAGCGTGCTGAAGATGGTCGAGCAGGTCGCCGCGCTCGGTATGGAAGTCTGCACGACGCTCGGCATGCTCACGGCACACCAGGCGATGAGATTGAAATCGGCTGGTCTCACGGCCTACAACCACAATCTCGACACGTCGGCCGAGTTCTATCCGAAAATCATCACCACACGCACGTATCAGGAGCGGCTCGACACGCTGGCACACGTCCAGGATGCTGGGCTCAGCGTCTGTTGCGGCGGAATTATCGGCATGGGGGAGTCGGCGCGCGATCGCTGCGCGATGCTCGCGCAGCTCGGCCGTCTCGATCCGCATCCGGAAAGCCTGCCTGTGAACGTGCTCGTACGGACCGCCGGTACGCCGCTCGCCGACGCGGAGGAGCTCGATCCGATTCAGCTCGTGCGCACGATCGCCTGCGCGCGGATGGTGGCGCCCAAAGCGCGTGTGCGGCTGTCGGCCGGCCGTCTCGCGCTCTCGGACGAAGCGCAGGCGCTGTGTATGGTGGCTGGCGCGAACTCGATTTTTTCGGGCGAGAAGCTGCTGACCTCGCGTAATCCGAGCGTGGACGAAGATCGGCAGCTGATGGATCGGCTCGGCCTTCGATTTCAGGCATGAACCCGAGCCAGGACTTTGAAGGCCGCCTTGCAGCTACGCTGAGCGAGCTGCGGGGCGCGGGCCTTCTTCGCCAGATGCGCCTGCCCGGCGGCATCGACCTCGTTTCCAACGATTACCTCGGCCTGGCCGACCATCCACATCTTGCCCACGCGATGCGCGCCGCGCTCGAGCATGTGCCCGCGGGCTCCGGTGGTTCGCGGCTGCTCCGGGGACATCACGATATTTTCGAGCGTATTGAAGAACGGCTCGCCGCATTTTCCGGCACCGACTCGGCGTTGCTGTTCGGCTCGGGATATGCCGCAAACATCGGCCTGTTGCAAGCGATCGTGTTGCCAGACGATCTGGTCGTATCCGACGAGCGTAATCACGCGAGCCTGATCGACGGCATCCGGCTGACGAAAGCGCGAACGGTCGTCTACCCGCACCAGGATCTCCAGGCCCTCGAAACGGCGTTGCGTATGCCGCGCCGCGGCCGGGCCATCGTGATGACCGAAAGCGTGTTCAGCATGGACGGCGATCGGACCCCGCTTGCGACGTTGTCGGAGCTTGTCGAACGACACGGTGGTGTGCTGGTCGTAGATGAGGCGCATGCGACCGGCCTGTACGGCGCACGCGGATCGGGATGCGTCGAGGAGTTGGGTCTGCGCGATCGGGTGATCGCCACGATTCATACGGGAGGGAAGGCGCTCGGATCCGGTGGTGCCTGGGTCGCGGGGTCCCGCGCGTTGTACGACGTGATGGTGAATCGTGCGCGCTCGTTCATTTTCTCGACCGCGCCGCTGCCGGTGGTGGCCGCCGCACTGGGTGCAGGGTTGGAGCTGGTGCAGCAGGAGCCGCAGCGGCGCGCCGACGTACACCGGAAAGCCGCACTGCTGAGGCGGGCGCTGAGCGGACAGAACATTCTGGCAGGCGGAGACTCGCCGATCGTTCCCGTGATCGCCGGCTCGAACGAGGCCGCTCTCGCCCTGCAGTCGGGCTTGATGGCGGCCGGTTTCGACGTGCGCGCGATTCGCCCGCCGTCGGTCGCACCCGGCACCGCCCGCCTTCGCGTGACGGTGCGCTATCCGGTGAGCGATGACGACCTGGGCCGCTTCGCGGTGGAAGCGGGTCGGTTGATGATGTGCGCCGTACCTGATTTGTAGGGCGGGTCTTGCACTTCAAGACCCGCCCTACGCCAGATTTTGTATGTATTCACCCGAAGACGTCCGGCGCTGGGATGCAGAGCACGTATGGCATCCGTTTACCCAGATGCAGGAGTATCTGGCGACCGAGCCGCTCGTCGTGGTCGACGCCGACGGATGCTACCTCATCGACGATCGCGGACGGCGGCTGTTCGACGGCACGTCAGCGCTCTGGTGCAACCTCCTGGGGCACAGAGTGCCTGAGATCGACGCAGCCGTGGCCGATCAGCTGGGCCGCTTCGCGCACACGACGTTGCTCGGCACGACGCATCCCGGCGTTGCCGCCCTGGCGCGTCAGCTCGTCGAAATCGCGCCCAGCGGGTTGAATCATGTGTTCTTCTCGGATAACGGGGCGACGGCCGTCGAGTCGGCCCTGAAGATCGCCTTTCAGTACCGGTTGCTGACGCAAGGAAAAGCGGCGGCGCAGGACGCGGTCTACCTCAGCCTCGAAAATGCATATCACGGCGATACGCTCGGTGCCGCTGCCGTTGGCGGGGTCGAGCTCTTCCACGACGTCTTCAAGCCCATCCTGCTGCCGACGTTGAAGACGCCGTCGCCGTACTGCTATCGGTGTCCCGTTGGTAAGACGCCTGGCAATTGTGCCATCGACTGCGCCGATGAGCTCGAGCAGGCGCTTGCGCGCGCCAACGGACGCGTGTGCGCCGTGATTCTCGAGCCGGGCGTACAGGCCGCAGCCGGCATGCTGACGCTGCCGGCGGGATTTCTTTCGCGGACGGCCGACGCCTGTCGTAAGCATGGCGCGCTGTTGATTCTCGATGAAGTCGCGACCGGCTTCGGACGAACGGGAACGATGTTCGCGTGCGAGCGCGAAGGGGTGATCCCCGATCTGCTCTGCGTGGCGAAGGGACTGACCGGAGGATATCTTCCGGTCGCCGCCACGCTCGCGACCGATCAGATCTACCGCGCATTTCTCGGCCGCTACGACGAGTACCGTCACTTCTTCCACGGACACACGTACACCGGAAACGCGCTCGGGTGTGCGGCGGCGCTCGCGACACTCGGGTTGCTCTCTGACGGAACGATCGTTCGCGCGGTCGAGCAGAAGGCGCGAGTCCTCAGCGGCGCGCTGGCGCCGCTCGCGTCCCACAAGCACGTGGGCGATATTCGTCAGGCGGGTTTGATGGCCGGCATCGAGCTCGTCGCCGATCGCGAGTCCAAGACCCTATTCGCGCCAGGCGAGCGAACCGGTTATCACATCTGCCTCTCGCTACGTGAGCGCGGCATCTTCCTCCGTCCGCTCGGAGACGTCATCGTCTTGATGCCACCGCTGTCGTCAACTGACGCCGAGCTTCGGCATTTGGCCGCCTCCGTCCATGCCGCCATCGTGGAGCGTCTTGGTGCGTGACCTTCTCGTGACCGGAACCGACACAGGCGTTGGCAAGACCGTGATCGCCGCGGCGCTCGTTACCGCGTTACGCGCGCGCGGTGTTCGGGCGTTGGGCTTCAAGCCGGCGGAGACAGGCTGTTCGGCGAATGAGGAGACCGATTCGGACATGCTCGCGCGCGCCTCGGGCGAGCGCCACGCACTCGCATCGCCGCTGTTGCAGCTTTCCGAGCCGCTGGCCCCGGCGGTCGCCGCCGATCGCGCGGGGGAAGTCCTGAATCCAGAAGACGTGGAGTCGCACATCGAACAGCTTCGCAAGGCCGGCTACACGCTGGTGATCGAAGGGGCGGGCGGCGTGATGGTGCCCATTGCGTGGGATTACACGGTTCTCGACCTGGCCGAACGCTGCGATTTGGACGCCGTCGTCGTTGGGCGCCCAGGCCTGGGGACCCTCAACCACGTGGCCTTGACTGTGCTGATGTTGCAGTCTCGGCACATTCCGGTTCGCGGCATCGTGTTGAACGGTCGTGGCGCTGTGCCCGATCTTGCGGAGTCGACCAACCCGGCGACATTGGGGCGAATGCTTCCGGGCCTGCGGATCGTCGAGACACCTCACCAGAGCCGTGACGTGATCGCGGCGACCGCAACCATTGTCGATCGCCTGTTGTGAAAAAACTTCTTGTTGCCAACCGGTCCGAGATTGCCATCCGCTGTTTTCGTGCAGCGACCGAGCTGGGTCTGCAGACCGTGGCCGTGTACAGCTTTGAGGATCGCTTCTCGCTGCATCGCTTCAAAGCGGACGAAGCGTTCCTGATTGGCCCAGCCGGCGGCGGTGAGCCGGTCCGTTCGTACCTGAATATTCCGGCCATGATCGATGTGGCGCTTCGTCATGGCGCGGACGCCATCCATCCGGGCTACGGCTTCCTATCGGAGAACGCCGTCTTTGCGCGCGCCTGCGCCGAAGCCGGTCTCACATTCATCGGTCCCACACCTGAGCAGCTGGATGCATTCGGCGACAAGGTCGCGTCGAAACGCCTCGCACGAGAAGCCAATGTGCCGACAGTGCCTGGCAGGGAGGAGGCGGCTTCGAGTCTCGAGGAGGTGCGGGCCGCCGTCAACGAGATCGGGTTTCCCATCATTATCAAGGCGAGTTTTGGGGGTGGAGGCCGAGGGATGCGAGTCGTGCGGAATGCCGACGAGCTCGCGGGGAAACTCGAGGAAGCCCAGCGAGAAGCCGGTGCGGCGTTCGGGCGTCCCGAGGTGTTCGTCGAGCGCTTCGTCGAACGTGCCAAGCACATCGAGGTGCAGATTCTCGGCGACACGCACGGCCATCTCGTGCATGTCTGGGAACGGGACTGCTCGGTTCAGCGGCGCCATCAGAAAGTCGTGGAGATGGCGCCGAGCATCAACCTCTCGCCCGATTTCCGGACCAGGATTTGTGACGCGGCGGTCCGCCTTTGCGCCGCCGTCCAGTATCGGTCGGCCGGCACGGTGGAGTTTCTCGTCGACATGGCGCGCGAGGCGTTCTACTTCATCGAGGTGAACCCGCGCATTCAAGTCGAGCACACGGTCACCGAAGTGGTCACCGGCATTGACCTCGTGCGGAGCCAGATTCTCATCGCGCAGGGGCTCGAGCTGCACGATCCCCCGCTCTCGATACCGACGCAGGACAACATCCGAACGAGCGGTGTGGCGCTACAGTGCCGTATTACGACGGAAGACCCCGAAAACCATTTCATTCCCGATTACGGCCGCATCTCGACCTATCGATCGCCGGGCGGCTTTGCCGTGCGGCTCGACGGCGGCAACGGGTTTGGCGGCGCGGTCATCACGCCGTACTTCGATTCGCTCCTCGTCAAGATGACGATCTGGGGACAGACACTCGAAGAGGCGGTGCGCCGGACGGATCGTTCGCTGCGAGAATTCCGGATCCGCGGCGTGAAGACCAACATCGCTTTTCTTGGCAATCTCATCCTGCACCCCACGTTCATGTCGGGCGCTGCGACCACGGGGTTTGTCGATTCGACGCCGGAACTGTTCCGCTTCCGCGTGCCGCGCGATCGCGCGACGAAGGTGCTCGCCTATCTCGGCAACGTCAACGTCAACGACCGGGCCGATGTCAGAGACAAGATCGATCGGTCGCGGAAACTGCCGGCGCCGGTCCCGCCGCCTGTCGAACAGAGGGCCCCACCACCGGGCCTGCGGCAGAAATTGCAGGAGCTCGGACCGGAGAAGTTCGCGCAATGGGTCCGCGCAGAGAAGCGGCTGCTGTTTACGGACACGACCATGCGGGACGCCCACCAGTCGCTCCTCGCCACCCGCGTGCGTACCTACGACCTGCTGGCGGTAGCCGATAGCGTGGCGCGCGGCGTGCCCAATCTGTTCAGCCTCGAGATGTGGGGCGGAGCGACGTTCGATACGTCGATGCGTTTCCTCCAGGAGGATCCGTGGGAGCGCCTGGTCACTCTTCGCGCGCGGATTCCAAACATTCTGTTTCAGATGCTGCTGCGCGCGAGCAACACCGTCGGCTATACGAACTATCCGGACAATGTCGTCACCGCGTTCATCAAAAAGAGCGGGGAGCACGGCATTGATATCTTCCGCATCTTCGATTCGCTGAACTCGACGGCGAACATGCGGGTGGCGATGGATGCGGTCCGCACGGAGACCAACGCGATCTGCGAGGCGGCCATCTGCTACACGGGGGACATCCTCGATCCTGCTCGGACGAAATACAGCCTTCAGTATTACGTGGAGATGGCCTCTGAGCTCGTCGAGATGGGTGCGCACATCCTCGCCATCAAGGACATGGCAGGGCTTTGCAAGCCGTACGCGGCGCACGCCCTCGTGAAGGCGCTGCGCGATGCCATCGACGTGCCTGTCCATTTTCACACCCACGACACCAGCGGCATTCAAGGGGCGAGCGTGCTGCGCGCTGCAGACGCCGGCGTCGACATCGTCGATGCGGCGATTGCCTCGATGAGCGGCATGACAAGCCAGCCCTGTCTGAACTCGCTCGTTGCCGCGTTGCGCCACACGCAGCGCGACAGCGGCCTCAATCAGGACGCGCTGGATCGGTTGAGCGACTACTGGTTTGCGGTGCGTGAGCTGTATTACCCGTTCGAAGAGGGGTTGAAGGCGCCGGCCGCCGACGTCTATCGCCACGAGATGCCGGGGGGACAGTTCACAAACCTTCGCCAGCAGGCCAAAGGTCTGGGCCTCGAGGCCCGGTGGCGCGAAATCGCTGAGGCGTACGAAGCCGCGAATCGGGTACTGGGCGACATCGTAAAGGTGACCCCATCAAGCAAGGTTGTGGGCGATCTTGCGCTGTTCATGGTGACCAACGATCTTTCGGCCACCGATCTCGTCAAGCCGCGCACGCCCCTGAGCTATCCGCGAAGCGTCGTGGAGATGCTGCAGGGGATGCTGGGGGAGCCTATGGGCGGATGGCCCAAGGAGTTTCAAGAGGCCGTCCTCCAGTCGGCGCGGGCGGGTGCAATCGAGGGCCGGCCCGGCGCCACGATGCCTGCGGTCGATTTCAAGGCTGCCGCGCGCGAGCTCGCCGCCAGGTTGAAGGATCCAGCGAACACGCCGAGCGACGAGGATGTGCTTTCATATGTGCTCTATCCCGACGTCTTCCTCGCCTTCGCCGAACACCGGGCGCTGTACGGCAACACGTCGGTGATCCCCACCGCAAATTTCTTTTACGGATTGCAACCGGGCGACGAAATTGCCGTGGAGATTGAAGAGGGAAAAACACTCATCATTCGATTCCTCACCGTCGGCGAAGTCCGGGAGGACGGCACGCGCACGGTGTTCTTCGAATTGAACGGTCAGCCGCGCGAAGTGCGCGTCGCCGATCGCGCCGTCGAGGCGACACTTCACCGTCCACCGAAAGCCGATACGAATGATCCCAGCCATGTGGCGGCCCCGATGCCCGGCAAGGTATCGACGGTGGTCGTCAAGAAGGGAGACACGGTAAAGGCTGGCGACCGGCTCCTTTCTATAGAGGCGATGAAAATGGAGACCGCCGTCTACAGTCCGCGCGACGCCGTCATCGCGGAGGTTCACGCGAAGCCCGGCGCAATCGTCGAAGCGAAGGACCTCCTGGTCGTCCTGGGCTAAGCCTGCCAGCTGGACGTTGCAATAATTGCCACACTTCGCGGAAGACGAGGTGTGAGAATCTGCGTACGCCACGGAAGCGCGCGATCGATTCACCACCGACGGCGCCCCCTTAAGTTCCATGCCTTGATGTAGTTAGGTCAGTGGCCTCGCTTCCACGCCGACATGGCCGTTCGATTGCTCTGTGATCGCCCATGGGTCACTCTCTTCCGCGCATCTTCCGGGCACTGGTGCTTGTGCTCGCGCTCACGCCGTCCATCTTGAACGCAGAATCCGCGAAGCTCGATCGATCGCTTCGCCAGTCGATGTCGCGGGGATGCTCCGGGATGCAGTCGGTCATCATCAGTACCGAGCCCGGCTATCGCGAAGCATTGCGAGCGTCACTCACCGCACACGGTGACAGCGTGACGGGCGAATTTCCGGCTCTGGAAGCCATCACCGCCCGTGTTCACTGTGACGACCTTTCAGCGCTCGCGGGTTTTGCGCAGACCCGCGCGGTGTCGGTGAATGCGGAGGTGCACGCGAGTGTTCATCCGCGCCAACGCGAGGGCGAATCAGCGACTCGACTGAAACGGAGCAACTTTGCAACGCTGGGTGTCACCGGGCTCCGCGCCGTTGCGCCGGCGGATCCACCTGGGAAAGGCGTAGGCGTTGCGGTCATCGATTCCGGCATTGAGCCCGGAGCCGACTTCGGTGAGCGTATTACCGCTTTTTACGACTTCACTGGTGGCGGCATTCGAGCCACGTCGCCGAGCGACGCGTATGGGCATGGCACCCACGTCGCCGGACTGATTGGCAGCGAGTTCGTTGGCGTGGCGACGCACGCGCGCCTCATCGGTCTCAAAGTACTGGACCGCGAAGGGCAGGGATTGACAGACGACGTCGTACGCGCGATCGAGTTTGCGATTGCGAATCGTCACGTGCTCGGCATTCATGTGCTGAATCTTTCGATCGGCCATCCGATTTACGAGTCAGCGGCGACCGATCCCCTCGTCCAGGCGGTGGAGCACGCGACCCGCAAGGGGCTGACGGTGATTGTCGCGGCAGGCAACTTCGGCGTGCATCGGGTGACGGGAGAGGTTGGCTATGGCGGCATCGTGTCGCCGGCGAACGCGCCGTCCGCCCTCACCTCTGGAGCGGTTGACACGCTCGACACGGTGTCGCGTCGCGACGATCGGATGGCACCGTACAGTTCGCGAGGTCCGTCGCGGTACGACGGCTTCACGAAGCCCGACCTCGTGGCGCCTGGTCACAATCTCCTCTCGGTTGCTGCGGCGAACAGCACGCTTCGGCGCGCGGTGGAAGCGCGAGGCAACCAGACCAACTACATGCGCTTGTCGGGCACGAGCGTGGCGGCCGGCGTTACCAGCGGCATCGCCGCCCTTGCGCTGCAGGTCAACTATCGATTGACCCCGAACGCGCTCAAAGCTGTGCTCGCGTATACCTCGATTCCGGTGCGAGACAGCATGGGCGATCTCTACGATCCTCTTACTCAGGGCACTGGTCAGATTCAAGCCGAGGGCGCAGTCGCCCTCGCCGGCCTTATCAATCCGTCCGCCCCGATGGGCAGCGATTGGCTAAGGGCCGGGTTCAGTCCGTCGACGCAAATCGGGTCGGAGGTCTATACGTGGTCAGAGTCGATTATCTGGGGCCACCGTCGGGTGACGGGGGCCACTGTGATGAACGAGCAACGGCTGGCTTGGGCGTCAGAGATCGTCTGGGGCAGCGGCTTCGACAGTGACGACAACGTTGTCTGGGGCAACGCCCTTGCCTCTGACGACAACGTCGTCTGGGGAAACAGCATCGTGTGGGCCAACGAGTGACTCGCGCCGGGAGGGCATTTTGAAAAAGCTCGTCGTTCGGTCGAAGGCCGTGTGGGGAACCTAGTGATCCAGGCCTGGCGTGACATAATCTGCTCACGTGTCGCGGCCGCTGCTCGTCATCTTCCTCACAGTATTCGTCAATCTTGTCGGCTTCGGCATCATCATCCCGCTGCTTCCGTTTTATGCGGCGACGTTCGGAGCGTCGCCCGTCACCATCGGGCTCTTGTTCGCGGCATTCTCGCTGGCTCAACTCGTGGCCGCGCCTGCGCTCGGTGCGTTGTCCGATCGATACGGCCGCCGTCCCGTCCTGATTTTCAGCCTCATCGGAACCGTCATCAGCTTCGTCATGCTTGCGATGGCCCAGAGCCTGACCATGCTGTTCGCCGCTCGTGTCATCGATGGGCTGTCGGGCGGCAACATCACCATCGCGCGCGCGTACATCGCCGACGTGACGGAACGCGACGAGCGCGCCAGGGCTTATGGATTTCTCGGCGCGGCGTTTGGACTCGGGTTCATTGTCGGCCCAGGCCTGGCGGGCCTGTTCGCGCACGTCAGTTACACCGCGCCTATCTGGGCCGCCGCAGCCGTCACGCTGCTGGCCGTAGCGATGGCGTGGCTGTGGCTTCCGGAGACCGTACATCGTGGAGCCGCGTTGGCGATGTCTCCGTGGCGGGCGTTGCCCGAAGTATGTCGCCGACGGCAGCTGCGGCCGTTGCTCGTCGCTGATTTTCTCTATTGGTGTACTTTTGCTGTCTGCACGACCACGTTCGCGCTGTTCGCTTCGCGGCGCTTCGGGTTCGATCTCGCGCAGACGGGCTACGTGCTCGCGGCGTTTGGCGTGCTTGGCGTCATCGTTCAGGCAGGCTTCGTCGGGATCGTAGTCGGAATGATCGGCGTGCTGCGCACGTTCCTTCTCGGACTCGTGATTGCGGCCGCCGGCTGGGGACTCGTCGCCGTGTCGAGCTCGGTGACGATGCTTCTTATTGCGCTGATTCCCGCCGGCGTCGGCGTCGGATTGTGCAACGCGTCAATCGTGACGCTGGTGAGCCACAGCGGATCGAAGGAAGAGCAAGGGACGGTGCAGGGCGCCGCCGGCGGGCTGGAAAGCCTCGGGCGCGCGATCGGCCCTGTTTGGGGGCACAGCGCGCTTCAGCGTTTTGGTGAGGGAAGCGCATACGCGAGCGCGGCACTGGCGTTCGCTGCGACAACCTTCGTCATGCTGAATTATCACCAGCCGACAGAGAGCGCAAACGATTTACCTTAGAATGGCGGCGATGCGCCGACACATCTTCAACAGGGCGTTGGCCCTGCTTCTTTTGGTCTGTGCGACGCTCGGCGCACTGTGGGACGGGCGCGCGGTCGCGCAGTCCCTGCCAACCGTCACGATCCTCCACATCAACGACGTGTACGAGATCAACGCCATCGAAGGGGGCCGTTACGGCGGCCTCGCGCGCGTAGCGACGCTACGCCAGACGCTGGAACGCGCGCGCCCGCCGGTGTTGATGACGCATGGCGGCGACTATCTCTCGCCATCGGCGATCGGCACGGCGGTGATCGATGGGCAACCTCTCGCAGGGCGTCAGATGGTTGATGTCCTCAATGCCGCCGGCCTCGACTGGGCCGTGCTCGGCAATCACGAATTCGACGTGTCTGAGGCGGCTTTTCGCGCGAGGTTAGCTGAAAGCCGGTTCAAAGTTGTCGCGAGCAACGTGTCGGACGTGAGTGGTCGGCCATTCGCCGGCACGGTCCGCTCGGCTGTCGTTCCAATCCGGTCCGCGGGACGTATCTTGCGGATCGGTCTGATCGGCATGACCATTGATGCGAATCGGCGCCCGTGGGTGCGTTATTCGCCTCCCGTCGATGCCGCGCGAGAAGCGATGGCGGAACTGCAGGGAAAAGTCGACGCCGTGATCGCACTGACGCATCTTTCGCTCGCAGGCGATCAGAAGCTCGTCACCGAGGTGCCCGGCATCGACGTGGTGCTCGGTGGCCACGAGCATGAGAACTGGCTTATCCGGCGTGGCCCGGGTTTTACCCCCATCGTGAAAGCTGATGCCAACGCGCGAACGGTTGCGGTCGTCACCTTGACGTTCTCGCAGAGCTCCTCCAAAGCCGGCCAGAACGTCGGCGCTCCGTACGCCAGGCCGACGATCTCCACGCGGTTTCAGCTAGTCGACAGTAGCGTCAGAGCCGATCGAACGGTGCAGGCTACCGCGCAGCGATGGACCGTTGCCGCCTTCGATGCGTTTCGCAAGAGTGGCTTTGAGCCCGAACGAGTTGTGACGACAGTGACGGAACCGCTGGAAGGCCTCGAGTCGGTCGTGCGGAATCGTCCTGGTCGCCTGACCGATCTCGTCACAGCCGCTTTCGATCGCGAGGCAGGCGGAGTAGACGTCGCGCTCCTCAACGGCGGGTCGATCCGGATCGACGACGTCATTCAGCCCGGGCCGGTGACCGAGTACGACGTCATTCGTATTCTTCCGTTTGGAGGGAAGGTCGTACGCGCGACGTTTGAGGGGACGCTCCTGGCGTCGGTGCTCGAGATCGGCATGAAAAATCAAGGGACGGGGGGCTACCTCCACGCTCGCGGGATAGAGCGGGAAGGAAGCCAGTGGGTGGTGAAGGGACAGCCGCTCGATCCTAACGGGCGATATCGTGTCGCGCTAACGGATTTCCTGTTGAGCGGAGGCGAAACGAATCTGGGGTTTCTTACTCGGACGAATCCGGGAGTGCACGACGTTCAGGATCTGCGCGACGTTCGGCTCGCACTGATCGATCAGCTCCGCGTGTCGTATTAAGTATCTTTTGACCGCCTAGTGGACACCATTCGCGAGATCTGTGCCTGTTCGTGACGCGGCAGATCGCGGAGATAGCATTCGACTGAGTCGACGATGAGCCTCCACTGCGGTTGCTTCCGCACCTTGCTCAAAGCCGCCAATTTGTCTTTGGAGACTTTCGGCAGGCGGAAGCTGACTTGCGGATAGTCTTTGACCCGCTCACCACGATCGCCGGCCGGTGGCCGCCCGACTCGCCTTGCGGTTGATTTTCGCTTCGACGGTGTTGGCATAGGGTTCGGGGTTCTTTTTCGGGTTTGTGCTAGCAACAACTTCCGCTAACATAGAACCAAGATGGCCACGCGCCCTGCACGAAAGACGAGTAGCAGCCGTCCCCGCGCCCGACGCGGCCGTCCTCGAACGCACAGCGAAGCCTGGACCAAGGTCTCCGTCGTGATGTTCGAGCGCCAAGTGCTCGAGCTCGATCGTCTGACGAGCGCAATCCGGAACAAGACTGGCGCAAATCTTACGCGCGCCGAAGTCATCAGGGCCCTGCTTGATGCTTTGTACGAGAGCCGGCTCGACGTGACCTCTGTTCTCTCGGGCGCGCACCTCAAGCGCGTGCTCGCGCAGAAGCTGTCTGCCTAAGGCCAACCCGGCAATTCGGTATATAAGTATCTCATAAATCAGGGCGCTCTATGGTGCGCGATGGCTTTGCGCGGAGTGGCGGGCCGAGGTGAGTGGGAAGTTCGTTCGAGCTTCGATAGCTTGGCTGCAGGCGACACCTTTGCGTCGGGACCGTGCCAGATACTGTTCGGCAGCACCATAAAAATGGCGACCAGACCTGCACACGTAACCTTACCCGGCCTGATGGGAAAACTCATCAGCGCTCCTAGTCGATGTTGTTGGCAGATTTTGCGGCCGAGAGGGAGAACAGGCCGCGAAACTGGCTGAATTATACCACTAACTCGCCGGCGATGGTATGATTTTCACCCCTCATGGACTCTAAGCTGCGGCTCAGCCGCTGGATTGTTGGAGGCGTCGTCTTCGTCGGTGTCGCCACGATTCTCTTCGAGGTAGCCGGACAGTCATCTCCGCGCCCGGCGCCCGTCCCGGCGAATGCGTACCGGGTAATCCCTATTGACGATCGCGACGTGCGGACGGCCTTGAATTTTGCCCTTGCGACTCAGAAGAAGACGAACCGGAGTGAGAGCGCCGTCACGTTGCTCAACGTGCTAACGGCCGAGCGGCAAGCGTCGAAGGGCGACAACTTCCGGCTCTGCCTGTCCCTCGATCGGCGCGGCCGCGCCGTCACGGCCCGTACGGTCATCCATCGCAACCAGAAGCGACATTGGTCGGTCGCGCTGTGGGCGTGGGGAGCGTGCGGGAACAAGAAATAACTGGTGAACTAGTGAGCTGGTGACCTAGTCACCCGTTCACCCGTTCACCAAATCACAAGTTGTCTACGTTTCCCTCTCTCCCGTCCGAATGTTGTACGACTGTTCGACGGGGCAAATAAACACGCGCCCATCGCCGATTTCACCTGTGTGCGCGGCTTCGCGAATAGCCTGCAGCGCAGGTTCCACGAGCTCATCCGGAACGACGGTCTCGACCTGCATCTTTGGAAGAAGGGTCACTTCGTACTCTCGGCCGCGATACATCGCGGTATGGCCCTTTTGCCGTCCGTGACCGCGCACTTCGGTCACCGTCATGCCGGCGATCTGAAGTTTTGCCAGGGCCTCCTTCAGATCGTCGACCTTGTTCGGGCGGATGATGGCTTTGATCAACTTCATGCGAGCTCCGATCGCAATGCCGGAATCGCTTTTACGGCGCCCTCATGAGAGATCATGCTGCTGGCGTCACCGTGCACGTACGCTTCTTCGCCGTGATTGCTGATATCGAGCCCATCTTCCTCATCTTCCGCCGACACACGCAGCGGAATGACCAGCCCGATGAGCTTGAGCAGGATGAAGCTGACGACGCCGCTGTAGATGATCGTCACGGCCACGGCCGTTGCTTGAATTCCTAGCTGCGCCGGGTTGCCGAAGAGCGCACCGTCGGCGATGCCGTTCAACGCCTTCTGCGCAAACACGCCAGTCAGCAGCGCACCAACGGTGCCGCCCACTCCGTGCGCGGCGACCACATCCAGGGAATCGTCGAGCGAGGTTTTCGTGCGCCAGACCAGGCCGAAGTAGCTCGGCACGGCCGCTATCGCCCCCAGGGCAATCGCGCTCATCGGGCCGACGAAGCCTGCGGCCGGGGTGACCGCGACGAGGCCAACGACGATGGACGTCGCTGCGCCGACGGCCGTCGGCTTGCCGCCGCGCGCGTAGTCGAGCAGCGTCCAAACGACCAGCGTGCCCATCGGCGCCAGGAAGGTCGTGACGAACGCAAGGCCGGCAATCGGGCTTGCGGCGAGCGCGCTACCGGCATTGAACCCGAACCAGCCGAACCACAGGAGCCCGGCGCCGAGCAGCGTAAACGGCACATTGTGGGGAAGCAGGCCCGAGCCTGGATAGTCACGTCGCTTGCCGACGACGATGGCGGCAACCAGAGCGGCGACGCCTGCATTGACGTGGACGACGGTGCCGCCCGCGAAGTCGAGCGCACCCATGTCGGCCAGCCAGCCGCCGCCCCACACCCAGTGCGCGACCGGTGAGTACACGAACAGGGCCCACAAAACGATGAAGACGAGGTAGGCCGAAAAGCGCATCCGTTCGACAATGGCGCCCGAGATGAGTGCCGCCGTGATGATGCAGAACGTGCCCTGATAGGCCATGAAGAGATAGTGGGGAATGGTGCCCTGCGCTTCGAGTCCGACCCCACGCAGGTAGAGCCGCGAGAGGTCCCCGATGTAGTTGTTGCCCGCCGAGAAGGCCAACGAGTACCCGACGACCGCCCAGAGCACACCGACGAATCCAAGCGAGATAAAGCTCATCATCATCGTGTTGAGGGCATTTTTCGAGCGGACAAGGCCGCCATAGAAAAACGCGAGGGCCGGGGTCATGAGCAGAACCAATGCGGTCGAGACCAACATCCATGCAGTGTCGGCTTGATTCATCACACACCTTTGCAGAAATGAATTGAGTAGGGACGGTTGACGCGGGAGATATTAAGACATTTTGGTCGTGTTGTCCGGACAATCTTGGACCAGTGGCTGGACACGGTTTCCTGGCAGAGAAGTTGAGATTAGTTCTCAGGTTTCGCACTTTCGAAACAGGCATGTTACCGTCGCCGCACGATGGCGTTCGTTGCGGTGTTGTTCGCGTGGTTGTGGCTTTCGACGAGTGTGCAGGGCGCGCAGCAACCCGATCGCACCGCATTGAGTCCGGCGCAGCTGTACGAATCGGCGTGCGCCGCCTGTCATGGCGCCGATGGCCGCGGACAGACCATCACCGCTCGCGGTTTTGAGATCGAGCCGCCGGATTTTACCGACTGCAGCTTGACGACTCCTGAGGCCGACCTCGACTGGTACTCCGTGATCCACCGCGGGGGACCCGCGCGCGCATTTGATGCAATGATGCCCGCGTTTGGTGACGAGCTTTCGGACGCCGAAATCGGGAAGCTCATCGGGTACGTCAGAGGCTTCTGCAAGGAACGCGGCTGGCCGCACGGCGATCTCAACATGCCGCGGCCATTCGTCACCGAAAAGGCCTATCCGGAAAACGAAGCCGTGATGACTGCGACGATGGCCCGCGGAAGCGGGCGGGCGGTCAGCTCGGTGTTTCTCTACGAGCAACGGATCGGACGGCGTGGTCAGTTCGAGATCTTCGCTCGAGACGTGGATCAAGTCGGTGGTGCGTACAAGCACGTGCTGTTCGACAGCCATCGCACCGGCTCGATTGTGTCGGGTGGCGGTGAAATCAAGTTTCAAGCCAGTGGCGCAATCCTGGAGGCGTTTGCGGCGGCCAGCCAGGCTCTCCCACTTGTCCCCGATGGGTTCATGCACCTGCATGCCGGCATTGAGACACCGGCCGATGGCGATTCGGCGCCGACCGAAGCGTTCTGGCGCGTGGCAGTCGGGAAGAGTTTCATGGAAAACGTGTGGGGCCGTGCTTGGTCCCCGATGATGGAGCTGCTGGCCTCGCGCGAGATCGAAACCGGCGCGGTGAACAGCTGGGACGTCCTTCCGCAGTTGCAGGTCAGTCTGAGCACGAGGCAGCACGTGCTGCTCAACGCAGGCGTTCGCGTTCCCCTCACACAGCGGAGCAGCCGACGCACGAGCGTCCTCGTCTACGTGCTGTGGGACTGGTTTGACGGCAGTTTCTTTGGTGGGTGGTGATGCGCGTCCGAGTTGCTGTCTTCTTATTGCTCGCCGCCGCTGCCGCCGCCGCCGCTCTGCACGCGCAACAGCCTTCCTCGTCTTCCCATGAGACGGAGGTCTTCAAAACCTCCGATCAATGCATGGCGTGTCACAACGGATTGCGGACGCCGTCTGGCGAGGATGTCTCGATTGGTGTCAGCTGGCGCGCGTCCATGATGGCGAACTCGTCGCGTGATCCGTACTGGCAGGCCGCTGTCAGGCGCGAAGCGATCGACCACCCTGCTGCGGCCGCTGCTATTGAGGACGAATGCGCGACGTGCCACATGCCCATGTCGCGCACCGAGGCCCGGATGGCCGGCAGGGAAGGATCGGTCTTCGACCATCTTCCAGTCGCTGGCGAGACGGGACGGCAGGATCGCCTCGCGCACGATGGTGTGGCCTGCTCGCTGTGCCATCAAATCACCGATACCGCCTTCGGCGCGCCGGCCAGCTTCACGGGCGGCTACGTCGTGACGCCGCCAACCGCGCAGCTCCCGCGCCCGATGTTCGGCCCGTTCGCGATCGAGCGTGGGGTCTCCGCGATCATGCGATCCGCGACCGGATTTCAGCCGACGGAGGCGCCGCACGTCAAGCAATCGGAGCTCTGTGCCACGTGCCATACCCTCGTGACAAAAGCGAGAGGCCCTAAAGGCGAGATCATCGGCGAGCTGCCTGAGCAGATGCCGTTTCTCGAGTGGAAGTACAGCGCGTTTATGGCCGAGCAACGCAGCTGCCAGTCGTGTCACATGCCGGTCGTCGAACAAGAGACACCCATTGCATCGGTGCTCGGCGCTCCGCGCAAAGGCTTTGCCCGCCACACGTTCGTCGGCGGCAATGCTTTTATGCAGCGGCTCTTGAATCGGTATCGAGACGAGCTCGGAGTAACCGTGCCCCCAGATGAAATGGATGCCGCGGTCAAGACGACGCTGGCGAATCTGCGCACGGCCACCGCTGAAATCAGCATCGATCGTTCATCGGTGTTGAATGGCCGGCTCTTGGCCGATCTGAGTGTGAAGAATCTGACGGGCCACAAGCTGCCGACGGGGTATCCATCGCGCCGCGCCTGGATTCACTTGACGGTGCGGAGTCGTGATGGACGTACGGTCTTCGAATCAGGCGCCGTGGCGCCGAATGGATCGATCACCGGCAATGACAACGACACGGATCCTCACCGCGTCGAACCTCATTACTTCGAAGTCACTCGGGCAGATCAGGTGCAGATTTATGAGTCGGTGATGAGCGACTCATCCGGACGACCCACCACGGGCCTTCTCAGCGCGGTGCGCTACATCAAGGACAATCGCCTGCTGCCTCGGGGGTTTGAGAAGGGCAGTGCCGACCCTTGGATTGCTGTAGTGGGTGCCGCTGCCGAGGATGCCGACTTCATGTCCACCGGAGATCGCGTGCACTATGCGATCGACGTGACCGAAGCTGACGGACCATTTCAGCTCGACGTGGAACTTCGCTTTCAGGTGATCGGCTTCAGGTGGGCTGAGAATCTCAAGTCCTACAACGCGGCGGAGACGACCAAATTCGTGCGGTACTACGAATCGATGGCCTCCTCGTCTTCCGAAGTGCTCGCGACGGCGGCCACGACCACGCGCTGAGTTACCGCGGTACTGACGGTGCCGGTGCTGGCTTGGCTGGCGCGGGTTTGGCCACGGGCGCAGCTGGTTTTGCCGTGGATGCCCCAGGCCTATCCTGCGGTGGCACTGGTTTGGCTGGCGGCTCCGCCGGTATCGAAGGGGCAGCCTTCGTATCCACGACCCGCCGCGAGACAATTCCAGAATCGATGGTCTTGTTCAGATCGGAGATCGCCTGGAAATGCATCTGATTACCCACGACCTCGAAAATCATGAAATGGAATCCCTGATCGAACGCCTTTTCCGTAAAGTCCCCTCCGACGTCGCCTCGGCGTAATTTGCCGGCGCCGCCAGAAATGAAATAGTGGATGCCCTTCTGAGGTTTCAGCCTCTCATAGAAATGCTCGTGGCCCGCCAGCACGACGTCCACGCCGTACTTGAGAAACAGCGGCTCTAGCTGATCGCGAAGCGCGGTGTCGGACCCATGTCTGCCGCCGGATGAATAGATCGGGTGGTGGAAGTAGACGATCTTCCAATCCGATCCCGAGGCCGTCAGTTCCTTCTCGAGCCAGGTGAGCTGCGTGCGATCCATGTAATTGCTGTCGAGTGCGAAAAACCGGACACCCAGCTTGGGCCTGAACGTGTAGAAGCGTTCGCCGTTCATGTTGAACGCTTTGTACATCCTCTGGTTCGGACTGTCGTGATTTCCGAGCGCCGCGTAAAATTTGATGCCGGCATCGAGGAGAGGCTTGTACGGCTTCTCGAACTTGTTCTGAAAGTCTCGCGAGCTTTCGCTGCCGTACATGTTGTCCCCCAGCATCAGGACGAACTCAAAGGGAAATTTCTGCCTCGTCTCTGCGAAGACCTTCGCAACGCGATATTGGTCGGAATTTCCAGTTCCGCTGTCACCGATGACGGCGAACTTGAGAGAGCCCTCTTGGTTCGGCACCGTCAGATCCTGCGCGATGACTGCAGCCGCGAGGAGGGCGGTGAGCGCGCCGATCAGCAAGCGTTGTGGATGTGTTCGCATGGATTTTCCTCGGCCGCTACGGAAGCGCGTTGAGCATGTAGTCCACGATGAGGTTGGCGGGCATGCAGTAGAGAATCAGGTGACGCCCGGCGAATCGGTACTGGAGATTTTCCGGCAGCGGCGGAAGGGCCTTCAGCACGTCGGGCGGAACGGTCGAGAGTGGAGCGTCCTTCGGATACTCTCCATTCACCTTGAACGGAACCTCGCCTGGCTTAGGCGCATCGTCTTTGATGATGGCTGTATTGTCTGCCGCGTCTTTGGTGCCGGTCACCTGCGGTCGGACGAGCCGGCGAAACATCGCTTCGGTTGCAGGTGTAAAAATATCCCCCCGCTTGGCGTTCGCCCGGGCAGCGCGAATGCTGGTGGCCAGCGACTTCTCAGCCGCGCCGATAGCCGAGGGATCGACGGTTTCCTTTAACTTTGGCGTGTCTTTCGCCAGGTCGTTGCGGAGCTTGTTGTAGGCCTCGACGCGGGCGAGGAAGTCAGCAATCTGTTTCGCGTCGGGGTTGGTGTTCGTGCCCTTTGGCATCTGCTGCGTTTGAGTGCGAGCGGACGGCGCGCACCCAGTTACCAGCCAGGCTGATATGACCGCCACGCAGAAGTACTTCGTCATGCGTGTAACACGCTGCAGGTTTCGTACCGAGAGCGGAAGGGCCGGCGTGACGATGCGGACTGTAGTGAATCGTTACAACAAGGCCTCTGCCCTGTTTAACTCGAACGATCGGGTGAACAGGGCTTCGATCGCGGCCTTTGCCGGCGACTCGAGGGTCCGCGTGCCTGTGCCTGTGAAGTGTTGATGCATGATGCGCGGGCCGTCCTTGTCGTCCGGCGCTTGCCAGTCCTCGCCGTTCCACCAGAACCAGCTGTTCTTTTCCTGATCGAAGACGTGGAGCTTCTTATTGCAGAGTTTGGCGAATTCGGCACCCCACCCGGTGCCGCCGCGTACGGTTTTATCGTCGAGGATCGTGCCGATTACCCAGATCTCCTGCCCGTTATTCACTTGGTACCACATCGTCTGCAGCACTTTACGAATCGTCGGGCTGTCCGTGTATCGCCGGTGCATCAGCCGGCTCACGTACTCGAGGCTGACGTCGCCGCTCTGGAGTTCTTCGTGGTTCAGAACGCGTACGCCACGATGGCGTGCAATCTTGTGACCTTCGAAGGTGAAGTTGACTTCTTCGATGCCGTGTCTCTCGGCACAGGCACCGAACTCCGCCTCCGCCCCAGGAGCGCCGCCGCTGAAGAGAATGCAGTCAGATGCCTTCATGGCCGAAATGATAGCATCGCGGGTTATAAATAGAAGATGCTCAAGGGTAGTCGGCAGGCCATTCTGAAGCGCATTCAACCGATCAGTATCCACGGTCAAGCGTCGTGGGAGATCGTCTTTACGCACCTCGACGATTCGACCGAACAGCTGAATGCCGCGCGAGTCGGCCCCGAGGCGATTGCCGCTGAATCGCTCGAGGCCGGCGACCACATCGACGTGGAGTACCTCTTCAATCAGGTCATCAAGGTGACGCGGCTCCCATCATAGCTAATTGATCGGTTTGCCGTTCTCGTCTTCTTCCACGTAGACCGTCTGCACCGGGCCGTAGCCCTGAATCTGGACGATGGTTTCTCCGCCGTCCTGGTTGCCGTCATAGTGGATGAAGTAGGCGGGATGGTACATGACGCTTCCAGGCGGCATGGGCTTCATCTCTTTCGGCCGGAACACTTTGCCGGTCCCGCCGTACCACGTGCCTTTGATCACCGTGACCCACCGATCCATCGTGTGATAGTGCGGACGGCTCGTGTTGTTGTTGGCGAACCGGTGCCGTGTGATGTAGAAGCCGGTCTGGTTTGTCGATCCGAAGACGCGATTGTTGTTCATCTTCGTCGGGTCGTCCGGCAGCATGGTCAGATTCTGCGCGTGGAGCAGCGGCGGTGGCGGTGTCGCCTGCGCTGTCGCGGCTGGTGCGGCCGGTGGTGCGGGAGCCTGTCCCTGACCGACAGCGAGTCCTGCGAGCACGAACGCCGAGAATGCGCACGCGGATACCGTAGAACGGGTAAGCCTCATAAATCTCCTCCTGTGGGAGCAGAGAGTAGCATAGGGATCGTGGAAATGATTTCAGCACGGACGGCATGTGCGGTCTTTCTGGTCATGTGCGGCAGCCTTGCCGGAGTGCAGGGGCAGACGGGGCAGGGCGAACCCCGTGCGCAGGACGCTCCGCCTGATTTCCGGCTGCTCGTGCTGGGCCACTTCGATGCCGATACCCTCGCCACGTTCAAGAAGCGGGCAGAGGACTATGCGGCGCTGCGTCGCCGACTCGAGATTGGACTGCCGCCGCTCGTGGTGACCGACAACGCCGATGACATCGAGCGATTCGAGCTGCGCCTGGCAGAGCGGATTCGTCATACGCGCCGGTCGCACCGCTACCAGGTGTTCGTGCCGGCGATGGAACGACAGATTAAACGTCTGCTGCGCGCCCAGGCAGACCCGGACACGGTGGCGTTGATTGTGGATGATAGCCCGGCGGAATTCGACGTAGACGTCAAC
>DATEEI010000047.1:0-2504 GCA_035281225.1 Vicinamibacterales bacterium
GGGAATGGCCTACAGCGCGACGACTGATTGGCTCAGTTTGCCGCTACTACCCGGCGATCACATCATCACGCGAGGGAATGAATGAGCGAACCTCAATTCGCGCTGGTCTCTGGAACGAATCTTTATTGGTTGCAGGGGTCGAACCGCACCATCGGTTTCCAGGCTACGTCGAGTTCGATCGGCGAGAACCCGACGCTTCGCGAAACCTGGTCCGGAGAACCCCGCGGTGTTTACTTCTTCGTTCCAAAAGCGCCCACGGCTTCCGATCAAGATTTCGAGAGATCGTTAAAAGAGTACCTGGGGATACAGGGATGGCCGTCATCGGATCAGAAGTTCCTCTGGCTGGATAACCCGGACGCGCCAGTCTCGACATGGGTCGGGCTGTTCCTCCGCGCGGCGCTATCAGGATCGGACTGGAGGACCAGAGGTCGTCCCGATTTCGACTTCATCAACTACACGTTTTCCGTTCTTCCGGATAGCCTCATTACCCTTGCGTCTGAGGCGCAGGGCTGGGGCTTCGCCTTTAATAACAACTCTGCCGTAGCGACGTTCAGCGGTCCAAACACTTCCTACAACGCGAACAACAACACGCTGCTGCTGCCATTCGCCGGTGCGGCGATCGGCTGCTGGCGTTTTGCGATCACCCTCAAGAACGGCGACGACTTTGAGCTGCTCGAAACTGGCATCCGTTATTTCTATCCGTTACAGCCGACACCCGAGGCGGTGGCCAACCTCTTCGTCAAGACGATCAATCTCCCGACGATTCTTCAGCCAAGCGAGCCGCTCAACCTCGACGTGTCGCTCAACTCGCTACACCCGCTCATTCCGGATCTCACTTATTTCTCGTTCATACCGCTTAACCAGACGCCGCCGTTGTTCGAGTCGATGTTCGCCACAGCTTACGGATACGGTGTGCAACTCCGAGCACTCGCAGCTTCAGGAACGACACCCGACGCGCGCTTCGTGTTCACCGAACAGCCGCGATTCGTGGGCGACCAGGACGTGCCCAAAAACTACTATCTGACGCTACAGGGAGGCTTCGCCATCGAGTGGGACACGAATGAGGTGTCGATGCTCGACGCCACCGGCGCCTCGGTCTTCCGCCTCCTCTGCGGCACGTCGGGACTCGAGTATCTGGGTATGCCTTCGGATGAGAGAAGCAAACTCGAGTTTATCCCCGGACAGAAAGCGTACGCGCCGCTTGCGCCCTCTGAAGAGGCCGGCGATCCGCTCACGAACCTCGGGACCACGGCATGGACCTGGGCTTCCACAATGGAAGCGACTAAGCCGGTCCGTTACTACGCACAGCCGGAGGACGCGCCGCTCTACCAGGCGCCACGCGCGTCGGAAGCTGCAAGCGAGGAAATTGGCAGCACCTTTCTCGACTTCCTCGAAATTCCCGCGCTGCTGCTCCCCTCCGCTACCGGCGCCACCGCTGCCGAGGAAGTGCGTGCGTTTCCCCTCGCGCCGTACAACCACCTCGCTGCGAACGAGATTAAAGACGCGAAGAAAGTTGAAGCTGCAGCGATCGCTCCGGCGCGCAGGCAAGCGATCCTGAAAGCCGATCCGCAAGCGTCGCTGGCGAAGGAGGGTGCGCCGGCGGAGACGACCGCCACCGTTGGCGTGACACCGCAAGGCCTTTCAGCCGGCATCGCCGAGAACGGCATCGACTGGACCTGGGCCGGCTTTGCCAACGACCAGGACTCGACCGCGAATCGTCCCGAGCTTCTCTTCACCAAAGCGACCGGCAAGTTCCGCCAGGCGTTGATGACGAACCGGCTTTTCATGGTGCTCGCAAACGCCGGCGAGTTCATGGAATACGCATCGGTGAAGTATCAACTGACCACCGAAGGGATCGCCGAGCTTAGAGCCGAAGATGAAGTTCCGGCAAACATTCTGGACCAGGTCAATAACCACTTCCGCAACCTTGGCTATCCGGTTTTTGAAAACGAGGAGCTCTTTGTCGCCGCGTTGATCGCAGCAACGCCCGCAGCCAAAGACTACGAAGAGGATTTCGAACGGAAGTCGGGACTACTGGTGCCCACAATCGGCGATTGGGCGTTTCAGATGTCTCCGCGAAACTGGTTCGACAAGGATCGCGAGCGGCAGAACACGATGGTGATCTACAAGTTTTCCATCGGCCGTTCGCTGGCGGCTCTGACCAACGATCTGCCGAGCTGGACGTGGCCGGAAGCAGCGGCGTTCCAGGAAGGCGGGGCCGCCGCCGCGCAGGCAGAGTTGCAGAACATCTACGAGCAGGCGCGACTCTCCGCTCAACAGACGACCGGCAGCGGTAAGCAGTCGCCGTATGCGAATTTCATCCGCATTCTCGACGAGCCGAATTGGACCGGCATCATCGCCTTCAGCGTCGAGGTTCCGTTGAACCAGTTGCCTGGACCACTTCAGGCGCTCGCCGCGGGCATCGAAACCGACAAGTTTTACGCGCACCACGTCGGCTTCAACATCACGCCTTTCGGCGCCGATCCAGGCAAGCTGACTTTCGG
>DATEEI010000048.1:0-2399 GCA_035281225.1 Vicinamibacterales bacterium
ACCTGCCGATGTCGGGCTACAACTGGAACAGCATGGTGTGGCCCATCGAGCGGCCGCCGGCACCGAATGCAGAACGACCGCGCGCCAACTGGCGCTTCATTGGATGGGAGTACTTCCAGACGATGGGCATTCCCTTGCGGGCTGGCCGCGCCTTCAATGCACAGGACCATCTCAAGGCCCCGGCCGTCGTCATTATCAATGAGGCCTTCGCGCGCCGGGACTTCGGAAGTGCAAGTGCGGCTATCGGCCGGCGCCTGCAGAGTGTGAGCGGACGCGGCGAAGAGGTGATTGAAATCGTCGGCGTGTCGGGAGACGTGCGCTTCATGTCGCTCGATAAGCCCGCCGCCCCCGAGATGTATCGCCCGCTCGCGCAGACGTTCATGTTTCCGATGGCGTTCGTAGTGCGCACTGGCGCTGATCCGAATCGGTGGACAGATTGATTAGCGTCGTTCTCTTCGGTCTTCTCTCTTCTTCATACCAACACAATGATGGGTGTGGGCGCTGTGGGAAACCGCGTTTTCCAAATCCCTGTGGGCGCGTTCTTGGCGTCCACAGGGATGGCAGCGTCCATGCCCATGCCTACTTGCTCAGAGCCTCATCCAGCGTCGCCAAGGCGGCGGGCCAGTTGTCCTCGTGCCCCTTGCACGCTTCTTCAGTGCTGAAGCCGGAGTGGGTGAGTCGAAGGAGGGTGCCACCCTCTCGTGGGCCTAGCTCGACTTCAACGACCGTCTCGTCACCGTAGGTACCAGGCGCACCGGTCAGCCAGGTCATTCTCACACGCTCATTTCTTACGAGTTCCAGGAACCGACCGTAGTGAGCGTGTCGGCCCCACTCGTGTCGGTTGTAGAAGAAGAAGAGACTCCCTTCCTCCGGTACCATGAGTAGCTCGCCTGGCTGGGCAAACCATTTGTCGAACCTCCTGGTCCAAGCGTCGTAGATCAGTTCGGCGGACGCCGTCATCTGCCGCTCGACGGTCATCGAGAAGGGGCGTGAAGAGAGGTCTGGGACGAATGGTTCGGGCATGCTCACCTCGGGAGGGTTGAAGGATTATCGTGGATGCTCCCCCTACGCGGCGGCGCCTCGTTCGAACGCCGCCGGACTGATCTGCGCGAGCGTCGAATGGCGCCGTCGCTGGTTATAGAACACCTCGATGTAATCGAACAGCGCCATCTGGGCGTCGCTGTAGCTCGGGAACCGATCCGCTTTCTCCTTCTTCACGGTCGCGAAGAAGCTTTCCATGACGGCATTGTCGTAGCAGTCCGCGCGGCGACTCATACTGCACGTGATCCCGTGCGTGGCGAGGTACCGCTGATAGTCCTCGCAGGTGTACGTGCACCCGCGATCGGAATGATGCAGCAACCCGGGCTCGGGGCAGCGACGCTGCACCGCCATCTCGAGCGCCTGCAACGTCAGCCGTCGATCGTTCACGGCGCTGATCGCCCAGCCGACGACGAATCGAGAATACAGATCGAGAATCGCCGCCAGATAAAGCTTGGCGTGCTCGCCGATCACAAACTCGGTGGTGTCGCCGACCCAGCGCTGATTCGGCGCCGCCGCGGTGAAGTCGCGGTCGAGCACATTCGCCGCGATCGGATCGTCGTGATGGCTGTTGGTCGTCTGCTTGAAGCGCTTCGGCACCTTGCCCTGGATCTGCTCCTCTCGCATCAGCCGCTTGACGCGCTTTTCGCTGACGGCCTCGCCGTCCTCGCGCAAGTCCTTCCACAAACGCGGGCGACCGTAGACCTGACCGCTCGCCGCGTGGAACGCGCGCAGCTTGGTGCGCAGAACGAGATCACGCTGCGCCCGCGCGGAGAGCCCGCGTCGGAGCCAGGCGTAGAACCCACTGCGGGTCACGCGCATGCAGCGGCAGAGAATCGTGACGCGGTGCTCGGCCTTCTTCGCCGCGATCAAGGCAAACCTCATCGGCTCTGCTTCGCGAAGAACGCCGTTGCTTTCCTAAGAAACTCCCGCCACTACCCAGCCTTGGCGACGAGCGTGAAGCCGAGGCTCTTCGCGCGACGCTCGAGATGCTGAACCAAGCGGTGCCGATACCGCGCCTCGTACGCGGAGACGCCTGGGTCGGCGTACGCCATGCCGTAGCGGAGGGCCTTGTAGAAGAGGACCGCGAGCTTGCGCGCCGTCGCCGTGACCGCCTGAGCCTTGCCGATGCGCGCGGCCAGGCGTCGGTAGAACGCGCCGAGGGCTGTCTGCGTCCGTCCAACATTGACGGCGGCGATGCGGAGGAGAGCCGCAGCGCGATTGGACGAGCGACGAGTGGCGGCGCTGAGCACCTGTTGCGACTTCAGCAATCGGTCAAAGCGAGGGCGCGCATACCGCTCAGAGTGGCAGCGCCGATTGGGCCGATTCCGTTGACGAAAACCCGACGTTAGCCGCGAGCG
>DATEEI010000049.1:0-17787 GCA_035281225.1 Vicinamibacterales bacterium
GGGGAAGGTGACGATATTCAATTTTTGGGCGACGTGGTGCCCACCGTGCCGTGCCGAAATTCCCGATCTCGCCAAGCTCCAGGAGCGATACAAGGATCAACTGATCGTTATTGGCGTGTCGTCGGATGAGGGTCCGACTGAACTTGTTTCAAGGTTTGCCGCCGACTACAAAATCAACTACCCGATCGTGATGGAAACGCCCGAGCTGACGGCGGCATTCCCTGGTATCTTCGCGCTGCCGACGACCTTCGTGGTCGGCCCCGACCTCAAGATGATGGCGAAGCACGTGGGACAGATTCGACCGGCCCAGATCGAGCTCGAAGCTCGCGTTCTTGCGAAGCTGCCGGTTGATGCCGATGTCGAGTACGAAACCGGCAGCAGCCAGGCCGTGCTTGCCAGCAACGCGCAGGCAACAGACATTCCCGGAGTGGACCTCGCGGCGCTCACTCCGGCGCAGCGGACGGTGGCGCTCAAGCGCCTGAACGAGGATGCCTGCGACTGCGGTTGTGGTATGACGATCGCCCAGTGCCGCATCAACGACTCAACATGCGCGGTCAGCCCCAAGCTAGCTGAGAAAATCGTCGCCGACGTCAAGGCAGGGAAGTAGCCTCTTCGGCCAACGGCAAGTAGATCGTGAAGGTTGTACCAAGGCCAACCTCGCTCTGCACCTCGATTGCCCCACCTAGCCCTTTGACGATCCCGTAGACAATCGAGAGGCCGAGGCCCGTGCCCTGTTCGGGAGGTTTTGTCGTGAAAAATGGCTCGAACATGTGCCGCTGTATGTCGGCGGGGATCCCCTCGCCTGTGTCACGCACACTGATGCCCGCATACGGACCGGGCACAACGCCAAGCCTCTGAGCAACCGGGTTTTGCAGTTCGACGACACCCGTGTCGATGGTGGCCGAGCCGCCATTCGGCATCGCATCTCGCGCGTTGACGACAAGGTTGAGCAGGATCTGGCTCAGTGCGTTCTCGTCGGTTCGAACTAGGATTGGCGCGTGGCTGGCCGTGACGCTGATGCTGATCTCATCGAGCACCAGGCGCCGCAGCACCGGTGCCAAATTGCCGACAATCGAGACGAGATCGATCACGGTTGTGGCGGCGTGCTGAGGTCGGCTGAAAATGAGGAGTCGCTTCGTCAACGCGGCTCCACGCTCGGCCGACCGCTTGATGGCATCCGCTTCGGCAAATTTCGGATCGTCGGGTGCGAGCATCAGGGTCAGGAGGTCTGCCGACCCGAGAATGGCGGCCAGCACGTTGTTGAAATCGTGCGCCACGCCGCTGGCAAGCCGGCCGATGGCTTCCATCTTCTGCGCCTGCCGCAGCTGATCTTCGAGCGCCAGGCGTGCGGTAATGTCGCGGGCAATCGCCTGCATGCCGATAGGCTTGCCGTGGGCCTCGACGATCTGCACGTTCTGACCTACCCAGACCTCTGAGCCATCCTTTGCGATAGTGGGCAGCTCGAAATAGGTCGAGGAAATTGATCCGGTGCGCTGGCGCTCGTAGAAATCCGCGACTCGTTTTTGGTAATCGTCTCGCACCAGCGACAGGAAAGGCCGCCCGAGCAGTTCCTGCTCGGTGTACTGCATCAGTCTTGTCGCCGTGGGGTTGACGAACGTGAAACGCCCATCGAGGTCGCAGTTGTAGATGATGTCGGTCGCCTGCTCGGTCAGTTGCCTGTAGCGAGCTTCGCCGTCGCGTAGCGCTGCTTCGGCGCGCTTGCTTTCTGTCACATCATGGTAGTTGATGATGATGCCGCGGATGCCAGGATCGTCAAGGCGGTTCACGCCCACGCTCTGAATGTGCCGCCACGTGCCGTCGCTGTGGCGCAACCGGAAGTTGTTTTTGACCGGCACGCCGGGCCGGTTGGCGCTCTTCGAGAAATTCGCCTTGAACGGCGCCATGTCCTCGTCGTGCACCCAGCGGAACACGTTCGAGGCGACGATCTCGCTGATGGGCAGGCCCAGCATGCCGGCGGCCGCCGGGTTTGCGTACAGAACCTTTCCGGTCTCGTCAACAAGTGCGATCGCGTCGGAGCTGTGCTCGATGAGAGCGGTCGCGAGTTGGGATGCCTTTCGGGGCCGGCGTGGGCTCATCTAGAGGGGATATGATTCAGCGGTAAGCCTTCATCTTAGCGGAGTTTTCGTGATCTACCGGTACAGACGAGAAATCCTCACGCAGCTCGCCGGCCACGGTGTCATTCCGAAGCCGACGACGCCGCCGGTCACGGCACGCGCGGCCGTTAACGAGATTTATCGCTATGAGTTGCGGCGCTTGCGGGACCGGTATCTGGTAGGCGAGTTCTCGAAACGCGAGTACTACGACAAAGTCGTCGAGATCCGGAATCGCTATCCGGTGATGGCGATGCTGACACGCAACTGGACGGAAGAGTGAAACTTTCTGAGTCTTGCGTCGTCTAATTAACGCCTATGCGCTCATCCCACATCGCCGCTACCCTCCTGGTGATTCTCGGCATCGCCACACCTGTTGTGGCGCAAGGGCAGCGAGGCCGGCTGCTGGTGACGGTCGCCGATACCAGCGCTGCGGTCATTCCCGACGCCAAGGTCACGCTGGTCGCCTTGGACGAGGCCGCCAAGGGTGCTCCGATCCCGGCTGTCCAGACCTCGTCCGAAGGAGTGGCGACCTTTACGGGGCTAACGCCGGGCCGTTACTCCATCGTCGCGGAATTCACCGGGTTCGAGATGGGGCTGCTCCGCGAAGTGTCCGTGCGCGCCGGTGACAACAGACGTGTTGTCGTGCTCAAGATTCAAGGACTGCAGGAAACGGTGAACGTGGGACAGGAGGGGCAGGCGGCGGCATCCAATCGCAGTAGTGCAAGCTTCGGGGTGAAGCTATCCGAGGATCAGCTGGAGGCCTTGTCGGACGATCCAGAGGAACTGGCGCGACAGCTGAAGGAGATGGCCGGCCCGAATGCCATCATCCGTGTCGACAGTTTCGAAGGCATGCAGTTGCCGCCGAAGTCTCAAATAAAATCCGTACACGTCACCAGGGATCAATTCGCGGCCGAAAGCCCTAATCCAGGAGACACCTTTGTCGAAGTGATCACCGCGCCGGGTATCGGACCGATTCGCGGAGGGTTCAATGCCAACGTTCGCGCTGGCGGCTGGAGCGCAAAAAATCCGTTTGCGCCCGAGAAGGGCGCCGATCACAACCAGCGGGTAGGCCTGAATATCGGCGGCGCTCTGAAGGAGAACAAGAGCTCGTTCTCGATTAATTTCAACCATTCGCTGCAGTACACCGCGCCCACGCTCAATGTCGTGGCGCCGGGAGGCGGTGTGCGGGTCGAGACCTTGAAATTACGGACACCGGCTGAGTCGTACAACATCGCGCTGTTTGTGGACTACGCGCTCACTCGCGATCAGACGCTACGCTTCGGCTACTACGACAACGACAACGTGCGAAGGAACAATGGGGTCGGTGACTACGATTCTCTGGAGCGAGCCTATACCTCGAAGAACGGGCTCAGGTATTACCGCATCCAGCACGCCGGACCGATAGGCCGCCGCATCTTCATCAATAACCGGCTCTTTGTGGGCGCATTTCGCAACGAGGCGGCGTCGGCCGTTGAGGCGCCGACGATTCGCGTACTCGACGCCTGGACGACCGGTGGGGCGCAGCAGCGTGGAAGCAGCCATCAGGTCGGTTTCCAACATGCATCCGACCTCGACTACATCCGCGGCATTCACTCGTGGCGTACCGGCGTGCTGCTGTTCGGGGTGCGGCCGACCTCCACCATCGAGACAAACTATCTCGGCACCTACACATTTCCCAATCGCGAAGCCTACGAGGCCGGGACGCCATCGCTCTACACGCGGTTCATCGGCGACCCACGGGTGCAGTACTTCAGCATCGAGGTGGGCGCATACGTTCAGGACGACATCCGCATCTCAAAGGGGCTCACGATTAGCCCGGGCGTGCGGTTCAGCACCCAGAATACGGTGCGCTACCCGAAGGCGTGGGAGCCGCGGTTCGGGTTAACCTGGGCGCCGACGCCGGGCGGCAAGACGACGCTTCGGGCGAGCGCGGGCATCTTCCACAATTTTCTGCCGTGGGGCACCTACGAGCAGACGGTCCGGGTTGACGGCGTCCGTCAGCGCGAAATGGTCATCCGGAATCCAAGCTATCCGGACCCGGGAACCGAAGGGGTTGTGCCGCCCGCCAACAAGTACATCCTGGGGGACTATCCGCTGCCGGAGAACATCCGCTACAGCGCCGGCATCGACCAGGCGTTCTCTCCACGGTTCAAGGTGAACGCACTCTATAACTACATCCGGCAAACCAGGATGGCGCGCGGTCGTAACCTGAACCCGCTGGTGAACGGCGTGCGTCCCGATCCGAATTTTGCGAATATCATCGAGACCGTCACCGACGCGACGCTGCTTCGCCACGAACTGTTCATCAACGGCAACGTCGGCCTGGCGCCGCCAGCGCCGGCGCTCAATCGGGCGCGGTGGAACTGGAAGAGGGTGAGCGGGACGTGGACGTATCAGTGGATTCGGGCGCGCCGGAACGCGGTATCCGCGTTCGACGTGCCGCCGACCGGTTCCCTTGATGATCAGTGGGGCAATGGCCCCGGCGATCTGCCGTATTGGCTCAGCGTGAACGTCAATAGCACGCAGCTGCGGAATCTGAACGTCGGCGTAACCTGGCAGGCCAACGACGGCTACCCCTACATGCTGACGACCGGGCTCGACAACAATGCCGATGGGATTATCAACGATCGTCCGGCGGGAGTGGGTGTCTGGTCGCTGCGGGGGACACCCCAGTCGACTGTGAGCTCGCGAATCGCGTACACCCTGACGCCTGGTTCGCCACCGGGTGCGCCGCAAGCGAGCATCCGCTATCGCATGGTCCTGTTCATGAACGTGAATAACCTGACGAACCGTGCGAATTACAGCGGGTTCAGCGGAGTCGAAACGTCGCCATTTTTCATGCGGGCGAGATCGGTCAACAATCCTCGCCGAATCGATTTCGGCATGAACGTGAACTTCTAAACTACTGAACTAGAGATCTAGGGAATTGGAGATCTGGAGCCTTTGATCTTCATGCGCCATCCCCTGCACATGTGCAGGCTGCGTGCCCGGAAGAAACTCGATATGTTGTAGGGGTATCCGGAGAGCCGCGGCAGAAAATACGCAGTTTTAGATCACTAGATCCGTAGTTCTCTAGTTCGATAGTTACAACATCCCCAACGAGAGCTTCGCGGCTTCGGACATCCGGTCGCGCGTCCACGGCGGATCCCAGACGACCTCGACCTTCACGTCCTTCAACCCCGCAACCTCTCGAACCCGGCGTTCGACGTCCAGGGGGATTGTTTGCGCGGCTGGGCAGGCAGGCGCTGTCAGCGTCATGCGGATCTTGACGTTGGCCTCGGTGTCGACGTCCATGTCGTAAATCAGCCCGAGCTCGTAGATGTTTACGGGAATTTCCGGGTCGAACACTTTCGAGACGGCCTCGACCATCTGAGGCTGGAACTTCAGCGAATTGAGGGGATCGCGGGCGAACGCGTCTGTCGCTGGCGGGACGGGTTCGGCAGCCTGCGGCGTGGGCGCGGGCGCGTCGGCCAGCGGAATGATGCGCTCGGCGCCGGGGTCACTATTCAGTGGAGACGACATCACGTTCCGCCTGCATCGCGGCCTTCAGCGTGTGCCAGGCAAGGCTCGCACACTTGACGCGCATGGGGTACTCGCGCACGCCAGACAGGACCGCCAGCTTGCCTAGCGCCTCCATTTCGACTTCGGTCGTTGTCGGCACAGTCAGCATCGTATGGAACTGCTCGAAGAATGTATCCGCTTCCGACAGCGTTTTGCCCTTGAGCGCGTCGGTCATCATGGAGGCCGACGCCTTCGAAATGGCGCAGCCCGTTCCCTGAAAGCCGAGATCTTTGATGACGTCCCCTTCGACGTACAGAAAGACGGTGATCTTGTCGCCGCAGAGCGGGTTATAGCCTTCTGCCTTGCGGTTGACGGGATCGGGCACACGAAAATTCCGCGGCCGCTTGTTGTGATCCAGGATGACTTCCTGGTAGAGCTCTCGTAGGTCCATGTTTAGTCGCGGCTCAAGCGAATATCTCCCGCACCTTGGCGAGGGCGCCGACGAGCGCGTCGATCTCCTCTTTCGTATTGTATAGCGCGAGCGAGGCGCGGGCGGTCGCCGGAACGCACAGGCGCTCCATCAGCGGCTGCGTGCAATGGTGGCCGGTGCGGATCGCGACACCCTGCTGGTCGAGAATCGTCCCGATGTCGTGCGGATGTACGTCCTCCATCACAAAGGATAGGACGCTGGCTTTGTGCGCCGCGGTTCCAACGATCCGTACGCCGGGCACCGCGCCCAGCGCTGTGGTGCCGTAGGCGAGCAGCTCGTCCTCATGCGCCTGCATCGCTTTGAAATCGAGGCCCCCGACGTAGTCAATCGCGGCCCCGAGGCCGACGGAGCCGGCGATGTTCGGTGTGCCAGCTTCGAACTTGTTGGGCACGACGTTATAGGTCGTCTTCTTGAAGGTGACAGCGCTGATCATGTCGCCGCCCCCTTGATAGGGAGGCATCGCCTCGAGCAGCGGCAGCCGGCCCCACAGTACGCCGATGCCAGTCGGGCCAAACACCTTGTGGCCTGAGAACGCATAAAAGTCGGCGCCGAGCGCCTGCACATCGACCGGCATGTGGGCGACGGCCTGCGCGCCGTCCACCAGGACAGGAATGCCGCGCGCGTGCGCCTTCTCGACGATCGTCTTGATCGGGTTGATCGTGCCCAGCGCGTTCGAGACGTGCGCGACGGCGACGATCCTGGTGCGATCGGTCAGCATGCCGTCGAGCAGGTCGATCCGCAGTTCTCCCTCATCGGTGATGGGCAGCACTTTCAGCTGCGCGCCTTTTTCGTGGCACACCATCTGCCAGGGCACGATGTTGGAGTGGTGCTCCATCTCGGTGATGAGCACCTCGTCGCCCTTGCCGACGTTCGCGCGGCCGAAGGTCTGGGCTACCAGGTTGATAGCCTCGGTCGTGCCGCGCACGAAGATGATCTCGCGCGCGTTCGGTGCGTTGAGGAATTTCTGGACCTTCTCGCGCGCCTCTTCGTACGCCCTCGTCGCGCGCTCACTCAGGAGATGGACACCGCGATGGATGTTGGCGTTGTCCTCGGCATAGCTGCGGACCATCGCGTCGATGACGGCCTGTGGCTTCTGCGTGGTCGCGGCGTTGTCGAGGTAGACCAGCGCCTTGCCGTGGATGCGCTGGTTCAGAATCGGGAAGTCGCGACGGACCTTCTGGACGTCGAACGCGGAGGCCACATTACTCGACATGGGGGAGGCGGGCCGTCAGAATGCCTTCGAGATACTCGCGCACCGGGGCGATCTTCACCCGGTTCAGGATGTCGCCGGCGAATGCGTGAACCAGCATCGCGCGTGCGTCCGCAACCCCCAGGCCTCTCGATCGCAGATAGAACATCGCGATCTCGTCGAGCTGGCCGATGGCCGCTCCGTGAGTGCACTTGACGTCGTTCGCGAAAATCTCGAGCTCCGGTTTGGTGTTGATGTTCGCATCGTCCGAGAGGAGCAGAGCCTTGTTCGTCTGCTTCGCGTCGGTCTTCTGCGCGTCCGGACGAACGATAATCGTGCCGTTGAACACCGCACGCGAGTGTTCGGCCAGGATGCCCTTGTAAATTTCATGGCTGCCGCAGTGCGGCATCGCGTGGTCGATGGTCGTGTGGTTGTCGATCAGCTGCTTGTCGCGGCCGACGTACAGCCCGTTGAGCGTGCAGTCGATGCCTTCGCCGTCGAGGGTCGCCACGACGTCGTTGCGGACCAAGCCGCCGCCGAACGTCAGCGAGTGCGACGAGAAATTGCCGTTGCGCGCGCTGTGCAGGAACATGCTGGCGATGTGAAACGAATTTGACGGCTCTTCCTGCAGCTTGTAGTGATCGATGGCGGCGTTGGCGCCCAGCCACACCTCACCGACCGCATTCGTGAATGTGGCGCCCGTTCCGACATAGCGCTCCAGCACCGTCGCCTGCGAGCTCTCGCCGGCGACGATCAGCAGCCGTGGATGCGAGACGCTTCCGCTGCCTTCGGACACCGAGGAAAAGACCAGTTCGATCGGTTGTTCCAGCACGACACCGGGGGCGACGAGCACCACCACGCCGTCGCGCAAGAACGCGGTGTTCAGCGACGTGAATGCGCTGTTCTGCACGATCGACAGCTTGGCGAGATAGGGCTCGACCAACGCAGGATTCGACGTCAGCGCAGCTTCGAGGCTGAGAACCTGCACACCCTTTGGCAGCTTGTCCACTGACGACAGGCTCGGGGCAAAGCGGCCGTTCACGCACACGACATGGGCCACCGGCGTGCTCAGCGGTGCGGTTCGTCCGGAGTCCGCCGTGCCGACGCCGTTGCTGGCGAGCGCAAACGTGCGCTCGGCGATCGGCGCCACGCTCGTGAAGCGCCACTGCTCGAGCCTGGTAGTAGGAAAACCAAGACGCTCGAACTCAGCCATGGCGGCGTTACGCGCTTGGGACAGCCAGCGAGGCTGAGTCGGGCCCTGCGCGATCGCGCGCTGATATTCGGCGGTGTAATGTGCCAGTTGAGGACTGGCAGGTTTCGCGTGTTCGGCGAGTTGTGACATCGGGATCTTTGTGCCTTCGTGTCTTCGTGGTTGTCCTTCGTGCTCTTCGTGTCTTCGTGGTCACATCAACTGGGGCTCAGCTTCGATCCAGCTGTAGCCCTTGTCTTCGAGTTGCAACGCCAGTTCTTTACCGCCCGAACGCACGATGCGTCCGTCCTGCAGCACGTGAACGAAGTCGGGCACGATGTAATTCAGAAGGCGCTGATAGTGCGTGACGACCACGATCGCTCGGTCCGGCGAGCGCATGGCGTTCACGCCCTCGGCGACCGTCTTGAGGGCGTCGATGTCGAGACCGGAATCTGTCTCGTCGAGCACGGCCAGCTTCGGCTCCAGTACGGCCATCTGGAAGATCTCGTTGCGCTTCTTCTCGCCGCCAGAGAACCCTTCGTTCACCGGCCTGGTCAGCAGGTCGGGATCGAGATGGAGGATCTTGGCTTTCTCGCGCACGAGCGACATGAATTCCATGGCATCGTGCTCGGGGAGTCCCTGGTGCTTCCGCTTGGCGTTGATGGCGGCCTTGAGGAAGTAAGCGTTGTTGACCCCGGGGATTTCGACGGGATACTGAAACGCCATGAACACGCCTTCGCGGGCACGCTCTTCCGGCGCCAGCGCCAGCAGATCGTGGCCGTCGTACGTTACGGAGCCGCCGGTCACTTCGTATTCCGGGTGCCCCGCGATCGCGCGGGCGAGCGTGCTCTTGCCCGAGCCGTTCGGGCCCATGATGGCGTGGACTTCGCCCTTCTTCACCGTGAGATTGATGCCGCGCAGGATTTCCTTGCCCCCGCCGCTGACCTGCAGATTGTTTATCTCTAACATCGTGTATGAACGTCCTTTTAGCGCAACTAAAGTTGCGCCCTACAGTGAAGTTACGCCCTACAGCAGTTGCGCCGTACGGTGGTTGCACTCTGCGGTAGGGCGCGGCTTCAGCCGCGCGGTTATCCGACGGACCCCTCTAGACTCACACTCAATAATTTCTGGGCCTCGACCGCGAATTCCATCGGCAGCTCGCGGAAGACGTCCTTGCAGAAGCCGCTGACGATGATATTGACCGCGTCCTCTGCCGAGAGGCCGCGCTGGCGGCAGTAGAAAATCTGGTCCTCGCCGGTCTTCGACGTGGACGCCTCGTGCTCCACCTTGGCGGTGGTGTTCCCGATCTCGAGATACGGGAACGTGTGCGCGCCGCACTTGTCCCCGATGAGCAGCGAGTCGCACTGCGAGTAGTTGCGCGCGCCGGTCGCCTTCTTCGCGATCCGAACCTGGCCGCGATAGGTGTTCTGTCCCTTGCCGGCGGAGATACCCTTCGAGACGATCGTGCTCCGCGTGTTCTTTCCGATGTGGATCATCTTCGTGCCGGTGTCCGCCTGCTGCCTGTTGTTCGTCGTCGCCACCGAGTAGAACTCGCCGATCGAGTTGTCGCCCTGCAGGATGCAGCTCGGGTATTTCCAGGTGATGGCCGAGCCGGTTTCGACCTGCGTCCAGGTGATCTTCGAGTTGACGCCGACGCAGTGGCCTCGCTTGGTCACGAAGTTGTAAATGCCGCCCTTGCCGTCTTTGTCGCCCGGATACCAGTTCTGAATCGTCGAGTACTTGATCGTGGCGTCGTCGAGCGCCACGAGCTCGACCACCGCTGCGTGCAGCTGGTGCTCGTCGCGCATGGGTGCCGTGCAGCCTTCGAGGTAGCTGACGTACGCGCCTTCCTCAGCGACGATCAGCGTGCGCTCGAACTGTCCCGATCCCTTGGCATTGATGCGGAAGTACGTCGACAGCTCCATGGGGCAGCGGACGCCCTTCGGGATGTATGCGAACGAGCCGTCCGAGAAGACCGCGGAGTTGAGCGCCGCAAAGAAGTTGTCCGTGTGCGGCACGACCGAGCCGAGATATTTCTGCACGAGGTCGGGATGATGCTGCACGGCCTCGGAAAACGAGCAGAAGATCACGCCAACTTCGGCGAGCTTGGCCTTGAAGGTCGTCGCCACGGACACGCTGTCGAACACCGCATCGACCGCGACGCCGGAGAACAGCTTTTGTTCTTCGATCGGAATGCCGAGCTTGTCGAACGTCTTGCGGATTTCCGGATCGACTTCGTCGAGGCTCTTCAGGCTGGGCTTCTGCTTCGGCGCCGAGTAATAGATGATGTCCTGGTAGTCGATTGGAGCGTACGTCACGTTGTGCCACGTCGGCTCTTTCATCTTCTGCCAGATGCGGAACGCCTTGAGCCGCCACTCGAGCAGCCACGCAGGCTCGTTCTTCTTGGCGGAGATCATCCGGACGACGTCTTCGCTCAGCCCTTTTGGAATCTCTTCCGCTTCGATATCGGTGACGAACCCGTACTTGTATTCGCGTGTGGCGAGCTCTTCGATGGTGTCTGTCGATGTGGACATAGGCTGCTTTATGCGTTGAACGACAAGCCGCACCCACAGGTGCTCTTGGCGTTCGGATTGTTGAACTGGAAACCGCGACTCATCAGGCTCGTGTCGTAGTCGAGCTCCGTGCCGTGAAGCAGGGCGTAGCTCTTGGGATCGACGAAAATTCGCGCCTCTCCGGGGCCCACGAAGACCCCATCCGTTGCGCGGGGTTCCTTCTCCCAGGCAAAGGTATATTCGTAACCCGAACAGCCCCCTGCCTTGATGCCCACACGCAGGCCGCCCCCCTCCAGGCCGTTTTTGGCCAGCATCTTGTGGATTTGGGTCGCCGCATTCTGACTGATGGTGATCATCGCTTCGAGGGCGGACTATCTCCGACCTATTTGGTCCTAGATTAACACTCGTAAGGGGTTAGGTCAAACCTTGTAATGACGCAACAAACGCACTCACGAGCGGGTGCCGGCGATCCGCCAGCGCAGATCGCTCGGGTTGAAACAGCGTCGCGATAAAAAAAGGATGGCCGTCCAGCTCGATCGCGCGCACATCCCCGGCGGCGTCTCGTGCGCCCACTCGCAACGGACCAGACGCCAGTCGACTGCTGTAAGCCGGACTCAAGCCGTAGCGACAGTGGTACTCCTCGGTCTCGGCGTCTGTGCCATAGATAGCGGCGAGCCGTGATCCCTTCTCAAAAGTGATCTCGCCGGATTGCTCGACGAGACCGCACGCGAGCGGCGTGATGATTGGATCGGCGGCAGCGGGATCGAGCTCCGCGTGGGCTGGATGCGCCACGCCCCAGATGGCTTCGGCATATTCCAGCAGCGCGTGCTGGAATCCACCGCAGGTGCCGAGAAACGGTCGACCTGTCGTGCGGGCGAACCGTATGGCCGCCAGCGCGCCCTTGGTATTTACGTAAGGGCTCCCAGGGACGCACCACACGCCCTGATAGGCAGCGAGCTGTTCCGATGGATCATCGAGCAGCATCGACGTGTGAATCCAGTCCCAGTCGCACGCTGTGTGGCCATCGCATGCGAGCATGAGTGCAAGAGGGATGGCCTGGTGTGCCTTCACGCCTGCGTTGTAGTCGCCGATGAGCGCGATTTGAGGCGGACTGTCCATTTTTCTCTCCGTTCACCGTATCTTGACCGATCGGGACGGCAGCATCTATACTCCTGTTCAATGTTCGCGCGCACGACCACCAAACCGACTCCTCGAAAGCGGGTTCCGACTACCGGAACCAGCAGAGTCGGTGGTGTGTGTGCGCTCGGCGCTTAAACAAGCAGCAACCGAGATTCAGCAACCCGCCGACGCTTAACCGCCGGCGGGTTTTTTTTTGCCCGCCGGAGCGCCGGGTCTGCAGAGCAAGACCCGGCCTACGTGCGCAGGGCGCGACTTTAGCTACGACGGTAGGGCGCGACTTTGTAGGGCGCGACTTTAGTCGCGCCGAGGTCGGCACTTCAAGAGAGGAGTATTCCGTGGTTTCCCGCAGAGTGGACGTCGGCATCCTTGGCGCGACAGGCATGGTGGGACAGCAGTTCATCATGCAGCTGGCCAATCACCCCTGGTTCCGCATCGCATGGCTGGGCGCCAGCGAACGGTCCGAAGGAAAGAAGTATCGCGACCTCGCGTGGCGCCTGTCGGCACCGCGCCCGGCGGACGTTGACGACATGATCCTCGAGCCGGCGAAGCCCGGCGGTGCACCGCGCGTGATGTTTTCCGGTCTCGACTCCAAGGTCGCGGGCGACATCGAGAAAGAATTCGCCGCTGCCGGGCACTTCGTCGTCTCGAACGCGCGCAACTACCGGATGGAGCAGTTCGTTCCGCTCCTCGTGCCGGAGGTGAACCCCGATCATTTGCAACTGATACCGCTGCAGCAGCAGGCGAAGGGATGGAAAGGTGCCATCGTCACCAACCCCAACTGCGCCACGGTGCCGTTGGTGATGGCGCTTGCTGCCGCACGCCAGTTCGACCCGGCACGGGTGATGGTGTCAACGATGCAGGCTGTATCGGGGGCGGGATATCCGGGTGTGCCGTCGCTCGACATCCTGGGCAACCTGGTTCCGTTCATCGACGGAGAGGAAGAGAAGATTCAGACTGAATCGCTGAAGATCATGGGGACGCTGCAGACCGATCGCGTCGTTCCACACCCGATGGTGGTAAGCGCGCAGACGACGCGCGTGCCGGTCATCAATGGTCATACTGAGACGATCAGCGTGCAGTTCAACAAGAAGCCGTCGCTCGACGAGCTCAAAGCGGTGTTCCGCGGATTTACGGGCAAGCCGCAGCAGCTTGGCTGTCCGTCAGCGCCGAAACAGCCGCTGCAGGTGATGGACGAGGTCAATCGGCCACAACCCCGGCTCGATGTCGAGCGCGAAGGCGGGATGGCGGTATTCGTCGGGCGTGTGAGACCGTGCCCGGTTTTCGATTACAAGTTCGTGGCGTTGGGGCACAATACCGTCCGCGGCGCCGCCGGCGCGGCGGTACTGAATGCAGAACTGATGCTTGCAGAAAAACTGTTGGATTGATGCATATGCCCTCTGCTCTGATATGCGCCTACTACTAGTCGGCTACGGACGAATGGGCAAGCTCGTCGAGCGCCTCGCCCCTGAATACGGGTTCGAGGTGGTCGGACACCTCGACGATACGAACAACATCGGCGGCGTGGGCATTCCGGCGGCGCCGGATGCCGACGTGGCCGTCGAGTTCTCCGTCCCTTCTGCCGTTGCCGAGAATCTTCCGAAGCTCGCCGCCAAGCGGATGAACGTCGTCATCGGTACGACCGGCTGGCAGGAGCACGAGGAAAAGATGAGGCAGATCGCCGCAGACTCGGGCATCGGCGTTGTCGCCGCATCGAACTTTTCGCTCGGCGTCGCCTTGTTTCAAAGTCTCACGGAGCAGGCGGCGAAGATGTTCGCCCCGTATCCACAGTACGGCGCGTGGATTCACGAGATCCATCATTCTGCGAAGAAGGACGCGCCGTCGGGCACGGCCATCACGCTGCAGCGGGGCATGAAGCAGGCGGGATACGCGCACAACATCGACATGGCGTCGAGCCGCGCCGGCTCGGTGCCGGGGACCCACACAGTTGGTTTCGATGGGCCGTTCGAAACGGTGACGTTGACGCACACCAACCGCGATCGCGCTGCGTTCGCGCAGGGGGCGCTGCAGGCCGCAAAGTGGGTGCACGGACGGAGCGGGTGGTTTACGATTCGGGACGTATTGGGGTTGGAATAGTCCAAAGTCCAGAGTCCAGAGTCCAGAGTCCAGAGTCCAGAGTCTGAGGTTGCATATGAGAACTGCATTCACTGGTGTCGGCACGGCGCTCGTCACACCGTTTGCCGCGAATGGCGCGCTCGACGAAGCTGGTGTAGGCCGGCTGGCGCGTCGGCAGATCGACGAAGGTGTTCACTTTCTCGTACCGTGCGGCACAACCGGCGAGAGCCCGACGCTGTCCGAAGAAGAGCGGACGCGTGTTGTCGAGATTTGCGTCGAGGAAGCCCGAGGCAAGGTACCGGTGCTCGCCGGCGCCGGCGGGTACGACACTAGGGAGGTCATTCACGCGGCACGCTCGATGGAGCGGGCCGGCGCGAATGGCCTGCTTTCGGTGACGCCCTACTACAACAAGCCGACGCCCGACGGTCTTATTCAACACTACAAAGCCATCGCCGACAGCACCTCGTTGCCGATCATCGTCTACAACGTGCCTGGGCGCACCGGCTGCAACATCGATCCAGCCACGCTCGTGAAGCTCGCCGCGATTCCAAACGTCATCGGGGTGAAGGAGGCGTCCGGCAACATCCAGCAAATGTGCGAAGTGTGCCGCGCCGTTCCCGCGGACTTCATCGTCCTGTCGGGTGACGATGCCGTGACGCTTCCATTGATGGCGGTGGGTGGCCGGGGTGTGATCTCCGTGGCGTCGAATGAAGTGCCTCGCGCGATGGCGCACATGGTCGAAACGGCGGAGCGCGGCGATTTCGCCGCCGCAAGATCGATCCACGCCTTGCTGATGCCGCTGATGCTCGTGAATTTCGTGGAGTCGAACCCGATACCCGTAAAGGCCGCTATGGCGGCCATGGGGCTGCTCGAGGAGATCTATCGCCTGCCGATGGTACCGCCTCGTCAGGAAGCGCGCGCGAAGATTCTTGCAGTGCTGCGCGACCAGCGATTACTGAAGGACGCCGCTCAGGTGAGCGCGTGAGCGATTCGATCTCCAGTCGGTTGATTCAAGATATCGAGCGGCTGTACCAAGAGGGCGCCTCTGCAGACAAGATCGAGAGCCGATCGGTGTTTGCAGCCCTTCGCGGTGAGCTGTCGGCCGGACGCGTGCGCGCCGCGGAGCCTGACCGCTCGACCGCGACTGGCTGGCGTGTCAACAAATGGGTCAAGCAGGGCATCCTGGTCGGCTTCCGCTGTGGTGATCTCGTAGACCTGTCGATCGAAGGCGGCCGCTGGTTCTTCGGCGACAAGGACACGCTGCCGCTCAAGCGGATGGATGCGAGCATGGGGGTGCGCGTCGTGCCTGGCGGGTCGTCGATCCGAGACGGCGCGTACGTGGCAAAGGGTGTTATCTGCGTGCCGCCGATGTACATCAACATCGGCGCATACGTGGACGAATCCAGCCTCGTCGATTCGCATGCGCTCGTCGGATCGTGCGCGCAGGTCGGCAAGCGCGTGCACATCAGTGCGGGCGCGCAGATCGGCGGCGTGATCGAGCCGGTCGGGGCGATTCCCGTCATCATCGAAGACGAAGTGCTCATCGGCGGCAACACCGGCATTTACGAAGGCGCGGTCATCAAGACGCGCGCGGTGATCGGCGCCGGAACCATCCTCACAGGCTCCACGCCGATTTACGATCTGCCAAAGGGTCGCGTCATCAGGCCCGAAGGGGATGCGCCGCTCGTCGTGCCGGAAGGCGCGGTCGTGGTGCCGGGTGCGCGAGCCGTCACACAGGGGATGGGACCGCAGTGGGGCCTTACCCTCTCCACGCCTGTTATCGTGAAATACCGCGACGAGAAAACCGACGCGCGCACCAGCCTGGAAGAATGGGTCAGATAGATCTCACAGACGTCGTGTCCGTCGCGCGCGCGCTCGTCGATATCGATTCGACGACCGGACGTGAAGGCGATTGCGTGCTGTGGATGGCCACGCTCCTGAGCGACGCTGGTTACGGGGTCATCGAGCAGGTGGTCGACGGGTCGCGCCGGAACATCTTCGCGTCGGCCGGCAAGGCCGACGTCGTGCTGTCGACGCATCTCGATTGCGTGCCGCCCTTTTACGGGAGCCGCGTCGAAGGGGATCTGCTGTTCGGCCGGGGATCGTGCGACGCCAAAGGCATCGCCGCGTCGCAGGTGGCGGCGGTCGAAACGCTTCGCCGGCAGGGCATCGCGAACGTCGGCCTGTTGTTCGTCGTCGGTGAAGAGCGTGGCAGCGACGGGGCGAAGATCGCGCAGAAGCTGGCGTCGGGCTCGAAGTTCCTGATCAATGGCGAGCCGACCGACAACCGGCTCGGCATAGCGACGCGGGGCGCGCTGCGCTACCGCCTGCGGGCGACAGGGCGTGCCGCGCATTCGTCGTTTCCTGAGCTCGGCGAGTCGGCCATCGAGAAGTTGCTTGACGCGCTGATACGGCTTCGCCGGCTGGAATTTCCTGACGATCCCGTCCTCGGCCAGACGCATTACACCGTTGGTCTCATCAACGGAGGCGTGGCGCCGAACGTGATCCCGCCGGAGGCGGAAGCCGAAATCATGTTCCGTACGGTCGCCGACGTGCCGGGCGTTCGCGCGTTGATGACGCAGTTGACACCGCTGGTGACCCTCGAAGAAATTCTCGACGTGCCGCCGGTGATGCTACGGACTCTTCCTGGGTTCGAAACGGCGACCTTCCCGTACACGACCGACATTCCATTTCTCTCTGCGTGGGGCACGCCGTTGCTCTACGGCCCTGGCTCCATCCACGTCGCGCACACCGATCACGAGCACGTGAAGATTGCGGACCTCAAGCGGGCGGCCGACGACTACGCGACGCTCGCCATGCAGTTGCTGGCGGAGTAGCGGGGGTTTAGCCTTTAGGCTCTGGGCTTTGAGCTTTTGGGAGGAGCATCCTTATGAGACTGTTGATCGCTGCACTAAGTCTGACCATGACTCTCGCCTGCACAACCGTGAGACCCGACGCCGGGCATGAAGGCGTGCTGATTCGCAAGCCCATGATCTTCGGCAGTGGAGGTGTCGATCCGACACCGGTGAAGACGGGACTGAGATATATCGCATGGACGACCCAGGCGGCGATTGTGAACATGCAGCCCAACCGCGTCGATGCCGTGTTTGACGACTTGATGACGTCCGATGGCGTGCCGATCGACTTCCACGCGGTCGTGTCGTACAGAGTGACCGATAGCGTGAAGCTCGTCCGGGACTTTGGCGCAGACTTCCACGGAAATGGCATCCCCGGATTCTGGGTGCGAAATCTCGAGCAGCCGTTTCGCACGGCCGTTCGCGACGCGGTGAAGAAGCGCGGTATGAACGAAATGGCCATTACGGCGGCCGCGGCCGAGGCGGTTGACAAGGAAGTCACCGCGCACCTGCTTGCGATTGTGAAGGAAACCGGTGTGCCGATTTTGATCATGGACGTCACCCTCGGACGCGCCAATCCGCCTGACGCCATCAAGAGCCAGCGTGTGGCGACGGCTGAACAAGAGCAGCGTGTCAACACGGAGCGGCAAAGAAAACTCGCCGAGGACCAGCGAAAGGACGCCGAGGCCGCGCGGGCGGCGGCCGACAACGCCTATCGACAAT
>DATEEI010000050.1:0-3890 GCA_035281225.1 Vicinamibacterales bacterium
CCAGTGCGCCCACCGAACGACAACTTCGCCAACGCGCTCGCGCTGACAACCGCGTCAGGAACGACCAGCGGGACGAACGTAAACACGACGCGTGAGGCTGGAGAGCCGATTCACGCCGTTCTTCTTGGTGATAAGTCCGTCTGGTACACATGGGTCTCACAAGTCGATGGACAGGCGACGTTCGACACCGTAGGCAGTAACTTCGATACGACGTTATCGGTGTACACAGGTTCAGCCGTCAACCAGCTCCTCATCGTACAATCGAACGACGACATTGTTCCCACTGTAGATAAAGTGAGTCGCGTTCAGTTCAACGTTACGGCTGGACAAACTTACCGGATTGCAGTCGATGGTTGGAACAGCGAATTTGGCAACATCACTCTGAACTGGACTTTCGCCGCCGCACCACCACCTCCGACACCTACGCCAACGCCGAGTCCAACTCCGACACCGACGCCGACGGCAGATCTGACACTCAGTCCTTTTGTCGGCGGTCCTGATCCGGTTCCGACCGGCGAATTGGTCGACTTCGCTGCTACCGGACAGACTATTGGAACGGGAACCGCACTCAACACACAGATTTCGATTACTCTTCCGTCCGGCGTCAGCTTCGTTTCCTGCACACCCGCCTGTTCTCCTCCGGCTGGTGCGGATGGCGGAACTGCCAGCGCAAACTTCGGCACCGTTTCGGGAACTTTTTTTGGGACTTTCAGAGTGACGGCGAAGGTGAATGCACCCAATGGGACTACGCTGACCGCAACGGCAAACGTCTCCAGCACAACTGAAGATCCCAATCCCGCAAACAACAGCAAGTCCGCAACTGTTAGCGTGAATGAGATGACACCCTTTACGAAGGCGACCAGCTCCCGGTTACCACGGCGAGCTGCAGGCGAGGCCTAGGGCCCGCGAATGTCCAAGTCGATCGCCCTCGCCATGCGCGGGCCCTTAGACCTGTTCCCAGCGCCGCGAGCTCGACGAGCGTTCGATGGCGTCGAGCACGCGATGACCGTTCACGCCGTCCTCGAAGTTGGGAATCGGGAGCTTTTGCGTCTTCACGGCGCTGATCAGATCCGCCACGGTGTGCGTGAAGGAGTGCTCGTACCCGAGAATATGCCCTGCTGGCCACCAGGCCTGAACATAGGGGTGTTTCGCGTCGGTGGCGAGGATCGTGCGGAAACCCGAGTCCTTGCCGTCCTCGATGTAGAGCTCGAGCTCGTTCATGCGTTCGAGGTTGAAGCAGATGCTGCCCTTGCTGCCGTTGATCTCGAACGTGTTGTAGTTCTTACGGCCGAGCGCAACGCGTGATGCCTCCACGCTGCCGAGCGCGCCACTTACGAAGCGCAGGTGTGCGTAGACGGCGTCGTCCACGTCCACGATGCCCTTGCCCTTGCCGTCGGGCAGCGGACGCTCGCCGATGAAGGTCTTCATGAAGCCGCTGACCTCGGCGATTTCACCGACCAGGTAGCGAGCGAGGTCGAGCGAATGCGAGGCGATGTCACCGAGCGCGCCAGAGCCCGCGCGCGATTTTTCCAGCCGCCAGATGCGGGGGAACTGCGGATCGACGATCCAATCCTGTAGGTAGCTGCCGCGGAAGTGATAGATCTGGCCGATCTTGCCGGATTCGATGATCTCCTTGGCCAGCGTGACCGCGGGGCAGCGCCGGTAGTTGTGGCAGAGCATGTGCAGCACGCCGGCGCGTTTGACCGCGGCCAGCATTTGCTCGGCTTCGGGCAGCGTGTTGGCCAACGGTTTTTCGCAAAACACGACCTTCTTGGCTTCGGCGGCGGCCAGCGCGATCGGCAGGTGCGAGTCGCCGGGCGTGCAGATGTCGATCACGTCGATGTCTTGGCGCGAGACCACGTCTTCCCAGCGCGTCGCGCTCTCCTCCCAGCCCAGCTTGTCGGCTGCCTTTCCGACCTCGGCTTCATTGCGGCCGCATATGACCTTGAGCACCGGCTCGAGGGGAGTATCGAAGAAGCGCCTCACCTGGCGCCAGGCGTTCGAGTGGGCGCGGCCCATGAACTGGTAACCGATCATCGCGACGTTCAGCTTCGCCATGCTTCACTCCGTGACCTGCAGGATTGCGCGCTCTTGGACGGCGCAGGTCGAGTTGGGGCTCAGCACGAGCCGCCCGTAGTCGAGAACTTCCAGGAACAAGCGGTAGCCGCTGCCGGCCATACGTGACGTCGACACAACAGGCGCCACTCTAGCGGCCGGGATTACTTCCCACCGATCGACTCGAATCGGACCTTCGCTCGGCAGCGCCCAACAGGACAGGTTGTCCACCCTCAGTGCGACAGAATGCCTGACGAGCATCTCGTCGGTACACCACCAATCCGATGCCACGTCGTTGCCTTGCTCTTTGCTGACCACTTCCTCGGTGATCTGGTAGACGAGGCGCTGGCCGACGACAGCCTGGACCGTAGGGATCGGGAGATTGGCGCAGCCGGTGCTGAGCACGTCGCCAGTCGCCTCGTCGATCACCGTCCAGTACCGAGCGGTTCCAGCTGGATGTTCAGCCGGAGGATCTTCCCGATTGGGGTTGTCGGGGCTGTTGCCCGTAGCCACGCTGCAAGCGCTAGCGACCCAACTGAGAAGAGCAGCCAGTCTCATCGCCTCGGGAATCCATCGATTATTGTGTGGGCCAGTGCCCGTGCGCCGCGAGGGAGCTCTTCCAAGTAGAGAGTCTCCCACGAGCTTACGTCGTTCTCAAGGAGCGGGAGGGCTGTCATGGCTAGGGACTCGGTAGCTGAACGTGGAGCGCCGGCGAGCGACCCTTCAGCCCAATGGAAACCGGACACTAGCTTGCTGCTTCCGTTGGCGTCATCGTCAGCACAGCAACGATTTGGATGAGCTCCTCGGGGCGCAGGTGCTGCCGCAGCTTAGCCCATAGCTGGTCCTGTCGGTTGATCTGGGACTCACCTCGAAATGTTTCCGAGATGATGTAGCCGGCGACCTTCCCGTCGCCTGCGGCCTCGAGGAAGATTTCGTCATCCGTGTAGCCGAGCTGCCTGAGTACTTCCCTTAGATGCTGTTCCATCTTGCGACTCCCACGTTGACTGGCGGCGTTTGGTGCATTCGCGCTACGGCGCCGAGCACTCGGACGACGGGCGGAATCGGCATAGCTCGAGGGCGCGCTTTTCGAGGGCCATGGCTCCGGTGGGGTTGAGGGCGACTTCCTTGCCCGCCCGGTACTTGGCGGCGAGCACGAAGCAGGCGTGAGGCGAGTTGCCTGTTTCGCACTGAGTGACCAGGTGGGTGAGCGCGATCTTGCGGAAGCGCTTGGCCTGCTCCGGATCTGCCGGACCGGCGCTGCCGATCTCGAAAGCGTGCGCGGCGCGCGTGCACTCGTCGAAAGCTTTTCTTTGATCGCAGTAGAGCTGAGCCTTGAGGAGCGCGTCGCGCGTCGTCGGCACGTCGGTCGGCGCGGGCTCGGGGAGCGGCACGGGCGCGTCAGCGGATGCCGGAGCGGGGGCGGATGTGGGAGCGAATGCGGATGCGGATGCGGGAGGGGATGCGGAAGCGGGGGCGGGGGCGGGAGTAGATGCGGGAGCTGTTTCTTTGACCACTCGGGCTCGTGCGATGAGCTCCGGCTGTTCAGGGCTTCCTATCAACGCGGCCAGCGCGCCACCGGTGCCGCCGAGGGCGATGCCGACGCCGGTGACGAAACGTCTGCCATTCATGTAGCGAGCCCCTGTCGGATCAGCAGCGCTTGCGGATCCGGCTTTCGGCCCATGAATGCGACGAACAGGTCCATCGGATCGCGCGCGTCGCCCTGCGCCAGAATGGCGTCGCGGAAGGCACGGCCGACCACCGGGTTGAAGATGCCCTCGCGCTTGAAGCGCCCGAACGCATCGGCGTCGAGCACCTCCGCCCACTTGTACGAGTAG
>DATEEI010000051.1:0-6997 GCA_035281225.1 Vicinamibacterales bacterium
TACGGCGGTCCCGAGCCCGTGGGTTCGGGCGCGGACAAGCCCGTAGGCGTCGGCCCTATTGCTGACGACCAGTTTGATCGTCGCATCGAGCCGCTGCGCTTCTATGGCATCGATGATCGCCTGCAGATTGGTGCCACGCCCGGAGATCAGCACCCCGATCCGACGGCCCGAAAAGGGGTCAGACCCTATTTTTTGTATGTGGTCAGGCGGCATCTGGTTTGCGAGTGGATGTTAACCGAATCATCTTATGCCTCGGAAGCCCCGTATCGCCCTTGGCGGCCAGATATATCACGTGCTCAACAGAGCCGCGGGGAAACACCACCTTTTCAGGACGCTGGAGGACTACGCTGCGTTTGAACGGATCGTCGAGGAGGCGCTCCAAAGAAGCACCATGAGAATTCTTGCGTACTGTCTGATGCCTAATCACTGGCATTTTTTGCTCTGGCCTGAGTGCAATGGGGACCTGCAAAAGTTTGTGCAGTGGCTCACGGCGACGCACGCTCGAAGATGGAACACGGCGCACCAGCGGGTTGGACATGGAGCCGTCTACCAATCACGGTTCAAATCAATTCCGGTGAGCTCAGACGCCCACCTGCAGCGAGTATGGCGCTATGTGGAGAGAAATGCGCTCCGGGCGAACCTGGTAGAACGCGCAGAGAAATGGAGATGGTCTAGCCTCTGGCATCGGCTGCATCAGGGCGCACTGTTGACGGCCGGACCTTATCCACTACCGGCAAACTGGGTGGAGCTAGTCAATCAGCCACAAACACAGACGGAGTTGCAGGACGTCCGCAAGCACGTTACGACCGGAATACCCTACGGCGTGGGTGGTTGGCCGCAGCAGAGAAAGCGTGGCCGACCGCGCGTCTACGATACATACAAATAAAGGGGTCAGACCCCTTTATGCGCGGACGCCGAGCGTTGCGGCAGCGTACTCGATACCCTTCGGAGCAATCACTACTTTCTTGGTCGCGCTCTTTTCAATGTGCCCGGCGCGCATCGCTCTGAAGGGAAATGGCTGCGCGATGTCTATCACCGTCGCAACGTCCCTCTCTGGTACGTAAATCGCGAAGCCGGCACCCATATTGAGATTCCCGTATGCCTCGGCGTCGTCAATGTTGCCCTGGGACTGCATGAACTCGAACACCGGCTGAAGCGTTGGAAGGCTTTCCACAACATATGTAAACGGATCGGATGCCCGCATCAACTTTCGCCAGCCGTGACCGGTGATATTGACGGAGTAATGAATGTCGACGCCGCGATTGAGGCAGTCTTCAATCGCCCCGACATAAATATGCGTGGGATCGAGAAGCGCGTCTCCATAGGCACGTCCGTCGCTCAGCAGAGTGAGGTAGCCGTTCGGGGCGGACTCCGCAATCGCGCGCGCGAGCGTCAGGCCGTTCGCGTGGATGCCGGAACTCTCAAAGAGGACAATCGCATCGCCGGCCTGAATGTTCGCACGAATGAGCCGGCTCTTCGGCTTGATCATCCCAATCGCCGATCCCGCCAGGACGACGGTGTGAGATTCCACGACACCGCTCAACGTGGGCGTCTCCCCGCCGCCCCACGCACACCGAGCAAGCCCGCATGCTTTCTTCCATCCGTTCACCAGATCCCCTGCCCGACGCTCGTCCTTGAACCACTCCGACGAGCCTGCACCCAGATGCATCGCGACCGAGAGCGGCAGCGCTCCGAGTGTGACCATATCGTTCACAATCATCGCCACGGTGTCCTGAGCGATATGATCGTAGTAAGAACGATTCCCAGTCAGGCGATACATTGCGTCAGCCACGAGGTTCTTCGTCCCCAGACCCTCCTCGACGTGAGCGAGGTAGGCGTCATCGATCTCGAGGAGATACGCACTCTCGCCCCGGCTCATCTCGACTTCGGATACCCCAAGGCGCGCCAGTACATCGCCCGTCGCACGTCCGGCCAGTTGCGCGCGCCGCTTGAACGGATCGAGCGCGCCATAGTCCACGCCCGTACCGGCATACGTCATGCGATCCATCAATGTCGTCTCGAAGATTGCACGTGATGAACTTCTGGGGCGGTCAGAATTCCAGCTTCTCAATAAGCGCCTGGCCCACGATGCGGGCGGGAGAATCCTCCGCCGCCCGCCAGTAGCCGCGACGAACCGCAGCGAAGAAACTTTCCTCTTCGTAGTCCTCCTCGAGCATGTCGAAACCTTCTGCTACCAAGTCGATCGCGCCGCTGCGGTTCGCGCTGGTCTCCAGAAACGACAACATCAGCGGCGTGTTTCTAATGGCGATGGTCCCGACACCGAGCGCCATTGGAGCACGCGGCGGGTCGACTGACGGGATACCGACTTCAAATAAGGCACCGAGCACCTGCCGATTACCTGCGCTCGCCAGCGCCACGAGCGCGGTCACCGTATTGCGCAACAGCTCCTGAAAGCCCGGGTTCTTTTCGGCGAATCGAAGCGTCTCGATCACGTACGGCACGTGAGTATCGCAGTTGATTCCCAGGAGGCAGATCGCCGCAGCGATGGTCGGCTGAATCTCGCGAGGTGCGCTTCGCTGCAACGATGCGAGCGTCTCCATCGCCCGTGAATCCTTCAGCTTTCCGAGAGCAATCACCGCATCGACTTGAAGCGGCCCGGTCAGCTGCGCGATGCCTATCAGCGGCTCAGTGGCGTAGGTTGCGTGGTAATCGCCGAGCGCGTCTATCACGGCGCCGCGGAAAAAATCCTGTCCGCGGCCTACTTCCATCAGCAATGTCTCACGTACGCGGGGATCGGCTCCTTGAGCCGCCAGCGCGCGCACGAGCGCCGGCCGGACGAACTCGCTCTGTTCGCGCTCGAGTGCCTGCAGGAGGGACGGAATCATGCTTGCCGCCGCGTGGTGCTCGTAATACTTGTAGGCGACCGTACGCAACCGGTCGTTCGGATTGCTCGCAGCCTGTCTCACGACTTCAGCTGTACGGCTGTCGTTGAAACCCGTGAGCAGCACGAGCGCGCGGAACCTGACGAACTGATCTTTGTGGCTCTCTACGGCTTGAATCAGCATCGGCGCCACTGCTTCAGCGGGCGCTCGCCGTAGTGCACGCGCGGCATTCATACGGACCGGAAAGTCCAGGCTCCCAAGAGCGTCGATGGAAGACTGAACCGCCGCGCCCGAAAGCGGCTGCGGTCCGCGCTCTTGCGCCTGGCCGGATGTGACCGTCGACGCGATCAGCAACAGCGCAGGGAGGGCTACCAGCGCGCTAAGTCTTGACTGCATCTGTGTCCAGCTTCAGCGCCAGCTGCAGGTAGGCCGCCTCGTTGCGGGGAAATGCGACAGGATACTGCCCGGTGTAGCACGACGTGCAGTACGACGACCGTTTCGTACCAACCGAGGACAGCAGCCCCTCGAGACTCAGGTACCCTACACTGTCTGCGCCGATGTACTTCTGAATCTCATCGAGCGTGTGAGTCGCCGCGATCAGCTCCGAGCGACGGGGCGTGTCGACACCGTAGAAACAGGGGGAGATCGTCGGCGGACAGCTGATTCGCATGTGCACTTCCTTCGCGCCAGCCGCCTTCACCATCTTCACGATCTTACGGCTGGTCGTGCCGCGAACCAGCGAATCGTCCACGAGCACCACGCGCCTGCCCTCGAGGATGCTGCGCACCGGGTTCAACTTCACACGAACGCCGAAATGCCGGATCGATTGCTGTGGCTCGATGAACGTTCGCCCGACGTAGTGATTGCGAATCAAGCCGACCCGCATGGGAATGCCCGACTGCTCGGCGTACCCGATCGCGGCACAGACCCCCGAATCCGGGACCGGCACGATGACATCGGCGGCAACCGGTTGCTCGCGGGCGAGTAGGCGACCGAGCTCCGTACGAACCTCGTTGACGCTCTCACCGAACACGTAACTGTCCGGTCGCGCGAAATACACATGCTCAAAAATGCAGTGCGCGGACGGCGCAGGCGGAAACGGCTTGAACGATTTCACGCCGGCTGCGCTCACGATGATGACTTCACCAGGCTCGACGTCCCGAATATACGTTGCGCCAATCAGATCGAGCGCGCACGTTTCGGAGCAGACGATCACGGCGTCGCCGACGCGACCAAGCGCCAGCGGACGGAAGCCGTGTGGATCCCGCACGGCGATAAGGCGATCCTTCGTCATCAACACCAGCGAAAACGCACCCTGGACGCTGGAAATCGCTTCGACGATCGCCTCGTCGCTCGATGCGGCGCGCGATCGCGCGTACAGGTGCAGGATGACCTCGGTATCCGTCGATGTCTGGAAGATCGATCCGCGAGAAACCAGCTCGTCTTTGAGCTCGCTGGCATTGACGATATTGCCGTTATGCCCGATGGCTATCTGCCCGTGGGCGCATTCGATCAGGATGGGCTGAGCGTTATCAAGCTTGCTGTCCCCAGCCGTCGAGTAGCGCACGTGTCCGATGGCGATGCGGCCGGGCAGCTTCTCGAGCGTCTTCTCGGAAAACGCATCAGCCACATGCCCCATCGATTTAGAGATGCGGACTTCGCCGCCGTCCGACGCTGCAATGCCCGCGCTTTCCTGACCACGATGCTGCAGCGCGTAGAGGCCAAGATACGTGAGGTTGGCCGCCTCCGGATGGCCGAAGATGCCAAACACGCCGCACTCTTCCCTGAACTTGTCGTCTTCAGGAAACTTTTTCTCACGGGTGATCATGCTGCCTTCTGCTTGAAGTACTTTTCCAGCGCGCTATTCCAGATCGTTTCAACGTCACTGATTGCCACGTCGAGGACGCTTCCCCCGTTGATTGAGACGCTAATACGAGACGTGCCGGTTGTGCCGATCTCCAAAGCCGGCACGCCCAGCGCTTTGGCGCGTGAGAGCAAGGCTCCGACCTGATCTCGCGCAACCGAGACAACGACGCGGGAAGCTGACTCCGAGAACAACGCGGACGTTAAGATCCACGGATCAGGCGAAGCACTCGCCGCAGGAATCTCTACCTTCAGGCCGACACCATCGGTGTCGAAAGCGCATTCCGCCAGAGCCACAGCCAAACCACCTTCCGCGCAATCGTGCGCGGAGCGGATGAGACCTTCCCGCGCGGCTGATACGAGCAATTTCTGCAGCGCCTTCTCGGCGGTCAAATCAACCTCGGGCGGAACACCGGCGACGAGGCGCTGGGTCACTTTGAGATACTCACTTCCGCCAAGCTCATGCCGCGTCTCACCCAGCAACACGACCACGTCGCCGCTGCCTTTGAAGCTTCGTCCCACCACTGTACTCGCGTCTTCGATCAGGCCGACGACGCCGAGAACAGGAGTGGGATGGATCGCGTTGCCGTCGGTCTCGTTGTAGAGGCTCACATTGCCGCCGGTAATGGGTAGGTCGAGAGCTTTGCAGGCAGCCGTGATGCCTTCAACCGCGCGGCCAAACTGCCACATGATCTCCGGCCGCTCAGGATTGCCGAAGTTGAGGCAGTTAGTTGCACCGATGGGTTCGCCGCCGGCGCACGCGACGTTGCGCGCGGCTTCCACCACGGCGAGCACCGCGCCGCGATACGGATCGAGATAGCAGTAGCGGCCGTTGCCATCGACCGAAAGCGCCAGCGCGCGCTGAGTTCCCTTGACGCGCACAACACCGGCGCCCATACCCGGAAGCATCAGCGTGTTGGTGCGAACCATGTGATCGTACTGTCGGTACACCCATCGCTTGCTGGCGATCGCCGGCGATGCGAGCAACGCGCGCAACGCGTCAGCATCTGATACCGACGGACGTTCGGGAAGCACCAGTTTCTGCACCTCGTCCAGGTACGTCGGCCTTTCCATTGGCCGGCGATACACCGGTGCATCGTCTGTCAACGCGCCTGTTGGAATCTCGGCAACGACGTGTCCTCGCTCGCGGACTCGCATCAGCCCGTCGTTCGTCACCTCACCGATGTGTGCCGCATGCAGATCCCATTTCTCGAAAATCTCCTCTACTTCCCGCTCGCGGCCCCGCTTCACGACGAGCAGCATCCGCTCCTGCGATTCAGAGAGCATGATTTCGTATGCCGTCATTCCTGTTTCGCGCTGCGGGACGTGCGCGACGTCGATATCGATGCCGGCACCGCCGCGCGATCCCATCTCGCAGGTCGAACACGTCAGGCCGGCCGCACCCATGTCCTGAATACCGATCAACGCATCGGTTTTCATGACTTCGAGGCACGCCTCGAGCAGCAATTTCTCCATGAAGGGATCGCCGACCTGGACGGCCGGACGCTTTTCTGCAGAGTTCTCATCGAACTCAGCCGAGGCCATGGTCGCGCCGTGGATACCGTCGCGGCCTGTCTTCGAGCCGACGTAGTAGACGGGATTGCCGGTGCCCTTGGCGACTCCCTTGATGATCTCGTCCGCCTTGGCGATGCCGAGACAAAACACGTTCACAAGCGGATTTCCCGTGTAGCACTCGTCGAAAGCAATCTCGCCACCGACCGTCGGAATGCCGATGCTGTTGCCGTACCCTGCGATGCCCGCGACAACCCCTTCCATGTTCCGGCGCACGCGGGGATCGTCGAGCTCGCCGAATCGCAGCGAGTTCATGAGCGCTATCGGCCGCGCACCCATCGTGAAAATGTCCCGGATGATGCCGCCTACGCCGGTCGCCGCGCCTTGATACGGTTCGATGAACGAGGGGTGGTTGTGCGACTCGATCTTGAACACTGCGGCCAGGCCGTCGCCGATATCGACCGCGCCGGCGTTCTCTCCAGGTCCCTGCAGCACGCGTGGTCCCGAGGTGGGCAGATTACGAAGGTGCACGCGTGAGCTCTTGTAGCTGCAGTGCTCGGACCACATCACCGAGAAGATACCGAGCTCGGTCAGGCTCGGGTCGCGCCCAAGCGACTTCACGATGCGCTGATACTCTTCGTCGTTCAGCCCATGCCGCTCGAGTACCTGTGGATCAATCATGCGGGCGCAACCAGATCTCCCGACTTGAGGGATTGCACAACCGATTCGAAAAGAACCAGACCGTCGCCGCTGCCGAGGGCCAGCTCGCAGGCCCGCTC
>DATEEI010000052.1:0-16197 GCA_035281225.1 Vicinamibacterales bacterium
TACGACGGGTTCGCGAAACCTGACATCGTTGCGGCCGGCGACAATCTGCTTTCGGTCGCCGCTGCCGGAAGCGCGCTTCGCATCGCTCAGGAGAAGCGCGGCAACACCGGCAACTACATGCGGCTGTCGGGCACGAGCATGGCCGCCGGCGTGGCGAGCGGCATGGTCGCCGTGGTTCTGCAGGTCAATCGGGGTCTGACACCAAATGCTCTCAAGATGGTGCTCCAGTACTCCTCGATTCCTGTCAAGAACGACGACGGTCAATACGCAGATGCACTGACCCAGGGCGCAGGTGCCATCGGTGGCGGTGCGGTGACGCTGGCGCGCGCGATAAACCCTGCGGCCGCGATCGGCCGGAACTGGCTGATAGGCAACGTCAAGCCCACAACGACCATCGGCTCCCAGACCTATGCGTGGTCGAAACAGATGATCTGGGGCACGCACATCGCGCGCGGCACGGGTGTCATCGACGAACAGCGTCCTGCCTGGGCGCTCAACGTCGTCTGGGGCGACGCTCTGGCTGATGACGACAACATCGTCTGGGGGAACGCGTTCGATGATGACAACATCGTCTGGGGCAATGCCTTCGATCAGGATGACAACATCGTCTGGGGGAACAACATCGTCTGGGGGAACGCATTGCACGACGACAACATCGTCTGGGGCAATGGCCTCGATCAGGATGACAACATCGTGTGGGGGAACAACATCGTCTGGGGCAACAACCTGATCGGGATGAGCCTGCACGACGACAACATCGTGTGGGGGAACGCGTTCGACGACGACAACATCGTCTGGGGCAACCTCGACGACGACAACGTCGTCTGGGGCAATCTCTTCGACGACAACGTCGTGTGGGGCAATGCCAGCGACGACGACAACGTGGTGTGGGGCAACAGCGCGCTGCTCGGCAGCATCGAGTGAGGAGGACATCGTGAGGCAATCATCTCTTCGCGGCGGCAAGGAGTTCGACAAGGCGGTGTGGGGCGCGAAGGCTCACTAGCCGATCGCCACATGGACGAAGTCAGATACATCATCGTACGGCGTGGCCACTTCGCGACGTACGAGTTACTGAGCCGGTCGTTCGCGGACGATCCCCGCGTCAAGATCATCTGGGATCGGCGGATGGGTGAGCGGCGACAGCCCGGCGACGTTACCGGTGAGGGCGAGCGTCGTGCTCGCTCCGATCGGCGCCGTGTGCCTCCACCCGAGTGGAGTCAGTTGCACTACATGCTTGCCGACGACGGGCTGCCGGCATAATCGTCGATCGGGGATCGGCGATCGTCCAGGTTGCCCCTAATCGCGGTCGCCGATCAGCTCCCCGATCGACGACCGCGATCGCCGATGCCCGATTGCCGATCTGACGATCGGCCGATTGCCGATCTGACGATCGCCCGATTGCCGATCTGACGATCGGCCGATTGCCGATCTGACGATCGCCGATCTGACGATCGCCGATCGCCGATTGCCGATCGACCTTCCTTGTCCTCCCGGTTAAGATCGATCCGGGAGGTCCGTAGTGCGTCTTACAAAAAAAATACTAGGAGCGGCCGCGGCGATAGTCGTCGCGCTTGAGGGGCCGGCATCTGCCCAGGCGATGTTCACGGGTTCTATCGGGAATGTGTTTGGGGGAGATGCGCCATCGAAGAAGAGCGTCTGGGCGGTCGCTCTGGGCGGGGGCGGGGCTCACGGCATCGGCTCCGAGCTTGAGTTCTCTGAGACGAGGAATTTCTTCGAGACCGCCGACGGCGTGAGCCACGGAAAGATCATGACGCTGATGCCGAGCATCCTCGTCACCGTACCGGTCGCCAGAATCCGCCCTTACGGGGTGTTCGGATTTGGATTCATCCGGCAACGCACCGATGACAGCCTCGGCGGTCTCTTTTCCGGTCTGTCCGACAACGACATCGGCTACAACATCGGCGGCGGCGTGATCTTCAAATTCGCCTCGCACGCGGGCGTCAGAGCCGACTTGCGCCGCTTCAAGGTCCGCAAAGCGGACGGGCTGAGCTTCAACAGATTTCTCGTCGGGCTCGTCCTCGGCGGCTAGGCCAGCACCTTGATGACGACGCGACGGTTCTGTGCACGGCCGGCTCGCGTGTCGTTTGGCGCCACCGGCTTGTCTTCGCCGTAACTGATCACGTTGATCTTGTGCAGCGGAATCTGGTACGTCTCGTAGAGGTACCGCTTGACGTTTTCTGCGCGGGCCAGTCCGAGACGCTCGTTCGCTTCGGTCGAGCCGGTCGCGTCGGTGTGGCCTTCGATTTCAATGTAGTTGCCAGCGGGATCAGCCTTGAGCCTCTTGGCGAGCTCGTCCAGCTTCAGCCGCACGTCGGCTGGCAAGTCCGCCTTGCCGAGCTCGAAGTTGCCTTGATCGTCGCTGACGACCACCTGAAAGATCAATCGCTTGGTCGAGGCTTCGACGGCCGTCGCTTTTGCCGCGGCTGCATCGGCCGCGCCGCGCGCGGCGGTTGCTGAGCCCTGGGCCGTCTGCGCAGCAGCGCCTGCCTGATCGGCCTTCTGATCGACCTGCGTGATGCGGGCTGCGTTTTCCTTGGTCTGCTGCTGCGTGGCTTCGAGCGATTGACCAAGCGTCTCGACCTTTTGGTTCACCTCGCCGACCGACTCGCGCACAAAGCCTTTCGTGGCGCAGGCTGCGCCCGCAACGCCGGTCATCGCCACCACCACAACGGTCCGAAACATCTGTCGCATCTCGACTCCTTTTACTTGACCATGTATCCGCTGCGCGCCCGCACGAAGAGCCCGGGTTTGCGCGTTCTCAGTACCAAGGGGTGCCATCCCGGCGCGTTTCCAGGTTCGAACGCGATCACGTATTGATGTTGAAGCTCGGTCAGAATCTGAGTGGTCGCGAACAACGCGCTCTCGGCGTCGCGCACCTCCAGTGCGTCTCCGCCGGTCCATGCGGCAAGATCCGCCAACGGACCCCGCAATGCCGTCAAGTCCTGCTGGTCGTTTTCGAGGGCGAATGTTATCACGAGCATGTAGACCGGTACGTCAAGGCCGCTCGCAATGGCGGACACTTCGGAGGGAGTCAACGCACTGGCGGAATCGACACCGTCGGTAATGACGATAAGCGCGCGACGCTGCTGGCGAGTTGCGACCTCCCGTGCCGTCGAAGCGACGGCATCCCACAAGGATGTTGCGCCGTAGGCCCTGGTAGCACTCCAGGCGTTGTCGATGCTGCTGAACTTTTTCGAGAAAGGTCGGACCTGCTGGAGCGTGGTGTCGAACGCGTAGTAGGCCACTTCGTCAGTCCCGGGCTTGAGGCCGGTCACCAACAGCTGCGCCGTTTCTTTCGCGCGCGCCATCTTCGTTGCCATGCTTCCGCTCGCGTCCATCAGAATCGCCACGCTGGCCGGGCTCGATTCGGACCACGCGCCAATGAGAGGGCGAGCGCGACCGTCATCGAGCAATTCGAAATCTCGCGCCTCGAGGCCGGTGACATGCCGGCCCTTCGAATCGCGCACGACGGCGGCGATCGCCACGCGCTCGACACCGCTCCTGAATATCGCGGCCGCTTCCTGCGCGCTCGGATGGACGCTCGCGAGAAGTGCGGTAACTATGACGACGCAGGGTATTCGACGCACCGTTTGCTCCTCACATGAGAACAACTGCCATGCCAACCAAGTGAGCGTATTTTCTGAGGATTTTTCAGACACACTGTCAGCTGGGTGACAGTGTCAGTGTACCAGCCCGATGAAGCACTAATTCAGACGAACTTTGTCCAGCGGCGGAGTCGGCGGGTTCTCTCCGGAACCAATCGGCTGCGCGCCCCTCTTCTTCTCGGCCTTGTAGTCCAAAAAGAACAGAGGTACCCAGAGGCCCACCATCAGGGCAACCGCCAGCAGAAAACCGAGCACGAATTCGAAGGTGAGGTACTCCATGCCTCACCTAGGTGCATAAATTGGGCCTGAATGGGATACGGACCTACGCCTGTGGTGCGTTTTCTGGATCGTCCAGGGTGACCGTGTTGCGACCGATTTCCTTTGCGTGAGCGAGCGCTCGTTCTGCAGCCGCGATGAGCTCGATATCCTGCCAAGCAGCATCCCGATCGGGTGTCACCGACGCGACACCGAGGCTTGCGGTGACGGTCGGGCTCGTCGGGGAGGCAGGGTTCGGCGTCGCCAGGTGCTCGATCGCAAGCCTCAGGCGTTCGGCGAGGAGCAGGGCTCCTTTGGAATCGGTGGCGCCGAGGACCACGCCGAATTTTCCCGCGCCGCCGTACCGCGCGATGAGGTCGCTCGGCCTGTGAATCAACGGCTTCATCGCATTGGCGACCGACTTGAGGCAGGCATCGCCTTCTGGCTTCCCCTGGCGATCGTTGAAGGCGCGGAAATGGTCGACCTCGATCATGATCACGGAGACGAACCGGCGCTCCCGCGATGCCCGGCGCCACTCGCGCTCGAGGAATTCCTGAAAGTGTTGTTGGGTGTGCAGGCCAGTCACGGGGTCGACGGCCGAGTAGCGGAGGAGCTCGTGCTCCACGAGCCTCAGCTTGTCGAGGCTCTCGTCCAGCGTGGTTTTCAGCGCGGCTTCGCGGCTCCGCCCGCTCCGGGAACCGAGGAAATACCCGGCACCGAACAACAGCACGCCGACGAGCGCAAGTGCATAACCCACCTTGGGGAGGTATTTTAGACCGATTGGCGGTTTTTCGTCGTTTATGAGACAATCGACCCTTCTAAGAGCTCTTTCGTTCAAACAGTCAGCCCATCTTGCATTTTTCAGACCCCTCGAAATCCAGTCAGAATCGTTCCACTCGAAGCCGCAGGCCTCGGCGGGGGCATGGTGCGTCAGGTCGGCCCATGGCCGTCGCCGTTCCGCACAAGCCGCTGCAGTTCGAGGCGGCGGTTTGCGATGCCACTCCAGTCGCGTTCACCTCGCTCGCGCTCAATCCGCTGCTCGAGCGGGCTGTGATCGATCGCGGGTTTGTAACGACGACGCCGATCCAGAGCGCCGTGTACCCAGGGGTGCTGTCGCGGGCCGATTTGGTCGCGTGCGCTCAGACAGGTACTGGAAAGACGCTCGCGTTTCTGCTGCCGCTCATGCACCGGCTGCTCGAAGCCGACGCTGTCAAGCCGGCCACCACGCGCGTGCTCATTCTGGCGCCGACGCGAGAGCTGGCGGTGCAGATCGAAGACGAGTTTCAGGGACTGGCGTATCACACCAATCTTTCGAGTGTGGCGGTCTACGGCGGCGTCGAGGCGGGACCACAGGAGCGCGGCCTGCGCGGTGCGGCTGATATCGTCGTGGCGACGCCGGGACGGCTCCTCGATCACATGGGCAGCAACGCCGCGAACTTCGACGGGCTCGAGGTGCTGGTACTCGACGAAGCCGATCGGATGCTCGACATGGGGTTCTGGCCGAGCGTGCGCCGCATCGTCGCGTCGCTGCCGCAGAACCGGCAGACGCTGCTGTTTTCGGCGACAATGTCCGACGAAGTGACGCGATCGGCGAGCCAGATCATGCGCGCGCCGAAGATGATCCGCGTCGGCCGCGAAGAGGGTCTGGCGACCACCATCGAGCATGTCGGATGCCTCGTGCCGGCGGCCGAGAAAGCCGATTGGCTTGCGCGGTTTCTGAAGCGTACTCACGGGACGAGCCTCGTGTTCGTCCGCACGAAGCGGGGAGCCGACAAGCTGTCGCGCCGGCTTGCGGCGGGCGGCATCAAGTGCGCAGCGCTTCATGCCGATCGCACGCAGAGCGAACGGTCGGCGGCGGTCGAAGGATTCAAGTCGGGCCGTTACCGGGTGCTCATCGCGACCGATATCGCCGCGCGCGGCATCGACATCGACAGCATCGGCCATGTCGTGAACTACGAGGTCCCGTCGAGCGTTGATGCGTACGTCCATCGCGTCGGGCGCACCGGACGCGCCGAATCGATCGGCACCGCCGTCACGCTGGTTGCGCCTGAAGAGCTGGCCGGACTGAGGGCCATCGAGAAGTCATTAAACGTTACATTCGAGATTGCACGCGCCGATGCGAGCGGGGCCGATGGGTCCCGGGCTGAGAGAAGCCGCGAAGACGCCGACCGTGGATCGAGGAGGACTCATGCGTAGATATGCGGCAGGTGATCGCGTCGTGCAAGCGCAATATGGTGCAGGGACGATTGTCGATGTGAACGAACACCACACGGTCATCGAGTTCGACGAGCACGGCACCCGCCGGTTCTCGACGCGGATCGTCATGCTGGAATCGAGTAACACACCCGCGCCCGCGCGCAAAGCCAAAACGCGCGCGAAGAAGAAGGCAGTAGCTGCACCTCAGTCGTAGGAGGCGATTAGGAACGTTATGTCAGTCCGGTTATTCGTCGGGAATCTTCCTTACAGCGCGACCGAAGTAGACATCCGGCAGCACTTTGGCACCGTCGGCGACCCGATGCAGATCGTGATTCCCACCGATCGGGACACCGGCCGCCCCCGCGGGTTCGCCTTCGTCGACTACGACGACCGCGGCATGGCCGAGCGCGCGATTCAGCAGCTCCATGGCCAGCCGTTCAAAGGGCGCCCGCTTTCGGTCAGCGAAGCGCGTCCTCGCGAAGCGCGCCCGCCTATGGGCGCAGGAGGATTTTCACCGCGCCCGCCCATGGGAGGCGCACCGCGGCCGCCGATGGGCGGAGGGCCCCCCGGAGGAGACTCAGGCATCTACCGCCAGCCGCGCGGTGGAGATTCCGGTGGCCGTAACTTCGGCCCGAACAAGCCGCCGAAGGGCCGTGGCGGATCGAACTTCGCAAAGAGCCGGAACCAGGAAGGCAAAGTCAAAGGCCCACTCAAAGAGCTTCGCAGCGGCCGGATGTTCAGCGTGGACGAAGACGCGCGCTTCAGGGACGAGGACGATCTCGGGGCCGAGGACGTCGATCTGAACCTGAAGGATGAGGACGTGAAAGACGAGGAAGACGAATAAGTAAGAAGTAAGAAGTAAGAAGTAGGAAGTGAGAAGGGTTCCTACTTCTTACTTCTCACTTCCTACTTCTTACTTACACCTGGCTCACCACCTGGCTCTCCACGGCCTGGTGTCCACGTGCACGAACGGGCCGTGCGCGGCGTTGGCCCCGTAAATGCCGATGCCGCCGATGAACCCCGAGAGCTCCGACGTCTTGGCCAGGGCGTCGAGGACACTGGCCAGCGCCTCCGCATCATCCTTCGTGATGGCTTTGTCCTTGTCGAAGTCGTCCATCATCCCGTTGTCATCTTTATCCAGAAAAATATCGGAGGCCCGTCCCCACTGGTGGAGGCTGTACTTCGTGTCGTCGAGCTGCTTGTTGTAATACGGCGTCCGATAGCCGCTCATGACGAAGATGTCGCCCGCATTCCAGCCACGCGCTTCCAGGTGCGTACCGACGGCTTCGAGCAGATAGACCAGCCGCTCGTCGAGCACGAGGTACTTTGGGTAGCCGCTTTTCTGCTTCGTCAGAAATTCTTTGATGCGGAAATGCGGCGACACCTTGGTGTTTTCGTTCTCTTTCGTCACCTCGACGAATCCTTCCGGCGCGAGGTAGATCGGATTGCCTTTGAGGGGGGTGCCGGGATAGGCGCCGATCGCAAAGTCGTTGAGCACACCTTTGCGCACTTCGGCGCTCGGCACCATAACGAACGCCGAGAAATCGACGACCGTGCTGCCCGCGGGGTTCTTGACCTTGAGCGAATAGCGGCCCGGTTTGACGGGTGCTTCCCACGTCCATTTGTTCGGTCCGGTGGCGGTTAGCGCCCCGTGCGGTGCGTCTATACGGTGGAGGCGCGTCGCAGGCGCCGTGACCGCGAGCGGAATCTTTTCGCGAGGCATCACAAAGATCGCGCCTTCGTCGTAGGGATAGGTCAGCGAGCGCGCGCGGAAGCGCTCGCCGGGGAGAAGGTCGTCGGCACTCAGCGGCGTCGCGAGCACGGCCACCGCCAGAGCGACCCTAGCGGCGCGGCTGCAGCTGTTCATCATGGCCTGGCCTCGTTTGCGACCAGAGCGTTGCCGCCTGGTTCGCGTCATATCCGTACAGGTCCTTCAGAAAACGGATCCTACCGTCGCGCACCCACGCCGTCTTGTACAGGATGTACACTGGGATCGGCGCCTTGAGCTTGACGTGCCTCTCCTGGCCTGACCGCATCGCCTCTTCGATCGCTTCCGGCGTCCACTCGGGAAGGTCCCGGAGGACGTACTGCGCCAGCTTGTGCGGCTCTTCGACGCGAACACACCCATGACTGAGTCCGCGCTCGAGGCGGTCGAATAGCGTCGTGGTGTTGGTATCGTGAAGGTAGACGTCGAAGTGGTTCGGGAAGACGAACTTGACACCACCAAGCGCGTTACCGCTCCCCGGGCGCTGCCGGATGCGCAGGCCTCGCGCGCTCGACCAGTCGACAGCAGCGGGGTCGAGCACCTCACCTGACGGGCCGACGACTTCCATGTTATTGCGTGCGATGAAGGTGGGATCGCTGGCCGCCTTCGGGATCGTTTCCTCGCTCGCGATGCCAGGGGGAACATTCCAGTACGGGCTGAACACCACGTGCGTCATCTCGTCGGCGAAGATCGGCGTCTTGTTGTCGGGTGAGCCGACGACCACGCGGATGTCCATGACAGGCTGTCCGTTCTCGACAGCGTCGAGGCGGAAGTCCGGTACGTTCACCAGCAGGTACCGCGCCGGCATTCTGTCTGGCAGCCACCGCCATCGCTCCATGTTGAGCTCGATGGTCCGAATTCGCTGTGCCACCGGCACGTTCAGCGCCTGGATCGCGGCGGGATCGAGAATCCCATCGGGCTCCATGCGATGGCGCTCCTCGAAACGCTTCATCGCGGCGACCGTGTTGGCGTCGAGCACCGTGCTCAAGTCCTTCTCGTGTGCCGCATCCAGATCGCCCTCCATTGCGAGGCGTTGCCGTAGAAGAGGCATGACGGTGGAGGGTTGTCCCGGTTTTACCTTCGGACTCGCGGGAATGACTGGCCATCCGCCTTTTGCGGCGAGCGCGCGGTATCGCACGAGCGCCTTCTGCAACTCGCGATACTCCTCCTGTGGAGGCTGTAGCCGATTCATGGTGCCGACGAGATCGTTGTTTGTGACGGCGCCAGCGAGCGCGTCGACCAGATCCGGCTTCTCCGGGCGCAGGGTCCACACGGACTGCAGCGTACGCGGATCGAGCCGGCCGCCCGTCAGGTGCGTGAAGTACCGGAAGAATGTTGCCGTGGTTCTCACGTCGTGTTCGGGCGTCGCGTCCTCTGCGCTCACGCGGTACAAGTGCGCAGGCAAGCCGTGCTCTTCAGCCGCACTCAATACCTTGATCAGTTCCTGATAGCGCTTCGACGGACGACCCCCACCGATCCAGGTCGGTTGGTAGTTCTGCCTCTTGTAAAAGCGACGAGTTTGATCGGCGAGCCTTGTCCGCTCTGCAACCGGCATCTGCGGAGCCGTGATGAGGGCTTCGAGCGTCTTGCCTTCGACGAGCGACTGCAATGCCGGGTCGGCCTGCGGCTCCGAGTAGCCCCACCAGCTGCTTCCTGCTGAACCGCGCTCCTGACAGGCTGCGGAGGCAGCGATGAGCAAAGCCAGCGCAAGTGTATGGATTCGTGTCCACGCGCCATCCATGTGGGCGAACGGTGCAAGAATCGTACGCGGGCGTTAGATCTTTTGGGACTCAAAGTGGTACACTTGGCTCTCGGTGTCACCCCTCGAACTCAGTCTCGACCTCACGCCGCGTGGTCGTCTCGACGTTATCGATGTCCGGGCGCTGGCAACGGGCACCTACGGTGACGTGTTCGAGCAGTACAACCGTTGTCTCTACTGCTCCCTTCACACGACGGCCGGTTATCTTCCTCAAAGCTTCGCAACGCGGCTCGGAACCGGTCCGCAGGCCGTGCGTCCCTATATCGATCTCTTCACCACAGTCTTTCCTGAAGGCGCCGGATACCACCACGACGATCTCGATCGCCGAACAGAGTTGACGGCGGAGCAGCGTCCCGTCGAGCCTCCGAATGCAGACTCGCATCTGGCATTTATCGGCAGTGGTCTGCGCGCCTGCGTGTCGTACGTCATGCGACGTCCGGGGCCCGTGTCGTTCATCGATCTCGATGGCGTGAATGCCGGCAAGCCGCGTCGGCGCATGACGACGCTCGTGGGGTACGACAGCGAGATCGAAGTAGCAAAGAAGGTGCTGCTTGTGCCGGTGTCGGCCACTCACCCCGTCGATGCGGTCAACCTCAAAGACTCGCGGCTTGGGCTGTATGACGAGCTGGAGGCGTTGATCAAGAAGTACGGCGTGGAGAAAGGGCGCATCCGCCTCAGTCTCGGTTCGGGGGAGCAGTTTGCCAGCCTCACCGTCAATGAGTACGAGACGCTATTGATGCGCTACGACCTGGCGGAGGTGCTGAAGAACCCGCTGCGTTTCGCAGCGCAGAAAGCCAAGCATGCGTGGGACGATCCGCGCACCGTGCCGTCGAAGACCATCGACTACGTGAAGTACGACCTCGTTCGCGCGGTCAACCGGCTCGTCGATGCCCTTGGCTTGGCCGAGTCGGCGTTCGAGCGCGTGTTCTCTCAGGCGCTCGCGGTGCCGGCTTCGCGTTTTCTGCGGATGAAACGCTCGGTCGATCTGCTCGTATCCGACTCCCGCACCCCTGGCCGCGGGTCCGTCGTCGAGGGCACCTACCAGGCGCCGATCATGGTCCAGTGGCGCCGCGCCGATCGAGGTGAACGCCAGGTCACCGTCACGCTCACGCAGTTTACGTAGCTAGAATCCGGGCGTCAGCGAGAACCCCCAGATCCATCCGCGTCCCTGCCTGTCGAAGGGCCTCGCGTAGTCGATCTGCGCCACCGCAAACCCCATCAGGTTCGTTCGCAGCGAAATGCCGCCGCTCGAGACCGGCTTGCGCGTGCCGTTGAAGAACGAGGGTTTCTGTCCCTTGTTCCAGGTGACGCCGCCATCGAGGAAGAACGCCACTTCGACCGGCAGCGGTCCATACATGTTCTGGCCCACGCCGAACGGGCGCAGGAGCGGAAAGCGGAGCTCGAGGTTGGCGACCATGAGCCGGCTGCCGGACAAGCGGTCGAACGTCGGGCAATCAGTACTCGATGTGCATTCGCCCGGTTCGAACGAGTTAATGCCGTAGCCGCGTACAAACTCCGGATAGCCGATGAAGAGCGGCATCAATCGGGAGTCCTGGCTGCCAGTCCCGTAGCGCCCGTAGTGCAGTCCGCGCACGGCGATGGTGTAGAAACGCGCAGGCATGAAGTAGCGGCGGTAGTCGACGAGCGCGGTGGTCAGCCGCAGATCACCAAACGTGGGCGAGACCTCGAAACGCGAACGCCCTCCGCCGACAGGGCTCGTGGGCCCAAACAGCGAACTGTCGGTGACGAGCGCCGTGCTGACGTTGGTCAGGTTCATCGAGTCGGCCAGCGGAGCGCTTCGTGTCTCGTCCGAGAGGATTCGTCCCGTCCGCAGCGATGATGCGATCGTGCGGACCTGCTGGTCGTACGACGTCCGGGTAAATCCGCCGCCAAACTCCATGCGCGCATTCTGGCTGAACGGATAGGCCAGCATCCCGCTGATGCCCTGGTTGACCTGCCGCTGGATGATCGTTTGATCGATCAACGCGTTCTCACCGGCCACAACAGCTTGGCCGATGGCATACCCGCCGGCGATGTAGGGACTCTGCTCGACCATCACGCCCCAGTTGAGGCGCTTCTTCATGTTCGTATAGGCGACAAGCACGCCGGTGTTTTTCGCCAGATCCCCCACGCCGCCGCCATACGTGTCGGCGCTGATCTGCGTGTAGAGGTTGTGATTTCCGAGCATGTCGCTGAAGCTGAATGCGATGCCGCCGCCTACCGCGCCGCCGAACTGACTGATGCCAGCCGAAATATAGGGCTGGCTGACGCCATCGAGTGTAAGGCCCGCCTTATACGGCGCGACCTCGCCGGTTGAGGCGGGAAGGCCCGTTGCCGGATCGTTGAGGATGCGTGCGATCGTTGCCTCGCGCTCGACGGGCGGCAGCGAGGCGGCTTGCAACCGCGCAACGGGCGATGGCGACGTCACCGGCTTGCCCGCAAGCTGCTGGGCGGTTTCGATGACGTAGATGTGGTGCGCCCCTTCCTCGTATGCGCTGATGGCCAGCGTCCGCGAATCGATCCCGGCAGAGATTGCTGGGCTGAGCGCGGTGATGCCGCTGACGCCGCTGTCGACGTTCGTAATCTGCGTCAGCGCACCCGTGTGCACCTCGACCGAATAGACGTTGCTGACGCCGGTGTGATTCGACACGAAGTACAACCGGCGGCCGTCCGGATTCCACTGGGGGTTGATGTTCTTGCCAGGCGCGAATGTCGGAAGGGCCGTCATGCGCCCCGAGGCGACATCGAAGAGCGCCAGTCGATAGTCGCCTGCGTGCAGCGTGTCGGCCTGCGTCGTAAACCGATCCGTGACGAACGCGATCTGGCTTCCGTCGGGCGACCACGCGGGCTGCAGATCGGCAAACAGGTCGCTCGTGACCCGCCGCACCGTGCTCGCCTCGAGGTTGTAGATGAAGAGGTCGGAATCGCCGCCAACCGTGGCCGAGAACGCGATCGACTTGCCGTCGGGGGACCAGGTCGGGTTCAGCACCTCGCCGACGTCAGGCAGTTCGATCTCCCGTGTGACGTCGCCGTTCTGCACGTTGAGCAGGGCGAGCACAGCCTTACCGGCGTGAATCCCTCCCACGACGAACTGCTTACTGTCGGGGCTCCACGAACCTGCCGAGCTGATGAACTGCAAGCTCGTGAAATGCTGGTTCTGCGCCGTATCCACCAGCTTGCGCAGAATCTTGCCGGTTGCCGTTTCCGCAAGATACAGATCGATCGAGAACAGATCGCGCGACGAGAAGAAGACGATGCTCCGGCCGTCCGGGCTGATGGAGGGGGAGACGTTGGTGGCATTCCGCGTCTTGTCGCTCCCGGTCAACGATCGTCCGAACGTGTGGGCGCGGCCCGTAGCCGCCATGACGGGGGCGTACTGCTGACGGATGTCTGCGTGCCAGTTCGCCGAGAGATCCTTCTCTTCTATCGCCGTCGCCTGCTTCAGCGCCAGCAGCGGGCCTGAGCGCAGGGCGTCGCGGTAGATCTGCTCAATCAACGCGTCGCCGTACTTGCCGCCGACGTAGGCCCATACGGCCTGACCCCAGCGATAGGGGAAGAACTCGCCGCTATCGAGATCCTTAATCTCGGGGAGCTTCTCCTCGCGGGTGGCATCTCGGAGCCACATGGCCGTGTGCGCATCGACAGGTCCGATCGACAAGTACTCTGCCAGCCCCTCTACGAACCAGAGCGGCAGGGTCTCGATGCCGCCGCCACTGCCGGCGGCCGCCCGCAGTGCCGAGATGTCATATTGGAATGCATGGACAAGCTCGTGACCCAGCACGTGGTCGGTTTCCTGGAGGGTTCCGGCCAGCGGTAGCACCACGCGGCGCTTGAGGCCCTCGGTGACGCCTCCCGTACCCTCGCCGATCATGCCGCCGACGACGTTCGTTTGTTCGAAGTCGGGGTGGGAGGCGTAGAGCACCAGGGGCTGGCGTGTGCGCATCTCGTGATTGAAGACCTGCGAAAGGCGCGCGTACCAGCGCTCGGCCATGCGCCCGACGCGCGCGGCGCCCTCACGCTCCTCCTCGTAGAAATAAATGTCGAAATGCTCCGTCTTGAGAACCTCGAACTTGAACTCTTTGTACTGAACCTTGTTACGCCCGAAATACTGGGCGTCGGCCGGCATGGTCCAGAAGGACAGGAGGATCGTGAGAAGGGCGACGGGGCACTGGCGTGAGATCTGCCGCATGAGGCACTCCTGGGAGAAAGTGTCCGAGCTCAACCTTTCTTCTCCGTTGCCAAAGTCGGGCCAACTTCGAATTGTGTTTTTGCGGGAGATTGGGCGAGAAATCTGGCGCGAAATGTGGTGAAAGAAGGGCGGGTGTCCTCGACAGTCGTCAGTCGGCGGTGCTGCCGACTGATGCGCCCCTTACAAGATCTTCATGCCGAGGGCGGACAGGGCGAGCTCGGTGCCCAGTTCCGCGGTCGCATTGCGGATATCGAGCGTGGTATTGACCTCGACCAGATCGAGCGCCGAGAGAAGACCAGTTTCCGCGATGATCTCCATCAGCAGATGTGCTTCGCGGTAGTTCAGTCCTCCCTTGACGGGCGAGCCGACTCCCGGCGCGATGGATGGATCGCACACGTCAAGATCGAACGACACATGAAGGCCCGCGGTCTCCGCAGTGACGCACCGTAGCGCCTCGCTGGCGACGGCCGCGACGCCGAGCCGATCGATGTCCTTCATCGTGAAGACGTGCACGCCCGAATTTCGCACCAGATCCTTCTCGCGCTCATCGAGGTTGCGCAGGCCGATCAAAGCAGTGTGTCGAGGCAGGACGGTCGGCGAGAACCCGCCGATGGATGACAGCTCCGCTGGCTCCGGTCCGATCAACGCTGCCAACGGCATGCCGTGTACATTGCCGCTCGGCGTGCTCGCCGGCGTATTCATGTCGCCGTGCGCATCGATCCACAGCAGCCCGATGGACTTGCCGGCCGTCCGGGCATGCGCGGCGGACGCCGCGACCGAGCCGGCCGCGAGGCTGTGATCGCCGCCGAGCACGAGCGGGATCGCGCCTTCTTCGATCGAGGCGCGCGCCACTTGGTACAACCGATCGCACACCTTCGCGATGTCCTTGATGAATTTCTTTTTTGGATCGCCGAGCTTTCTGGTCTCGGGAATCGGCGACGGCAGATCGCCGCGATCGACAACCGATCGCCCCAACGCCGAGATCTTCTCGCTGAGCCCGGCGATGCGAAGCGCCGACGGTCCCATGTCGACGCCGCGTCTGTTGCCACCCATGTCGAGCGGCACGCCGATCAAATGAACGGGCGCTGGCACAGGACTACAATAGCAGTAACGGAACAGGAGCTCAGATGAGCGTCCCGCACATCATCGTCCCGCCGCCGGGGCCGCGCGCGCAGGCCATTCTGGCTCGAGACCGCGACGTGGTGTCGCCGTCGTATCCGCGCAGCGCGCCGTTCGTCATGGCGCGCGGCGAGGGAGCGGTCGTGCACGATGTCGATGGCAACGTCTATCTCGATTGCTGCGCCGGCATTGCCGTGGCCGCGACCGGCCATTCGCATCCGGATGTGGTGAAAGCCATTTGCGATCAGGCCTCGCGCTATCTGCACATTTCCACCGACTACTACCACGAGCCGCAGGTGGAGCTCGGTGAGGTGCTGTCCGAGATCGTGCCCATCGGCGGGGGCGCGAAGACGTTCTTCTCGAACTCCGGCACCGAGGCGGTCGAGGCCGCGATCAAGCTCGCGCGGCATCATACCGGGCGCGTCAACATCATCGCCTTCCTCGGCTCGTTCCACGGACGGACGCTCGGATCGCTGTCGTTGACGGCGAGCCGCACCGTTCAGCGGAAGGGATTCGGACCGATGGTGCCAGGCGTGTTTCACGCGCCCTACGCGAACCCGTATCGCTGCCCGGTTGGCCGCGACGCCGACTCGTGCGCTGACGCCTGCCTCTCGTACATCGAGAAACAGATCCTCACGCACCTCGTGTCGCCGGATGAGGTCGCGGCGATTGTCTTCGAGCCGATCCAGGGCGAGGGCGGCTACATCGTGCCGCCGACGGAATTCATCAAGGGCCTCGCGCAGATCGCGAGCCATCACGGCATGCTGCTGATCGCCGATGAAGTGCAGTCCGGCATCGGCCGAACCGGAAAAATGTTCGCCGTCGAGCACTGCGACGTCCAGCCCGACATCCTCATCGCCGCCAAGGGGATCGCATCTGGTCTCCCCATGGGACTGACGATTGCCCGCGAAGACGTCATGGACTGGCCGGCGGGGTCTCATTCGAACACGTTCGGCGGCAATCCGATCGCGTGTGCCGCCGCGCTCGCCACGATCACGCTGGTCCGCAACGCCCTCATGCAGAACGCCGCCGACGTCGGCGCGTACTTTCAGGACCAGTTGAAAGGTCTGGCGCGGCGCCACCCGCTTGTCGGCGACGTCCGCGGCCGGGGGTTGATGATCGGAATCGAGCTCGTACGCGACCCGCAAACAAAGGAGCGCGCGACCCACGAGCGCGACGCCCTGGTTATGGCGGCCTTCCGACGCGGGCTGCTGGTTCTTGCGGCCGGTCCGAACGTGATCCGGCTGTCCCCGCCGCTGGTGTTCTCTCGAGCGCAAGCGGACGTGGC
>DATEEI010000053.1:0-3620 GCA_035281225.1 Vicinamibacterales bacterium
CCGAAGCCGAAGCCGAACGTCTTGAACCCCATCGACTCCAGCGCGACGTTGCCGGTGAAGACCAGCAGGTCGGCCCAGGAGATCTGCTGCCCGTACTTCTGCTTGATCGGCCACAGCAGGCGGCGCGCCTTGTCGAGATTGGCGTTGTCGGGCCAGCTGTTCAGAGGAGCGAAGCGCTGCTCGCCGCTGCCGCCGCCGCCGCGGCCATCGGCGATGCGATAGGTGCCTGCGGCATGCCACGTCATCCGGATGAACAGTCCGCCGTAGTGCCCGTAGTCGGCGGGCCACCAGTCCTGGGAGGTGGTCATCAGCTCGACGAGGTCGCGCTTCAGGGCCTCGACGTCGAGGGTCTTGAACCGCTCGCGGTAGTCGAAGTCCTCGGCCAGCGGATTGGAGAGCGCCGAGTGCCGGTGCAGCACCGAAAGGTCCAGTTGATTCGGCCACCAGTCGCTGTTCGTCCTGGGCCGGCCTCGCTTGGGAGTCGGGGAAGGGATTGCCGGGTTCTCGCTCTCGCTGACGCTCGCAGTCGCATCCTTGTCGTGAGTCCGAATGACGTCCTTATCAGTCAACTTGCCTCTCCTTCGTCGCTCGCCTGCCGGCTCATGGGCCTCAAGGACTATACCAAGATCGAATGCGTTACCCCTTTCGCTCGCCGAATTCGCTCGGTGCGGCGGCGACAGGAATACACATGACGCTCCGCTCCGCCACCTTCATGCATGTCCAGGATGTCAGTGGAGATGGCTCCGCGGACACACCGCCCGCGGAGCCGGGTAAGTCAGAACGAGTAGCGATACTCGAATCGGACAATCTTGCCGTACCACTGTGCGTCGGTCATCGCGAATCCGTAGCCAACGTAGAAAGAAGACATCTCGTTGAACGACGTGCGCGCACCGAGCTTCAGATTCACGATGTTCGTGCCCTCCGCAGGCACCACGGCGCCTGCTGGTGGTCCCGGTTGTTGCAGCCCGCCGAGCACGTGCCAGCCAACCAGCTCGACGACTGGGGCGATCCTCAGACGGCCGGTGTTGACGAGTTCGTAGCTGGGACCAATGCCGTAGAACAGCACATCGCCCGCGTAGTCGGCTCCGTTCGCGGTCGATCCGCCGATCGGATGCCAGTCGCCAAACTGCGACTCGATGGTGAGGCGATCCGACACTCTCTGGTGGAACAACAGCGCGGCTTCGAAACTCGTGTGGTCGGTGCCGAGCCCTTTCGTGGCGTCGCCGGAGGGAAAATAAAACTGAATTTGCGCCGTTACCACGGAAGTATCGGTCGAGTAGATCGATCCCTTGACGCCAGCACGGATATCGCTCAGACCGGACCCGCTATCAAACGTGTTGTCGTTCTGCGGCGGGCTGAGCGTCTCACCAAGGAAGCTCTGCGGCTGAACGAAGCGCAGGGGAAGGGAACCGAAGGCTGCGAGTCGCGGGTGGAAGGCATACGAAAAGTCGGCGAAGAGTTGCTGAAAGTTCACGCTTGTTGCGAGGTCCTGTGCCCCTGTGATGCCGGGCCCGGGCGCGCCACCGCCGTTGCAGCCGCATTGCGCGTAGAAGAACTCCGTGCGATCCGGAACGTCGTTGTCGAAAGCGGTATCGAAGCGCACGCGCATGTAAGTTTCGATCGTCGCGTCATCGATGTAGCCGACCATGGTGCCTCGGCGTATTGGCGTGGGCGGCGGTGGTGGCTGCGGAGGTTGGGCCGGCGGCTTCGGTGGTTGCGGAGCCGGATTCGGCGGCTTCGGTTGCGCAGGCTTGGCCTGCTCCACCACAGCAGGTGTTTCCGCGATTGTCGAGGTACTGCCGTCCTGCGCGAAAACCACGCCGGGAATTGAAGTCACCAGAATCAGAATCGCTGCTCTCATGGTCCCTCCGAGAATCCGACGCGGACTGGGCGATGCGTTATTTGCGGGCGGCCAACCCTTCCTGAAGAGTTCGAAGAGGCTTCATAACGGTGGTGCGGTCACGTTCCGTAAGCGCAGGCAGCAGGTTCGACATGTTCTCGAGGATGAGCTGTGTGTCCGCTACCGAACCCGATTCCAACTTTGCCTGTGCCAGATCCAGGTAACCGGTAATCGCTCTCAGCAGGAGCGCGTGGGGGGCGGGATCGCGACTGTCCCTGCTGAAGTTCGCCAAGTTTAGCAGAAACTCCTGGTACCGCTCGTGGACCCGCTTCAGATTGTGTGCAGTATGGTCTTGCCACCGACTCTCGTACATTTCGAGCGCCACCCGGTACTCGGCAAGCGCTCCGCGAGGGTCCTGGGCTGCTAACAGGCGGCCGCGCACGTTGTGAGCGTCGGCCAGTTCGATGCTGAGAGAGGGCGCCGGCAACGCCAGCTCAGCCAGGAGATCAAGGGCCTGCCGGCTTCTCGCCTCCGCGAGGTCCTCGTTACCGAGCCGTCTCAGAAAGTACGAGAAGTTGTTGCAGAAGGTGGCCAGCTCCATCTTGTAGGCACGATTCGCGGGCTCCCTCTTCACGAGTTCCTCGTCCCGCCGAATAGCCTCTTCGTAGAGTTGCCTCGCTTCATCGTTACGCTTGCCGTCCAACGCCAGCAAATTCGCGAGGTTGTTGTAGGCGCGCGCAAGCTCGAGTGAAGGCACTGGATCGTCAGGACGCCCGGCCAGTGGCTCCAACAACCGAATCGCTTCGCGGAAATCGGACTCAGTCGTGCTGAACTCGGCAGAACCGGGACTGGTGACGCTGTTGAAACGGAGGATCCCGCGGTTGTAGCGGGTTCGTGCCGCCTCCTGCCGATACTCGTCACGCGACGCGTTCGCGCGCACGAGATCTTCCTGCATCGTGAGCGCGCTGTTGTACGCCTTCTCCGCATCGGCTGCTCGGCCGGGGACGATGCTCAGCGTCAAGCCCAGCCAGTTGTACGCGCCGGCGAGGCCCTGACGATATTCCGGCTTGTCGGACTGATTTCGCAGGCTCCCAAACAACCCGATGGCTTGCTGGTATTCGCGGGCCGCATCCTCGCCCCTGTCGAGCCATCGATCGATGTGGCCCACTCGAAGATGGGCCTGGGCCATTTCATGGCGCAGCGTTTCGTCGCGGGCATCCTGTTTGAGGAAGTCGACGTAGAACACTTTGGCTTTTTCGAGCAGCTCCCGCCGGAATTCGGTCATCTGCGGAACGTCCGCGCCGGCGCTCGCAGGGTCGAGGCCCGCCGACGACAACGTCTGGTCCACGGCGTCCTTGGCGAGGCGGAGATTCTCCGTGGCCCGTCGGTTTTCCTGGCGCGCGAGGGACGCGAGAAGCAACGCGACGAGAAAGAGCGCACCGAACACCGCCGCGGTCCAGCGTGCCTGCCGAAGCTTCCGCTTTCGCTCCTGATCCTTTTCCCTTTCGGCGCGAATGTGTTCCTGCTCGCTTCGATCAAGGAACGCCATGGTCCGATCGAACCAATCGTCATGGCGGCGGCCCCAGGCCGGCGTCGGCCGGTTGTCGCGCTTCCACCGCAGTCCGAGCTCGAGCTCCGGATTCCGGATCAACCCCGCCGTGCCTTCCGCATGCCATTGCGCGGCTTGCGACAAGCGCATGTAGGTTCTTGATGAGCGGCGATCCTCTTCAGCCCATTCGACCAGCCGTTTCCATCGTCGCATCAGGCTTTCATGCGACAG
>DATEEI010000054.1:0-43349 GCA_035281225.1 Vicinamibacterales bacterium
AGGAGCAACGCAGCGATGGCACCCGTCACCGTGCTGCCGGTCGCTTCCCTGCCGAGGAGATACGTGAACGCCACAGCCAACGCGCCGAAAACCGGCACGACGAAAAAGGGACCGTTGGCGCCGAAGAGGCCGAGGAAGACGGCCATGATCATCGGCAACCCGGCGGGATAAGTCGGAACGATGGTGCCGTCGGCCGAATATGGGCGATATCCGAGCGGCGTAAACACCCATTCACGGTTCGGCCAGGATACCTGCTCCACCAGCGGCTGCGGCACCCGCAGCGTTCCGTCAAGCCAGAACCGCGCCTGGCTGACGTACCCATATGAATCGGATCCGGCAGCCGCGAAGCTGCCGTATCGCACTCCGATCATGCCTCCAAGGATGATGACGAGCAGCACGGTCAACGGAACCGCGCGTTTCAGCAGCCCTTCCAGCCAGCGACCCTCGGCGGCCCGCTCGTCGCGGCCGTATCGCCACACGAAATATGCGGCGGCGACAAAGCCGATCAGCAGGGGCCGCCACGGCTGTCTCGATGAAAGACGCAATGGGCCGAGGACCCATCCAACACCGCCTGTGAAGGCGGCGACCATGGCCCAGGCGGGGGCGAACGATGCGATGAGGTACACGAAGCGGCGAACGACCGCTGGCGCTGGCATTCTGCGAGTGGAATGGTAACACTCGCGGGTGCGTGGGTCGCGTAGGTTGCGTAGGTCGCGTGGGGTGCGTGGGATTCCCTCCCACGCCGCCCACGTCGCCCACGCATCCCACGGACTACTTGCGGATTTCGAGCATGTTCACGACGCGATAGTCCGGAGCCTTTTGCTTGGCGATCCGCTCGGCGGCCGCTTTGTGCGCCGCCGACGGGACATGCCCCTTCAACGTCACCGTCTTCGTGGTGCCGTTGGTGTCGACGTCGATGGCAGCGGCGTCGAGATCGTCTGCATCAATCAACGCGGTCTTGATCTGCATCGTCTGCGCTGCGGCGTCCAGCGTGGCGCCGACCGTGCGAGTCGCGTCCTTGGTTTCGGAGGCGATGCGATCGCCTGCGCGCTCTGCCGCATTACCCGCCTCGCGCGCTTCCTGCCTCACGTCGGCAGCCGCTTCACGCGCCTCCTGCTTCGCCTCGACGTTGGCCTCGCGAGCTTCCTGCTTCACCTCCGCAGTATTCTCCTTGGTGTCCTGTTCTACTCCACGCGCGGTGTTCTGACAGGCGCCAAATAGCGACGCCGACAGCAATGCCGCTGGTAAGCCTAACGACGTGATACGGCTTCTCATGCATCCTCCTTCACAAGGTGTACAGGCAGCGGACATACCGGTGCCTCACACCAGTCCAGGCAGCAAAAGGCTAGCCAGCCTAAGTTGCTGGATCGTGGGAGGACGCTGAAGGAGCGACAATGACCGTGGTCGTGTGATCGTCGGTCTGGACGCTGCGTGCCCCGGAGCTCGGACTCGGACGGAGCGGCTCTGGCCGAAACACGGCCACGATTCTTTCAACGATCTCTTCGTATGTTTTATCCGACTTTATGTCCATGGCGTTGTCTGGAGATCGGCTCATCTCGTGCGCGGATTGATGCTAGCACAATTGGCGACGACTCGAACCGCGCCTCGTGCTCGCGGTGCGCACTTTTTCTAGCTATATTTTTCCTGCATCAAATCACGACAATTAGATCGTCATCGGAATGGAACTTGCTCGGAGTTCCACGTGAGAGCGCATTAGGTGAGAGTCGTGACCATCAGACATCCACCGCCCGCCGTGGAGGGCATCGCATCTGACAGCGCGGATATCGGAACGATCCACGACGTCTCTCCACAACTCGCGATTCTGATGATTGCAGCGGGTTGGATGCGCAACGACACGCGCTCACTCATGCGGCGTCAGCAGGATTCATCGCCTATCACCAATCGGCGTCAGATGACTGACCGCCGTTCAGACACTGGCGAGTAGTCACTCCAGTCTCGAAAAGTCCACCACCGCCCGCGTCAGATCTCTTCCGTCCATCACAATCCGAACAGGCAGAGCGCGATCCGAAAACGACGCGGCGTTGAACGACGTCTCGATGATCGCTCCCGTCATCGAGGCCACTCCCTCGGTACTCACCGTCATCAGTGGTGTTCGCGCCACATCAATCGCCAGGAATGAAGGCTCGCCGATCAAGATGTCGATCGCGGGCATGAATTTGTACGAATGTTGCGGGTGGAACCGCGCACTAACTTTTATCGACACGTGCCCGCGCCATTTCCGTAGAAGGTCCGCCAGGGTGCGTCCTTTCGCGTCGGTACCGCCGCGGGCGAGCGTCCAATTGCCGAGCGCCATCTGCGCTTCAGACGCAAGCACGAACCGGCGGAACTCGGTGATCACCTCGAGGCGCTCAACCACCGGATCTTTTACCGGCAGGATATACGGCGCGTGAAAGCCCGGGCCTGCGGCTTTCGGCCCGACCGCAATGCCGATGGCTCGCCGGATGTCGGCAGCGCTCACGTCGGTATTGATGGCCGAGACAGGCAAAGACGTGCTCAGTAATACGACGGCGCCGAGGATTGCGCAATAGCTCCGCTGCATGATCAGCAGTCTACTGTGTGGCACACTTACAGGCATGGGGTTTGTGGTCAGACGCATGCTTGCGCCCGTCCTCGCGAGGCTCGGCTCGCGAACCATCCTGACGGTCGGCGGCACGCTCTTCGTGCTCAACATGCTCATCCCCGATCCGCTGCCGCTCATCGACGAGTTCCTCATTCTCGCCGGAACGATTCTGCTCTCGCGCTGGGCCCAGCTGGGTGCAACGGGTGCGGCAGGTGCGAGGGGTGCAACGGGCGCCCCCAAGCATGTCGGGCGCGGCTCGACGCAACATCGTACGTAAGTGTCCATACGTAGTGTCCGGCTTTAGCCGGACCGTTGTGATCCAACCGCCGCCAGGCGGTGTCTAACCTTTCAGTAACGCAAAACAATCCGCGTCGAAGGGAGGTCGACATGCCTGGAACCATGTTTACGGAAGTGGTGTCTTCGCGCGCCAACTCGAGTCGCAAGTGGTACACGATCCCGCTCTCGCTCATCGCTCATGCGCTGGTGTTCGCGGTGATCATCGTCATCCCGCTCGTGGCCACCGACAAACTGCCGAAGCTGCCGCAGTCGATGCTTTCCTACACTCCGGTCGCAGCGCCCCCGGCGCCAACCCCGGCAGTTCCTCGCACGCAATCGCAAGCACCGAGCAAGACGGTCAACACCTTCGTCGCACCTGTCGACGCACCGCCGACAATCGAAAACGAGACAGGCGTGGTCCCAGACTATACGGCGGTCCAGACCGCACCGATTGACAGGCTATTCGATGGATTAGGTGAGCCGGGGATTCCGATCGAACAGCCACCGCCGCCGGTCGTGTCCGCTACTCCTGTGCGCGTGCACCCGGGAGGACAGATCAAAGTGCCGACGCGCATTAAGAATGTGGTGCCCACCTACCCGCGCATTGCCAGAGAAAACAAGGTGCAAGGCATGGTCATGATTCAGGCCACTATCGGTGTGGACGGCAGGGTGGAAAATGCCGAAGTTCTGCGATCGATCCCGCTGCTCGATCAGGCGGCGCTTGAGGCCGTGCGAGCGTGGGAGTACACCCCCACGCTGCTGAACGGCACGCCGACGCCGGTCATCATGACCGTGACGGTGCAGTTCACGTTGAACTAGTGGATCGTCTTCAGCGAGGAACCAAGGAGCAGGGCCGTCTCATCATCGTTCGCCGGCCAACGGCTTTCGCAGTCGACGCACTGCCAAGTCATTTCGAACTGCTCGTCGATCAGCACGACGGCCTCAGGGCACCGGCATCGAGGGCACATGATCCGGTGCTTGTCGAGGACCTCGTTGAGGGCAAGGCGTCTTTGCATAACGAAGGTGTCGGCTCGCAGAGACGATGACGGTAGAGGATGCCGGGACGGCTTTCCCACGGCTGCACAGAGCTTCCTACGCCGTGTTACTCCTGGGACGGGTTATCGGCGAGGTGCTCGTGGGCGCGCATGATCTCGCGGGCAAGAGACTGCGCGCGCATGGCCGCTTCCCGAAGCGTTTCAATCTGCTGCCGCTGCTCGCCAAGCGCGTCGGTCATTTCGTTCTGGCGCGACTCCGCCTCCGATAGCAGCCGCTCGAACGTGGCACGCTCGTGGGAACGGTCTTCGGCGAACCGCTTGTGCGACTCTTCCTGCTCGTGAAGATGCGCAGCGAGGCGATTGCGGTCGGCGGTGGTCTTCTGAAGCTCCTCTCGCAGATCGTCGGTCTTCCCTAGAAGATCCTCGACCTCGCGCTGGTAGGCGATCTTGCTGTCGCTGAGCTCGGCCTTCAGCTGCTCCCGTTCCGCTGTCGCCAGCTGCAGTCTCGACCGGAGCTCCTGGAGATGAGCCCGCCCCTGCTTCAAGAGCTGTTCGAGTTGCTGCTGCGAGGCGAGGCTGCTCTGGAGCGATCCCACCTGCTTGACCGCCTCCTCGAGCTTCTTCTTGAGGCCCACCATCTGCTGTCCGGCGTCAGCCGCGGCCCGTTCGGCGATCGGCTCGGCGTCGATTTGCGGCGAAAAATTTGAGGTCATTTCTGGAAACCTTATGCACTCCTTTATCGTCCATCCCGTCCTCCTGGAACAGGGGGCGGTCGGGGATCCGTGTTCCTTTTTTCTACACGGCTGTGCCATCTTGGGGCAGATCGGAATATGCTACTTTCCGTATTTCCTCCATATTTCTTCGATAGCCGCACGGAATCAAGATTGCTAGCCCCCATGGCTCCAGTAGGAATAAGGAGCTGATCATGTCCAATGCGCAGGCCAACGCCGGAGAATCCGTCGCTCGTGTCCGCACGGCCCTGATTGTCGATGATGACGAGCAGGTCCTCCGTCTGCTCAAGCGCTGGCTCACCGGGATGGGTCTGCAGGTCGTGACCTGCCGATCGTTTGAAGAGGCCAAATCCCAGCTCCTCTCAAAAGTGCCCGACGTGCTGCTCACCGATATTCGCCTGCAGGGATTCAATGGCCTGGAATTGGTCGTCCGGGCGTTGTACGAATCACCTTCGGTCTCAGCCATCGTGCTGACCGGGTTCGACGATCCGGTCTTGCGACGCGATGCCGAGGCGTTGAACGCGCGTTTCCTTGTCAAGCCAATCAGTCGCCCCGAGCTGCAGGCAGCCGTGATGTAAGCAGCGCATCAGGCAACGCCAATCTGGGGCGACACGTCGAAAGTTGTCATCGCACTGCGCCCCGAGAGCCGAGACGGCCGCACAATCCCAGCATTTTTTGCTGGCATAGCGGTTGCTCGATGCGTGGCGTTGCAGACGAGCCGTAAACGCATTCGATCGGTAGCTGCGCTATCAGTCGTGCTCTGCGGACTCGTGTCGGGTTGCGGCAGCGGACCTGCCGCGACGCCGGCCGGGCCCTCGACGCTGGCGAGTACCACGAACGACGCAGCAACACAGCCGGCGCCTTCGCCATCACCCACACCACCGCCGTCGCCGGACCCGCAACCGCCCCCAACACCGCCACCTGCGCCTTCCCCGCAAAGCACGGTCACACTCCTCGATGACTTCGACGGGCGGGCGCTGTTTCCGTCGAGCAACTGTGGAACCAGGATATTTCACGCGCGCCTGTCGACGCGCGGTCGAATGCCTACATCGATTTTATCGGGCGCGATCGCGGGCTGCATCCAGATTTCGGGCCACCACCTTACGGTATTCCGTACATGGGCGTCGGATCGAACGAACCACGCGTTCCGATCGCCTTCGTCGCATACGGCTCCGAAAGCGATGAGGGATTTCGCGGCGAGCGCGGCTATCCAATTCCCGAAGTAGCGAAGTCGGAGCGGAACTACATCGAAGGCGGCGAGCCCGGCGGCGGCAGCGACGGCGATCGGCATCTCCTTGTCGTGGATCGCGATCGCTGGGTGCTCTACGAATTGTTCGCGGCAAATTGGAATGAGGCGCGGAGGCGATGGGAAGCGGGATCGGGCGCGGTGTTCGATCTCTCGTCGAACGGCCGGCGTCCCGAAGGATGGACGTCAGCCGATGCCGCCGGCCTTGCCATTTTGCCCGGACTGGTTCGCTACGACGAAGCGCGCCGCGGTCGTATCACTCACGCGCTGCGCGTCACCGCCCGCGCGACGAACGGCCACGTGTGGCCGGCCTCGCACTCGGCCGGGAGCAGATCCGGCGCCCTGCCGATGGGTGCACGCCTTCGACTGAAAGCCTCGAAAGATCTCTCGCCATACCCTTCATACATTCGCGCTGTTTTCCGCGCCATGCAAACCTACGGGCTCATCGTCGCCGACAACGGCAGCGACATGTACATCACAGGGACGATGGATTCGCGGTGGAATAACGGAGAACTGAACCCCGCGTTTCGCGGTCTTCGTGCGGGCGACTTCGAAGTGATTGAACTGGGCTGGCGCTAGTGGCCACTAAGGTCGCGGCGATCGCCGGGCCAACCGGCGTCGAAGCGAATGCTGCTTCTTCAGGCGCCGCGGAGGCGCAGGCTTGACGGCCGGGCTGCTGGAGCTCGAAGGCTCGTAGGCAGACAGGAGGGTGGCCAGAAAGACAATGGCGATGAGAATCGCGAACACGCTAGTGTCGCTTTCTCACCGAGGCAACGGCCGATTCCCGTCGAGGTGCCAACCTGGAGAAGTTCGCCCGCAGCGGTTGCAATGCAGCGATAGACTGCAATCGCCGAGCATCATCTGGTATTCGTGACCAGTGATGAGACACCACAGATGATCGAACGCTTGCCTCAGAGCGAGGCCATTTATCCCAGGGGACCAGCGAATGACAATCCGTACCTGCATGGTCAACCGGTATATCGGATGCTCACGCCTGCACAATAGTACCTGGCCATGTGAGGCCTATCAGGGCGGTACGTTCAATTCGTAGAGCCGTACTTCGGGTGTGCCGGGTACGCGGGCGAGCGGCCACGACTCCAGACTCCCTGATGCATTGCGGCTGGCGAACCTCTCTCGAAAACCTGGCTCCTCCCAGTCATCTACGACGATGTAGGCTGGTCTGCCCTTCGCGCGAAGATCTCGAATAGCGATATCCAGATAGTCGGCAGGCAGCCAATCGAATCGAGCGGTCGTTCGACCGCTGTAGTACCTCACGCTACCGCTGTGCTCCACGGCGAAGATCACCGACTCTGGAGGCGTAAGCCGGGCGACGTGCTCGGCTGCCCGCTGGCCCCGCTGCGCAAACGCGCGGTACTCCGGCGCGAGCACATCGCGCGAGTAGCCTGCTGAAAAAATGACGCACGACGCGAACAGGTAGAGCGCGATCGGCGCGCGAGCCACCGGCGGCATCGCGAACGCGATCCAGCGAATCCCGGCGGCCATTAACACAAAGAGCGCCGGAAATGCCGGCAGCAGAAATCGCAGGAAGTGCCACAGCGGAAAGGGCTGATAGAACACATACGAGACGAACGTCAGCAGCATCAGAGCGGCCATGCACGCGCGAGCCGACGAAGACACGTCGTCGCGCCGCCACACACCGCCGGCGACGAGCGGAACGAACGCAAGGAGCACGAGCGGCGTCTGCGTCTGAATGAGCGAGCGCCCATAGTTGCGGAGATTCTCCAGCGCGAACGACAACGCGTACGTGTCGGCGAGACTGCCATAGCCCGACACGAGCGGAGAACCGTACAAATATGCGTTGATTGTGGCGACGGACAACACCCCGGGCAGAAGCCCCGCGGCAAACCAGGCGATACGGGCGCGTGCGGGTATTGCGGGTGCCGACACCCATCCGCCCACAGGAGCCAACGCTAGTAGCAAGAGGTTTGGGCGCACGAGCAGCGTCGCACTTGCGACCAGGCCAGCAGCAAGAGGCCGCGAAGCGGGCTCTCGCAACGCGAGCACACACACCAGGCACCAACCGGCCGCGGCCGCGACGTCCGTCATCGGCAACGTTACGTACGCGAGAAACGTCGGCGACGCCAGCAGCAGCCACGCAGCCGCCGCGCCTATCGCTCGGCTGCCGGTCGCGCGCCGGCCGAGTAAGTAGGTACACGCAACCGCGAGAGAACCAAGAATGGGCACAACGAAGAACGGTCCGTTCTCACCAAGAAGGCGAAACGCGGCCATCAGCATCGGCAATCCGGGTGCGTAGGTCGGCACGATAGTGCCGCTATCGGAGATGGGCCGGTATCCGAGCGGCGAAAAGACGTGAGATCGCTCCGGCCAGTCGAATCCCGCAACGAACGTCTGCTCGACGATCAGATCGCGTTGAAGCCAAAGGCGGGCCTGACTGAGATATCCGAAAGCGTCGGCGCCTGTGGCGGCATAGCTACCGAAGCAGACGCCTACGGCAAGCGCCAACAAGACGGCCATCAGCGTCGAGACGATAAGGATGCGTTCTCCTGTGGCGAGCAGCCAGCGTCCGTCTTCGTTCTGTTGATTCCGAGGCGTGCGCCACAGGTAGAACGACGCGGCCACGATGGCGAGGGCGAAGGGCCTTAGCGGATCGGTCACCGACAGACGCAGCCCGGCGATGCGCCACGTGCCGCCGCCGATCGCAAAAACCATCAATGCCGACAGCGACGCGAGGATTGCCAGCAGCCAGATGGATCGGCGGAACGAGACGCCCAGTCGCATGTGCGGACACGATGGTACCATTGCCACGCTCGATCGCCGCGCCTGGCGCGCCAGCCTAGAACATGAGCTTCAGACCGAACTGCACGACTCTGGAATCACCGGCCGAGGTGATGGTCCCGAACGCCGCGGCCCCAACGGTGGTGTTCGGCGCGCCAAACGGTGGCGTGTTCGTCGCATTGAACATCTCGGCCCGCACTTCGAGCGCTCTATTCGCACGCAGAGGCACGCGACGGATGAGCGCCATGTCCAGATTGCGATATCCCGGTCCGCGCACCGGGTTGCGCGAGCTCGTGCCGATCGTGAACTGAGGCGCCGCGACAAACGCGCTCGTGTTGAACCACCGGCCGACCGACCGCTCGTCAGCAGGCAGCGTGGGATCCCCCACGAGATTCGGACGCTGTGTGCCGAAGCCGGCGAACGCGTTGTTGTTCGTCGTTTGCGCAATCGCGAGGGGGACGCCGGATTGCAGCGTGAGCACGCCAGTCAGCGTCCAGTCGTTGAAGATGCGACCCAACACGCCACCGGATTGATTTCGACGGTTCGTGCCCCACGGAATCTCCCAGATGGCCGATGCGACGAACACGTGCGGGATGTCCCCCGTCGAATAGTCGCGCTCGAGTTTTCGATTGAAGCTGTCAGCCACCGGAACATTCGCCACAGGCCCCGTCAAGATTGACGCATCGAACACCGAAGACGCATCGTCCACGAGCTTCGACCGCGTGTAGCTGAGGAGATACGACAGCTGGCGCGAGAACCGCTGCTCGAGCTTCGCGTACACCCCGTGGTAAATCGTCGTTCCCACGTTGTTTCGATAGAGGCTCACCGTCGTGTATTGCGGGTATGGCTTCAGCAGCTGCGCAAGTGGGATCGTGGGATCGCCGAGCGACGAAGACTGCGGGACGACGCCGGCGTACGGGTTAGGCACCCGCTGTAAGAGCGACGCCCCCTGTGCGAGTTGTTCGACAGTCAACTGGTTCAGATTCGTGTCCGGAATGCCGACGTGCGTGATCTTCGAGCCGGCGTAGGCCACCTCCACGGACATGTCCGAGTTGAGCTCGCGCTGCAGCGACATATTCCACTGTTGGACGTACCCGGAACCAAGGTTGCGGTCCACCGCAAAGACGCCTTGTCCCAGGCCGGCATTCGGCGTCAGTGGAATCGGTTCGACACTCGGGCCTGAGGCCAACCTGAACGCTGGTGCGATGTTGTCGAGCGTGCGCTGCGAGACCGTCTGCAGAAAGGGGAACGCTGGCGTCGTGAACGGGGTCGTCAGCCCAGCCATCTCGATCCACACCAACCCGTACGCGGTCCGCACCACCGTCCTCGGCGTGATGCGTCCGACAACACCGAGACGCGGACCGAAATTGTTCGTGTGCAATCGTCGGGCAGCTCGCGGCTGGCCGTTGCCTCCGAGATAGTCGAGCTGGCCGGTGTCGAGATTGAAGACGGCAACCTGGTCGTTCTCTTCGGTCGATGGAAAGTTCAGCGTGTATCGCAGACCGCCATTGACCGTCACGCGATCGGAGATGCGCCAGTCGTCCTGGATGAAGTACTCCTGGAAATGGGCGCGGTTCCGAATCTCGTCCTGCTGCAGGTCGATAAAAAATTGCTGTACCTGACCGAGCAGAAAACTGGCGAGCGGCGTTCCCGTGCCGGACGCTGTCGTCGTGTCCGTTGGCAGGTTGCTGAAGAGGTTGCTGAATGTGAATTGGCCGGTTGGCGACGGCGGCTGGATGACGTTCAACCGCTCCCACCGCAGGTCTGCCCCCATCTTGATCGTGTGCCGGCCTTTGAGCCACGTCAGGGAATCGGCAATCTGTGTGACGCTCGTGCCGAAGTCAGATGCCGTGTTTTGCGGTGATCCAATTTGTTGATAACCGCCAATGAGAAAGGTCGGCAGCGTATTCGGAAACCGCGCGCCAGACGGGATACCCGGAAGTCCGAGGGTCGTCGAGGCCTTGCCGCTGAGTCGAGCCGCTGCTCGGGTGACCGTCCTTCTGGTGTCGCCAACACGAAGTTCGTTCACGACGTTGTTCGAAAACGTTCGCTGGTAATTCGACGCAAAGGATTGCGATTCGGTATTCTGCGGCCCCAGGGTCCCCAGCGTCACGCCACTCCCGTCTGGCAGCGGCGTCACCGGCATGAATGCCTCCCGGAATCGAGTCAGACGGCCAAAGACCCGATCGCGATCGTTCGCACGTCGATGATCGATCCGCAAGCTGAACTGATCCTGATCGACCGACTCGTTCTCCGTTCGCCGGTAGTTGTTCACCGTGCCCCCGCTCGTCGGCAGCGGGTATCGATCCAGGAGCGCGCGAGCGACCGCATCCATCCGCTCCACGGGAATCGTATTGCCAGGAAATTGAGTACGCGTCGCAACGCCGACTCCGGTCGAGCGTGTGGTGGCCGGATCGTAGATAACCGGCACATGCGTGCCGATCGGTTCCGTGAAGATGCCCTGGCGCTGGAGCAGCGTCGGCACGGTGGAGATGACGGTTCGACCGATCGCCTGCCGCTGCCCCTGATAGTCCACGAAAAAGAACGTGGCATTCTGACGAATGGGCCCGCCGGCGACACCGCCGAATTGATTGCGCCGAAACCGGGGCTTGATGGGGTTAGTCGAGGCAAAGACATTTCGCGCGTTCAACGTCTCGTGCCGAAAAAATTCGAAAAGGCTGCCCTGGAAGACGTTGCCGCCGGACTTGGTCGTCAGGTTCACCACCCCTCCATTGAATCGTCCGAACTCTGCCCGTGCACTATTGCTTTCAATCTTGAATTCCTGAATCGCATCGATGTTGGGAAAGAACGCGACTTGTCCGGGCTCCGGCTGCAGGACCGAGATGCCGTCGAACAGATATTCGTTGGTGCGAGGCCGTCCGCCGTTGATCCTGGGAAACGGCGCCGCGGGTGGCGGCGGTAGTGCGACGCCCGGCACCAAGCTGGCGAGTGAAATGAAGCTGCGGCCGTTGAGCGGCAGCCCGACGATCCTCTTGTTGTCGATCACATGGCCCAGCGCGGAGGTTTCACCGCGCAGGAGTGGCGCGTCAGCTGCGACGGTGACGGCCTCCGCCACTCCCCCGACCGTCAAGTGCAGGTCCAGGCGCACCGTCTCACCCGTGGCGATCTGAATGCTTTCAAGGATCAGCGGACGGAATCCGCTCAACTCGACGCGGACTCGATAGGCGCCCGGCAGGAGTCCGCCGAACGCGTAGTTCCCGTCGCGACCCGTGACCTGCGAACGCGTCGCGTTGGTGCGCACAGAGCTGACGGTCACCGTCGCTCCTGACACGACGGCTCCGGCCTGATCGATCACGTCCCCAGTCAGCGTGCCGGCGCCTATCTGCGCCAGCGCGGGCGCTGCCATGACCGCCCATATCGCGATGCACAGCCCAGCGATCCGCATGCACGTTGATTCTATATCGAACTTATACCGGTCATCAAATCGACTCGATTCGACTTATTCAAGCAGCTATACTTTGGGCATGAGCCTTCTTACCGTACGAGCAGCGGCAGACCGATTGGGAGTGGCCTATTCCACGCTGAAGCGATGGGTTCATACGGGCCATGTGCGGACGACGACGACCAAGGGTGGGCACCATCGCGTGGCGGACGCGGAGATCGAGCGGTTGCTGGCGCGGCAACAGCCCGGACGGCGCCGGGTGCGCGCGCACGAACCTGAGGAGTCTCTGGCGGGCCTAAGCGCGCGCAATCGCCTGCATGGATTCATCGACGAGGTGCGCATCGACGGTCTCCTCGCGCAGGTCCGTCTACGCGTTGGGAATCAGTCGTTGACGGCCGTCGTGACGGCCGACGCAGTCCGCGCCCTCAAACTCCGTCGCGGGGATGACGCCATCGCCATCATCAAGTCGACGGAGGTCATGATCGCGACGTCAGGGCATGCTGCGTCTTCGGGCAGGAGACGAAGGAGATAGCGCGACTGTCAGTTCCATACCATCGCCGACGTCGAGATCGGCGGCGTACTCGATGTGCAGCACGCGGCGCGGCCGATCGCTTTGGGCCTTTGACGAGGCGTGAACCGTGAGCGGCCGCATCACCACTACCCCACCAGCAGCCGCGGTGCATTCTACCGGTGTCACGACATCTGCCCTCCGTCATCGCGCGCAGATGCTTCAGGTCCGCTCGGCCTCGTTTTGGTCCCAGCGGTTGGCGTGCCGTTAATCCACGGCGGCTATTGCTCATTACTCACCTCCCTTGGGTAGGATTGTATCGATGAAGATGCCGGGGGGCGATGTTGCCATTGTCGATCTGCGGAAGCTGACTGGATACTGCTTGAACCCGGAGCATCCGCGCGGCAAGCATAAGGCTCGTGTGTTCGCGACGCTCGGCTTCACTGCTGAGAACGCTGACGAACTACGAGCCGCGCTGTTGAAAGAAGCGGCGAGCAATGAGGCACAGGCGGCCGCGTCGGATCAGTTCGGCGATCGCTATGTGCTAGAGTTTGAGGTAGAGGGCTCTCAAGGCAAAGGGATCGTCCGCAGCACTTGGATTGTCCGCCGAGGCGAGCGTGCCCCCCGTTTAACCAGCTGCTTCGTGAAGTAGAGGCGACAAGCAATGAACACCACACCACAGTTGCTCGATGTCGTCGCGCTCCTCACAGACGTTCCCACGCACGGTCTCCTGCGCGGCCAGGTCGGCACCGTCGTGGAACTCCTGGATGGCGCCTACGAAGTCGAGTTCTCCGATGACGAGGGCAAGACGTACGCGGAGCTGGCGCTTCAGTCCGACCAACTTCTGATTCTTCACCACCGCCCGCTGCGCGCCGCATAAACGTCGACGAACAGACGCGGTGACGTTGGCCGGGGTCCGCTTCTGCGCGCGGCTGCCTGGAAGCGAAGCGGCATGGCAAGGCGACATGACGGCTGGAATGTTGGGCTGCCTGCGGCCAGTGGTGACGTTCGCGTACATGTCCTTCCTGAGAGATAGGTAACACCGTATTCCGGACACATGGGTGACACTTTGCCCCCAATTGAGGAGGGGGCATGCCTTGGAAGGAGTGTCACATCATGGACGAGCGGCTCCGGTTTGTCGCCCGCCTGCTCGAGGGCGAGAAGATGGCGCCGCTGTGCGCCGAGTTCGGGATCTCGCGCAAGACCGGCTACAAGATTTACGATCGCTACAAGGATTGCGGGGTCGACGCGTTCTCGGACCGCAGTCGGCGGCCGTACCGTCAGGCGAATCGGCTCCCGTTGCCTATCGAGGCGATGATCGTCCGCCTGAAGCGCGAGTACCCGGGCTGGGGGGCGCCGAAGATCCGCGAGAAGCTGCGCCGGCAGTTCACCGGCCCGCACCTGCCGGCCATCAGCACCGTCCACGCCGTGCTCGATCGTCACGGATTGGTGCATCGGCGGCGGCGGAGGCGCCACGCGGCCATGGGGACGGAGCTGTCGCGGCCAACCGATGCCAATGCGCTCTGGTGCGCCGACTATAAAGGCGAGTTCATGCTCGGGAATCAGCAGTATTGCTACCCGCTGACGATCACGGACTTCGCCAGCCGGTACTTGCTGACGTGTGAAGCGCTGTCCACGACTCAGGAGCAATTCGCCTTCACGGTCTTCGAGCGCACGTTCAAGGAATTCGGCCTGCCACGGGGTATCCGCACCGACAACGGCGTGCCGTTCGCCTCGGCCCACGCCCTCTACGGCCTCAGCAAACTCGCGGTGTGGTGGCTCCGCCTCGGGATTCAGATCGAGCGGATCAAGCCGGGACATCCGCAGCAAAACGGCCGGCATGAGCGCATGCATCTCACCCTGAAACAGGAAGCCACGAAGCCCGCCGCGGGCAACGTCCTGCAACAGCAGGCGCGCTTCGACGCCTTCCTCGCGCAGTACAACCAGGACCGGCCCCATCAGGCACTCGCGATGAAAGTCCCGGCCGACGTGTACGCGCGCTCATCGCGTGTGTATCGCGGCCTGGACGACCTCACGTACCCGTTTCACGATCACACGATCACGGTAACCCACTGTGGCCGGATCTGTTTCAAGCGACAGAAGGTGAATCTCAGCCAGGTGTTTGCCGGACAGAACGTCGGGGTGACGCAGGTCGGCGAGCGCATGTGGCTCGTCACCTTCATGCACTACGATTTAGGCTATTTCGACGACGAGACGTGCCGGCTCGAACCGATCGAGAATCCGTTCGGACCGAAAGTGTTACCCATGTCTCCGGAATGAACTGTTACCCATGTGTCCGGAATGGACCAAGGAATTTTGGAGGCGCCGCCCGGATTTGAACCGGGGATGGAGGTTTTGCAGACCTCTGCCTTACCACTTGGCGACGGCGCCCCTCTGACGGGAGTTCGATCCGGCCGGCCGCCTTCGCTGAAGCTACGGCGGTCAAGAAGCCGGACACTACGTACCTACGTTGATCGTACGTGGGGAATGGTCAGCGGCCCTGGCGGACCGGACAACAGCGCTCAACCAGGCGAGTCGGAGGAACGAAACCTAAAGTCATAAAAGTTCGATCTACAGAGGCCCGCGTAACCGACTGCAACTAACAAGCGTCCGAAGCGGAGTGGGCCGAAGGGCCCCACGTAGCGGAGGACGCGCCCAGGAAACATCGCCGCAACCATTGCCGAGCCGCCAAGGCGGCGAAGGCACCGGTGCGCGTCGCGAAGCGACAGCGCACGTATCTAATTAATGGAGCGGGAAACGGGATTCGAACCCGCGACTTCGACCTTGGCAAGGTCGCACTCTACCACTGAGTTATTCCCGCCCTGGATTCAGCCCGCTAAAGTACCACACGCGGCAGTCACGAGCAAGCGCACGACGACAGGGCTGAAGCCCTGTGCCACCGGTATTCCGCACCCGTCGCACCTATCGCACCCGTCGCCCCTAGATTTTTGTTTTTCGCAGTACTTCCGCCGCTTCTTCGGGCCCCGTGGGGTTGATGTAGAAGCCGGTGCCCCACTCGAAACCGGCGACCCGCGTGAGCTTGGGCATCACTTCGACGTGCCAGTGATAGAAGTCGCCAGCCTCGTCCTGCAGCGGCGCGCTGTGGACGATCAGGTTGTACGGCGGCATCAGCAGCGTCGCGTTCATCCTCTGCAGCGTCTCCTTCAACATCCGCGCGAGGCTGGCGAACTCTCCTGGCGTCGCCTCCTCGAACCGCGAACGATGCCGCTTCGGCAACAGCCACGTCTCGAACGGAAACCGCGGGGCGTAGGGCGCAAGGGCGACGAAGTCGGCCGATTCGGCAATGATGCGCGACCCGTCCTTGAGCTCCTGCCGCATCAGATCGCAGAACACGCAACGTTCTTTCTGCTGATAGTGCTGGCGCGCGCCGTCGAGCTCCTCCGCCATCTCGCGCGGCACGATCGGCAGCGCTATGAGCTGCGAGTGCGCGTGCTCGAGCGATGCACCAGCCGCCGCGCCGTGGTTCTTGAAAATGACGATGTGGCGGAGCCGGATGTCGCGCTTGAGATCCAGCACCCTCTCACGCCACGCCCAGAAGACCTTCTCAATCGCCGGCTCCCCCATCGTCGCCAGCGTTTGCGAGTGATCAGGCGTCTCGATGATCACCTCGTGCGCCCCGATACCGTTCATCCGGTCGAACAGCCCTTCACCCTCGCGATCGAGCGTTCCTTCCACGCGAAGCGCAGGAAATTTATTGGGCACGACGCGGATGTCCCAACCGCGGGTGTTGCCGGGCGTGCCGTTCCGATAGGCGAGAATCTCTGGAGGCGTCTGGTCCTCGTGCCCCTCGCAGAACGGGCAGAGCGCGTCGGGCTTGATCGTGACGGTTTCGATCTGGAAGTCGTCGGGGCGCTTCTGACGCTCGGTCGAAATGATGACCCAGCGGCCCGTGACGGGATCTTTTCTGAGATCGGTCATGACTTACCGCTGGCGTGATTCCAGATCAAATGCGCCTCTCACCAATTCTACTGTGTGGCCGCCCCGGTGCTCGAGGACGGACACCACGTCGAAGCGGCACGCCACGCCGGAGAGCCTCTTGAGAAACAAGTAGGACTCTGCCATCGCGCTGAGACGTTGCCGTTTCTGCCACGTCACCGACTCGAACGGTGATCCAAAACTGCTACCCGAACGTGCCTTGACCTCGACGAAGACCAGCACCGCTCCGTCACGAGCGACGATGTCGAGCTCGCCGCAGCGGGTACGGAATCGCCGATCCACGATGGTATAGCCGCATCGCGTCAACTCTTCGCACGCGAGATCCTCGCCCCGCTTGCCGAGCGATTGTCGATGATCCATGCTCGACGCAGGAGCAAAACACGCGCCGGGATTCTATTTTATTTTCGCTTCCAGCGCGTTCCTGTCGGCGAGTCCTCCAGCACGATGCCGGCGTCGAGCAGTTGCTGGCGGATGCGGTCGCCTTCGGCGAAGTCGCGCCGCTTGCGCGCCTCCTGGCGCGCTGTCACGAGCCGATCGATCTCATCCTGCGGCAGGCTGGTCTGCTGATCCTCCTGCCGCCGCAGCGCCAGCACACCAAAGACCCGATCGAATCGCTCGAACGCTGCCTTCACACCGGGAACGTCGCCCGCCCCGAGCTCGTTGCTGTCGATGGCCGCATTGAGCGCGCGCACCAGATCGAAAATCGCACCGAGCGCTCCTGCCGTGTTGAGGTCCTGCTCCATCGCCTCGCGGAACTGCGTCTCGGCTGCAGCGACCTTCGCGGCCATTTCCGCGTGAGTACCTGCGGTTGCGACGCGATCGAGCCGCTCCACGAAATCCGCGAGCCGCCGAAGAGATTCTTCGGCCTGGTCCATCGTGTCCCAGCTGAACTTCAGCTGCTTGCGATAGTGGGTCGCCAGCATCAGATAGCGAAGCGTTGACGCGCGATAGCCCTTCGCTTGAATGTCGGGAACGTTGAACACATTCCCCAGCGACTTGGACATCTTTTCCTCGTCGATCAACAGATGCTCGACGTGCACCCAGAACCGCGCGAACGGCTTGCTGGTGGCCCCTTCGCTCTGCGCAATCTCGTTCTCGTGATGGGGAAAGATGAGATCGACGCCGCCGGCGTGGATGTCGATCGGCGGCTCACCGAGCAGCCGCAGCGCCATGGCGGAGCACTCGAGATGCCAGCCCGGCCGTCCCGGTCCGAACCCGAAGTCCCAGCTGGGCTCGTTCTCCTTCGCGCCCTTCCACAGCACGAAGTCGCGCGCGTTGTCTTTGTCGTAGTTGTCCGAGTCCACGCGCGCCCCCGATTTCAGGCCGTCGTGATCGAGCCGTGCCAGACGGCCGTACTGCGGCAGCGTGGAGATCTTGAAATAGATGGAGCCATCGCTTTCGTAGGTGTGGCCGTTGGCCTCCAGCGCCCGAACGAGCTTGGCCATCTCGTCCAGATTTTTCTGATCGGTCGCCCGGGGCCGCTCTTCGATGTCTTCGAGGCCGAGCGCCGCAGCATCCTGAAGAAACACCTCGACCCACTGGCTCGTGTACTCGCGAAGCGGCACACCCGCTTTCTGCGATCCAGCGATCGTGCGGTCGTCGACGTCAGTGAAATTCATCACCTGGCGAACCTCGTAACCTTCGAGATACTTCAGCGTTCGCCGAAGCACGTCGATCGCAACAAACGTCCGAAAGTTTCCGATGTGGCCGCGACTGTACACCGTGAGGCCGCACGCGTACATGCGGACCAGATTATCCTGCGACGGGGCGAACTCCTCTTCGGTGCGGGTCAGCGTGTTGTACAGGCGCATCTACAATCCCATGCGATCGAACAGGTCGCGCGCCTGCGCGCGATCTGTGGTGATCTGTGTCTTCAGCGTCTCGAGGTCGTCGAACTTCTTCTCGTCGCGCAGCCGCTGCACGAACCCCAGGCGCATCCGAGCGCCGTAAAGATCCTTATCGAACTCGAGCAGGTGCGTCTCGATGACGGTCTCTTCGCCGCTCTCGAACGTCGGCCGTGTCCCAATGTTCGTAATCGACGGATACGCAACGCCGTTCACGCTTGCTGTCGTCGCATAGACACCGCGCGGGGGCACCATCTCGTTTTCGGCGCACAGGTTCGCCGTGGGAAAGCCCAGATCGCGACCGCGCTGCTGTCCCTTCACGACGCTGCCTTCGATCTCGTAGTGATGACCAAGCAGCGCGCCTGCCTCATCGACACGGGCCTCGGAGATGAGACGGCGGACGCGCGTGCTGCTGACGACGAAGTCTTTGTAACGGACGGGGTCGATCTTCTCAGCGCGAAAGCCATAGCGGGCGCCAAGGCTTCGCAGCACGGAGAAGGTGCCTTGCCGATCGTGTCCAAACAGAAAATTTGCGCCGACCCAGACCTCCGCGACGTGCAGCCATTCGACCAGCACCGTGCGCACGAAGGTCTCCGGATCCCAGCCGGCAAGCTCCGGCGTAAACCGGACGATGGCCACGCCATGCATGCCTGCGCGCGACAGCGCATCGAGCTTCTGCCGATGTGTCATCAGCAGCGGCGGCGCTTTGTCGGGCCGGACAATCTTCGACGGATGCGGATCGAAGGTCATCGCTATGCCGGTCGCGCCCCTCTCTTCGGCTCCGCGCCGTACCCGCTCGATGATTTTCAGATGGCCGCGATGCATGCCGTCGAAGTTGCCGAGCGCGAGGACGGGCTGGTGCCAGCGGACCGGCCGCGAATCGTCTGGATAGTGAATGACCTGCATTACAAGGCGATGTCGAACGTGAGGCCATCATATGCCAACTCCACGCCTGCAGGCAGGCGCGCACAGGTCGCCGCGTGCGGCAAATCGTGGCACATATGCGTGAAGTACGCGCGCTCCGGCGCCACGCGATCGACCACGGCGAGCGCCTCGTCGACCGACAGATGCGTGGGATGGGGTCGTTCGCGCAGCGCGTCGAGGACCAGCGTTCGCACGCCTTTCAGCAGCAGCCACGACGCATCCGGAATTGCGCTGCAATCGGTCAGGTACGCGAACGAGCCGATGCGATAACCCAGAATTTGACGGGAGCCGTGCATCACCGGCACCGGCACGAAGGTGACCGAGCCAATGCAGAACTCTCCCATCACGTGCGCGAGCACGACCTGTGGGATACCGCGCGGCGCGTCGCGCTCGAAGATGTACGCAAAGACACGGCGCAGATCCTGAAGCGTGCGCTCGTCGCCATAGCACGGGATCGCCGACTTCTGCAGCACGTTGTACCGCCGCACATCGTCCAACCCCATGATGTGATCCGCATGGCTGTGGGTATACGCGATGGCGTCCACGCGCCGCACCTTGTGCGCGAGCGCCTGCGATCGCAGATCGGGGGTCGTATCGACGAGCACCGACTTGCCTTCGGCCGTCTCGATCAGGATGGAGGCGCGCGACCGGCGATCGCGCGGGTCTGTCGAGGTGCAGGTGCCGCACTCGCAGCCGATCATCGGCACGCCGTGCGACGTGCCCGATCCCAGCACGAGCACCTTGGCAGCTGCGCTCAAGGAGTGATGATTCTCTTTTCCCCGCCTTGTGCCTCGACGAACCGGAGCCGGAGCTCGTAGAGGATGGTCTCGAGCAGCTGCCGCTCTTCGGCCGAAAGATTCCCGCGTGTTTTCTCTTCGAGGAGCGCGAGGATATCGATCATCTGTCCCGCTGCGACGAGATCGACCGGACCAGCCTCCGTGGCACCGGGCTCGAGACGATCGCCGAAATGAATCGCGGCCGTCGCGGCGAGCGAGAGGATGAAGGACGGAAAATTGATGTTCGGATCGGGCATAAAAACCGAATGTTAACATGTGACCACGAAGAAGAACCACGAAGAGCACGAGGACGAACCACGAAGGCACGAAGGCACGAAGGCACGAAGGGGCGAGGATGGCTCAGGCAGGCGAGCAGTTTGAGAGGCTGGTTGCGGTGATGCGGACGTTGCGATCGCCGCAGGGGTGTCCGTGGGATCGGGAACAGACGCTCGAGTCGCTGACGCCGTACGTGCTCGAAGAAGCCCACGAGGTCGTGGACGCCATCGAGCGCGGCGACATGGCGGCGGTCAAAGAAGAGATCGGCGACCATATTTTCGAGGGCGTGTTCCTCGCGCAGGTAGCGAGCGAAGCTGGGTTCTTCACTGTCGAAGACTCTTTGCGCGCGATCGTTGACAAGCTCCTCCGACGGCATCCGCACGTGTTCCAGGAGGACGGCCGCGTGCACGACGCCGAGTCGAAGGAGCGTGCCCCCTCGGCCGATGCGGCGCTCGCGCGATGGAACTCGCTGAAGGCGCAGGAGAGCGGACAGGCCGGCCAGCCACACTCGACGCTCGGCAGCGTGCCGAAAGGGCTGCCGTCACTCTTCCGTGCGTACAAGATTGGCAAACGCGTCGCCGGCGTCGGCTTCGACTGGGCGGCTACGAAGGATGTCGTCGCGAAGATCGAAGAAGAAGTGGCGGAGCTGCGCGAGACGCTCGAACAGGACCCGCAGAACACGGGGCGGGCAGAAGAAGAGATGGGCGATTTGCTCTTCGCGATCGCGAACCTCTCGAGAAAGCTCGGCGTCGAACCCGAAGCCGCACTCCGGAAAGCCAACGACAAGTTCACGGAGAGGTTCAACCAGCTCGAACGCAGCTTCAGAGATTCCCACCGCAACCTCGAAGCCGCGACGCTCGAGGAGATGGAAGCGGAGTGGCAGAACATCAAGAGCCACGAAGGATAACCACGAGGGCACGATGACTAAACCACGAAGACACGAAGAGCACGAAGAATCAACCACGAAGAGCACGAAGGACACGAAGGACACGAGGGCATGAAGAATTCATAGGACGATGCGCTTCAGGCCCTCCTTCAGCGTTGCGCCTGAGAAATTCATCAAGAGGCCGGCTCTCAGCTTGCTCGCCTTCAGGTATGCCATCACCTGAGCCAGGTGCACCGGTTCTAAGTTCTTGACCGCTTTCAATTCGACAACCACGCAGTCTCGCACGACGAAATCCAGCCGATAGACGCCAACGGTTTGTCCACGGTAGGGCACGGTGAAGGTCGTTTCACAACTGAATGGAATACCGCGCGCGATCAATTCCACGCGCATCGCATTGCGATAGGTAGGCTCGGTGAATCCCGGCCCCACCTCTCGATGCACGGCGATTCCAGAATCCACCACCTCCGCCAGGCACGCCTCAGTCCGTTCGTCGAGGCTCGAACTAATTCGAATCATTTGCCACTCCTTCGCGTTCTTCGCGTCTTCGTGGTCCTTCTTCGTGCTCTTCGTGGTTTTCCTTCGTGCTCTTCGTGCCTTCGTGGTTCGTGTCTTCGTGCTTCTATCGACCGTGCGTTCTCAGCGTCAGCCGCCGGTTCGTGAACGTCCTCACACGCACCGTGATGCCGTCGGTTTCAATGCTGACGGCGCCGTCGTGGTCGGTGCGGTAGATGGCGGCTCCGATCGAGCGGTAACGCTCCACGACGCTGGGCACCGGGTGGCCGAAGGTATTGCCGCGGCCGGCACTGATGACGGCGATGTCGGGGCGTAGCGCATCGAGGAACGTTTTCGAGCTGGAGGTCGCGCTGCCGTGGTGCGGCACCTTCAAAATTCGAATGGGCACTCTGTCGAACGATGACGAGATCTCCTGCTCTACTTCCCTGCCGATGTCGCCCGTAAAGACGAACGACACGCCTCCGTAGCGAAGCTCAATGACCTCGGAGTCGTTGTTCCGCACGCGCTGCCGTTCCCAGTCGGGGCGAGGAGGATGCCGCACGAACAGATCGACCGCGCCGAAACTCACTTTGTCGTCCGACCGCAAGGTTCGCCACACGGTGCCGTGGGTGTCTGCCAGGGCCTTCAGTTCCCGCGTGGGTTTGTGGGGAGGCACCGGCACCCCTTCCCAGAGCTCGAACGGCTCAAAGTCGCGATACACGCTCATCGCACCGCCGATGTGGTCCTGGTCGCCGTGGGTGATGCTCATGTAGTCGAGGCGCCGAACACCCAACGCCCAGAACGCCGGGGAGACGACGCGCGAACCGATGTCAAACGTGCCGCCCGGTAGCCCTCCGGCATCGACGCTCAACGTGCGGCCGTCTGGAAACTGAACGATCGCCGCATCACCCTGACCGACGTCGAGAAACGTGACGCGTAAGAGGCGCACACCTACAGTAGTGACGTTCGGCGCGGCAACGATCCAAACGGCAAGCGCCGCCGCCGGAACAGCGGGGAGGAACCTCCGCGACGCCAACGCCCAAACGAGCGCGAGGTAGTAACCCGCCACGACCCAGGGCGCAGGTGGTGAGAGACGACGTGTCAGCCACGGCAGGAAATCAACGAGGGCCGCGCTGCCAATCAGTCCCTCGACGGCCCAGTGAGCAACCCGCCCTGCCCAAAGTGCCACGGCGGGAAACGGCCCTGCGAGCGCAGCCGCAGCCATGCCGGCGACCTGCACGACGGTCATCAACGGAATCGCCGCGAAGTTCGCCAGCAGGCCAGCAAAGGTGACGCGCGAGAACACGAACGCGCTGATCGGCATCAGCGCGATCTCGGCGCAGAGTGATGCGGCGAGCAGCGCGGCCGCAGGTTGAAGCCAGCGCGGCAGCGTCGCGAGCGTTCCGAGCCCCGACATGCCGATGATGATGCCCAGCGTCGCTCCGAACGTGAGAGCGAAACCGGCGTCGACGATCTGCAGCGGCTGAAGACAGAACAGCAAGGCAGCCGCGAGCGCCGCCACGTTGCCGGCGCGCGTTGCATGGTCGCCCATCCGTGCTGCGAAATAGATGACCGCCATGAGGGTCGCGCGCGCGACGGAGGATCCTCCTTCGACCACCATCGCGTAGGCAGACAACATCAGGATGATGAGAAGTGCCGCGAGGCGCGGCCCTACTCGCGCCACGCGCGACGCCACAAGGCAGAGACCCGCGAGAATCGCGATGTTGCCGCCAGAGATCGCGATCACGTGGTACGTGCCGGCCTCCTGCAGCTTGCGCTCGACCTCCTCGTCGAGTCCGGCGCGATCGCCGACCAGGATCGCGGTCGTGATGGCGGCGGACCGCGTGCTCCAGGGCGCAACAGCCGACGCCATCGCTCTGCGTATGGCGGCACGCGTCGATGCGAGGCTCTCTGCGAGCGCATCGCCCCTCGCGACGAGCTCCACCAGCCGATCGCTTTTCACCGACCCGACGAGCGATGTCCCCCGCCACGCATACAGCCGCTCGGAATCGGGAACGCCGGGATCCAGATACTTCGAGGGCCTTCTGAGGGTGGCAGGAAATTGCACGCGCCGGCCCGCGCGCCATTGCGGAATTTGATCACCTGCCAGTTCCCCGCCGACGCCGACGAGCGCTCCGCCCCGCGTTAAGTAGCGAACACCGTCGAGCGTGACGGTCTCGACATCGAGGCTCAGCGTGACGCCGGACGGCCCTCTCGCCGCATCGGTGCGGAGCCTCCCTGCGATGACGCCAAATAGCTGCTCTTCTCCGTTTCGAGACCGCTGATTGAAGAGCGACAGAAGCGGAGTTGCTCGGGAAAGTATGTCGGCGCGGGCACCGAGGCAGACGCCGCAGGCAACGAACCCAAGGAACAGACACGCGGTGGCGAGCCGTTGACGGTGCTGGAGAAACGCCGCAAGCGAGATGAGCCACAGAAGGATGAGGACAGGAAAAGGGACGGACGCGTGAAGGAAGATGCCGGCAGCGATGCCGGTCCCGAGGGCGATGGCCGGCAGCGCAGCGGGATACCGCATGCGCGCCGCTCAGCAAACGAAATGCCGGGTCTACGTGCGGGTCATTTCGGCGTGGTAGTCCTGGAGCGCGCGCACGTCGAGCGCCTGTCCGCGCAGCGCGCGTATGGCTTCCACGGCCGCCGCCGCGCCGGTCAGCGTCGTGATGCAGGGAATGCTGTGGAGCATCGCCACGCGCCGCACGACGCGATCGTCGAAGAACGATTCGCGGCCGAGCGGCGTGTTGACGATCAGCTGGATCTGATTGTTCAAGATGTGGTCGGCCACGTTCGGCCGTCCTTCGTTCACCTTAAAGACGACCTCGACCGGGATGCCGTGCGCGCGCAGATACGCGGCGGTGCCGCGCGACGCGAGGATGCGGAACCCCAGGTCGGCCAGTCCCCTCGCGATCGACACGACGTTCGGCTTGTCATCGTTGTTCACGCTGATGAAAGCCGTGCCGTTCTCCGGCAGCTGCTGTCCCACGGACTGCTGAGCTTTCGCAAACGCCGCGCCGAACGTCGCCGCCCCGCCCATGACCTCGCCGGTGGACTTCATCTCGGGCCCCAGAATCGTGTCGACACCGGGGAAGCGCACAAACGGAAACACCGGCGTCTTGACGAACACGCCGGACACTTCGAGATCTTCTTCGTACCCCAGCTGCGAGAGCGTCTTACCCGACATGACGAGCGCCGCGACCTTCGCGAGCGGCACCCCGGTTGCCTTCGACAAATACGGCACCGTGCGCGACGCGCGCGGATTTACTTCGAGCACGTACACGATGTCGTCTTTGATGGCGTACTGCGCGTTCATCAGGCCGACGACCTTCAGCGCCCTGGCGATCCGCCGTGTGTAGTCCCGGATCGTCGCGAGATGGCGTTCCGCCACCAAGTACGGCGGCACGACGCACGAGCTGTCTCCGGAGTGGATGCCCGCCTCCTCGATGTGCTCCATGATGCCGCCGAGGATGACCGCGCCGCTTTCGTCAGCGACCGCGTCAACGTCGAGCTCGAACGCGTCCTCGACGAACTTGTCGATCAGCACCGGATGCTCCGGCGACGCATCGACGGCGTTCGTCATGTAGTGGTCCAGCGTCCCCACGTCGTAGACGATCGCCATGCCGCGTCCGCCCAGCACGTACGAAGGCCGGACGACGACCGGAAAGCCGATTTTCTGCGCCGCTTCGCGCGCTTCGTCGCGCGAAGTCGCCGTCCCGCTCGCCGGCTGGGGGATACCGAGATCCCAGAGCAGCTGCGCGAACCGGCGTCGATCTTCCGCCAGGTCGATCGAGTCAGGCGACGTGCCGAGAATCTTCACGCCCGCCGCCTGCAGCGCAAGCGACAGCTTGAGCGGCGTCTGCCCACCAAAGCTCACGAGACACGAGACGTCGCCACCCGCCGTACTCTCGCGCTCGATCACCGACATGACGTCTTCGAACGTCAACGGCTCGAAATACAACCGGTCGGTCGTGTCGTAGTCGGTCGACACGGTTTCGGGGTTGCAATTGATCATGACGGTCTCGTACCCGGCGTCGCGCAGCGCGAAGGCGGCATGACAGCAGCAATAGTCGAACTCGAGCCCTTGACCGATTCTGTTCGGCCCGCTTCCAAGGATGACGACCTTCTGCTTCGCGTTCGGGTTCGACTCGTCGCCGTTTTCGTACGTGCTGTACATGTACGGAGTGAACGACTCGAACTCCGCGGCGCACGTGTCGATACGCTTGTAGGATGCGATGAGCTTGTCCTCGAGCCTGCGATCGCGAATCGTCGCTTCGGGCACGCCGTAGATGGCCGCGATCTCGCGGTCGCCGAAGCCAGCGCGCTTGAGGGTGCGCAGAAAGTCCGTGGACAGCTCACGAAACTTCTGCATGCCGGCGATCCGCCGCAGCTCTGCGATTTGACTGAACTGCTGCAGAAACCAGGGGTCGATGTTGGTGAGCTCGTGAATGTGCTCGACCGTCCACCCGCGCTGGAGCGCCTTGAAGAGCGCCCACATTCGGCGATCGTTCGGCACGACCAACTTCTTGCGCAAAGCGGAGTCGTCGTCTTCCTCGCCTGACTGCGTCAGCAGCATCCCGTCTTTGCCGAGCTCGAGCGAGCGCACTCCTTTCAGGAACGCCTCTTTGAACGTCCGCCCGATCGCCATCGCCTCCCCCACCGACTTCATCTGCGTCGTCAGCGTGCGGTCGGCCTGCGGGAACTTCTCGAAGTTCCACCGTGGGAACTTGACGACGACGTAGTCGATGGTCGGCTCGAACGAGGCGGGAGTGAGTCGGGTGATGTCGTTCGGGATTTCGTCGAGGTGATACCCGAGCGCGAGCTTTGCCGCAATCTTCGCGATGGGAAACCCCGTCGCCTTCGAGGCGAGCGCGGACGATCGTGACACGCGCGGGTTCATTTCGATCGCCAGCATCCGCCCGTCTTTCGGGTTCACCGAAAATTGGATGTTCGAGCCGCCGGTTTCGACCCCGACTCGGCGAATGATGCGCCGAGCGGCGTCGCGCATGCGCTGGTATTCCTTGTCGGTGAGCGTCAACGCCGGCGCGACGGTGATGCTGTCGCCGGTGTGCACGCCCATCGGGTCGATGTTCTCGATCGAGCAGATGACGACGAAGTTATCCGCGACGTCGCGCATCACTTCGAGCTCGAACTCCTTCCACCCGATCACCGATTCCTCGATCAGGATCTCGTGGACGGGGCTCATTTCGAGCCCGCGGTCTACCAGGTCGCGAAACTCTTCGACGTTGTAGGCGATGCCACCGCCGACGCCGCCCATCGTGAACGACGGACGGATGATCGCCGGAAATCCGGTCGCCTTGACGATCTTCATCGCTTCGTCGAGCGAGCGAGCAAGGCCGCTGGCCGGCACCTCGACGCCGATGTCTTTCATCGCGTCTTTAAAGAGGAGGCGATCTTCGCCGACCTTGATCGCGTCGACGTTCGCGCCGATCAACTTGACGTGGTATTTGTCGAGGATCCCCGCTTCGTAGAGCGACACCGCGAGGTTGAGCGCGGTCTGCCCGCCCACCGTCGGGAGGATCGCGTCGGGCCGCTCCTTCTCGATGACCTTTGTGACGGCTTCGACCGTGAGCGGCTCGATATAGGTGCGATCGGCCATCTCCGGGTCCGTCATGATCGTCGCCGGATTGCTGTTGACGAGGATCACTTCCAGCCCTTCGGAGCGGAGCGCCTTGCACGCCTGCGTGCCGGAGTAGTCGAACTCGCACGCCTGGCCAATCACGATAGGGCCGGCGCCAATGACGAGAATCCGCTTGAGGTCGTCTCTTCGGGGCATCTAGCGCCGCGTTTCCATGTCTTCGACGAATTGCTTGAACAAGTAATCTGCGTCGTGCGGTCCCGGCGACGCTTCGGGATGATACTGCACCGAGTAAATCGGCCGATCCATCACGCGAAGCCCTTCGACGGTGCCGTCATAGAGATTCAGATGCGTCACCTTGACGTCGCTCGGCAGCGATGTGGGATCGACGGCGAAACCGTGGTTCTGGGAGGTGATCTCTACCTTGCCGGTCTCCAAAAATTTGACTGGATGGTTCGCGCCGCGATGGCCGAACTTCAATTTGAACGTCTTGCCACCAAGCGCGAGGCCAAGAATCTGATGGCCGAGACAGATGCCGAAGATCGGCTTGTCCAACTCTGCCAGCTCGCGCACGTTCTGGATGGCATAGTCGACCGCTGCGGGATCGCCCGGCCCGTTGCTGAGGAAAATACCGTCGACGTTGGCCATGACCTCTTTCGCGGGCGTCGATGCCGGCACAACGTGCACCTCGCAACCATAGGTCGTGAGGCGCCTAAGGATGTTCCACTTGATTCCGAAGTCGTAGGCCGCGACACGCAGCGGTCGCTTGGCTTGCATTTGTGGAGCCAAACTGAGATCGGCTCCCTCGCGCGAGGCGGGAGCTTCCATGCCGGCGGGCCAGTCGAACGCCGTCGCACACGTGACCTCGCGCACGAGGTCCGTGCCTTCCATGTGAGGAATGGAGCGAGCCTCTTTGACGAGGTCCGCCGTCCTCACCTCACCCGTCGCGATAACGCCGCGCATGACGCCGGATGAACGCAGCAACCGGGTCAGCTCGCGTGTGTCGATGTCGGCGATGGCCACGACGTTGTTCGCGATGAGGTAGTCGCGGAGAGTCCCCGACGAGCGCCAGTTGCTGGCGATCGGCGACTCCTCACGAATAATGAATCCGGCGACCTTCGGCCCCCCCGATTCGACATCTTCCGGTGAGACGCCGTAATTGCCGATCTGTGGGCACGTCATCGTCACGATCTGTCCCGCATATGACGGATCGGTGAGCACTTCCTGATATCCGGTCATGCTCGTGTTGAAGACAACTTCGCCTCGGGCGACACCTTGCGCGCCCGCCGCCGTGCCGCGGTACACCGTACCGTTCTCCAAGGCCAGAACCGCATTCATGGATTCTTATTTTCTCTCTAACGAGGCCGCGACCCGTGCCTGCTCGCCCGCACCGATCTGGATCGTGGTGATCCAGGTCTCGTAACCATCCATCTCGATGCGTACCGTCGCGGGTCCCGCAGGAAGGCCTGGAATGGCGATGGGCGTCGAGCCGACGAGTCGATCGTTCACGAACACGCGTGCCCCCTCGGGCCTCGATCGCACGTTGATTCCACCGGGCTCGCCTGCCCTCGCAGCAGCACCCGCGGCGCCGCGGAACGCGGGCGTTTCCCGAAGATTGAAAGTCGCCGACGCCGTGGGCCGACGGGTCGTCAGCTGTAGCTTCCGCTCTTCGGCGACGTAACCGTCGCGTACTACACGAATGGTATACGATCCGAGGTCCAAATCACGCAGGGTCAGCGGAGTTTTTCCGCGCGCGCGCCCATTCAGCAGCACCTCGGCATCCGCCGGCGACGATCGAATCAGCAAGCTTCCGCGCGATGGCTTCGCGGCGACAGCGCCTGACGCAGGACGCGACGGTGTGGGCGACGGAAGCGCCGGTCGCACTTCGGGCGCTGGCGCCGGCTTCGGCGCATTCGCGGGAATATCGACCGTCGTCTCGTCAACGACCGCTTTGGGCTCGCGCGTGGCAACAGGCGTCGGCTTCCTGAGAAGGTACCCGACGGACAACGCTGCCACGATGGCGAAGCCTACGACGATCGCGACGATCGGCCAGCGCCGGTTTTGCTCCGGCATGACGAGATCGTCCGGCGGCTGAACGGACCAGGCTGCCGGCCCCTGTGTCACCTCCGACGCCGGCGGCTTGAACGTATCGAGAGGATCGTCTTCAGGCTCCGGCATGAGCTCGACCGGCGGATCGATTCGCAGATCGAGATCTGCGTCGGACAACTCTGTGGCATCCACCTTCGCGCCCGATGGCGCTACGGCGGCCACGTTTGTAGCACCAGTTGTTTCCAGCGCACGTAATGCCACGCCGAGCGCACCGTGCAGCTCGTCAGCGTGCGCGGCCTCGAAGTCCTTGACGTTGTCCGGCGACGCCCGTTTGCCCGACACCATTTCGAATGCGATCGCGCCAAGTGAGTAGGCGTCGGAAGGACCCGCCGGGGAGGAATACTGCGGCCGCGTTGGCAGCTTGGCCGAGATCTTCGTCAGCGCCGCCGCGATGCCGAACCCCGTAATGCGCGCCGCGTCTGCCGCGACGATGATGTCGCGGAGGTGCAGCGAGCCATGCTGCACGCCGCGCGATGCCGCGAACGCGATCGCTCCCGCGAGCGATTCGACGATCGGCTCCGCGTCGCGGATCGACATCGGTGCCCGTCCTCGCAGCACGACGTCGAGCGAATCGCCCACGACATATTCCTGCGCGAGGTACACGGCGCCGCCGTCCAGGCCGGCCGCCAGCGGCGCAGCAATATTCGGGTGATTGATGTTCGCAGCGATGAGCGCGTCGAAATGGCCGACGAGCGCGGTGGACTGCTCAGGAGTCAGATCGAGCCGGAAGACTTTGATGGCGACAAGGCGATCGCGGTTCGGCTCGTACGCGCGGAACACCGGACCCAGCGTGCCCGCACCAATCTGATGGAGAACTCTGAAGGGCCCGAATGCCTCGGGAGGAAAGTACAGGACAGAATCTTCGCGGTTCAGCGGTCGAATGGTAACATAATTTCGTTGCACATTCCCGTCGACATTCGACGCTTTCCCGGGATCCGGAAACTCGCTGCGGACTACGCGCTTCAGTTCTCCTCGCTCGCATCTTTTTTTTCCGGCAACCCCTCGTTACCCGAGTCGTGGACGACCGCGATTGCGAACGCACAGACACACCCGCGTCCTCGCGCGGAGCTCAGCGCCATTGTCGCGAAGCAGCTCGAGCGCCGTGATGCGCCCAAGACCGCGCGCGATGCAGCGACACGTCTGGCCGATCCACGCACCGTTGCTGTCGTCACGGGACAGCAGGCAGCACTATTCGGCGGGCCTCTGTACACACTGTACAAAGGACTGAGCGCCATTCAGCTTGCTGCGAAGGTGTCGCAGGAGCATCACGTGCCGGTCGTCGCGGTGTTCTGGGTCGAGTCCGAAGATCATGATTGGGACGAAATCGCGTCCTGTTCCGTTCTCGACGCGGAGTTTCACCGCCGCGTGATCACGCTGCCGTCGCCGCCCGGAGCTGGACAAGTTCCAATCGGCAGGGTGAAGCTGGGCGAAGAGATCACGCTCACCATCGATCAGCTGGCCGCGACGCTGCCTCAGACGGAATTCACGACGGGCATTCTCGAGGATTTGCGCAAGGCGTATCGACCAGGCATGAGCGTGTCCGATGCGTTCGCGCACTGGATGGATCGACTCCTCGGCGATCTCGGCCTCATCGTCTTTGAGTGTTCCGATCACGCGGCAAAGCCGCTGGCCAGCACGGTGTTTTCACACGAGATGACGCATCCCGGGAAAACGTGGGAGCTGGCCGGCGAGGCCGGACAGCGACTCACCGCGATCGGCTATCACGCGCAAGTCGAAGCGTCAGCGCAGCCGAGCTCGGCGCTGTTCAGGCTGAACGGTGCGCGCACGACGATCGCCGTACGCGATGCCCCCGGTCTCGCAGATGCTGCACGGGCGCGTCCAGAGACGTTCAGTCCTAATGTGCTGTTGCGTCCGATTGTAGAGGACACGCTCTTCCCTACTGTCTGTTACGTAAGCGGGCCCAACGAGCTCGCCTATCTCGCGCAGTTGCGGCAGGTCTACGAGCACTTCCATGTGCCGATGCCGTTGTTCTTCCCACGCGCCAGCGCGACGATTCTCGATTCGGCCAGCGCACGCTTTCTTGCAAAGCACGACCTGCCGTTCGAAGCGCTGCAGGCGCGCGACGACTCGGCGCTGAACCGGCTCCTCGCAGCGTCGCTGCCGGAGGCCATCGATCGCGCGCTCACCGAGGCGGATGAGGCGATCGCTCAGAAGATGGCGGCCGTCGCTGCTGCCGTCCCAGCAATTGACGCGACGCTCGAAGGCGCGGCCAAATCGACGCTCGGCAAGATGCAGCACGATCTCTCGAGCCTGCACGGCAAAGTGATCAGCGCGGCCAAAAAACGCGACGAGACGCTGCGTCGCCAGTTTTATCGTGCGCGCGCGCAAGCCTTCCCCGACGGCATCCCGCAGGAGCGCGCGCTGAGCGGGGTGACCCTGCTCAACCGTTGTGGCCCGGCGCTCGTCCAACGACTCATGCAGGAGCTGCCGCTCGACCTCGGTCATCACTGGGTTCTCACGCTGTAATGCCCAAATCACGATCGAGAAAAGCCCTGTCGGGCAATGTGTTCGCGACGCTGCGCGAGCGCGCGCGCAAGGTGGTGCGGGCAAACCCGCAGGCGGCGAAATACACGGCCATGGCCGTCGCCGCGCTGTTCGTCGTCGGATGCGCGCTGACGGGCTACTACTACGTGAAGTTTTCGCGGATGATCGACGCGCGCCTCCACGGCGAGCGCGATCGCGTGCTGCCGCGCGTCTTCGCACGTCCCTTGGAGATTCGCCGTTCCGAGGGCCTCTCTCAACGGGAGGTTATCGATCGGCTGAACGACCTCGGGTACGCGCAGCGGACACAGGTGTCGAGTCCCGGCGAGTTCGCCGTGAACGGCTCGGAATTATCGGTGATCCCACGAGCTGGCAGCCATACGGGACGGCGGCTGGCCATCAGCTTTCAACGTCCGGCACCAGCTCGTCGCACGAGGGGCGCTCAGCCGCCCCCAACCTCTATCAGCACGCGCATCGAGGCGCTGTCCGTCGACAAGCAACCGGTCGCACGCGTCACCCTCGACGCACCTATGCTGACAGCGCTGATCCAGGCGCGCGTCAAGCGGCGGCAGGTGCCGCTCTCGGCACTGCCCTCACGAATGGTCCAAGCCGTGCTGGCGATCGAAGATCGTCGCTACTATTCGCATCCGGGCATTGACCCCATCCGCATGGTCGGCGCACTGTTCAGGAACACGTTCGGCAATCGGGCGTATCTGGAAGGCGCGAGCACCATCACGCAGCAGCTGGCGCGAAATTTCTTTCTGACCGAGGAGATGGCAATCGAGCAGCAGACGCGGCAGCGTGGGCTGCGGCGCAAGCTGCTCGAACAGTTCATGGCCGTCATTCTCGACATCCGTGCGACGAAAGACGAAGTGCTCGAGCTGTACTTGAACGAAGTGTACCTGGGCAACCGCGGATCGTTTGCGATCCACGGTGTCGCCGAGGCTGCGCGGCTCTACTTTGGCAAAGATGTCAACAACCTGTCGCTCGGCGAGGCGGCCACCATCGCCGGCATCATTCAGTCTCCCGGTACGCTGTCGCCCTTTACGTCCGCGGCCCGTGCGCGAGAGCGTCGCAACGTCGTGCTGGCCGCCATGGCGGATGCCGACTTCATTTCTCCTGACGCAGCGGAGCGCGCATCGAAAGAACGGTTTTCTCCTGTTGCGCGCGCGCTCGATGCCGAGGCGCCGTACTTCGTGGACTTCGTCGGTCAGACACTGGCGGAAGCATTCCCTGCCGTCACCCAGACGACGGAAGCGGTGGATGTCTATACGACCTTGGATCTCCATCTCCAGCGTCTTGCACAGGACGCCGTCAGCAGCGGCATCGCCAAGGTTGACGAGCTTCTCTCGCGCCGGCGCCGTGGGCGCGTGCCGCAAGCGGCGTTGATTGCGATCGATCCACGGACGGGCGACATCCTCGCCATGGTCGGAGGCCGCTCCTACAATCAATCGCAGTTCAACCGCGCGGTGAGCGCGAGCCGCCAGCCCGGATCCATCTTCAAGCCGTTCGTCTTTCTGTCGGCGTTCGAGCGGGCTGCTGAAGACGGCACCGCGTTGACACCCGCCACGCTCGTCAACGACGAGCCGACGACCTTCGATGCGAACGGAACGCCGTGGAGCCCGTCAAATTACGAGAACGAGTACGACGGTGAGATCACGTTGAGGCGTGCGCTCGCCATGTCTCGGAATGCGGCAACGGTCAAGGTGGCCGAGGCTGCTGGTTACGGTCGCGTGGCCGATCTGTGGCGTAGGATCGGAGCCGGGACAGCGCCGCGCGCCTTTCCGTCGATCGCGCTCGGCGTCTTCGAGGCCACGCCCTACGACATCGCGACCGCGTACACCATCTTCCCGAACAATGGCGAGCGGCGAAGCCTCAGGCCTCTCTTGCGGATCCAGCGCGGCGGCGCGGAGATCGTCGCAAAGGAGTCGCCGACGAAACGGATCGCGCGTGCGAATACGACGTATCTCGTCACCAACATGATGCGCAGCGTGCTCAGCGAAGGGACCGGCGCGGCCGTGCGCGCATCCGGGTTCAGCCTCGACGCGGCAGGCAAGACGGGCACGACGAACGATCTTCGCGATGCGTGGTTCGTCGGCTTCACGCCCGAACTGCTCACCGTGGTCTGGGTCGGACTCGATGACAACCAGGCGCTCGGCCTGAGCGGATCGCAGGCCGCGCTGCCCATCTGGCTGGCCTTCATGCAGCGGGCGCTCGCGGGGCACGGCGATCGCCCCTTCGACGTGCCAGACAGCGTCAATTTCGTCGATATCGACCGCGATACCGGCGCGACGGCCATTCCTGGATGCCTGCGCGTCTTCAGCGAGTCGTTTCTCACGGGTAGCGAACCGAGAGAGATTTGTGAAGTTCACCGGTTTTAGGACGTTGACCGTTGACCGTTTGCCGAAGGGGTGAGCTCCGAACCGGTAAACGACGAACGGTCAACGGTTAACGGTATAATCACCCCCCATGTCCCAGGAGGTTTTCGAGGCGCTGACGGCGGCGCTCTCGCGCGGCGAGGAAGCTGCGCTGGTGACGATCGTGACGGCCCAGGGATCGACTCCTCAACGCGTCGGCGCCAAGATGGTCGTCTTCCCCGACGGCCGTATCGTGGGCACCATCGGCGGCGGCTGCTACGAGAACGATGCCTTTTGGAAAGCCAAGGAAGCCCTGCAGTCGCGAAAACCTCAGCTGATCACGTACGACCTCAATGACGATTTCGCTCAGGAGAACGGTCTCGTCTGCGGCGGGCAGATGCAGGTGTACATCGAGCCTCTCGAAGCGACGCCGTGCCTGTACGTGATCGGCGCCGGGCACGTCGGCTTCCACCTCGGGCGTCTCGCGCATACGATCGGGTTCCGTACGCACGTGCTCGACGACCGCGAAAAGTTCGCGAACAAGGAACGGTTTCCCGACGCTGATGAGATCACGGTCGAAACCATTCGCGAGTGGCTGCATCGCGCCGACATCCCGAGCAACGCCTACGTCGTCGTGGTCACGCGAGGCCATACGCACGACCTCGACGCGCTGCGGGCACTGGCCGCGCGCGACCTGCGATATCTCGGGTTGATTGGGAGCAAGGCCAAAGTGAAGCGGATCTACGACGTGCTGCTGGCCGAGGGCATGCCGCCGGAGTGTCTGCAGCGCGTGCGTGCACCGGTCGGCCTCGACATCGGCGCGGTCAGCCCAGAAGAGATCGCCGTCGCGATTCTCGCGGAGCTGATCGCCGTCCGGCGCGGGAAGATCCAGGACCCTCGCGTGGCAGCCGTTTCGATGCGATGGGATGGCACAGCGCAGAAGCGGGTATAATTAGCACTCCTGGCAGCTGACTGCTAACACCATGTCCCAACTTTCGCCCAGAGCGGCCCAGATACTCGCCGCACTCGTCGCCGAATACATCGACACCGGTGAACCGGTCGGTTCGACACGCCTGACCCACACCGCGGGGCTCGGGGTGTCGCCGGCGACGGTGCGCAATAATCTCGGCGAGCTCGAAGAGCTGGGCTACCTACAGCAGCCGCACACGTCCGCGGGACGGATTCCCACGGACCGTGGCTACCGCTTCTATGTCGATGGTCTGCTTGCCGCGCCGCGCTCGCGGCGCGGCGGCGCCGACATGGAGGCCCAACTTCGCCGCGACGCCGGTAGTCCGGCGCTGGCTGAAGACGTGCTCGCGGTCGTCTCGCAGGTGCTGTCTCGCGCCTCGCGTCTCGTCGCCTTTGCGCTGCCCATCACCACCGGCGAGGGCATCCTGAAGGAAATCGAATTCGTGCCGCTGAGCTCGACGAAATTACTTGTCGTCGTGGTGGCGGACGGTGGGCAGGTCTCGCGCAAGGCTATCGATGTCGGCGAGGAGATCGACCCGCAAGACCTGCGTCAGGCCTCGAACTATCTCAACACAGAGTTTGCCGGCATGCGAGTCGAGCTCATCCGGCTGGCCGTTCTCGAGCGTCTGCGACACGAGCGGACGCTCTGCGACGCATTGCGCTCGCGCGCGCTGAAGCTGGCACAAAGCGGTCTCGAAGAGATGACGCGCAAGCCATCGCTGTTTGTCGACGGTGCCTCTTCCCTGCTCGACGAGGCGGATGAGGACAGCGGAATCTCCCTCACGACGCTACGCGCGGTACTGCGAATGGTCGAGGAGAAAGAACGGCTCGTGCGACTGTTGAACCAATACATCGACGGTCCGGGGCTCACGATCGTGATCGGACAGGAACACCGGACACCCGATCTGCGACCGTTCAGCATCGTTGCCGCAACCTATGCGGATGGATCGCGCCGCGGCACCGTTGGCGTCATCGGTCCCATGCGCATGCACTATTCCAGAACCATCACCGTCGTCGACGGTGTGGCACAGGCGGTGTCGCGGGTGCTCCGCGACAGCATGTAACGGCGGGTACGAACCATGGTTAAGCAATCAAGATCCCATACAAACGAAGATATCGATCGCATGGACGATGAGGGCGCATCGCAGACGGAGTCGCCCGATCCCACACCCGCGCTTGCAGACGAGATCGTCGAGCTCCGGAAAGAGCGCGACGCGCTGCAGGATCGGCTGCTACGCCAGGCGGCGGAGTTCGACAACTATCGTAAGCGCATCGATCGCGAGCGCAGAGACATCTCGCAATATGCCGCGACCGAGTTTCTTCAGGAGCTGTTGCCGATCATCGACGATTTCGAGCGCGCGCTACGAATCGATGCCGCGGGCGCCGAGTCGTACCGACAAGGCCTCGAGATCATCCATCGCGCCCTAATGGAGATGCTGCGTAAGCGCGGCGTCACACCGATCGAAGCTGTCGGAACGATCTTCAATCCTGAGCTGCACCAGGCGGTCTCGCACGAGGAAGATCCCGATCGCCGCGACGGCGAAGTCACCGAGGAATTTGCGCGTGGCTATCGGATGGGCGATAAACTGCTGCGGCCGGCGATGGTGAAAGTAGCCAAAGCGTGAGTAAACGGGACTACTACGAGGTCCTTGGCGTTCCGAGGAACGCCAAGGATTCGCAAATCAAGAGCGCGTACCGCAAACAGGCCCTGCAGTACCACCCCGATCGCAACCAGGGGAACAAAGAGGCGGAGGAGAAGTTCAAAGAGGCCGCAGAGGCCTACGCGATTCTCTCCGACGGCGACAAGCGCGCGCGCTACGATCGGTTCGGCCACGCCGGCGTTTCGTCGCAGGCGGGCGCCGGGTTTGATCCGTCAACGTTCGCCGGCTTTGAAGACATTTTCGGTGGCATCTTCGGCGACTTCTTTGGCGGAGCCGGCCGCAGGGGGGGTCCGGAGCGCGGCAACGATCTCCGCTACGACCTCGAGATCACCTTCGCAGAATCGGCAAAGGGCGTCGAGACATCCATTCAGATTCCGCGGCTCGAGCCGTGCGACACCTGCAACGGCTCCGGGGCCGAGCCCGGCAGCAGCCCGACGACGTGCCCGCAGTGTCAGGGACGTGGGCAGCAGCGCTTCCAGCAGGGATTCTTCACCGTGGCGCGGACCTGCGGAAAGTGCCAGGGAACCGGCCGGATCATCACCAAGCCGTGCGTGACCTGCAAAGGCGAAGGCCGCACCAGTCACGAGAGAACGCTCACGGTCAAGATTCCAGCGGGCATCGCCGATGGTCAGCGCCTCCGCATCAGCGGCGAGGGCGAAGGTGGCGTGGCAGGCGGGCCGGCGGGCGATCTCTACGTCTTCATCGAAGTCCCCGAGCATCCGTTCTTTCGCCGCGACGGAAACAATCTATCGTGCGAGATTCCGCTGAACTTCACCACGCTCGCCCTGGGCGGCACGATCGACGTGCCGACGCTAGACGGGCATGAGCCTTACAAAGTGCCTGAAGGGACGCAGTCGGGCACTGTGTTCCGGCTGCGCGGCAAGGGGATGCCGGACGTGTCGGGTCGCGGCCGCGGCGACCTCTTCTTCACCGCGCAAGCTGTCACGCCGAAGAAGCTCACAAAGGAACAACGTGGACTCCTCGATCAGTTGAGCAAGGTGCTGCCGCAAGAGAAGTTCGAGCCCCGCCAGCGCGACGCCGACGAGGACGAGAAGAACATTTTCGAAAAGGTCAAAGACATATTTGGGTAAGGCGTGGCCCGCGCTTGATATTCACATTCCAGGCTGCGACCCTCAACTTCAGGATCTGGTGCTCGCCGAGCTCGACGACTTTCAACCCACCGCCATCCAAGAGCCCAACGAGTCAGCCGTTCTCCGAGCATTCTTCACGACCGGCGACCTGCGAGATGCCGCCGCGCGTGCGCTTGCTTCGTCGTTCGGCAGCCACCTCTACGTTGAATCACTGAACATCGAGGATGAGGACTGGGCTGCCCGCTCGCAGGCACAGCTCCGCGCCATAACCGTCGGCCGAATAACGGTTTGCCCGCCCTGGCACCAAAAAAGGGGTCTGACTCCTTTATTGGTGCTGATCCAGCCGTCGATGGGGTTTGGGACTGGGCATCATGCGACGACGAGGCTGATGTTGCGAGCGGTTCAGGATCTCCCGCTCGAGGGACGGACGGTGCTCGATATCGGGTGCGGGTCCGGCGTGCTGGCGTTCGCGGCCGTGAAGCTGGGGTCGCATTCTGCGGTCGGCATCGACATCGATCCCGATGCGCTGACAAACGCCGTTGAAAACCTCGAGATCAACAATCTCGCGGATCGCGTGAGCTTCGAAAAAGAGGACTTCCGCGCAATCTCGCGCTCCGCCGACGTCGTGATGGCAAACCTGACCGGAGCTCTGCTGGAGCGATCGGCGGAGCAGCTGGCCGCGCGCGTCAATCCGGGCGGCTATCTAATCGTCAGCGGGTTCATGCAGAGCGAGGAGGGGTCGGTCGTGCCGGCTTTGAAGCAGTTTCTCACGTTCGAGACGATCGATCGAGAAGACGAATGGCTGTGCGCTGTGTTTCGCAGTACTGGCCTTTAGGCCAGTCTATAGATCGCGCCAGATGTAGCGCAACACAGCAAGCGCCGCAGCGCCGGCGGCGTCGGCGCGCAGGACGCGACTACCGAGCGTCACCAAGGTCACCCCCGCAGCAGAGGCCCCGCGCACCTCATCTGGCTCCCAACCACCCTCAGGTCCAATCAGCACCATCGCCTCCGTCGGCCGCTGCCCTTCAAGAGATGACACATCGGGAACGACCGCTTCGCCGGCAACAGCCGGTTCGACGAACATCACGCGCATCTGGGCCGATGTCGACGCCAGCAACTCCGCAAAGTCGTGCGTCTCGAACACTCGCGGGACGACCGCGCGGCCGCACTGCTTCGCAGATGACACAACGGTGCGGTCCCAGCGATCCTGACGTACCCCAGTCTTCAGCGCCGCCCGCGGAACATCGGTTCTGCGGCTCACGAACGGCTGGATCGCGGACACTCCGAGCATGACCGCATCGCGGATCACGCGATCCATCTTGTCGCTCTTCAGCAACGCCTGCGCCAGAGTGATCGCGACAGCAGATTCGGGCGCCGGTGTTCGCGGTTCGAGGATCTTCACCATCACACGGCGCGACGCGACCGACTCCACGACCGCGAGCGCTTCGCGCCCCTTGCCATCGAAGACAGCCACCGTGTCTCCGGTCTTCAAGCGAAGCACGCGCGCGAGGTGCTGCGCCTCATCGTCCGGCAGCTGAACACGCGCCCCGTCGGCCCGCCAATCGGGCGTGTGGAACCGATGCACGTCCGAATTCTACCTGTATACTCCCAGCGTGTTCTTTCGCGGACAGACCGTCGGAAAGTACAAGATTCTTTCACCACTCGGCAGTGGCGGCTTCGGCACGGTGTACCTCGCCGAAGACACCTGGATTGACAAGAAAGTTGCCATCAAAGTTCCCCATCGGCAGAACGTCGACTTCAGCGATTTACTTCGCGAGCCGCGCTTACTCGCCTCGCTGAACCATCCGAACATCGTCTCGATTCTCACGGCCGAAAAGCAGGAGAACATCTTCTTCATCGTCATGGAGTTCGTCCCGGGCGACACGCTCGAGATGGTGATCTCGCGCGATGGGCAGATCGATCTCGCGCGTACGCTCGATTACACCTGCCAAATCTGCAACGCGGTCGACCACGCGCATCAGCATGGCGTCATCCATCGGGATCTCCGGCCCGGCAACGTGCTGGTGACCGAAGGAGGTCTCCTCAAAGTGGCCGACTTCGGCACGTCGCGCTTCATCGAGCTTGCGGCGCACGGCACGACCGTGATCGGCAGCCCGCCGTATATGGCGCCGGAGCAGTTCCACGGCAAGGCGGTTTTCGCCTCCGACATCTATTCACTCGGCGTGACGATGTATCAAATGCTCACGGGGGTGCTGCCGTACAACACGCCCGCCCCCACCGACCTCGACAAGCTGATGAAAGGCGCGCTCATCACACCACCTCGCACGCGCAATCCGAAGATTCCGGCCCAGATCAACGATATCGTGATGAAAGCCGTCGCGCCCGACGTGACCGCCCGCTATCAACGAGCAAGCGATCTGCTGAGCGACTTGCTCGCCGTTCGCGGCAGGCGGAAGACCACGCGTACGATGGCACGCAAAACACCGAGCGCGCCACAGGTTGCAGCGTCACCGTCGGAGAACACCCAGGACATTCAGACCCGTCTGCGCGCGCGCGAGACTCCGCTGCCGCGCTTCTGCTGGCACTGCCGCAAGCCGCTCCACGCACGTTCCGCGCGCTGCCCGTTTTGTGGCGAAGCGCAGTAGGTGCTAAGCTTTTTTCCAAGGAGTACACGATGGCTTTCGCGGGTACCGGCAAGATCTGGATGAACGGAAAGCTTGTGGATTGGAAGGACGCGACCATCCACATTGCTTCTCACGTCATTCATTACGGCAGCGGCGTCTTCGAAGGCATCCGCGTGTACGACACGCCGAAGGGCTCCGCGATTCTTCGCCTCGACGCGCACCTGAAGCGACTCGCCGCGTCGGCCAAGATCTACCGGATGGACTCCCCGTACCCGCAGGATCAGCTCGAGCAGGCGGTGCTCGACACCGTCCAGACCAACGGGTTCAAGGCGTGCTATATCCGTCCTGTCATGTATCGCGGGTATGCCGCTCTTGGCGTCAACCCGCTTCCCTGCCCCGTCGATGTGGCGATCATGGTGTGGGAGTGGGGCACGTATCTTGGCGCCGATGCGCTCGAAAAGGGCGTGGATGTCTGCATCAGCTCATGGAACCGCATGGCGCCGAACACGTTCCCGTCGCTCTCCAAGACGAGCGGCAACTACGCGAACGCGGCGCTGATACGGATGGAGGCGGAAACGAACGGCTACTCCGAGGGCATCGCGCTCGACACATTTGGCTACGTCAGCGAAGGCAGCGGTGAAAACATCTTCGCGGTCCGCGACGGCGTCATCTACACGCCGCCGCTGAGCGCGTCGATTCTCCCCGGCATCACGCGTGACATGGTGATCCAGGTGGCCGAGGATCTGGGTTACCGCGTCTCCCAGGAGAACATCCCGCGCGAGATGCTGTACATCGCCGACGAAGTGTTCTTCGTCGGCACGGCGGTGGAGATCACACCCGTCCGATCGATCGACAAGATCACGGTGGGCGACGGCCGCCGTGGTCCCGTCACGGAAGCCATCCAGAGCCGGTTCCTGGGTACGATCAACGGCGACGTTGCCGACGCCCACGGGTGGCTCACTTACGTGAAGACCTCGCCGAGCTCACCGGAACCGATGGTTGCGGGCGCCAAAGGCCGCTAAACCAGACGCGCTGAACGGCCGATAAGGGCAGAGAGCAACGGGCCGAGGGCAGACGACGATTCCTGCCCTCCGCGCTCTGCCCTCTGCCCTTTTTCAATTTTAATTATGAATATTGACGAACTCCTCCGTGCTGCTGTCGCCAAGGGCGCCTCGGACCTGCACTTGAAGGTCGGCGCCTATCCCATGATGCGCGTGTCCGGCTCCTTGGTACCGGTCAGCGAAGAAAAGCGTCTGACGAACGAAGATACGCTGGCGATGGGGTCGACCATGATGTCGCCCGATCAGCGCGAAAAGTTCACGAAGTCGCAGGAAGTCGATCTCGCCTACAGCGTCGCGGGGCTCGGCCGCTTTCGCGTCAACATCTTTCAGCAGCGCGGCACCATGGGTATGGTGCTCCGCGTCATCCCAACGAAGATCCTCACGATCGAAGACCTGCTGCTGCCGCCGGTGCTTCGGAGAATCTCCGAGGAAGAGCGCGGGCTGGTGCTCGTCACCGGCACGACCGGCAGCGGCAAGAGCACCACGCTCGCGGCGATGATCGACCACATCAACCGCTCGCGCTGCACGCACGTGATGACGGTTGAAGACCCCATCGAGTTCCTGCATCGCGACAGCCGATCGATCGTCAACCAGCGCGAAGTCTCCGTTGATACGCGATCGTTCGCGCAGGCGCTGCGCAGCGCCCTACGTCAGGATCCAGACGTGATTCTGGTCGGCGAAATGCGCGACTTCGAAACGATCGAGACCGCCCTGCTGGCGGCCGAAACGGGCCACCTCGTTTTCTCGACGCTCCATACCCTGGACGCCACCGAGACCATCAACCGTATCATCGCCGTGTACCCGCCGCATCAGCAGAAGCAGGTCCGCTTGCAGCTGGCGGCGGTGCTCAAGGCCGTCATTTCACAGCGCCTCATCCCGCGCGCCGACCAGGGCGGCCGTGTGCCGGCCGTCGAGGTGCTCGTCAACACCGCCTACGTCCGCGATGCCATCATCGACAAAGAAAAGACGCACTTGATTCACGGCGCGATCGCGCAAGGCACCTCGCAGTACGGGATGCAGACCTTCGATCAGTCGATCTTCGGGCTGTTCCAGCAGGGCTTCATCTCCCTTGAGGAGGCGCTGCGCTGGGCATCGAACATCGACGAGTTCAAGTTGAGGGTTGCCGGTATTTCCACCACCGGCGACGCCGCCCGCAACGAGATGTCGCGCGGCGTGACGGGTGCCGGCGAAATCGCTGGATTGACGAGGTTCGGATCGTAGAATCGCGCCGTTGAAGAGACCCCGCCCACCCGAAGACCCCGATTCCTTCAGGGCTGCCTACTTCCGCGCGCTCAGATGGCTGACGGCGCGGGAACTGTCCGAGGCCCAGGTCCGAACCCGCCTGGCCGATCGGGGATATTCCCAGGCCGCCATCGACCCTGCGGTGGAGCGCCTGATTCAGGACCGCACGCTCGACGATCGCCGAGCAGCGACCTCCATCGCGCGCACTGAAGCACGCGTGCGGCGTCATGGGCCTCGGCGGGTGATGGGGAAACTCATCGCCATGAAGATCGACCGCGATCTCGCCAAAGAGGTCGTGAAGCAGCTCTTCGGCGACACGGACGAGGAAGAACTGCTCGATACGACCCTCGATCGACGGCTGCGTGGCAAGCGGGAACGTCTGAAGGATCCAAGAGAGCGCCGGAAGCTACTTGCCTATCTCGTTCGCCAGGGCTTCTCTGCTTCCGCGGCTTCCGCCGCGCTGCGCAAGAAGTCAAAGTAAAATACCCCCACCCGATGATGACCTGGACGGAAAT
>DATEEI010000055.1:0-21627 GCA_035281225.1 Vicinamibacterales bacterium
CGATGGTGTTACCCCAGACGATGGTGTTACCCCAGACGATGGTGTTACCCCAGACGATGGTGTTACCCCAGACGATGGTGTTACCCCAGACGATGGTGTTACCCCAGACGATGGTGTTACCCCAAACAATGGTGTTACCCCAAACAATGGTGTCACCCCAGATGACTTCATCGCCCCAGATAATCTCGTTCCCCTTCACCTTGCCCTTCGAGGCGCCGACCATGCGCGGGTCGAGCGTCACCAGGCCCGATGGCTCGATCGTCTCGCCGGCGATCGTCACCGCCTCGTTCGATGGACCGTCAATCGCCGCATCGACCGCTGCGGCCACGTTCAAGCTGCCCGCACCTGCGCCCACCAATCCCGCATCGGGTATGAAGCTCGCCGAGTGCTGCAACGCCACCTTCACCTGCACCGGCGTCAACGCGCTGTTGGCCTCGAGCATCAACGCCACCGCGCCGCTCACCACGCCGGTCGCCATGCTCGTGCCGTTCAAAATCATGTACGCATCCGCGCCCACGCCCGCCGCGTGCAGCGAGGGGTAGTCCGCCACCAGCGCGCCGCCGAGCGCCTCGGCCGACACAATCTTGTTGCCCGGCGCCGCGAGGTCGGGCTTGATGAGGCCGTCGATCGTCGTCGGGCCCTTCGAGCTATACGTCGCCATCTCATCGTCCGATCGCCCCACGGTGCCCTTGGTGTTGAGCGCCCCAACCGTGATGGCATACGGGTCGTTGCCGGGAGACTCGATGAAGCCGTACACGCTGTTGCCCTCGGCATCTTTGCCCCGGTTGCCGGCCGCCGCCACGACGACGATGCCCGCGTGCACCGCGCGCTCGACGGCTTCGCACATGGGATCGTCGAGATACGACTGCTCGACCGGCCCACCCAACGACAGGTTGATGACGCGGATGTTGAAGCGCTTGCGGTTTCTGATGGCCCAATCGATCGCGTCCATCACGTTGCTCGCCAGGCCGAGGCCGTTTTCGTCGATCACGCGCAAGCTGATCAGGTTGGCACCCGGCGCGACACCGCGGAACGGTGTCTGCCATGTGGAATCCTGCGGATACGGCGAGTTGCCCGCGATGATGGCGCCGATGTGCGTGCCGTGACCGAACGGGTCTTCTTTGGAAATCGCGTTGATCCCCTTGCCGTTGCCAGTGCCGACGAAGTCTTTGGCGAAGGCGACGCGGCCGGCGAGCGAGCGATGGCCGGTCCAGACGCCCGAGTCGATGAGCGCGATGCCGATGCCCGCGCCGGTGAACCCCGGATGGCCGGCGACGCCGGCCCACACCTGATCGGCGGCGACGGCCTGGTTTGTGACCGACATGAACGACCGCACCTCGACGTCGCGCGAGAGGTGATCGACATCGGCGCTGAGCGCCTCGATCTGCGCGGCGTTGGCCCGCAGCACGGCGCCTTCGGACAATCTCTTCGTGATGCGCACGCCGTGGCGCGCGGCGATGGCGTTCACTTCGTCCGCGGAGCCATGAATGATGACGTCGATGGCCGCTCCCGATTTGGCCGCGACATGCTTTTGAAGGCTGTCGGACAGCCGGGCGCGCGACTGCGCCCAGAGGGGAGCGGACGTGAGCAGGAGGACGGCGACGGACAGGGTCGATGCCCTGCGCCACATCTTGCTTCCCCATACGGGCTTGCTTCGAATCATCATGCTGGCTCCTTGAACTGACCGTTTCTCGTCTATGGATTGGCGGCCTTCGCGTGCGCGCCGGCGCGCCGGGAGTGTTCGCGCTCCTGTATAGCGAGGGCAATGCCGCGAAGCGTCGTGATGTGGGACGCGGCGCTAACCCTTTGCGGGGCTGAGAGTTGGTGCGGTACGATGAAGCGCGTGCGCGATACGCGTTCCGATGTGACTTCAGCTAATACATTGCCCGGATCGCCCGACGGGACGATCACCAGGTGCGATGAGTGCGGGGATTGCGTGCACATTAGTGTGGCCAGCTGGTTGGCCGGTGAGGCGGAAATTGGCTAGGCCGATCGGACCGTCTTCGCGGGTGTACGTCGCCTTCGGCATGGCGGCCGTCATCGGCCTCGCCGTTTTCACCATCTGGTGGATGACCGCACCGAAAGGTCCAGCAACCCGGGCTGAAGCCCCGGTGCCACCGACATCCGCCCTGGTGCCATCAAATTCAGGGCCGCCCGGCTCGGCGCCAGTGGAAGCAGGACTGCCGCGCGGCGGAGCGCTCGCAGGATCGACCGATGCGCCAGACGAGGCCCTCGCTCGTCTGACGCACGCGACGCTCGTTCGCATCAACCGCAGCACCGATCGCGTTGAGCCGTGTCTGGCAGAATCGTGGACAGTCTCGGCCGACAACCTCGTCTATATCTTTAAGTTGCGGCCGGGCATTCGCTGGTCGGACGGCACGCCTCTCACCGCTGACGATCTTGTAACGTCGCTCGCGGCGGTTCAGGTATCTGGAACACCTCTCGCCGCGCGGGTGCTCGATCCGCAGACGATCGAGGTCACGTTCGCCGCGCCGTTCGCGCCGGGGCTGCGGATCCTGGATGGCCATCCGATTCTCCCGCGCCACAAACCGGTGGATACCGTTGGGCTCGGGCCGTTCGTGGCTCCGGCGGTCAAGAAAGGACCCGGCCTACGTACCATCCACAAGCTCGTGCGGAATCCGCATTACTGGCGGAACGGACCCGACGGCCTGCCCCTTCCTTATATAGATGAGCTGACGCTCGGGGAGGGCTCGCCAGGGCAGCAGGACTTTGCCGACAGCGCGATTCGCCCTGACGACTACGAAGAGCTGAAGAAGCTCGAGCAAAACAACAAAGCCCGGTTGTTCGAATTGGGTCCGGGCCTCGACGCCGATGCCCTGTGGTTCTTGCCCGCCGTCGCCTCGGCGAAGGTGGGTGATCTTGACCGCCCCTGGCTGACGAGCGAGACCTTCCGCCTGGCGATTTCGGCGGCGGTCGATCGCCGCGAGTACTGCAAGCAGGTGTTCTTCGGCGCCTGCGATCCGATTCTGCTGCCGGTGACGCCCGCGAATGTCGCATGGTTCAACCCCGATCTGCCGCTCGGCCGTGCCAACCCGCAGGTCGCGCGCGAGATGCTCGCGGGGCTGGGGCTGCGCGATCGCAGCGGAGACGGCATCCTCGAAGACGCGACCCGGCGGCCGGTGCGGTTCTCGCTGCTCATTCGCCGCGACGTGCCTTCGTCCGCACGCGCCGCGGTGTTTCTCAAGGACACGCTACGCGTTGTCGGCGTGGAAGTGGAGGTCACGCCGCTCGACGCCAACGCGTTGCGCGCTCGTCGCCTCAAGGGAAACTACGACGCCATCTACGACCGGATCCGTTTTCGCGACACCGATCCGGCGATGAGCCTCGACTTTTGGTTGAGCTCGGGCGAGGCGCACGTGTGGATGACGCACGAGGCGTTCGACTGGGAGCGGCGGATCGATCAACTGATGTTGAAGAACGCGGCGACGTTCGATCGCGTCGAGCGGCTGCAGGCGTTTGTCGAGGTGCAGCGGATCTACGGCCAGCACATGCCGGCGCTGTTTTTCGGCGCGCCGCACGTGCGCCTTTTTACGAGCACACGCGTACTGAACGCGACGCCCTCGCCGCTGCGGCCGCATCTGCTGTGGAACGCGGAAAATCTGGCGGCGCTCAAGTAGCGCTAGGGGTTAGGGATTGGGGATTAGGGATTAGAGAGTGCTTGCGCCAACGATGAGGAAACGCACGTCAGCGGCGATGAACGCGCGCAATAGATCGATGAAGTCCTGGTTCATGGGGAGGGTCCCCCCGCGGGCGCGGTCATTGCCTGTTTTAAGAACGCGAACGACATCGACGGCTTGACGATCATTTAGTCACGCGTCGCCGGTTTTGAAGAATCACCATCAAGACGTTCGATAGCGATCTCGATCTTCGTACCAACAATTCTGTAGATGATTTTGTAGGACGAACGCCGATTGACAGACGGTAACGAGTGATTAGAATTCGTCCCGGGTGAGCATGATTGTGCGCTCCACCATTGCATCGTTTCGAGACAACCAATCCTGTGCCTCCCACCTCGACTGGAACGGCAACTCCTCGAAAGCGCCAGCGTCAAGTTCATTTCTGGCTGTCGCACCGCGAGTACGAACGTCTGCGCGCTCTTGCCTCGATGCATGACGAAACCGTCGCGGCGATGCTTCGACGAGTTTTGAAATCCATAGGCGATTCCCAGCGGAGCGATACGTTCAAAGAGCGGCCAGTCGATGGCGGCTCACCACGTGGCGCCAGCTGATAATTTCATCGATACGCAGTCACTAAATTGGTACCCAAAGCATTGTCAAGCGTGCTGGGGCATCGTACCGTCTTCTAGCCATCCGAACGCGGGGCTTCGTGATTATGCCGTCGCCTCGAAAGACGATTTTGAAGGGGAGGGTGCATGTGTCGCTTATCTCGCGCAACGATCTTAGCAATATGGGGATTTGTAGTGCCGCTATGGATTGCTGTGCCGTCAGTGGGCGCGGATCAGACAGCTCCGGTGCGTGTACCACAGTCCGATCCAAGGCACCGCGCAGTTAGTTCCTCAGCCCCACGTTCTGTCTTCCTGGAATACGACAACTTGGCCAAGGCGGCCCTAGGGGGTGGGCCTGCTGAGATCGAGGCGTTTGTCGATAGCTATCTGTTGCACTCCATCGCATTTCCCTCTGGCCCATCCGTCCGAGGACGCATTACCAGAGCCGAAATGGGGTATCGCAACAACACCCAGCGGGCAATTCCTTACGACGATGTCGTGACGGCGTGGAATCGAGTTGTATCTCGGTACTCAGGGCCTTCCTTCATGACGACCAACAAGGCCCAGGTGGCGCTGCTCGAGGACATTCTCAAACGGACAGTGCCTCATCTCTCCTTATTGTCCAATGACGCAGAAGGACCAAACACCGGATCGGTTTCGCCGGTTCATGCAAGCTTTCTGGCGACCTTCCTCGCGACACAGAAATTGCTGAACGGCTCGTATCAAAGGGACGCGGATGTGTGGGTGAAAGACACGCGTGACTACATGCAGAAAGCCGCGCTGTTCCCGGGCCGCACTCGTCCCACAGATCATCCGAGACAATGGCATCCGCCGAGCGCGCTCGGCTGGATGATGAGCCAAACACCATCTGACTCGAACTTGTTAACCAGGGTTATGCACGGGTTCCTCGACGACCTTCAGGTCGGTCGACGATAGGAGGCATGGAGATGCTGCGCCGCACAGTATTCGTTATCGTGCTCTTTCTTGCTGGGTTGCTAAACGCTGCTTGCTGGCCCCCACCATTTTCCAGTACTGGCTACGTCCAAACGTTCATCAAGGAAGAGGATCAACTGCACGGCATCAGTACCTTTGTTGATCCGAACAGAGGTTACTTGGGACAGCGTACGACAAACCTTGAAAAGTACGGCCACACAACCGTCAGCGGTACCACAAACTCTCAGGGATGGAACGTCCGGTACAACGTGAGCGTTCCCAATAGGTGGACCTTCATCAATCAAGACGGAGTCTGCGCTGGTGAGGAGACATTTAACGAGCGTTGGGTCCAAGACGGCACCGCCAAACTGACTTGCGAAGTGTTCACTGGTTACAATTATAGCGAGTACTCTCCTCGCCGGCTGTCCGGTGATACCGTTGACGGAGACGACTGGTACGTTCCCAACCCCGTCAATCTCAACAAATATCTCCTGACCGCCAATCAGCAGATTCGACGGCACGAAGCGTTGAGGGCTGGTGGCCAAATGCACCAGCTGATCCTGCTCGACGATGGAAATCTCGTGTTGTTCTACAACGGAAACGACATGCTTTGGCAGAGCGGTACGGATGGCTCGGGGGCAACCCGCCTGCTCATGCAGGGAGACGGCAATCTCGTTCTCTACAATTCGTCAGGAAGTCCCGTGTGGTCGACCGGAACAGCGGACAATCCCGGCGCCTACCTGAACGTGCAGGACGACGGCAACCTCGTCGTCTATAGCCCGTCTGATGAGCCGTTGTGGGCGAGGGATTAGTGCCAAGAAGCCTGTTGAGTCCGTGGATCGTCGTCGTTCTCTTTGCTGCGTCCGTCAGCATCGAGGGCGACCAACAGCCACGGGCGGCGGCGTCCTCAAGCGAGGGGGCTACCGTGTCGGGCGTCGTCGTCGCGATGGGCTCCGAATCACCCGTCAGAGGAGCACACGTCAGCTTGGTCGGCGCAGGGACAAGGCGAGCCAACACGGCTATCACGGACGAGCGAGGCGGCTTTCTCTTCTCTGGCGTCGCACCCGGAACATACGCGATGACCGTGTCGAAACCAGGGTTTGTGGCTGTTTCGTACGGAGAGCTTCGCCCCGGTTCGGGCCGTGGCGCCAGTCATATTCATCTGGCGCCGGCACAGCGCTTCAACGCCCGCTTGAGTATGCCGAAAGGTAGCGTTCTCACCGGCAAGGTTGTGGATGAAAAAGGTGAGGTTGTCGCCCGAACGGCCGTGCGTGCGACGCGAGTGGAAACCCAAATGGGCCGGCGTATCATGCACTTTGCTGGCCATGACCAGACCGACGACCGCGGAATTTATCGAATCTATGGCTTGACGCCAGGTCAGTACGTCGTCAGCGTCACACCGACCACGGATTCCGCTCCGCTGGAACGATCGGTCAAGGATGCTACCGAGGATGAGGGATTTAGCGGATATGCGCCGGTGTACTATCCAGGATCAACAACCGTGACTGGTGCCCAGATGATCACGCTGGGTCCGGCGCAGGAGCAGGAGGCGCTCGATTTCCAACTCGAGCTCGTGCCTCTGGTGTATGTCGAAGGGGAGATTTTGGGTGCGGTTCCCGATTCGAACACCGAGGTCGCATTGGTCAACGTGGCAGAACGCGCCGTTGGAGTCTCGGCTATTTCCGTTCCGGTTTCTCAAGACGGTTACTTCTACGTGCCTCACGTTCGGCCTGGGCAGTACACATTGCTCGCACACTCGGTGGCCAGAAGCGATCGTGCCATCGCCAACAGTCGCGAGGTCGGGCAAGTACCGGCGCAACCAAAAACGCGATGGGGTTCAGCTGATATCACCGTCTCAACACGCCATGTAAAAAACGTGGTCGTCTCGCTCGCCGAGGGAATGAACGTGTCTGGCAGCATCAGATATTTGTCGTCGAAGCCACACTCGATGCCGATCGAGCTCACCCGGGCTCGTGTCACGCTGGTCCCTGCCAGCGGTGGTCGAGGCAGTGGAGAATTGGCCCGGCAGGTGTCGGCCCGCGTGGATGCAGACGGTACCTTTCGTATCATCGGAGTTTCGCCAGGAAAGTACCGACTTGTTGCACTCACCGAGGGTTCCTGGACCCTACAGTCGGCGGTCATCAATGGCCAGGACACTTTGGACTTCCCAGTTGATGTTCAGCCCGGGCAGAATCTGAGCGATGCGCTTGTGACATTCGTCGACACCCGAACGGAAGTGGCGGGTAGGGTTTTGGACGAGCGCGGTGCGCCAAGTTTAAGAAGTACAGCCGTCTTGTACGCTGCTGATAGACGATACTGGACATCGGGATCCCGTCGAATTCTGTTCGCCCGGCCCAGCACTGACGGTCAGTTCGTATTTCGCGATGTCCCACCTGGTGACTACCGGATAGCCGCGGTTGTCGACCCCGATCCTGATGCCGTCCTCGACTCCCGCTTCCTCGATCAGTTGGAACCACACGCTAGGCTCTTGACCATCTCCGACGGTGAGCGGCAGGAACACACCATCCGCAGCTCGCCACACCGCCAGTAGTATCGTCGTGAGCGATGCGACTTCCCATTGTACGCGTCGGCGTCTGTGCGCTAATAACGGTCCTGGCGCTTCTGTGTGCGCGTCAGGTGTTCGCGCAGGAAGCGGATGCGTCCGTCACGGCAGGCGTTGGAATGTCTGGACGTGGTTTCGTGAACGACGAGGGAAGGCCTAGGAGTTCCCCTGGGGTTATCGGCTGGCTGGACGTGACGGTAGCGCCGAGGCTCGCGCTCGAGGCGCGCGTGAATTGGTTTCCAGCAAGAGAGTTCGCTCAATACGAGTCCCGAGGTGGCACGACCCTGATGGCAATGGGGGGAGCGCGGGGGACGCTCATGGCGTCGCGCCCGCTGCGCCTTCAGGGGATCCTGCAGACGGGGGTGATCCGGTTTTCCCGCGCGATCATCGCAGAGGATGATGGCGCCGACCAAGTGGCACCGAGAACACATCTTGCCATGGATATGGGCGTCGGACTGGAATTCCTGCCGCACTCCCGTTGGGCTCCCCGTGTCGATTTTCTGCATACGATGTACGTTGTACCCGGTATTGACGTGGTGCGGTCCAATTCTGCCGCCGATCGTCCCAGTCGCCGGTTAGAGATACCGGGGAGAATTGCTACCACTTATCAAGTCAGCGCCAGCGTAGGTTACAGGTTCGGGGTTCGAGCGGACACGGCGAGGCACAGTGATGCAGGACGCATGACGGGAGGTGCGCAGCTCACGTACTGGGCTGCTGTCCCCGCGCTTGGTATCAGTCCACCTCTTTCGAATGCTGGCGTAGGCGGTTATCTTTCCTATCGCTTGTCCAATCACGTATACGCCGATGGCGCCATTAATGCGTACTTCCGGCAGCACGTAGTTCGTTCGGCGTGGGACGGCGGCCACATGTTGCAGGGTCTTGCGGGGGTAAAGGTAGGCGTTCGGAGAGAGTCGGTCGGGTTGTTTGTGAAGGTCCGGCCAGGGGTCACGAGCAGTTCGGCCGCGTTTCAAGGGCAAGACTCGCGCGCCCGAACACGACAACTGGGCCGTTCGAACGCTGCTGCTGTCGATGTGGGTGGCATCATCGAAGTGAACAGTGGCTCGCGCATGGTACTGCGATTCGAGGCGGGCAACGTCATCTCGTTCTATAGGTCGCGAGTTGTTGTACTCGACGGCATATCGACGCCGCAGAGGGCAGCCGATTCCCAAGAGAGCCTCCAGATGTCCTTTGGGATCGGGTGGAGATTCCATTAGTCCGCGCCACCTGTCGTCCGGTCTGTCTGCCTGTACACTTCTCAACATGCCAGAACATATAGCGCCGACGCATGTGAAAAGTACGCTATGCGTCCTCATCGCTGTGGCCGTCGCCGCCGTCTCCCCATGCCAGGCGCAGTCCGCCGCGCCGGCGTCCCTTACGCTGCCGCTGGTCTATTCGACAACCCCGATGACGCGCAATGCCGATCTCATGCTGTCGGCGTCGATTCTGTCGACATCAATCAGCGAGGCTGGTTTGGCGAAGTTGTCGCCCTCACTGTTCCGAAGTACGCGCCGCAGCGCCCGGGTGGCGCGGGCGGCAAAGCTCGCGCTGCTGGACGTCCCCATCGTTAATTATTTTCAGACCCTGAACCACGAGTGGGGGCATATGACGCGGGCCACCGAGTATGGCGTCGATTCCGCACTGTCATTCGTTGGAACGCCGTGGAGCTCGCAGCAATTCGCTGTCGGACCCGTCGGAGAAAGACCGCCCGAGCATCATCCGCTCGAGGACGCGGCTATTCAGGGCGGTGGTCTCGACGCATCCCTGGTGTTGAAGGATCGCGCCGAGTCGAAAATGCTGCGCGCGGAACGCGTGCCGCCAGGACACGCGCTGGCCGCCATCATCAGCTCCATCGATGTCCCGATGTACTCGTTGCTGCATCTCTCAGCTGAAGACTTCTATCCCGGGCTTTTTGGGGATTACTACCCCGGGGGCGACGCAGCGAACCTCGTTCTGGATCTGTTCAACCGCCGCCGCGCGGTTGGTCCTGCAAACCTCGACAGCATCCGCCGTCAGGTGCGCACCCGGTCTGTGCTCAACCTGCTCGACGCGGCGCTCTGGAGCGAAGCCGTTGGTGTGTTGAGCGATCACGTCTGGAGCGGAGCGCCGGACGTCCGCATTCGATGGCTGCACGTCGGCGGGGTTCGCGTCCTGCCATCGGTGCGCTACGAGCTCTCACCATTCGGCCCCGAGTACCACGTCCGCTCGCACTACCGCGCGCTGGGGGCGATCGGCTCGGTATACGGCCGCTGGACGGAGCGCATCGGCGCGGATCGCCAGGTCGGCGGAGGATTTTCGTGGTCGCGATGGTCGACGCCTGGGTTCGTGCCGAAAGTCAGTCCCACGTTAACCATGGATGCGTGGTCGCACACCGTGCACGGGTTCGGCATGCGCGGCGAAGTTGGGGCCGACGTGCGCGGTTGGCCCGCCGAGCGGGCGGCGCTGACGGTCACCGTCGGCGCAAAGTCGTTCGGGCACCTTCCCGGCTTCCCCATGGACCGTGGCGCGTACATCAATGGCGGTCTGACGCTGAAGGTCTGGTGATGGAGAGGGATTAGGGATTAGAAACGCACGCCCATCAGGACGGCGAAACCGCTGGTCTTGACGGACGCTGACCCAGGCCCGACCGCAATGTTCCGCAGCCCTTTTGTGAACCTCGCATCGACGAGCCAGCGTTGATGCTGGAAACCTCCTCCGTAGACCAGTGAGAAGTTGGTGCCGCTGACTTGGTCGCCGATGTCTTCGTGCTTTCCGGAGTCTGCGACCTGTCTGATCACCGCACTGCGGCGGATCGCCAGCGCCGGACCGGCGATGAGGTAGACCGACGAGTCGGCCCGCGTCATTTTCGTGAGGCGCGCAAGGAGCGGGAACTCGAGATACCGCACCAGGACAACCCTGTCTGCCTGAGGCGCCTTGGTGCTGGAGCCGCTGACCGTTGGCTGCGCATCCTTGTCGTGAATCCTCTCTCCCTTCGCCGCGAACAGCACCTCCGGCTGAAACGAAAGCGCTCCACGAATATTGATGTGCGCGTACCCGCCGAAGTGCAGCGTCGGCTCCGGCGCCGCCGCGACGACCGTGGCGTCGAATGTCTCGACGCTCGTCAACGACGTGAACGCGGGACCGAATCGCACCCCGTATTCGACGCCTCGGCCTGTCGCAGGAACCGCAGCCGGATCCGGCGCCGGAGCCTGAGCGAACGCGGAACGAGCGAGAAGCAGCAGCAACAGTGCGGTGCCGCAACCAAAAACGCGTGAGGTCATCTTAAGTGGCGATTCTACATCTTGACGGCCGTAAGGCTCGACACCGTTGACACCAGACGGCTCCCTGAAAGGAGGCTGCGAAAAGCACTCTTGATTTCTACGCGAGACGATGGCATCGTCGTCGTCGAGGTCAAGAAAGGCAGTTGTGGGATGGTCATGGCGGTTCGGGCTCTGAGGGAGAGACTTGGCAATGATGGGATGGCTGGTTTGCAAGTGTTTGTCGACGATGCCGGCCGGCAGTGGAAGGATGATGTGCTCGCCATAACAGGGGAGCGGTTCGAGCGCCGGCTGGGCGAGGAGATCGGCGCACTGCGCGTTGACATGGCGAAAGAGTTCGCCGCCGTGCGGGTCGAAACGGCCAGAGAATTCGCGGCGATTCGAGTGGAGTTGCGTGCTGATCTGGCCACCATGCGCGTCAGCCTGCTCAAGTGGTCGTTTCTCTTCTGGATCGGGCAGTTTGCCGCGATCAGCGGGATGATGGCGTTTCTCTTGAGGACGATCGGACGCGCTAGCTGAAGCTCTGGAGCGCGGCCTGCTCTGAATCGAACGTGTCGAAGACGGTGAGCAGTTTCGTGATGCTGAGCAGGTCCTGCAACCGCTTCGTCAGGTTCACGAGCTTCATGCTGCCGCCGGCCTTCGTGACGGTCGTATACGCGCCGACGAGCTCGCCGAGGCCTGTGCTGTCCATCGCTGTGACGTCGGCCAGGTTCACGAGGATGTTCTTCTGCCCCTGATGGACGAGACTGTTGATCTTGTCCTTGAGGAGCTGGCCGTCACCTTTCATGAGCGTGATGGGGCCGGAGAGATCGAGGACTTTCACGTTACCTGCCGAACGCTCGGCAATCTGCATGGGGACTCCTTGTCTACGTCGTTGGTGAATCGAGCCGGATACTAGTCGAAGCGCTCGTGGCGGTCAACGAGTCGCGGGCTTGCCGACCATTGGAACAAACCGCACCGGAATGGTCCTCTTCTGCACGACACCGCTGGCCGTTTTCGTGACGATCACCATCTCCTGATCGGATGTACCCACCGGCGCGATCATGATGCCGCCCACCGCGAGCTGCTCGACGAGCGTCTGAGGAATCTCCGGAGGCGCGGCGGTGACGATGATGCGATCGAAGGGCGCGAGCTCGGGCAAGCCAAGGTAACCGTTGCCGGTGCGGACGTCTACGTTGCGATATCCTGCCTCCGCGAGTGTGCGTCGTGCGCGTGCTGCCAGATCCGGAACGATCTCGATCGTGTAGATCTGCTTGGCGATTTCGCCGAGCACGGCCGCCTGATATCCCGACCCGGTTCCGATTTCCAATACGGTATGGCGGGCATCGAGCTGCAGCGCGTCCGTCATGTACGCCACGATGAACGGTTGCGAGATGGTCTGCCCGAGACCGATGGGCAGCGGTCGATCGTCGTACGCGAACGGCTGCATGTCGGCGGGTACGAAGCGGTGGCGCGGCACGCGGGCCATCGCCTTCAACACGGTTGGGTTCCGCACGTCGCGCGCGCGAATCTGCGTCTCGATCATCCGATCGCGCGCGGACTGCCACTTGTCCGTCTTCGCGATGAGCGCGGCCGATGCAGGGAGCATGAGCACGAAGACTATAATCATCGCATGCGACGATCTGGCCGCATGCGGCACGTGCGCCGCGTGGTTGCGGCAATCGCGGCCCTCGGGTTCGGCTACATCGCGTTCATCTACCTGACGCTGCCCGACGTACGCGTGCTGCGAACGCGCAATCTTTCCTCCACGGCGTTCATGGATCTGCGCGCGCGCGAAGCGCGGGCCGAAGGGCGGGCGCCGAAGCGCGTCCATCGCTGGGTGCCGTACGGCCGCATTTCGCCCCATTTGAAGCGCGCGGTGCTCGTCGCTGAGGATGCCGGTTTCTGGGGTCATGAAGGCATCGACCTTGTTGAAATCAGGAAATCACTGGAGACCGACTGGGATCGCGGCAGCCTGACGCGGGGCGCCAGCACGATTACCCAACAGCTCGCGAAGAACCTGTATCTCTCGCCGTCGCGCAACCCGCTTCGAAAGCTTCGCGAGCTTTTCATCACGCGTCGCCTCGAGCATGAGTTGAGCAAAACGCGCATCTTCGAGCTCTACCTCAACAACATCGAGTGGGGAGACGGCATCTGGGGCGCCGAAGCGGCGGCGCGCACCTACTTTGGCATTCCCGCGTCGGCGGTGGATCCCGACCAGGCAGCCTTGATGGCGGGCGCGATTGTGAACCCACGCATGTTGAACATCGCGCGGCCCAACGGACGACTGCGCGCGCGCCAGCGGCTCATTCGTGCGCGCATGGGGAACATCACGCCGCCGCCGACCGTGGCAACGCCGGCACCAGCAGAGATGGATGGCTCCGAATCCGACAAGCCCGTCGCGCCGACGGAGCCCGAGGCTCCCGAGCCAGGCGCCCCGGACCAGCCTTCCTCAACTGACGCAACTCCCTCCGCGCCTGAAAGCCCTTCCGCCTCCGCGCCCGAGGGCGCTACGGCGGACAAGACGGTGGACAAGCCCACCGTACCGGACGCCCCTGTCGCCCCTGTCACACCAGGTCGCTAGCCCGGATAGGACCCGCCGATGTACTGCTGCAGGTACTGAATCGTTTCCCCCTGGATCGTGATGATCGATCGCACGAGATCGCCAAGGGAGAGAATTCCGACGATGGCGGGGCCTTCGATGACGGGAAGGTAGCGGATGCGGCTGTCGGTCATCATGCGCATGCAATCTTCGACGGTATGAGCCGGCGAGACGGTGAGGACCGGGCTCGTCATGATGTCGCAGACCCGCGTGTCCTTCGACGATCGGGACTGCAGCACCACCTTCCGCGCGTAATCACGCTCCGAAACAATGCCGAGGAGCGCCCCGTCTGAGACGACAAGCAGCGCGCCCACCGAGTTTTCCGCCATCAGGCTGATGGCTTCGTAGACCGACGCGTCTGGGGCGATCGAAAGAACCTGGCGATCTTTGCCACGGAGTACGGTACTAACGGCGACGGGGACCATGAACACCTCCGTCTGAATGGGAAAGGACAGGAATTATAACCCGTCTGAGCCCTGTCCAATCGGTACGCTGCGGGGACAAGCCGGGGCCGCCAATGGCGCCGTGTTACCATATATGGTAACCATATGCAGAAAACAACCGTGTACCTGGATCCGGCAGATTATCGAGCCCTGAAACGGCTCGCCGCCAAGGCCAAGCGGCCCCCGGCGGAACTGGTCCGCGAAGCCGTGGCGGAATATGCCGCCCGGCATGAAACGCGCCGAGCGCCGAAAAGTGTTGGGGCCTTTGCGAGTGGGCGTCGCGATCTGAGCGAGCGAGCGGAGGACCTGCTCAAGGGCATGGGCCGATTACGGTGATTGTCGCCGACACCAGCGCGGTGCTCGCGTTGCTGGATAACGGCGATCGCCATCACGCCGCCGTACGTGAGCTCTACGAAGATCGTCCCGACGACTGGCTGTTGCCATGGGCCATTCTTCCGGAGGTCGACTACTTGGTCGGCGCCGAGCTGGGCGTGCGCGCGCAGGACGCGTTCATGGCTGACCTTGCCGACGGTGCCTTCGTGGTAGAGCACGGCAGGCACGAGGACCTCGATCGTGCACATGCGATTAGCCGGAAGTACCGCACGCTTCGACTCGGACTCGTCGATGCGGTCGTGATGGCGACGGCCGAGCGGCTTCGCGCCGACGCGATTGCCACTCTCGACCTGCGCCATTTCGGCGCCGTCAAGATCGCCGGCTCGCCGCGCCTGTTTCCGCGGGATGCGGGCTAACAAGTCGAATGCGGTCTAGTTGGAGGTGGTCGATGGTGTGATGCGTCGCGCTCCGATGTAGCGCGCTCCCCAATAGGCCGAGCCGAGCGTTTCGACACGGACGACGCCGGTAGAGTTCGGGGCGTGGACGAAACTGTCGGGGCCGATGGCGATGGCGACGTGCGAGGCGTTCGAGCCCCGCTTGGTGGTATTAAAGAAGATGAGGTCGCCAGGCTGGATCTTGGATGGCTTGACCTTGTCGCCGACCTCGTATTGCTGCTCGACCACTCGCGGCACCGACACACCGTACTGCGAGAAGACGTACTGCACGAGCCCGCTGCAATCGAACCCTGCCGGATCGGCGCCGCCCAACCGATAGGGCACACCGCGAAATCCAAGAGCAAACTCAGCGACGGCGCGTCCGTCAAAACGGTGCACGCGCAAATCGGGTGCGACAGGCCTGTCCGCCGTCTTGTCCGCCGTAGCGCCCTCGGGCGCGGAGGCGTCGGGTGCGATGGGTGCGTCGGGTGCGATCGGTGCGACAGGTGCGGAAGGTGCGCTTGCTACTGGGCCGCCGGGGAAGGGCCGCGGGATTGCGCCAGTCGTGACGCAGGACGTGGAGCTCGCGGCGAGAAAGCCCATCATGACAGCCAGCGAGGCGTTGTAAGTCACCGTACGCATCCGTGTGAAGTATCGGTCCGAAACCGGAAGAAGTACACACCTGTAAACCGATTGTTACCGGGTGTTTACCAGAGGGTCGGCTTGACAGCCCTGCCCCTTCACGCGAAAATCTTTGCACAAGTTATGGAGCAGACGCTCCTCCTCAACGCAACCTACGAGCCGCTCAAGGTCGTCAACTGGCAAAAGGCTATTACTCTGCTTTGCCAGGGGAAGGTGGAGGTGATCTCGGTCTACGACCGGGAGATCAGGGCAGTGACGTTCAGCATCAAGCTACCTTCCGTCATCCGCCTGCTGCGCTATATCAAAATCAAACGCCGATTCGATTACGTCCCGTTCTCGCGGGCGAATATCTACGCGCGCGACAACCACGCGTGTCAGTACTGCGGTGACGGGTTTCCGACCAGCGAGCTGACCTTCGACCATGTCGTACCGGTCGCGCAAGGCGGCCGCAAGGACTGGGAGAACATCGTCACCTGCTGCGTCTCGTGCAACCGGCGAAAGGGCGGGCGCACGCCGGCCGAAGCGGGCATGCATCTGGTCAAGTACCCGAAGCGGCCGGAGTCGGTGCCGGCGATCCGGATTACGATCGGATTACGAAACGCGCCCGACAGCTGGCGCGATTTCCTGTACTGGAACGCCGAACTGGACGAGTCCTGACGCGGCTCACCTCGATTCAACCTCACTGGGCCGTGGAGGGTGGCCGCGTCACCATCCACGGCTCGGGTTTTCCGATCGACACACCGCACCTTCCCGGCGTCACCATCGGCGAGTCGCTTGCCCGTCCCGTTTACGCATCTTCATCCACGATTGCTGTGCTCGTACCTTCTGGTCTCGACGGCGGGCAGACCGCGGTGCGCATCGCAGACGTCCCGGGTGAAACGGCGCTGCTCGAAGTGGGTGCGCCGCTCGTCACCGGCCTTCATCAAGTGGACAATCCCGTCTTCGATCGCGAGGGAAACCTCTACGTCACTTACAGTGGAAGTCGCGGGCAGGAAGTGCCAGTGTCCATCTTCCGTGTGAGCCCGAGTGGGCGCCGTGAATCGTATGTGTCTGGCGTCGTGAATCCCACGTCGATGGCGTTCGATGCGCAGGGACAACTCTACGTCTCGAGCCGTTTCGAAGGGTCGGTCTACCGCGTGCACCCTGAAGGCACGTACGACACCTACGCCAGCGATCTCGGCATCGCGTGCGGGCTCGCGTTCGATCGTCGAGGGGTGCTGTATGTCGGCGACCGCTCCGGCACCGTGTTCGCCGTGCAACCGGATCGGACGGTCACGGCCATCGCAACGCTGCCGGCGAGCGTGGCCGCGTTTCATCTCGCCATGGGCCCCGACGATTGTGTATACGCCACCGGGCCGACACTCGGGCCGTACGACTACGTCTACCGCATCGACCCGGCCTCCGGCTCGATTGATAAGGTCTACTCAGGGTTCGGCCGGCCGCAGGGCATCGCCTTCGATTCGCAGGGATCGCTATATGTCGTCGAAGCGCTCGCGGGATGGAATGGCCTGTATCGCGTTCGCCCAGACGGATCGACCGAGCTGATTGTGGCAGGGCAGTCGCTCGTCGGCGTCGCCTTCAATCCGAATGGTGGCCTGATCGTCGCGTCGAATGACACCGCGTATCGGCTCGACGTGGCGATCAGGCCGCTGATGTGATCTACCGGTTCGTGCGACCTAGAGCGGTCCAGGACCCCACGGGCCCGTGATGGCGAACGTCACGCCCGGCGTTTGAATGTTCACGAACAGCCACTTGCCATCAGGGCTGTAGCAGGCGCCGGCAAATTCATTGCGTACGTAGCTTCCCGCCGGTATCAGATCGTTGTACGCGGTCGTAAGGACGATGTTGTTCTGCGCGAAGGTGAAGGTGTTGCCGTTCAGCGTCAATCCGACGAGGCGCTCACCGAGAAACTGATCGCCTGCGGCATCCTCGCACAGGAGCAGGCCCCCGCGCGGGGTCACCGTGATGTTGTCGGGATTATCGAGGTCGTTCGCCGTCGGCGAGACGTAGATCAGCTTGACGGTTTCAGCATCGGGGTCGTACTCGAATACCTGTCCTTCGCCCGCGGGCCCGCCGTTGGTGGAGAGAAAATATCCGGTCCGGTCGCCCCACCAGCAGCCTTCGAGCCGGCGGAACTGCGCGCCAAAATTCGGCGCGGCAGCCCCTTGAGCGTATGTGGTTTGAACAGACGCCGCGGGATCGGCAATCGGCACCCACTCCACGTCCCAGATGGTCCCGACGGCAGAGACCGGTCCGAAATTGAAATTGGGCTGGTTTTTCACCTTGAGCATGAAGAGCTCGCCACCTTCTTTCAACTTCCCGGGCACGTTCGGCACGAACTTGTAGAAGCCGGATGGCGTCGCATCCTCGGTCTCGTAGACGTAGCCGGTCGCCGGATCGACCATCATCGCCTCGTGCGAGAACCGTCCCATGTCGACGAGAGGTGTGGGGTCGCCCTTCTGCGGTCCCACATCGAAGCTCCACCCGTGAGCCGGGCCGAAGGTTTCCTCACCGGTGATCCACGTCCCCCACGGTGTGACGCCGCCCGCGCAGTTGCGGATGGTCCCGGCCAGGCTGGACCAGTCCTTGAGCCAGCGCCCGTGCTTCGCGTCGAAGATCAGGTTCGTTGTACCGCCGGCGCCGTCATCAGCGTAGGTGATCGACGGTTTCTGCAGGTACGGACCGCCGGAGCCTCCCTCGTGGTTGCGCACGAGGATCAGGTGACCGGAGCGGCCTTGTTCCTCGATGACGGCCATGCCATCGTGCAGGTTCGGGCAGCGGACATCGTCTGCCATCATGTCGCCGGTCCAGCTGAATGACATGTACCGGAATCCATCGGGCAGCTTGAGGAGCGGCAGCCCTGTGGTTTCGTCGAGCTTCGGGCTGATGGCGCCATAAGGGCTTGCGATCGCCGCACCGTACGCCCTCCGGGCCATGAACGGATCCAGCGACAGCGCCCAGAACGCGCCGGCGCCCATCGCCCCGCGGCGCAGAAACGTTCGACGATCGTGATTGTTGAGTTCGGTCATGCTGAGGCCTCCTTGGCTGAGAAGCGCCCGCACGGGCGCCGCGCACATTGAAGTGCGCGCCAAACATATCGAGCAGGCATGACCGGGTACTGACTAACCGGAGAAGCGAACGTAAAGATGTGATGAAGCCTGTGTGACGCTGCCTACTCGGCACTTGCTGCGATGACGGAGAGCGTGTCGCGGGTCGCGCCGATCACTGCGCTCAGCGGAATTCCGGAATCGAAGGTGGCCAGGGAACCGCCCATTTTCTTCGCCAGTCCCAGCAAATAGATGTCGGTGAGTTGGCGATGCCCCTGAATGAGCGATGGGTTGAAGATGTTTCTATCGGTCAACGAGAGCGAATCCGCCCAGAACACGTGATGTTTGCTCGCGCAGAACTGCGTGAGGTGCTTTAGAAGGTCAGCGGGCCGATTGATCGTGGCTCCGTACCGCGGATTTGCCAGGATGCGCAGTAAGCCGTTCTGTGTGAGGGCGCAGGTAGCCCAGCCCTTCGCATGGCTATCGGCAAACCAATCGTGCGCAGTCTCGTGGTGAGGATGATCGGCGTCGAACAGCGCAACCAGCAAGTTCACGTCGAGCAGTGCGGGTCGGCTCACTCCTCATCCCGCAGCTCGTTGACCAGCTTCATCGTCGGAATCGGCGCCCCTGCCGGCCGGCGGGGCAGCACCGGCACACCGTTGCGGATTTTGGGACCGGGTGAGGTCGACGTAAGCGCCTTCCGCGCGAGATCCGACAGCACTTTGCCTGCTGTCAGCCCTCGCACCTCGGCGAGCTCCTTTGCCGCCTGAAGAATGTCTTCATCGAGATCGAGGGTCGTTCGCATGGGATTGATCATCACGCATCACGCATCAGATGTCAAGGCAGAGCCAGCTCGCCGCTCGCGGTGTCTAACTCTTCGCGATGCGAATCGCTGTCTTACTCGTCGTCGTTGCTAGCGTAGCTTGCACGACTCCGCGGCCGGTTCCGGCAGTTGCCCCTCGGGTTTCTCCGGAGGTGCAGGCCGCAAGGCTATCAGAAGCCGATCGACTAGGCTCCCGTGGCTGTTATCTGTGTTTGAGGGAAGCAGCCGTCGCGTATTCGGCGCTTCTCGCGCTCTCCGACGATGCTGTCCTGGCAAGGAAAGCGCTCGAAAACAACCTCATGATCGCTTTGCGCGAGATCGAGCTGCGGATCCCCGACTCGGGTGCGCGCGACGCAGCTCTCGCGCTCACGCCGCGTGTCCCCTCGAGCTATGCCGGGTACTTCGCAGTTCTTGATTCAGTTCGGGCGGATCACGGCGCGGCTAAAGCCGCGCCCTACGTACTTCGGCCGGCGCGCGAAGAGCGGATGAAGCTTGTGGTCGAGCTCGAGAAGGAATGGCCCGCCAGCCCGATGAAGGCCTACTTCTATGTCGCCGCGGCGCTCGGTGGCGGCATGGTGGCAGAGCTAAAGCCGCAGATCGACCCAATTCTCGACACTCACTGCGAGAATCTCTCGGTCAAGTATCGGATACAGGCTTTTCTTCCCACGTTCTCTGAGGTAGCCTCGCGTGCGCTGATCGCACAGGAGGCCCGGTTCGGAGAGGTGCATTTTTTACTCGGCCAGCGGGCCGTGCTCGACGCGCGCCTCGCCGACGCGCACCGCGAGCTCACCCGCGCGCGCGAGCTGCTTCCGGACAGCGCCTCGATCGCACTGGTGCTTGCGAACCTGAAGATGGCGTACGCGCATTACTCGGACGCGTTGAGTCTCTTCAACGCTGCCCTGGCCGCCGGTTCCGATGGTGCCGCCCAGCTCGGACGTGCCAAGGCGCTCAGCTACATGGGCCGCCACCTCGAGGCGATCGACCTGCTCGACGAGCTGTTGGCCGATCTGCAGAACAATCCCGGCGAGAAGTACTACTGGCGTGCCTGGAATCATCTACGCCTGGGTCGGACACAGGCGGCCTACGATGATGCCGTTGCAGCGCTGAAGGCGATGAGGAACAACGAGGTCTACCGTCTTGCAGGCATGGCATCCTTCAGCCTCAACCGGCTTGTCGAAGCGCGCGACAACTTCGACAACGCACTGCAGATGAACGGCGCCGATTGCGATTCCCAGCGCTTTCTAGGGCAGATCGATTCGGCCGAACGCAGCTGGAAGCCCGCCTTTGCGCGCTTCTCGAGCGCGGTCGCTTGCTACGACCAGGCGCTCGCGCGTATGGCAGCCGATCTGGCCGAGCAGGAGAAGGACCTGTCGGGCCTTTCAGACGGGTTGATTGCGAGCCTGCGGGAGGAAATGAAGGAAGCGCAGGCATTGCGTTCCGTCTCGAGCAGTAATGTCGCGATCATTTCAAAGAGCGCGGGGTTTCGCGTTCCCTGAGCCAGCGCGTCGCATGCCTTAACCGCCCGTGCCGTGCGGCTCGTCCACATGAAGCCGTGATCCAGTTCTTCCGATGACGGCGCCTTGAATGAAAAGACAGCCGGAACGCGCGTCCGTTGGTCACCCTGAACGGATGTGATGTGTCTCGAGATACAATCGAAGGTTTACGGTTCTCCGAGGAAGGCGCACCGATGGGTCACGGCTGGATAGCAGTACGCGGCGCCCGCGTTCACAACCTTCGCGACATCGACGTCGACATCCCGCGCGACAAGCTGACGGTCATCACCGGGCTGTCCGGATCGGGCAAGTCGTCGCTGGCGTTCGACACGATTTACGCCGAAGGCCAGCGGCGCTACGTCGAGTCGCTGTCCGCGTACGCGCGCCAGTTTCTCGAGCAGATGGAGAAGCCGGACGTCGATCTGATCGACGGCCTCTCGCCGGCCATTTCGATCGAGCAGAAGACGACCGCGTCGAACCCACGATCGACGGTCGGCACCGTCACCGAAATCTACGATTACCTGCGCCTGCTGTTCGCCAACATCGGCGTACCGCACTGCCATCAGTGCGGCAAGGAAATTTCGGCGCAGTCGCTCGAGCGCATCATGGACATGGTGATGCTGTATCCGCAGGATGCGCGCATCAACGTGCTCGCGCCGATCGTCCGCGGCCGGAAGGGCGAATTCAAGAAAGAGCTGGCCGAGCTCAAGAAGAAGGGCTTCACCAAGGCGCGTATCGACGGGGCGTTCCGGTCGCTCGACGAAGACATCAGGCTCGACCGCCGCCGCAACCATTCCATCGACGTCGTCGTCGATCGGTTGATCGTGAAGTCGGG
>DATEEI010000056.1:0-32149 GCA_035281225.1 Vicinamibacterales bacterium
GCGTGATCGATGCGGGGGCATCGAGGCTTGGGCTCTATGCCGGCGAGAAGGTTCCGACCGGCGTGGCATCGTTGATCGATCACACGCTGCTCAAGGCGGACGCAACCCGGCAGGAGATCGAAAAACTCTGCAAGGAGGCGCGTGAGCTCGGCTTCGCGACTGTCTGCATCAATCCGCACTGGGTATCGTTTGCGGCGCAGTTGCTGCGCGGAAGCGAGACCGGCGTCTGCACCGTCGTCGGGTTTCCGCTGGGCGCGACGACGACGGACGTCAAACAATACGAGGCTCGCCGGGTGATTTACGACGGCGCCAGAGAAGTCGATCTGGTGATCAACATCGGCGCGCTCAAATCCGGCGACCTCGCCGTCGTCGAGCGTGACATCGCCGCCGTGGTCTCGGTGTGCAGGGAATGCCATGTGCTCAGCAAAGTTATCATCGAGGCGGCGCTACTTACGGATGAAGAGAAGGTCACCGCCTGCGCTCTGGCAAAGGCGGCGGGTGCCGACTACGTGAAGACATCGACCGGCTTCGGGCCTGGCGGTGCGACGGTTGCGGATGTAGAACTGATGCGTCGGGTCGTCGGGCCCGACATCGGTGTCAAGGCCGCCGGGGGAGTTCGCGACTACGAGGCGCTGAAGAATCTGGTGAGTGCCGGAGCGAGCCGGGTGGGTGCCAGCGCCGGCGTCAAGATCGTCCAGGAATTTGTGGAGCGGGGTACGGGAATCGAACCCGCCTAGCTGGCTTGGGAAGCCAGAACATTACCACTATGCTAACCCCGCAATCGGTGAGCGCCCAATTATAGCGAGATTTGCGCGGTTCTCTCAAAACGCCCTCAGCGCGGACAGCGGCCACCAACGGAACTGCACTTTTCCCACAACGTACTTTCTTGGAACGAACCCAAAGACCCGACTGTCAGAGCTGTTGGAGCGGTTATCGCCGAGCACGAAGCAGAACCCATCTGGCACGACTTCTGGTCCCCAATCGTCACGGCTCCGATGCTCACCGGCGACATAGCTGTCCGCGATCGGTTTGTCGTTCACGAAGACATGCCCGCTGACGATGCGCACCGTATCGCCTTCGCCTGCGATGTATCGTTTGACAAAGGTCTTATCAGGATCCGCCGGGTAATACATCATCACCACGTCACCGGGCTTGGGAGTATCGACGCGGTAGATGAACTTGTTCACCACAAGGCGGTCCTGATTCTCCAGCGTCGGTGCCATGCTTTCGCCCTCGACGCGGGCAACTTGGATACCGAATGTGACAATGATCGTGGCGTAGACCGCAGAAGATCCCAAAGCCCTCAGCCACGCGAGCAATTCAGCAAGGACCACACGAACCATTGGCTATTCCTTTCGCGAACGCTGTTCACGTTCGGATAATCGACAACACCTCGTCCCGCTTGTGCTCCATCTGCTCCTGCGTCGTGCCCTCGAGGTTGAGCCGTAGCAACGGTTCCGTATTTGACGGGCGTACGTTGAAGTGCCACTCCGGGTATTCCACCGAGATCCCGTCGAGCTTGAAAATCCTGGCGTCTTTGTAGCGGGCTTCGATGGCGTCCATTCTGTCGGTCATGGCCGCCATGCTCGGCATCTTCGTGTTGATCTCGCCCGAGATGAAGTACTTCGCGCGAAGGGGCTCGAGCATCTGTTTGAGCGATTGGTTCTTCTTCGACATCAGCTCGAGAATCAGCAGCGCCGGGATGAACCCGTTGTCGCAATAGAAATTGTCGCGGAAGTAGTAGTGGCCGGTTACCTCGCCGCCGAACACTGCGTTCAGCTCGCGCATCCGCCCCTTGAAGAACGCATGCCCGACGCGGTTCATCACGGCCTTGCCCCCGTACCTGGCGGCCACGTCTTTCACCGCATAGCTGGCCCGTAGGTCGTACACGACGGTTGCGCCAGGCTCTTTCAACAGAAACGCTTCGGCGAGCAGGGCCGTCACGAAATCGCCCGAGATAAATTCTCCGTCCTCGTCGAAGAAGAAGCAGCGGTCGGCGTCGCCATCCCACGCGATGCCGATCTCGGTACGGTCGGCCCTGACCTTGGCGACGATGTCGCGGCGATTCTCTTCGATCAGCGGATTAGCCTCGTGAGTGGGAAAGGTCCCGTCGATAGTGAAGCACAATTGTTCGGTCTTGCAGGGGAGCGCCTTGAATAGCTCTGGCGCGACCAGGCCTGCCATCCCGCAGCCGCCATCGAGTACGACGCGGAACGGCTTGACGATCGATGGATCGATGAAGCCCAGAACATGCTTTGCATACCCGTCCAGAATCGAGCGCGGGGAATGGCTGCCTTGCGCCGATGCCGCCGGTGGTATCTGGTTGGCGGCAATCATGTCGCGGATATCGGAGATACCCTTGTCGCCGCTGAGCGGCACATTGCCGCGGCCGACCATTTTGCAGCCGTTGTACTGTTTGGGGTTGTGCGATGCCGTGATCTGTGCGCCGCCATCCAGATCGTCGGTGCCGACCGCGTAGTAAATCATGTCGGTGGAGATCATGCCGTAGTCGACGACATCCGCCCCCTGCTCGCGCGCGCCGGCGATGAATGCAGCGGCCAGGCTTGGTGAGGACGTCCGCATGTCGCGCCCGACGCCGATGCGTCGCGCCTTCAAGTACGCGACGAAGGCTCGGCCAATCGCGTGAAAGCTCTGCTCGTCCAGCTCCGTCTGGTAAATCCCGCGAACGTCGTACGCTTTGAAGATATGTGGATTCATGGTTTGCTGTATTCGGTGATGGATGTCTTGTCTCCCAGCACGCCTCGCTGGAGGATGACATTACGTTCTATCTGGCACGATCGACCGATGATGGCATCGGTCACCTGCGCCTCACGGCCGATCTTCGTGTCGGGCCAGACGATCGCACCGGCGATGTTGGCGTCTTTCTCGACCTGAACGTTCTTCCCCAGCACGGTGTACGGCCCGATCCGAGCACCGGCCTCGACGCGACAGCCGTCATCGATGAAGAGGGGCCCTTCAAGAGCGGCGCTCGTATCGACCTTTGCGGTCGGTGCGACCCAGGCCATGCCTTTTACGCCATTGAAAGGGGGCATGGCGTAACGCCCATCCATGATGTCGCGGTGCACCTGCATGTATTTCTCCGGCGTGCCGATGTCGATCCAGTAGTCGCGATAGATCGACGCCAGAAACGTCTCGCCTCGCTCGATGAACGACGGAAAGAAGCTGCGCTCGATCGACCACGCGACATCCGGGGGAATGCGATCGAAGGTGTCCGGCTCCAACACGTAGATGCCGGCGTTAATCGTGTCGCACGTGATTTCTTCGAGCTTGGGTTTCTCCAGAAACCGCAGGATATTGCTCGCCGCGTCCGTTTCGACCAGGCCGTACGCCGTCGGGTTCTCGACCGGCGTAAGCACGATCGTCGCCCTCGATTGCCGGCTGCGATGAAACGCGATGAGCTGTCGCAGATCGACCGTCGTCAGCACGTCGCCGTTGAAGACCACGATCGTGTCGGTGACGCCTTGCGCCGCGTAGCGCACCGCTCCCGCGGTGCCAAGTGGCGCGGGCTCGACGACGTAGCGGATCTTGATCCCGACATCCCGGCCGTCGCCGAACACTTCCTCGATGCGCTGTGGCTGGTAGTTGAGGCTGAGAATCACTTCGTCGATCTCGGGAACCTGCTTGATGAGATCGAGCTGATAGTGGAGGAAGGGCCGGCTGAAGATGGGCACGATCGACTTGGGCGCGTGAATCGTGAGCGGCCGCAGCCGCGTCCCCTGGCCTCCGACGAGAAGAAGCGCTTTCATATCGAGCGAGATAATACTGCATTACAATTGAGCCAGCCGTGCGCCACTCGCTGAATCTGCCGAATGCCATCACCACGACGCGCATTTTTCTGGTGCCGCTGCTCGTGGTCGTGCTCCTGACGAATTTCGAGGGGCGGCTCATTTTCGGCGTACGCAAGGAGTTGATCGGCGCGGCCATTTTCGGGCTGGCGTCGCTCACCGACTGGCTCGACGGTTATCTGGCACGGCGGCGCAAGCAGGTGACCGCGCTCGGCCAGATCATCGATCCCATTGCCGACAAGCTACTCACCTCGGCGGCATTCGTTTCGCTGATTCAGATGGGGCTCGCGCCGGCGTGGATGGTGGCGATCATCATTGGTCGCGAGTTGGCCGTGACGACCCTTCGCAGCATCGCCTACGCGCGCGGTGTCGTGATTCCGGCCTCGCCGCTTGGAAAAGTCAAGATGGTGTCGCAGGTCGTGGCGATTCTGGCGTTGATTCTGGGAGAGGAAGATCGCCTGCAGCCGCTGGCGACTGTTGGCTACGCGGCGCTATGGGTCGTCGTTGCCACCGCACTGATCTCGGCCGCCGAGTACTACCGCCGCTTCAGCCGGATTCCGACCAAAGTCGAACCCTTCCCGACCGTTGAGCAACGCCGGACCAAAGCGAGCTAGCGCGCTAGCGAATCGGCGCGATGAGATCGCCGACGGTGATGGCATCCTTCGAGGCGAGAATCCGCACGGTGGAGTCGTCGGCCCGCACGGCCACCACGAGTACCTGTCCAATCTCCACCAGCGGCTGGTTTCCTTCGATGTCCGCGAACGCTTTCGATCGATGGGCCGTTTCTACGCGCTGGCGGCGCTTGTCCCTGAACACCAGAAAACGGTGACCCACAGCCACGCCGGCATTGCTGCCGCGATCGATGGTCATGATGTGCCCCTGCGCTCCCGTGCTGATCGTTTCGACGCCGGGCATGATCTGGCCCATGTTGTCATAGTGCGGCGTGGTTCCAGGGACAGTCTTCGCGGCGATCGTCGGCGCGACGAACGGCTCGAGATAGTCGTCGAGCAGAATGCCGTCGCATGCTTGTACGACCGTTGCGGTGGCGAGCATCGTGTCAACGCCGAGAATCTGTATCCATCCTGCCGTATGAATCGTTGTAGGCGGTGTGGTGGGTCCGCCGAGCGTTTTCATGCGGCGGCGGACGAAATAGCGTTGTCCGGCCTCGAGTCCCGTATTCGAGCCGCCGCTGATCACCAGCGTGTCTCCCGGCCCCAGCATGTCCCTGTTCGCGGTGTCCTGCGCCCCGATGACGCGGTGAACAGGAAGCACGACCTTTTCGCCCTTCTTCTCCATGGCCAGCATTGGTGCGCAGGCCAGGTCGATGTAGGCCCACGACGGTGGAGCCACAAGCTCGGGCGAAGGGGCCTGCTCAGGCGCCTGGGCGAAGGCTCGAACAGCCATCACAGACAGGCTCAGCAACAACGCGGCGTTTCGGAGATACATAGTAGAAGTCCTTCGAGGAGCGTAGGTTACAGCCCTGCGGTATATTGGGGCAGAGCTTCACCCTCTTTATCGGCTTTTTCGAAGGCGTTCGCTAGGTGGAGTTGCTGAGCGGGTTACAGTCCGGCAGTGGTGGTCTTCAGCTGATCCTTCAGCAGCGCGATGCGCCGCTTGGCCTCTTCCAGATACTCGCTTTTCTCGTACTCTCTGACCAGGCGCTCGTAATACGGCAGAGCCTCAGCCTTCTTCTCGGGTACGCCGTACTTTTCGAGGGCCTCCGCCAAGTGGAAGTACAGCGAGTCCTTCCTGGTATATTCCGGGTCCTCTTTGAGGACGTGGCGATAGCGCTTCTCCGCGCCTGCCACCGCGTTGATGCTCAGATAGAAGTTGCCCGCCACCATGTCCGAATCGGAAAGCCGGTCCTTTGCCTCGCGGAGGCGCAGCTTGACTTCTGGCGCCAGCGAGCTGTTCGGATAGCGCTCCATGAACACCTGGAACTCGCGGATCGCTTCTTTGGTCTCCGTCTGATCGCGCTGCGGATTGAGCATCTGCTTGAAGTGCACCATGCCGAGCTGCATCTGCGCGTAGTCGGCGCGGGGGTTTGTCGGATAGAACGCGAGGAACTCGCGATACTCGTTCTGCGCGTAGACGTACGATGCGCTGTTGCTTTCGCCGAGGAAGGCATCACCCACGCCCAGCTTGGCCTCGGCCCGCAAAGCGCTCTGGGGGTATGACTCGAGCAACTCGGCAAAATATTGCCGGGACGTCGCCCATCTTTTCTCCTTCAGCGCGGCCTTGCCCCTGTCGAACAGAATCCGATCGGCTTCGCCCGGCCCGGCGGTGACGGGGCCCTTCGCCCCGCAGCCGCTGATAAACAGGGTGAGTAAGAGCAGAGGGCATAAGAGCAGAAGGCAGAGGAGAGAAAAAGGAGTTTTCATTCAGTGAGCCACCGGTACTGTTGATCGAGGCCGCTCTCGAGGCTGACGCGCGGAGCGAAATCGAGATCGCGGCGGGCGAGCGACGTATCGGCGTAGGTGTGGCGCATATCGCCTTTTTGATCCGGTTCCCGTTGAATCGTGACCGTCTTGCCCGTCACCTTTCCGATCAAATCGAGCACATGATTCAACGTGACCCTGGATCCACCACCAATATTGTACACGCGGCCCGCCTCACCCTCTTGCGCCGCGGCGAGGTTGGCGGCCACGATATCTGACACAAAGGTGAAGTCTCGCGTCTGCTCGCCGTCGCCGTAGACGGTGATTGGCTTGCCGTGCCTGACGGCCGTGAGGAAGCGCTGGAATCCCATGTCCGGCCGCTGCCGAGGGCCGTAGACCGTAAAGTAGCGCAAGGCGACCGCCGGGACGCCATGATTCGCCCAGTAGAGGTGCCCTAGGTGCTCCGCCGCCAGCTTTGAGACACCGTAGGGGGACAACGGCTGCAAATAGGCGTCCTCGCGCATGGGCAGCGGCACATGGTCGCCGTAGACAGACGAGCTCGACGCATACACGTATTTCTGGATCGGCATGCCCACCAGCGCTTCGAGGAGGCGTTGAGTCGCCTCGACGTTGTTACGTGTATAGACGTCGAAATCGCGTCCCCAGCTTTTCCGCACCCCCGCCTGGGCGGCCAGGTGAAAGACGTGGGTGATGCCGCTGAGCGCCGGTTTGAGGTCGACCTCCTGCAAGGCGGCCTCGATGAAGGTAAACCCTCTCCGCCCCTTGAGGGTCGCAAGATTGGTCTCTTTCAGAGGTCGCGGATAGTAGTCCGTGAAGGAATCGAGGCCGGTGACCTCGGCACCGGAGTCGAGCAGGGCGCCCGAGAGATGCGATCCGATGAAACCGGCTGCGCCGGTCACCAACGCCTTCATTGCAGAAGCTCCCGGATGTAGTCGGGGAGCCTGCACGGACGCCCGGTCGAATCAACGGCTGCATGGACGGTCATACCCACTGCGTTCACGGTGCCGTCAGACGTCCGGCTTATCTCGTACGCAAACTCGACTCTCGCCGGCGACAACAGTTTCCCCCACGTCTTGACTTGCAGCTCATCGTCATACCGTGCGGGCGCCTTGTACTCGCAATGGGCTTCGATGACAGGCAGGCCAATGCCGGCCGCTTCCATCTCTTTATAGCTCCTGCCGATCGCGCGCAGAAGCTCACAGCGGCCGATTTCGAACCACATGAAGTAGTTGGCGTGATAGACCACGCCCATCTTGTCCGTTTCCGCGTAGCGCACCCGGATGTTGATAGTCTGCGGAATCGTGGCGGTCATCAGGAAGCGACCGCCGCGTCCTTGAGGGCTCGGGTCGCCGCGGCCGGATCGGCAGCATTGAAAATGGCCGAGCCGGCCACCACGATCTCCACGCCGGCGCCTACGGCCCTGGCGATATTCGAGAGGTCGATGCCGCCGTCGATTTCGATCGGTGCCGTGTTTCCCGCTCGATCGAGCATCGCGCGAATCGCGCCGACTTTGTGAAGGCTCTTGGGAATGAACGCCTGGCCACCAAAGCCAGGATTGACCGACATCACGAGCACAAAGTCTACGTCACCGGCGATCTCCTCGAGCGCACCGACCGGTGTGGATGGGTTCAGTACCACGCCGGCTTTGACGCCGAGACTCTTGATGAACGCCACGCTGCGATGCAGGTGCGGAAGCACTTCCACATGCACCGAGAGCATATCGGCGCCGGCGTCCACGAACGCCTCAGCGTACCGATCCGGATCGGTGATCATGAGGTGCACATCGAGAGGCACTTTGGCTACGCGCTTGACCGCCTTCACCACTGGCGGCCCGATGGAAATGTTGGGGACGAAGTGCCCATCCATGACGTCGACGTGGATCAGATCCGCGCCGCCCTTTTCAGCCGCGGCAATGGCGGCGCCGAGCGCGGCAAAATCTGCCGACAGGATCGACGGTGCGATCCGGACGTTCCTCGTTGTCACAAGCTCACCTCCAGCGAAATGGGATCGCCGGCGGCAATCTGGAATCCAGCGGACGGAAATTGTCGCAAGACGATGCCAGCGGGAACGCCGGGGTACGGCAATTCGCCCACAACGGAGACGCGAAACCCGCGGGTGCGCATCAGGTCTACGGCCCGCGATCCGGCGACGCCGATCAGATCGGGCATGACGTAATGACGGCCCTCGTCACCTCGACTGACGAGCAGCGCGACCTCCGTACCCCGCGACTCGCCTGGAGGCTCTTGCGCGATGACCGTGCCGCCTGGGAAATGTGGCGATCGCACTTCCGCGCGAGAGGAGATACCCAGGCCGTCCTGCTGCAGGCGCAGCTGTGCCGCCCGTTCACTCTCGCCGGTCAGCGTGGGGATGAGGGTGATTCTCGGACCCTGACTCAGCCACACGCGAATGCTGCGCTGGCGCCGCGTAATCGTTCCAGGGGCCGGCTCCTGCATCGCGATTCGGCCCGCCGGAATCTTCGGATCGAGCCGGCCGCTCTCGTCGACATGCAATACCAGCCCTTCGTCGACGACGGTGGCGGTCGCTTCTGCCACGGTATGGTTGCGCAAGTCGGGAGCCGGCACCTCACGCACCTTCAGCGCGACGCGCATGGCTGTGACGGCAAACAGAAGATAGGTCGCCACCAGACAAGCCGCGATAGCGAAGAGCTTGCCGGCGCTCCAGACACGGTTCCTGAGCTGCATTTGCTGCGTCATTTTACCTTACGCATCACGGCGCCGAAGAAGGCTTCGAGGCCGTGCCTGTCGGGACGGGTCCGTAGATAGCCTGCTTCGTCAAGCACCGGGTCAATCGCGGCAAAGTGGGCCGGCTGTTCCGCGCGCAAATCGACCAGTCGGAATTGTTCATTTGCACGCAGGAATTCACTGACGAGCGCCTCGTTCTCTTCAGGCTCGCTCGAGCAGGTCGCGTAGATCAATCGACCCTTCGGGCGGACAGCGTCGGCGGCGTTGCGGATCATCCGGAGCTGTGCGCCGGCGAGCGATGTCAGTTCCGCTTCAGTTCGACGCCAGCGGATCTCAGGATCGCGTCGTACGATTCCAAGCCCCGAACAGGGTGCGTCGACAAACACCACATCGAATGTAGATGTGAACGGCAGGCCGGCTTCGAGATCGGCCTGAACGACGCGAATGCGTTTCGATCCACTGGTGTTCACCGTTTCGCTCAGAAGCTGCACGCGAGCGGTTCGTGCGTCTGCCGCGACGATCGCCGCCCGATCGTCGGCGAGTGCCGCCAGCGCTGTGGTCTTGCCTCCGGGTGAGGCGCAGGTATCGAGCACGCGCATGCCGGCGTCGGGCGCCCCCAGCAACGACACCAGCTGCGAGGCTTCGTCCTGGAGAAAAAACAGGCCGGTTCCGGCGAGAGGCGTGCGGAGTGGATTACCCGATTGCACGATCAACCCGTCCGGTGCGTAACGGGCCGGCTCGACCTCGACGCCATGATCCGCCAGCGAGGCGACGAGCGCATCACGGGTGGTCTTCAGGCGATTGACCCGGAGAGTGATTGGCGCCGCGGTGTTGTTGAACGTCTCCCAGCGCTCGGCGGCGTCGAAGCCGTATCGCTGCAGCCATCGCTCTGCCAGCCATCGCGGATGGGAGAGGGCCACCTCGAGATAGGCCAGCGCGTCGCCTTCGGGAGGTCGCGGCGGAATGGGCAGCCTATGCGTGTTTCGCGAAATGCCTCGTAAGACCGCGTTGACGAGTCCGGCGGCGCTCGTCTTTCGCGCGCGCCGCGTCATCGACACGGCATCATTGACCGCAGCGGCTGCCGGGACGCGATCGAGGTGGATCAGCTGATACGCGCCGAGACGCAGGATCTGCAGCACTTCGAAGTCCAGCTTGCCCAGCGGCCGTTTTGCGAACTCAGCAATGAGATGGTCGAGCTGCCCCTGCCAGCGTAAGGTGCCGGTAACCAGGTCGGCCGCGAGCGAACGGTCGCGCTCGTCTTGAAGCGAGGGACGAACCTGCGCCAGCGCGGCGGGGAGATCGAGGCGGCCCCCATTGATTTCGCGAAGCGCCGCGTACGCTGCCGTGCGCGCCGGACCGATCATGATCCCAAGCGGGCAGTGAGGAATCTCGCACCCGTTTCAATCGGGCGCCCCGCTAGAAAGTCGCGGGCGGAAACCTCACGTTTTCCTGCTCGCTGCAGTGAGAGCAACCGCAACACGCCATCGCCGGTCTGCACCTTCAGCTGATCGCCGTGGGCATCTAAAATCGTTCCTGGCTCTGCCTGGGTTTTGGGTGCATCGAGCTCGACTTCCGAGCTCAGAACGATGATGCGCTCGCCGTCCAGCTCGCTGAAGGCGTGCGGCCATGGATGGAGACCGCGAATCTGATTGTGAATGTCGATCGCCGGCCTCGACCAAGAGATGATGCCGTCCGCCCTCTCGATTTTCGACGCGTAGGTGGCCTGCTCGTCTTCCTGGGGCGTCTCCGTCGCGCGGCCTTCGGCGCTCGCATCGACGGAGTCAACGAGCGCGCGCGCTCCGAGGCGGGCGAGATCGCGCTCGACGTCGCTGCTCGTGTCGTTGTGGTCGATGGTGTGGGACACCTTGGCGATCATCGGACCGGCATCGAGCGCCTTGACGACCCGCATGATCGTCACACCCGTTTCACGTTCGCCCGCCATTATCGCTCTGTGGATCGGCGCCGCCCCACGATACTTGGGCAAGAGAGACGCATGAACGTTGATCAGGCCGCGTCTGGGCACCTGAAGAACGGCGTCGGTGAGAATTCGACCGTACGCCGCGACCACACCCAGGTCGGCTTGGAGAGCGCGAAGCGAGGCCAGGAAGTCCTCATCTCGAAGTTGCTCGGGCTGCAAGACCGGTGACCCTTGTTGCAGGGCGAGCTGCTTTACCGGCCCCGGTTGCGATTTCTGACCGCGGCCGCGCGCGCGATCGGGCTGTGTGACGACCCCCACGACCTGGTGCCGCGATTCGTAAAGCGCGTGCAGTGTTGAGACAGCGAACTCGGGAGTGCCGAAGAAGACGATTCGAAGAGACGGTGCGGTCGCTACCATTTGCCCGCGCGAGCCAGCTTGCGGATCTTCCTGACGATGAGATCTCGCTTGATGCCGCGGACGCGATCGAGGAACAGCTTACCGTCGAGATGATCCATCTCGTGCTGAAACGCGCGCGCCAGCAGATCGTTGCCTTCGACAACACGTTCAATGCCTTGGCGATCGAGCCCCTTGACGACGGCGCGGGTCGGGCGTGCGACGGTGGCGTTGAAGCCAGGCACGCTCAAGCAGCCTTCCTCTTCGAGCTGCACGCCGTCGCGCTCGAGGAACACCGGGTTGATGAAACTCATCAGATCGCCGGCAGTGCGGCCGGCCGAGACATCCACGACGAAGATTCTGAGCGACACGCCAATCTGCGGAGCGGCGAGGCCGATGCCAGGTGCCGCGTACATGGTGTCGATCATGTCGTCGATCAGTGTCTGAATGTCGCTGGTCAGCTCCCCGACTTCTGCTGCAGGCTGGTGCAGCGGCGCATCGCTGAATTTCAGGATCGGGCGAATCACGACTGTGGCGTCTTGAACCTCGCCTGCAGCCGGTCTGTGGCAGTGGCGTAGTTGCGGGCGATTTCGCCCAGCGAGTCGCCGCCGAATTTTTCGAGAAAGGCGTCGGCCAGCACGATGCTGACGACCGCTTCGCCCACCACCGCGGCAGCGGAGATGGCGCACACGTCGCTGCGTTCGATGACCGCCGGCGCTTCGGTCATCGCGGTCAAATCGACCGAGCGCAGCGGCTTCATAAGCGTTGCAATCGGTTTCATGAAGCCGGAGATTCGCAGATCTTCGCCGTTCGTGACCCCACCCTCGAGACCTCCCGCGTTGTTCGTTGGCCGCGCGACGCCGATAGGCGGCTTCGTACGGCCCGGCGCCGGCACGATCTCGTCGTGCATCTGCGACCCAGGCACAGCGGCGGCCTTCGGACCGATGCCGAGGCCGACGCCTTTGATTGCCGGGATCGACATCATCGCCTGGGCGAGGCGGCCATCAAGTTTGCGATCCCAATGCACGTAGCTGCCGAGACCAACCGGTAGCCCTCGGGCGATGACTTCGAAAGCGCCGCCGGCGGTGTCGCCCGCATCGCGGCATCGATCGATCTCCGCGATCATGCTGATTTCTGCGTCCGGATCTGCGCACCGCAGGGCCGAGTCGGTTCCAATGTCGCGCGCCGCTTCGAAGGTGATGCGAAGTGGACTATCGAGCCCGATACCGTTGACCTGATAGATGTGGCTGACGATCTCAACGTCGAAGTGTGCGAGCAGCTGGCGGGCGATGGCACCGGCGGCCACGCGCGCGGCGGTTTCGCGGGCGCTCGCGCGCTCGAGCACGTCGCGGATGTCGGTGCGGTCGTACTTCATGACGCCGGCGAGGTCTGCGTGTCCGGGCCGCGGCCGAGTGACGACCGGCCTCACGGCACCCGTCGCTCCCTCCGGCGCCTCTTCCTCCGCATGCATCGTCTGTTGCCAGTTCTCCCAGTCCTTGTTACGAATCAGGAGCGCGATGGGAGAGCCAAGGGTCTCACCACCTCGCACGCCGGAAAGAACCTCCGCTTTATCAGACTCGATCGCCATACGGCGGCCACGCCCGTAGCCCCCCTGGCGACGTTTGAGCTCGCCGTTGACGGAATCGAAATCGAGACGGAGACCAGCCGGCATGCCTTCGAGAATGACCACCAGGCCCTTGCCGTGCGATTCGCCGGCAGTGAGAAAACGCAGCATTGCCACGTCATTCTATACGAAGTTTTTGCATCATCCGGGCCGCAGACCGCGCGATCAGGCCTGTTTTTGCAGGGCGAGCCGATTGCACATGCATGTGCGTCGCATGATTCTGCTCGCTGATCGTTTTGCGTGTGAGATCGGTCCGGCTAAAGCCGGACCCTACGAGGCGCCACTCCAGCAGGCACGGCTCCAGCAGGCAACGATCGCGGGTGTCGATCTCGCTACGGGCGATCGGGTGCGGCTGCGCATCGAACCCGCGGGAGATCGCTGCGATCAACAGGCGTGGACGGAGACGTGCACGGGCGCTCACAGAGATGGCCTGCTCGTGGACTTTGGATTTATCGGAAGGAACCGGAGGTTCGAAGCTGCGGCGCTCGTCCCGCGGGATCCCCGTTGTTACGCATCCCCTCCACCAGATCACGTGATGGATTGGCTGGGAAGTCGCAGGGCTGCGTCTCCGCGGATTCTCTCTCTCTCGAGTCTGCCGGATGGGCGAGCGCTGCGACTTCGTGGCTTTGTACCGCTCGGCCTCTCTCTGCTAGGGGAGGATGCGGACCCGGATCTGCTGCAGCTGATCCAGGGCCGTTCCATCGTGCTGCTCGCCGCTTCGTCCCAGGCAAGCTCTCTCTCCCTTGCGCTATTGAAGCTGCGTCGCGCAAACGTGAGAGAGACGTGGGCGCTATCGCAGCGGGTCGCGGGAAGGCATGCAGCTGTCACGAGCGCGGCGGAAGGGCGAGCGATGTACGCACCCAAACCGACGGCCTCTGACGCGCGTGCCGGCAATCTGCTTGTCGAAGGCGAGCGCCTGCTCGCCGCCGGCCGGCATGCCGGAGCGGAGCGCGCGCTTCGCGCGGCCATCTTTGCGCTCGAGCGGCGCGGCGATCCGGTTCATGCGGGCGGAGCAGAGATGGTGCTCGGCCGGCTCCTACTCACTCGGGGGCGCGCCGCAGATGCCCGTCTGATGTTCGAGCGCGCCCACGATCGGTTTCAGCGAGCATGCGCGGCTGTTCCCGCCGTGACCGCGACCGCCTGCCTCGCATTGGCGCAGGCGGACCTGGGTCTTCTAAGCGACGCCGAGCGCTCGGGTCGCGCTGCTTATTCGGCTGCGGCTGCGTTGAACAACGCAGATGTCTCAGCCGTGTGCGCGATCGGCTTGGCACGGACACTCGCGTGGCAGCAGCAGTACACGGATGCAGAGGCGCTCCTCGAATCAGTGACGCCCGGCAGCGACACCGAGGCTGTTGCGAGGTATTGGTGTCAAATCGCAAAGCTTCGTCTGGCCACGAACAATGTGGCGGATGCGTGGCGGGCTGTCGAGCGGGCGCGGCCTGTACGTCGTGGAGGGGAGCCTGCGATTGAGTCCCTCGTTCGCAGGTGGGAGGCAGCGGTACAGGCGCACGTGGGAGACATCGAAGCGCTGAGCATTCACGTTCGGGCTGGTCTTGCCGCGGCGCGGCTTGCGCACCTGCCGCTTCAGGCGATCAGGCTGAGGCTTGTTCTCATCGACGGGCTGATCGGCGCGGACAAACTCGCATCCGCCCGCGTCGCGGCAGCGCGCCTCCGAGGGCTCTCCCGAGCGTCGATCCCACCGTTGCTGAAGGCGGCGGTAGATCGCACTCTGGCACGGTTGAGTGCCGCCGGCAGCGAAGTCCTGCCAGATCGCGTTCGTGAATCAGCGGTCAGTTTTCAGCCGCGACACTGTGTCGGCAGCGCCAGCGATCTCGACGGGATGAGAGAGCTGCTGTCGTGCTCGCATCAGTTCGAAGACGAAGCCGAAGCGTTGACGCGCGCGGCTGCTTGCATTAAGAAACACGCGCGTGCGCTGAGCGTCGGCATCTTCGGCTGCCTCAACGGAGGAGCGCGCCTCTTCGGATCCGCCGGCTCTTGCACGCCGGCACTCGCGCTTCGATCGTTCAATGCGGGAATTCCAATCGGGCCGGAAGCGTCAGATGGCTGGGTCGATGCCGCGATGCCGATTCGCTATCTCGGGCGCTTCATTGGGGCCTTGACGATTCGCTGGACCACAGAAGGACCGGAGCATGTCGAGCGCGCGACCGCTTTTGGCCTCGCCGCCGCAGCGGCGTGCGCGCCGCTCGTGTATGTGATGCTCGAGCGGCAGTCTGTTCCTGCGCGCGATGCTGCGCCCTTCGACCTGGTGGGGACCAGCGTGGCCATCGAGGACGTGCGCAAGGCGATCGCTCGGGCGGCCAACGCTCCCTTTACCGTGTTGATCGAGGGCGAGAGCGGATCGGGCAAAGAGCTCGTGGCGCGCGCGATTCACCGGGCTGGGTGCAGGCGCGAGCGCCGCTTCTGCGCCTTCAACTGTGCGGCGATGGCCGAGGATCTCGTCGATGCCGAACTATTTGGGCATGCCAAGGGAGCGTTTACCGGAGCCGGAAACGATCGCCTTGGGCTTTTCGAAAGCGCTGACGGCGGTACCGTGTTTCTCGACGAGGTGGGGGAATTGTCGGCTCGCGCGCAGGCCAAGGTGTTGCGTGTCCTTCAGGAGGGAGAAGTGCGTCGCATCGGCGAGACCGTGTGCCGGCCGTTCGATGCACGGCTCGTGGCGGCTACGAATCGATCTCTGCAGACAGAGGTCGACGCGGGACGGTTCCGACAGGACCTGCTGTATCGACTCGACGTCATCCGCATCAACGTTCCGCCGCTGCGAGAACGGATCGACGACATTCCGCTGCTTGCCACCCGTTTCTGGAAAGAGGCAGCCGCACGCATCAACAGCAAGGCGGTGCTGGGTCAGGCCGCCCTTTCGGCGCTGGCGCGGTATGATTGGCCCGGGAACGTTCGAGAGCTTCAAAATGTCCTGACGGCACTTCTCGTCGCCGCACCGCCTCGTGGCGTCGTGAGCGCATCGGGAATGCCCGCGGCCATCGCACGAGTGGAGGCAGCCTCGCATGAGTCCCTCGACAGCGCACGGCTCAAGTTCGAGCAGCGGTTTGTTCGTGCGGCGCTTGCTCGTGCAGCCGGACATCGCGGACGGACGGCTGCCGCGCTCGGTCTCAGTCGCCAGGGTCTCGCGAAACTGATGCAGCGTCTCCATCTCGATGCTTAGGTACCTCATCCGCCGGCTCCTCCTGACGATTCCCGTCTTGCTCGGCGTGGCGACGCTGGTCTTCGCCCTCATTCATTTCATCCCGGGCGACCCCGCGCAGGCGATGCTCGGCGAAGGCGCGTCGCCGGAGGACATCGCGCAGCTTCGGCAGCGCCTCGGCCTCGATCGGCCGGTGCTGGCGCAGTACGGGTCGTTTCTTCAAGGACTGCTGCGTGGCGACCTTGGTGTGTCTCTGCGGAACGATCAACCCGTCACTCAGCAGATTCTCGAGCGCATGCCGGCCACTGCCGAGCTCGCCTTTGCCTCTATGGTTGTGGCAGTGCTGTTTGCGCTGCCACTTGGCATCATTGCCGCCGTTTGGCGCGGCACGTTCATTGATTTTGGCGCGATGACGCTTTCCCTCGTCGGAATCTCAGTCCCGAATTTCTGGCTCGGCCCGCTGCTGGCCATTGTCTTCGCAGTGGAGCTGGGATGGTTGCCGGTCGGTGGCAGAGGCACGCTCGCGCACCTGGTGTTGCCCGCCGTCACGCTCGGAGCGGCGCTTGCGGCGATGCTCGCAAGGATGACGCGCGCGAGCCTGCTCGAAGAACTGCGAGAGCCCTACGTACTCGCGGCTCGAGCGAAAGGCGTCTCGCGCGCGCGGGCTGTTCTGCATCACGCGTTGCGCAACAGCTTGATTCCCATTGTCACCATCCTCGGGCTGCAGTTCGGGGTCGTCCTTACAGGTGCGGTGATTACAGAAACCATCTTTGCCTGGCCGGGAGTTGGCCGGCTGCTGATTCAATCGATCAGCTTCCGCGATTATCCGACGGTGCAGGGCTGCGTGCTGTTGATTGCTGTGACGTACGTCGGGGTGAACCTGCTCACGGATCTGACCTACGGATTTCTCGATCCGCGCATCAGGGTGGACCGATCGTGATTCGAGTCGGCGCTGTCGTCGTGTTGCTCACCGTTCTCGCAGCGATCGCCGCGCCATGGGTGGCTCCTTACGATCCAGCCAGCCAACAACTGTCGTTACGCCTCGAGCGGCCCAGCCTGCAGCACCCTTTCGGCCTCGATGAGCTCGGCCGGGATATCTTTTCGCGCATTCTGGCGGGAGCGCGCATCTCGCTTCTCGTGGGACTCACGGTCGTCGGGGTTTCCTCGCTGGTGGGCATCCTGCTCGGGTCGATCGCCGGCTACTTCGGCGGTTGGATCGACGATCTGATCAGCCGAACGATCGACGTGCTGCTCGCGTTCCCCGGAATTCTGCTGGCCATCGCGCTGGTGGCGGTGCTCGGTCCGAGCCTCGCCAACGTGGTGATGGCGCTCTCGGTCATCGGCTGGGTCGGCTATGCACGCCTGGTGAGAGGGCAGGTCCTCAAAGCGCGTGAGCTCGAGTTCGTCCAGGCCGCGCGCGCACTTGGCGCCGGCACCTCCAGAATTCTTCTTCGCCACGTGGTGCCGACGACCATGCCCGCGGTCATGGTACAGGCGACGCTGGGAATGGCCGGCTCTATCCTTGCGGAGGCATCGCTCAGCTTTCTCGGCCTTGGCGTGCAGCCGCCGACGCCGAGCTGGGGGACGATGCTGAACGGCGGGCGATTGCATCTGCTGGACGCGCCCCATCTGACGATTTTCCCGGGCGCGGCAATTGCGGCGCTCGTGCTCGGATTCAATTTTCTTGGCGATGGATTGAGAGACGCGCTCGATCCGAAGCGCTACCGCGCCTGAAGGCGGCGAGCGCGCGCCTGGGCGTCGGCGAGTCGCGCCAGCAGAAACGCATCGGCGTGGCCGAGCGCGGCTGCTTTCTGGTACCACGCCACAGCCGTCGCGGGGTCGTTCACTCGCAACGACAGATCGGCGATGCGCGCGGCGTGCGCGGCAGCCTCGCGATCGTCATCCACCAGAATCGAATAGTGGACGAGCGCCTGTCGCGCATCCTCGAAATGTCCGAGCCGTTGCGCGACGACCGCGTAGTGCGGCAGCACGTCGGGGTCTGTGGGGAATGTCTGGGAGGCCTGCCGTAGCACTTGTTCGGCCTGCCCATGTTGCCCCGAGAGGGCCAACGCTCGGCCGTAAAGCCCGAGCGTTTCGCTGCTTGCCCCTGCCTGGCTTGCGATGGGCTCCAGGGCCTCGAGTGCTTTGCGAAGATCGCTGGGATCGGCGCGATCCTCGGCCGCCTCGAGCCATACCTGACCAAGCGCTGCATAGACGCCAGGGTGCTCGGGAAAACGCTCAGCCGCACGCCCGAGCGTCGTCACCGCGCTCTCGCGGTTGCCCGCACGCAAGTATGCGAGGCCGAGGGCAATAAGCCGCTCCGCTTTTATCGGATCGAGCGCTGCGAGCGCGGCCAGCTCATCAATCTCGTTGCGTGTGCGATCCTGAAGACGATCGAGGTCCGCGAGCTCCTCGCGCGCCGGAATGAATGCGGGTGATGCGCTCACCGCTCGCTCGAACGCGGCGCGTGCCTCGGGGAGCTCGCCGCGATCCTTGAAGCACAGTCCCAGCACGTATTGCGCTTCGTGGAGCCCAGGATTCAGCCTGGCGGCCTGGTGTACCGCAGAGAGCGCGCGTGTGAGGTGTCCTGCACCGCGCGAGGCCAGCGCGAGCTTGTAAAAAACCCTGGCCGAGCGGTCGTCGAGACGAAGGTATCTCTCATAGCTTTCGGCCGCGTTCACAAATCGGCGAAGCTGAAGATTGACGTCGCCCAGCTCTTCGAGCGCGCGCGTGGCCCCCGGATCGAGGGCCGCAGCCATCCGGAGATCTCGCAGGGCGGCGGTCAGGGTTTCGGTGGTGTCGCCCCGCTGCTGGTGCGCTTCGCCTCGTTTGAGGTAGGCCAGCATCGATCCGCGTTTGAGGGCGATGGCTTCGCTGTACGCTTTGATTGCGACGAACGCCTGGCCCTGGCTCAGTGCCTTGTCCCCATGGTCGATTAGGCGAAGGTACGCGCGGTCGCGCTCCACCGCCCGCACGGCGAGAATGCCCATAGCGGCCAGCCCGCCGAGCACGAGGATGCCCGCCAGGAGCTTTTTCAAGATACGCAATTGTAACCGTGAACAGCACGGAACTTTCCCACCCCCCTGGGGTCCAACCTCTCAGGAACCTGCTATATTCGATGGGAGGAACCCAGGTGGCAGGAAACTTCTCCGTCAAGCCGGCCGAAGCAATCGGGTGGTCCGACGTCGCCAGCAGCGAGGCCGTGCTCATCGAGCGCTGTCTTGCGGGCGACGAAACTGCCCACGCCGCGCTCGTGTTCGAGCATCATCGGCTGGTGCTCGGCCTTGCGACCCATCTGCTGGGGGACCGCGAAGAGGCGCTCGACCTCTCGCAGGAAGTCTTCCTACGCGTTTTCCGCACGCTTCATCGGTTCCGCGGGCAGTCGGCTCTCCGAACCTGGATCTTCCGCATCGTCGTGAATCAAGTTCGAAACCGACAGCGCTGGTGGAGACGGCGGCAGCGGTCGAATCAAGTGTCGCTCGACGAGCACCTTCGCGATCACGGAGAGATGGTATTGGGGGCCGATGCCTCCACGCCGGATCGGGAACTGGCTCGCAAGGAAATGGGCTCACGGCTCAGGGCGGCCATTCGGAAATTGCCGTTCGAGCAGCGAACCGCGCTGGTGTTGAGGGAGATTGAGGGATTGCGTTACGAGGAAATTGCCTTTTCGTTGGGCCTGCCGGTCGGCACGGTGAAGTCCCGTCTCACTCGCGCGCGTCAAGCGCTGCGCGAAGAGCTCGGAGACCTGCGATGCTGACACTGAGCTGCGGACAGGTACGCGCGGATCTGTCGGCGTTTCACGATGGGGAGCTCCCGGTGGCGGACCGCATCGCGATTGCCGACCATCTCGAGGCCTGCGCGTCCTGCCGCGTCGAGGCGAGTGATCTGGCCGCCATCAGCGAGTCGCTCCGGGCTACAGCCCGTACCGAGGACGTGGCGGTGATGCCCAGCCTCAATCGGCTGCAGGCCGACATGCTCGAGCGATGGGACGCCGAAGAGAAGGCGTCGATCGGCCAGGCCATCCGCAGGCTCTTCGACGACCCGCGGCGCGCATCCGCAAGCGTCGGCGTATCGGTGGTCGCGTCGTTGTGCCTGGTCTTCGCGGCCTTCGTGGTCGCGCAGAGTCCCATCCGCCATCCGGAATCGCTGAAAGCGGTGATGACGCAGGGCGAGCGTGCTCGACTGGTCGATATCTACCTGCCGGAGACCTCGATCCCGCGCGCCGACGCCGAAACGGTCATGCCCGCCACGGTGATCAACCGAGATAGGGGCGAGGAAGTGGCGTTTGCCGCGCTGGTGACGGCTGACGGCTATCTCGAAAAGCTGGAATATCTCGGCGAACGGTCGGACGGGCGCCGGTCTCCGCCCGCGACCCACGAACAACTGGTCAACCTGCTCAACGCGGCCGCTACGGCGCGTTTCGAGCCTGCCCGAAGCGGTGGCTATCCTGTCTCCTTCAATGTCGTCTGGCTGGTGGCGCATACGACCGTTCGTGCGCCGCTGCGCGCCTACGTCCACGTCCGCGTGGACGGCTGGAAAGCGCTGTAGCCCTCTTCGCTCTTAGGGGTGAGGGGCGAGGGGAGACAAAGCCCACTCGCGCTAGATCTCACGCCGATCACAATCGTGACCTCGGTTGAGACGCGATATGGCGCGCAGAGACCCGCGTTCGCAAAGTCGATCGCAGAGATTCAACAAGCGACACGCAAACTCGAAAGACCGCGTGCAGATGATCGACTCAGCCATGATGGCACCATAGTTCAACAGCGGTGCCAGGCGGTGAGTGTGAAACTCCGCAGCATTCGACGAGACCGGAGGCAGATTGTTGAGAATTTATGGAGATGGGAACAGCTAGAGGTTGAACTTTCTGCGTACCCGACTTGATCTCCCTCACCCCTCACCCCTGACAGCGAAGAGAGCAATCAGCGAGGGGGGACGTCCCCGCGCGCGGTGGTGGAGTTGTTCTTCGCGTCGTAGGCGCGGATAATCAGCCCTCGAGCAGCCGTCTCGTTGTCGAGCGTCAGCTCGAACTGTTCGATGCGAGAGTCGAAGATGCCGTCGCGCGGATAGACGACTTGCCAGGCTTGCGCGTCCAGCGAGTATTCCACCTTTGAAATCGACGACCATTCATCGCGAACCTCGAACTGAATCGTCGTCCGACTGTTGGCGGGACGCGAGCCGGTCACAACGACGGCCGGGGGTGCGTTGTCGATGTCGAACGCCGAGCTCTCGAGCTCGCCTTCGAGCGCCGCGCCGGGCGGGTTCGACTCCTGATCGGAGGCGACGACCTTGATCACATACGTCCCGTTGGGAACCGAGGTCGTGTCCCACACGAAGATCGCGTCGGCAAGATCATCCTTGAGCGATTTCCAGGCGGTGTCTCCTTCTCGGCGATAGAGAATGGCGTAGCGCAGCTCGTCTTCGTTGGCGTCCTCGGCGCGCCATACGAAGGTCTGCAAGCCGCGCTGATACGCCCGTCGTCCAAGCGAAGACGAGTTACTGCCGGGATTGGATGAGGCGCTCAGGATGCGGCGGTCCGGGGCCTGATCGTCAAAGCCCGCAATGTCGGGATCGCCGGTTGGGTAAGGCTTCTGAAAGACCGTGCCGGCGGGGTGGACCGTGAGGCTCGTCAGTTTCGGGCGGAGATTGCGCTGGACGTAAGCGGCAGACACCGACGTCAGTACTGGGCTCGCTTGCTTGCCGGTCAACACAGCTTTCCACTGCAGATACCGCGCATTCGGACTTTTGATCTCCTCGCCTTGCGCAGTCGTGTACGGGCCGCTCCACGCACTCCAAGTGTCGTCAGGCGTGGCCGTATTGCCCGATCGCGTGAAGACATCGACACGGCTGCCGGACGGGACCACTGCACGCCAGCTGAGGGATCCCCAGTCGGCGACGGTCTGCGCATCGCGCACGAGCGATGTATAGCTGCCCTCAACGGCGCGCTGGGGTGAGAGCTTGAAGACCTTTCCGGGATTCGACGTCGCGTAATACGTGTTGCCCTTGGTGTCGCGCGCAAAGCCGGTCACCTGCTGTGCGGATGCCTGCATCAGAAGGGTCGCCGTTGTCGGGTTGCCGCTGAGACTGTAGAGCTTGCCGCTGCGGCCCGTGCCGACAACCAGCGTGCCAGGCGCCCCGAAGACTAGATCGTAAGGGGAGTCTTCCGAAGATTCCCAGAGGATGTCCCACAATCCGTCCGGCCGAATCCTGTAGATGGCACCGCGGCCACCACGCCGTTCTTCGCGTGCGGGCGTCTCATTCGATCCCGCCGCCGCGCCGCCGCTGTCGACGATAGCGATCGCCGTGATTTCCGTTGTCACTGTTGGGATGGGGTCGCGACCCCCGGAAGCCGGGCTTATTTCGCTCGGTGGCGCCATCGCCGGCTGACCGGAACCACTGGTGCGGCCGCTGAGCGCCGCGAGATAGATGTTTCCCTCCGGGTCGATCCTGATAGATCGAATTTCCTGGAACGTCGAATCGAGGAGGAGGAAGGCCTTGCCTGTGGTATCGACGCGAAATAGACGGCCGGGCCCTTCTGTGCCGGCGAGAAGCTGTCCGCCTGGCTCGAAGGTGAGCGTGATCACGTGTGTGGCCTTCGTCTGGTAGAACGTCGTGCCTTTCCCGTCTTGAGTGATCTTGTAGATCAGCCCTTTCTCGCCCGTTCCCGCGTAGAGATTTCCGGATTTATCGAGGGCCAGGCTCCAGATGTATTTGTCGCCCGGATCGAAGAACGTCGTGCTCTTGCCGCTGCGGTCGATTTTGTAGATACGACCGTCTGGTGACGTTGCGGCGTAGAGCGTACCGTCGTTCGCCAGCGCCAGCGCATGCACTTCGAGCTCGGTTGCATCGAAGAACGTGGTGGTCTTGCCCTCCGGTTCGACCTTGAAGACCTTGCCCTCGTTGCCGCTGCCGACGTAGAGCGATCCATCGGGCGCGACTGCCATCGCCCACAGGAATGGCGACGTGGTTTCGGCCACCAGCTCTGTGGCGGGACCAAGCACCAGGCGGCCGTGGCCGTCGATGGAGAGATTCTCGACTTCGCCTCGCAGAAAATCGTTGAGGGTCGCGGTCTGCCAAAAGATGGGTTTGGACGCCGCAAGTGTGGCGCCAGCGGCCGCAACGAGAGCGGCAACGAAGAGGCTTCGCAGAATGAGACGCATCGTGATTTATTCGACGTTGATCGTCAGCAGGCGCGACCCGACCACTGCGTACTCGGTGGGGAGGTTCCATTCGCCAAGGGTCGCATTCCGAAGCGGGACGAAGTCTCCCGTGCTGCGATCGGCTTCGAGGACGCCTAGGACGGACGGAGGCAGCGAGGACAGCGGTTCCCCGCTGACCACCGCGCCAGCGTCCGATGCGAGCAGCCGCACGTAGAGACGGTTGTTCTTCCGGAGCGTGTTCAACGCCCGCATCAGTTGCGGCACGCTGCGCGGCTCTGTCGGCTGACGCACCTCGCGGCGCTCCCACTGCGCGAGGCGCGAACCGTCGGACACCATGACCGCCAGCGATCCGCTGGCGTTGGCTGGGATCTCGAGCGGAACCGTGCGCACGACTTCCTCGCCGCGATACGTGCGCATCAGGACTTTCAGTGGCACGGTCCGGCCGGCACGCGCCCGCACGCCGTCCAGCCACACGCGCTCGATCGTCGCGGTTCGTGGTTGCTCGGTCGACTGAATCGTCAGGTCCACAGCCTCGATCTCAATCGGTTCGAAATCGTTTCCGAGAAGGAAGGTCAGCGGCGCCATGATCGATCCGGCGGCGTTGAGCGACGCGCTGTTGCCGGAGAAGAGATCTTCAATCCTGATCTCGCCGTGCGACTTCACGTTCATCGTGCCTTTGATGTTGAACGTCGCAGCGCCGGTCTCGCGCTCGTACGACGTGAGCGTGCTGAGAATCGAGGCGTAGGTGAACAGTGGGGTAAACAGCTGATCGTTCACCACCCTGAACTCGAACTGCTTCTTGAAGCCGCGTTCGGACTCGAGCGAGATCTTCACCGGAATCGTGGCCGGCGCGTCGCCCATCAACCCGGCAATCGTCGTAGCGCGATCCTGCTGCACGGTGCCGATGACGTCACCCGTCGTGGCGATCTTCATCGACGACATCATGCTCGGCAGCAGCGTGTGCACGCGCGCATGCGTCATCGGGAACGCCACAGGGCCCAGATTGAAGAACGGGTGGCCAAAGGCGTAGACGCGGTTGCCGACGACTTCTGTGACGGTTCCCGTTGCCGCCATGCTGAAGTCGCCGCTCACGATGCTGACGCCAACGGCGTCGCCCGGACGCAGGCCGGCGCGCCGCGCGATCTCGTTGACACCTGAAATCTGACGACCGGCCGCGCCGCCAGCCACGGGAACGAACCCGTAATCGCGGAACGACGCACCAAGCATGTCCGCCACGTCCGCAGAGAAGCCACCGAAGTTCATCGGCGTGGCGATGGGGCGCATCATCGTCGCGATCTGATTGTTCACGCCGGCTCCGAGGATCTGGACGTCACCCGGCTGATCGGCGAACGGACGAGCCCACGATATTGACGCCCGCATGGCAGCCGCGATGCTTTGGGGTGTGACGGGCATTTCCAGCCGCGCGCGAACCCCGATCGGGGGACGCGGCGTATCCAGAGTCGCCGCATCGATCATCTCTGCAATTGGTGTAATGCCTGCAATCGGTTCCTTCGAGAACGCGCCGAGCGAATACGACACCGCACCGACAAGCTGGCCGTCGATGTAGACGGGACTGCCACTCATGCCGGCAATGACGCCAGTCTGGGCGAGCGGACCTCCCTCGAGCCTGGCCAGAATGAGGTCGCGCTTCGGACCGATCACGTTGTGAAGGACGCCCAGGATGTGAACCTTGAACTCCTCGATCTGGTTGCCCTGCCAGACGGTATGACCCGTCGCGACCATTCCGGGCCTGACCTGGCCGATCGGGTAGTAGGGGGGAGCCGCCGGAAGCGACACAACCAGCAGCGCCAGGCTCGCAACGAGGGCGAAAGAAAGTCTCTTCATGTTGTTGAATCTATTGGGGAATCCTTTTAATTATAGTGGCACATCTCTTGACAATTTCAAAGGGTTCCTGATATCGTCCAGCCTTCTCGTGCCTACGCAGACGCAGCCCACTTCCACCACCAAACGGTCCCCGCGACCTGTCGTCGTCGCGCTGGGCAACGTGTCGTTTGGTTTTGGATGGTGGTATTACGCCCGCACTGACGGGGCGACTGCCTTGGCCTAAGACCGACATCCTCGGGAGCCAGCAAAGCCTCTTCAGCCCAACCAGTTGAAGAGGCTTTTTTTATGTCCAGACCACTTCTCGTCGCCACCGTCGCAGCGCCCACGATGGCGGAGCTGCGCCGGCGGCGCGATGCCGTCGAGGCTGTCGATCTGATCGAGCTGCGGCTCGACCACGTCCGTGACCCTGACGCGACGGCTGCGGTGGCGGATCGTCGGCTGCCCGTCGTTGTGACGTGCCGTGCCAAATGGGAGGGCGGACACTTCGACGGATCGGAAGTGGAACGCCGGAAGATTCTCGAATGCGCCCTTGCCTTGGGTGCCGAATACGTCGATGTCGAGGCGAAAGCCAGCTTCGCACGCGATTTGATTGCGTCAACCGGAGGAAAGCGAATCGTCATATCGACGCACGACTACGAAGGGGTTCCAGCGGACCTAATCGAGCGTGTCAGGGCTATGCGGACGATGGGAGCGGAAATCGTCAAGGTCGCGATCACAGCGCGCTCGCTCGCGGACAACTTGCGCCTTCTCCAGCTCGAGCGCTCAGGAAAGACGGTGCTCGTCGCGATGGGGCCTGTGGGAGTAGCGACGCGTGTGCTGGCCGCGCACTTCCATTCGTTTTGGTCGTACGCCGGCGATGGCTTTGTGCCGGGACAACTCCCGGCAACGCGGATGCTCGATGAGTTCCGATTTCGGGGGATCACGGATCGCACGGACATCTACGGCGTCGTCGGATCACCGCTGACCCACTCGATTTCTCCGTCGATGCACAACGCCGCGTTCCGAGCGGCGCGTGCGGACGCCGTGTATCTGCCGCTCGTCGCCTCGAGCGCGGAAGATTTCACGATGTTCGCGACCGCGCTCGGTGTGAAGGGTGCAAGCATCACGATTCCATACAAGGTTGATCTGTTTCAGCGGGCCGATGACGTGGACGATCTCAGCAGGAAGGTCGGCGCCGTGAACACCTACCGGCGCGACGGCGCACGGTGGGAGGCTCGGAACACCGACGTCAGCGGATTTCTTACGCCTCTGATCGGGAAGCTCGATCTCCGCGGAGCGCGGGCGGCTGTACTTGGCACAGGCGGGGCGTCACGTGCGGTGGCGGTTGCCCTCGAATCCGCGGGTAGCCACGTGGTGGTGTACGGCCGAAGCCGATCGAAAGCCGATGCAGTTGCGCGGATAGTCGACGGGGTGGGTGCTGTGTTGCCTGTACCTGCGAAGAGCTGGGATTTGCTGGTCAACACCACGCCGGTTGGGATGTACCCGGATGTAGACGGCACCCCGTTCGAAGGGCCGTTCGATGGCAGCCTCGTGTACGACCTGGTCTACAACCCGGTCGAAACGCGCCTGATGAAGGACGCGGCGTCGGCCGGCTGTGCCACCATCGGCGGACTCGACATGCTCGTGGCGCAGGCCGAAGACCAGTCGGAGTGGTGGCTCGGGCGGCGGCCTCCGGTCAATTTATTGCGCCAGGCGGCGCTGGCGGCCCTATGAAACAGACGTCATTTGAAGCATTCGTCGAGCTGGCGCAGCGAAGCACGTTCGTCCCGGTGGTCAGAGAGCTCGTCGCCGATCTCCTGACACCGGTCTCGGCGTTCCTCAGAATCGCCGAACACTCCGACTACGCATTCCTGCTCGAAAGCGTCGAGGGCGGCGAGCATGTCGGGCGCTACTCGTTTCTCGGCAAGGATCCTTTCGTCATGCTGCGCGCGCGCGATGGGAAGACCATCATCGAGCGTGCCGGCGTGACGACGGAGAAGGCTGAGGGGTTCATCGAGGTGCTGCGCGCCATGATGGCGGACTTCAGCTCGCCGTTCGTCCCGGAACTGCCGCGATTCACCGGTGGGGCGGTGGGTTATCTCGGTTACGACACGGCCGCGTGGTTCGAGCCGGTGACGCTGCAGGATGCCGGCGATCCCGATCCTGCGTTGAGGGACCAAGCCGGGTTCATGATTTTCGATACGGTGCTCGCGTTCGATCACGTGCAGCACCGCATCCTCATCATCTCCAACGCCCGCATCACGCCAGACGACGACCTCGAGGCGCTCTATCAGTTTGCGTGCACGAAGATCGACTTCTTGGAGCGCGAGTTGCGGCGCGACGTGTCGCACCCTCAACAAAGGCCCGGGAAGGCTATCGAGGTGAAGTCGAACGTGCCGCGCGAGCGCTTTCTGGAGATGGTCAAGACCGCCAAGGAGTACATCGCTGCAGGAGACATCTATCAGGTCGTGCTGTCCCAGCGGTTCGAAGCGGACATCACCACGGACCCGTTCACTGTCTACCGCGCGCTCAGGCACGTCAACCCGTCACCCTACATGTATTTCTTGCGCATGGGGCAAGTCTCCATCGTTGGGTCGTCGCCGGAGATGCTCGTTCGGGTCGAGGGCCGGATGGCGCAGACCCATCCCATCGCGGGAACGCGTCCTCGGGGCCGGAGCGATGACGAAGATATGCGCCTGGCGGAAGAATTGAAGCGTAATGAGAAGGAGCGCTCGGAGCACGTGATGCTCGTCGACCTCGGACGCAACGACATTGGGCGCGTCTCGGAGTTCGGCAGCGTACGTGTGCCGCAGTTCATGGGGCTGGAGAAGTACTCGCACGTGATGCACCTGGTCTCGATTGTCGAGGGCAAGCTGGCCGAAGACCGCGATCGTCTCGATGCTCTTGTCGCATGTTTTCCCGCTGGAACCGTCTCGGGAGCCCCCAAGGTTCGAGCGATGGAAATCATCGCCGAGCTGGAGCCCGATCGGCGCGGCATCTACGCCGGCGCTGTGGGGTATCTGGATTTTGCCGGCAACCTCGATTTCTGCATCACGATTCGGACGCTCGTCATCACCGGTCAGCGCGCCACGGTTCAGGCTGGGGCCGGCATCGTTGCGGACTCGAACCCATCGGCCGAGTATCAGGAGACATTGGACAAGGCGAAGGCCCTGATTCGGGCCCTGGAGCTTGCGCAAGAAGGCCTGTAGGAAGGGCTGAGGTCGGAGGGCAGAGGGCAGAAATGATTTTGGTTATCGATAACTACGATTCGTTCACGTACAACCTCGTGCAGTACCTGGGCGAGTTGGGCACCGAGCCGCTCGTCCGGCGAAACGACGAAATTACGGTGGGCGAGATTGCTGCGATGAAGCCGGATCGGATCGTGATCTCGCCAGGGCCCGGCCGACCGGAGCAAGCAGGCATCACGCTCGACGTCATCAAGATGCTCGGCCCGACGATTCCGGTGATGGGGGTGTGCCTCGGCCACCAGGCGATCGGCATGGCGTTTGGCGGATCTGTGGTGCGTGCAAAAGCGCCGATGCACGGGAAGACGTCGACCATCACGCATGATGGGACAGGCGTGTTCGCCGGTATGGCCAGCCCCTTGACGGTGGCACGCTATCACTCTCTTATCGTCGACCGCGAACGTTGGCCAGCGGACCTCGAGATCGCGGCACAGACCGAAGACGACGGGACGGTCATGGCGTTGCGTCACCGGGAATTTCCCATTCACGGTGTGCAGTTTCATCCCGAATCGATCATGACGCGTGAAGGGCACCACTTGCTGAGAAATTTCCTAAACGTAGGCAGCGCCCGGCTCGAGCCGGGCCGTGAACAGTCATGAATCTGTCTCCGCTTCTCGAGAAGCTGATGCATCGCGAAAATCTGTCGGCGGACGAAGCCGCCGAAGCGATGGGCGCCATTATGAGCGGTGATGCCACGCCAGCACAGATCGCCGCGTTGCTGGTAGGCCTCACGATGAAAGGCGAGCGGCCGGCCGAGATGGTTGGGCTGGCAAGGACGATGCGCGCAAACGCCGTTCAACTGACAAGAACGTTCGAGGACGTGTTCGATACGTGCGGGACCGGCGGCGATCGATCGGGGACATTCAACATCTCGTCGGCCGCGGCGCTGGTCGCGGCGGCGGCTGGGCTTCGCGTCGCGAAGCACGGCAATCGATCGGTCTCGAGCCAGTGTGGAAGCGCGGACGTGTATGAGGCACTGGGCGTCAACATTGCTGCGGAGCCGGCCGTCGTTGAGGAGTCGCTCGACAAAGTCGGCATCGCGTTCTTCTTCGCGCCGACGTTCCATCCTTCGATGCGCCATGCCGCGCCAGTAAGACGGGAGCTTGGCGTCCGGACCGCGTTCAATCTGCTTGGACCGCTGACGAACCCCGCCGGCACGCGGAGTCAACTCGTCGGTGTGCCCCACTCCGAGCTGACCGAGCTCGTTGCGCGGGCGTTGTTGTTGCTCGGCTCGAAGCGGGCGTGGGTCGTTCACGGAGCCGATGGCATTGATGAAATGTCGACCACCGGGCACACCAAAGTGTCGGAATGCCGCGATGGCGCAGTGTCGACGTTCTACGTGCACCCATCGGACTTCGGACTTCCGAAGGCCGAGCGAACGGATTTGCAGGGCGGAAACGCCGCCACCAATGCAGCCATTCTGCGCGGTGTGCTGGCCGGCGAGAAGGGCCCGCGGCGAGATGTCGTGCTCCTGAACGCCGGCGCCTCTCTGTTTGTGGGTGGAAAAGCTACGTCGGTTCGCGATGGGATCGATCGGGCAGCGCGGGCCATCGATTCAGGGGCGGGTCGCGCCACGCTCGACAAGATGATTACCGCATCGAAAGTGTCATGACGTCAACCGCGCAGGCCCCCGACCTTCTCGCTGCTATCGTCGCTGCCACGCGGCGAATCGTGGAGGTGCGCTCGGCCAAGGTGCCGCTCGCGGAGATGGATCGGCGTGCCGCCGTTGTCGAGCCCAGGTGCGGTGTCTTCAAGCGCGCCCTCGAAGAGCAAGGCCGAGTGAACGTGATTGCCGAGTGCAAACGCCGGTCGCCATCGAAAGGTGTCCTGAGACCGGACTATGAGCCAGCCACCGTCGCGCATGGTTACGATGTCGCGGGTGCGGCGGCTATCTCGGTGCTGACCGAGTCCACATTTTTCGATGGCACTCTCGATCACCTCATCGCTGTGCGAGGCGCGACGACGCTTCCGATCCTCCGCAAGGATTTCATCGTCGACCGGTATCAGATTCTCGAGGCAAGGGCGGCGGGGGCCGATGCCATTCTGCTGATTGTCGCCGCGCTGGATCCGGCAAATCTCAGGCAGTTGCATCAGGGGGCGACGGACGCGGGTCTGGACGTGCTCGTCGAAGTGCACGACCTGCTCGAGTTGCCGATGGCGCTCGAGGCTGGTGCGGCGATCGTCGGGGTGAACAACCGGAATCTCCGAACGCTGGCCGTTGATACTGAAGTGAGCCATCAAGCCGTCGAGTCGATTCCTCAGGACGTCATTGCCGTTGCCGAGAGCGGCCTGAAGACGGGCGATGATGTGCGCCGTCTGCGATCGGCTGGATACGACGCCTTTCTGATCGGCGAGCGGTTCATGAGCATGCCCGATCCGGGACTCGCGCTCAGCGAGCTCTTGAAGGACGTGGCGTCGTGACGAAGTTATTCGTCAAGATTTGCGGGATTACCCGGCTGCAGGATGCGGAGCTGGCAAGCGCGCTGGGTGCGGACGCGATAGGGTTTGTCTTCTGGCCCGGCAGCCCGCGCTATCTCGCACCGGAGGCCGCCAAGGCAATCGCGGAGCGGCTGCCGTCGCACGTCGTCAAGGTTGGTGTCTTCGTGGACGAAGACGTCGAGCAGGTTCGCAGCATCATGGACGCGGCGGGTTTGGACTGTGCACAACTCCACGGACACGAGCCCCCCGCGTATTGTCGAACGCTCGGACGCAAGATCATCAAGGCAATACCGATGAGAGACGATGGCGCTGCTGATGTTATGCAATTCGAGCCCGATGTCGTGCTGCTGGTCGACGCGCACGATGACGCGAGGCATGGAGGGACTGGACGCACGGTGAACTGGGATGCTGCGCGCGAGATTGCCGTCACCAGGCCGACGATTCTTGCTGGCGGCCTGAACGCGGCCAATATCAAGCTCGCGGTGCGGTCGGTTCGGCCGTACGGCATCGACGTGTCGTCGGGGGTCGAATCGGCGCCCGGCGTGAAAGACCCCGCTCGACTAAGGAGTCTCTTTGAGGCGCTGCATGACTGATACGCGATTCGGCCACCGCGATCCCAACGTGCGCGGCTACTACGGTGAGTACGGCGGGAAGTTCGTGCCAGAAACGCTGGTCGCCCCCGTGGAGGAACTGCAGCAGGCGTACTTCGAAGCCCGACGCGATGCATCCTTCCTACAGGAATTCGATCGACTGCTTACGCACTATGTCGGCAGGCCGACGCCGGTCTACGAGGCTCAACGCCTTCGCGCGACCTTGCCAAAACCTGCGGCGCGAATTTTTCTGAAACGCGAGGACCTGGCGCACACCGGTGCCCACAAGATCAACAACGCGCTGGGACAGGCGTTGCTCGCGAAACGCATGGGCAAGACACGCGTTATTGCCGAAACCGGCGCGGGCCAGCACGGGGTGGCGACAGCGACCGTCTGTGCACTCCTTGGGCTCGAGTGTCATGTTTACATGGGCACCGACGATATGGCGCGCCAGGCTTTGAACGTCGTCCGCATGCGGCTCTTGGGGGCCACAGTGCGAGGTGTGTCGGCGGGCAGCCGAACGTTGAAGGACGCCATCAACGAGGCGATGCGCGATTGGGTGACGAACGTCACCGACAGTTATTACCTCCTGGGCTCCGTGCTCGGCCCGCATCCGTATCCGCTGATGGTCCGTGAATTCCAGTCGGTGATCGGCCGCGAAGCGCGCGAGCAGTTCATGAAGATGAACGGCAGACTGCCTGATGCGGTCGTGGCTTGTATCGGAGGAGGCAGCAATGCACTTGGCATCTTCGATGCCTTTATTCGCGATGAGACGGTTCGCTTGATTGGCGTGGAAGCGGGCGGAGAGGCACTCGCAGCCGGCCGGCACGCCGCTCGGTTTGCGACCGGTCTGGCGGGCGTGCTTCAGGGTACGAGGACTTACGTACTGCAG
>DATEEI010000057.1:0-4618 GCA_035281225.1 Vicinamibacterales bacterium
CTGCAGGGTCACACAGAAAAGCAGATCGTCAATGTGATCGGCGCGAAGGTGCTGTTGCGTCCGGCTGAGTCGGCACCTTCCAAGCGTTTCATAACGAACAACATCAACCGGTCCCAGCAGAGCGCCATCGAAACTGCTGAACGCCGATCCGGCGTGCGTCGTGATCTGATAGCGAAGGGGCGAGACCGACGGATCCATCAGTCGAGTCAGCTCGCGTGTGCCGGAGATGTTGTCGCCTTGGACGGGGGTTCCCATGTGACCAATCCTCCAAGTGGAGAAGTCTTTCTGCAGCCCGCGCATGCCGGGGTCATGGCGCAGCGATATCGGAGCGCGAAGTGACCATTTTAGTCAAATGCTGAGCCCAGGATAGTCAAGCCGAAGCCGCGCTCCCTCGATACGCTTCGGCCGATATCCCGAGGCCATCGACGGGACAGAAATGAACGACAGCGGAACCAATGCGACTGAAGGGGATCGGGAGATGAAGGTATTGACGATCCGAGGCCTGACTCTGGCCTTGGCCATATCTGCCGCGCAGCACCCCGCCTGGGCTCGGGACTCCGTGTCGGAGGCCGCGCCGACGACCGCTGGCGCGGGCGACGAGGCATCCCCCGTTGCTGTCGATGCTGCACAGGCCGAGACTGCCGAGGAAACCCGGGATGAAAATGCAACTGCATCACGCAATCCCCTGATGGAGGAAATTGTGGTGACGGCTCAGAAGAGAGAGGAGAACATGCAGGATGTTCCCATCTCGATCCAGGCCTTCAGCAGCGAATCGATCGTTGCGCGCGGCATCGAGAATACCTATCAGCTCGGCCAAGCCGTGCCGAGTTTTCAAGTCAACACCGTTGCCGGCTACGCGCTGCTTTACCTGCGCGGCATCGGTACCGACCAGTTCGTGCTCTCCGCGGATCAAAGCGTCGCAACCTACATCGACGGCATCTACACCGTTCAAGGCGAGGGCGTCTCCCAATCGCTCGCCAACATCCAACGCGTCGAAGTTCTGAAGGGCCCGCAGGGCACGCTGTTCGGCCGCAATTCGACGGGCGGTGCGATCAGCATCGTCACCGAGGACCCGTCTGACGCGCTCGCCGGCCGACTGGAAGGCGAGATCGGCAGCTTCCACAACCGTCAATTCAAGGCTTCGGTCAGTGGACCGATCACCGACTGGCTCTCGGCCAGCCTGTCTGGCTTGGCCGCGCGGCGCGACAACGCCTACGACAACGCGTTCCACGACGTGTTGCCGGATGAAACGCGCGCGGCGCGGGGACGCGTCAAGTTCATGCCAGCCGACTCGCTGACGCTGACCGTCACCGGATCGTACGCCGAGCAGTTCGGAATCACGATGGGAAAAAACACCGACCCGAGCCTGTTGATCGCGGCTCTCGCCCAGCCGGTTCCGGACGATTACCACTCGCAAACCGACCTCTTCCCGGATGGTCACTCGACGAACCGACAGATCTACGCCAATCTGCAGTGGAACCTGCCGAGATTCGACGTGAAGCTGCTCGGCAGCGATCAGTACTTGCTAGTCGACGCGACAACTGTCGATTTCGATGGCACCCAGCTTCCTCTTGCCGCTTTTGACACCGACAAGCAGTACGCCGACTACCAGACGGCCGAACTGCAGATCACTTCCAACGAGGACACTTGGGGTGCCGAATCGTTCAAGTGGGTCGCGGGTGCCTACTATCTCAAGAGCGAAGTCGGCTACGACCCTGGTGTGCTGAAAATGGGCGCCCAGGCCTTTGGTACGACGCAAACGTTGCTTGGCCAGCCGCTACCTGCCTATATCCAGGAGCTGGTCGCAATGTTGCCAGCTGATAACACGCCTCTTGAAGAGGGCGGTCTCACCGTTGCATTCGCCGGTTTGCTCGGCACCGTGAGCCATTCGGCTTTCGGTCAGGCCACCTACTACTTCAATGAGTGGCTCGACCTCACCGTCGGCGCGCGTTTCCAGACCGAGAAGCGCTCGGTGCTGAAGGCGCAGACGGGCATCGTCGATCCGACGGGAGGTGACCAATCGTCCACGCTGCTTCGATTCCCGCTGCAAAGCAAGACAGCACACAATGTTTCGCCAAAGGGTGTGCTCAGCGTGCATCCTACCGACGAAAGCCTCATTTACCTTTCGTACTCGGTGGGCTTTAAGAGTGGCACCTACAACATCGTCAACGTCTACAAGGCGCCCGATTACATCAAGCCGGAACGCGTCGCGACCTGGGAGCTCGGCTTCAAGGCGGACCTGCTCGAGGGCCAGATTCGTCTCAACGGTGCGATCTTCAACAACGATATCGACGACCTTCAATCGGGCTTCGTGTCCCTCCTGTCGGGCGGCGCCGTGCGCTTCCTGTCAGTCGATTCCGCGCGAACGCGCGGCGCGGAGATCGAGGCGACCGCCCTGCCGATGCCGGACCTCAATCCTGGACTCGTGGTGAGCGCGAACGCCGCATACGTCAAGGCAAGATACCTCGACTTTACCAACGGCAGTGGATTCGACCCGGTGACCGGTGTTTACCAGCAGGGCCTGGACTTCTCCGGCAACGAGATCGTCCGCGCTCCCAAGCTTTCCGGTGGCGCGACGGTGGCGCAGGCGCTGGATCTTGGCGACGGCCTGCTCGAAGCGGCGGTTGATGGTTACCACAACTCCGGGTTCTACCACGATGCTCGCAACACGGTGAGGGAAAAGGCCTACAACATCTTCAATGCGCGCATCAGCTACGAATACACGCCCTGGCAGTTCAAGGCCACCGTCTTCGGGCAAAACGTGCTTGATGAGCGTTATCACGTGCAGCAATTCCAGACCGACTTTGGGACCTTCAAGACACTGGCCCCGCCGCATGCCTGGGGTTTGCGCTTGCAGTGGGATTTCCAGTAAACGGTAGGCTCGCCGTCGCGATTTCGTTGGACCGAACGTCTCGGCCCCGCAAGGCTTATTCGAATGGCGGCCGCGGCATCATCACGCCGGGCCCCGGGCATTGGTCCTGGTGGACGCCATACACGCACATGCCGTTGGTCATGTACGAGGGATAGCCCTGCGGGAACGAATCCGCATTGAGCGTGACGAATTGGCAAGGGATAAAGTACAGGACGAAGAACGCCGTGTGGATGAACCCGTACACCGCCAGCGTCTGGAGCCACGACTTCGTGAAATCGGAGTAGCGTAGCGCGTCGATGCCCCGCTCCACGAACGTCCGCCCCTTGTCATCGCGGAAGTACCAGATCACCGCGCACGAACCCACGCCCAGACCACCGAAGAGAAATCCTTCCGTCAGGGGAAACTGGTAGGTCTGGCCCGCCCACAGCGTCAGCGACCCGATCGATCCGGGATAGGCGTAGAAGCCCGTGCGCAGCACCGTGATTTCGACGATCGAGTCGATGATCGTCAAGCCCACGACGATCGCGAGCAACGTGGCGCCCAGGCCCATGCTGGGCCAGCGGGCCTTCGCCATGCGCAGCAGCCAGCAGACGATCAGCGCTTGAGAGAACACCAGCGCCAGGTACGCCGGCATGATGAACACGATCGGCTCCGGCAAGCGGTGGCCGCTCGGGCTATACCAACCGGGCCACGCGCCGTTGGCCCACGCGCCGAAATTGACCAGGTGCGCGTTGTAGAAGAGCGCGATCGACGAGTAGTTCAGGGACATGTCCCAGAAGAACACCATCGCGGCCGAGAACAGGATCCGTCCGTCCGTCGTGATTCGTCCGGTGCGAAACCACGGACCGAACAGCAGCTTCCAAGACATGGCGGCCGCCGCCAACGGCACCACGATCTGCATGATGGCGAACAGTCGCAGCTTGCTCTCGGAGATGGGATCCGGCCCCGGATCCGTCGGCACGAAGTGGGGACCCAGCACCCAGCTCGCGAGCACGAAGAGCTGGAACGCGAGAAACAAGGAACCGAGCGCCGCGAACGTCACCACGAGGCTCGGAACGCGGTAGCCCAGCCACTGCTCGCGTTGCGCGGCAAGAAGGGACGCCTCGAACCTCATCAGATCAGTGCGCGCCGACGCGGGTACCGACCACGACGCCCGCACCGGCGCGATCCGACACCGCGCCACGTGCGACGACTTCGGCGTTGATCGCCTTGAATGTGAGGACCGAGAACGTGAGGATCCAGACGAAGAACGCGATCATTGGGATGTAGAACACGAAGATGCCCGTCTGCGAGAAGGGGCCGGTCTTGAAGAACAGCAGCAGACCGGCCTCGATCATGAACACACTGACGAAGAAGTTCAGATAGGCGGACCAGCGCGGAAAGGCAGGTCGTTCCGACGTGTCCTGTAGCGTCACCCAACCCAGTGCGATCTGGTATGCCGCGAACGGTGCACCGGTGAAGAGAACGCCCAGCCAGCCGACATCGTTCAGCGCCTGCGTGACTTCCGGCAACGTTTCGCCGGCGCGCCATGCCGCCGCACCCCAAAAGTACCCGATCAGCAGGACGACGACGACGCACGCGGCGAGGCTGACCATCTGCACGTAGAACAGGATCGGCCAATCCTTTTCGATCCGGCGCGCCATCATCGTGACCGTCATGCCCCAGGTCGTGTACAGGATGCTCGAGGTGATCATGACCAGGCATCCCAGACGCACCAGGAATAGGTGGTGGTTCCGGGTGTAGTCC
>DATEEI010000058.1:0-37118 GCA_035281225.1 Vicinamibacterales bacterium
GGCATCGTCGTCTCGAATCACGGCGGCCGATCGATGGATTACGGTCCTTCGACTCTCGAGGTGCTGCCGGAGATTGTGGCGGCGGTGAATGGCAAGATCCCGGTGATGATCGACAGCGGCTTCCGCCGCGGCAGCGACATATTGAAGGCGCTGGCGCTCGGCGCCGACGCCGTCTGGCTTGGCCGCGCGTCGCGATGGGCCCTCGGCGCGTTCGGGCCCGCAGGCGTTGAGAAATTGCTGACCGACATCATCTTCAAAGAGCTGGTCGATGCTGCGGCCGCCGCGGGGAAGACGACGATGGCGTCGATCGATGCGAGCATCGTCAAACAGCACTGGCCCTGAGACGCAAGCTAGCAAAACGTAGTGCCGACCTTCAGGTCGGCCGAAAGCAGGCCGGGAGCAATCCCGGCCTTTTCCATTAGGAGGGCGCGATGCTGTCCAGACGAGAGCTAATCGCCGGCGGGGCCGTCATGTCTCAGTTGAAAGCGGATGATGCGGCCGCGGCGCAGCGCAGCGGTGCAGAGGCGAACTATTCCGACGAGCTGCGTTCCATTCAGGGCGCCTTAGCGGAGCTGGCCAACAAGGTGTCGACACCCACGGTCGCTGCGATCCGCGATCGCCAGCGGCAGTTCTTGCGCCTGAATCAGCGTTTTCCGCAGGCCATCGCCGTCGGCATCCGCGTGTTCGAGCGCATGCAGGACTGGCACATCAATAACGGCCGCGTGCTGACGATCCAGCGCGGTGCGGACAACGAATGGCAGATGGACTTTCTCATGTCGGTGCTGGTTCTCAAGCTGGAGCTGGGTGAGAACGAAATCGGCCCAGCCTATGACCGCTGACGTCGCAGGGACAACGGCGAGTGCTCCCGACGCCCAGCTCGTCCGCGTGATCGGCACGCGGGCTCTGACGGCGAGCATCATCAACGTCACGATCGCCTCGTCCATCTTCCTGATGCCCGCAACTGTTGGCGAGGCACTCGGGGCGGCCGCGCCTATCGCCTACCTGGTATGCGCGTTGCTGATGACGTTGATCGCACTCTGTTTTGCGGCGGCCGGAAGCCGCGTGTCGCTGAGCGGCGGTCTTTACGCGTACATCGAAGTCGCCTTTGGCGGATTTGCAGGATTCCTCGGAGGTCTTCTTTACACGTTGACCGCCTGTCTATCCGTGGCCTCGGTCGCGACCGCGTTTGCCGGTTCCGTCGGCGTGCTTGCGCCGCCACTCGCCGGTGGACCCTTGCGCGCCTTGCTGCTCGTCGTGTTGTTTGCGGTGCTGGCCGTCGTCAACGTTCGCGGCATCAAGCCTGGTATCCGGCTCGTGGAAACGATCACGGCGGCGAAGCTGATCCCGTTGTTGTTTCTGGTCGGTGCCGGCGTCTGGTCGATGAATCCCGAGTTCCTCCGGATGACGTGGCCGACGATGTCGCAGGTGGGGCAGGCCTCGATCGTGCTGCTGTTCGCTTTCGTCGGCGTCGAGGTGGCCCTCACACCGTCCGGAGAGGTTCGCGATCCGGCCAACACCGTTCCGCGCGCGATTCTCCTCGCGCTGGCGACGGCGACCCTGATATATCTGGCGGTGCAAACGGTCGCGCAGGGCGTGCTGGGACCCGAGCTTCCTGCGTACAAGGCCGCGCCGCTCGCCGAAACGGCTCGACGTCTGTTCGGTGACATCGGGAAGCTGGTTCTGCTGGCCGGGGGCACGGTCTCAATTTTCGGCTATGTCGCCGGCGATATGCTGGGAACACCGCGAGCGCTCTTCGCGCTGGCACGCGACGGCGTGTTGCCCGCGCGGTTCGCCGACGTCCATCAGCGGTATCACACGCCGGCGCTGGCCATCGTGTCGTATGCCGTGGTCGTAGCGGCCCTTGCCATTTCCAGCAGCTTCGAAACGCTGGTGGTGATGGCCAACGTATCTGCGTTGCTGTTGTATCTGATGTGCGTGGGAGCGTCGTATGAGTTGCAGCGGCGCGACGTGCGGATGGCCGGCGCGCCGTTCAACTTGAGCGGCGGGCCAGTCATCCAGCTGCTTGCGGCCACGGGCATTGTTTGGTTGCTCTCGCAGGCGACGCAGGAAGAATTCAAGGTCGTCGGGCTCGTGCTGGCCGCTGCCAGCGCGTATTACTTCTTCAACGCCCGGTTCGTTCGGAAGCCTTCCGGCGTTTCGGCTTCGACGGCGCCGGACCGGTAACATCGCTCGTCCCCTGCGCCAGCTCGCGCTCGGCTTCCAGCCAATCATCCAGGTCCGCCCCGTCGCGGGCGCCACGGTGCTCGTAAATCTCGTACGCCCTTCGGGCGACGGCGTCAAAATCGTTGAGGTTGTCGGTCGAGCCGTTGGTGGGTGTTTTCTTCTTTCGTGGCATGGCAGCCTCCGTTCAAACGAATATACCTCCACCTGCCGGTGGTGGATCAAGGCTTGACGATCTTGAGTCCTGTCGGTGTCGCCGGCGTGACGCCGGTGCCACTAATCCGGACGACGCTGCCGGAGTAGTTGACGATGTAGAGCTCGCCATCGGCGTCCACGCCGAACGAGCTGACGCTGCCGAGCACTGCGCGCCCGCCGAGCTCGGTTGTGTGCTCCCGCCGGTCTGACGCCGTGGCCTCGCCGCTTCCGCTGAGCGACAAGGCGATCGACCAGACGCGCCCTGAAATGAAATCTGCGAAGAAATACCGGCCGCGATACCCGGCGCCAAGCTGGTTGCCGCGGTACACGTATCCTCCTGTGACCGATCCCCCGTCGCTGCGGCCGTACTCGAAAATGGGATCGGTCGGTGGCTGGTAGGCGAGCGGCCTGGACGTGACGTTGTCGTGCGCCCCTTCTCGATTCCGCCAGCCATAGTTGCGGCCGCCTTGTCCTCGAGGCTCGTAGTCGATCTCCTCGAAGCGGCTCTGACCGACGTCGGCGATGACGAGCGCTCCGGTTCCGCCGCGCGTCACGTCGTCAAAGGTGTATCGCCAGGGGTTGCGAAGGCCGAACGCCCAGATCTCGCCGCGTGCGAAATTCACACCGACGAAGGGGTTATCCGCAGGAATGCTGTATCCAGCAGGGTCACCGTCCGGCACGTTGACGTCGATGCGGAGCATCTTTCCCAGGAGCTCGTTTGGATTCTGCGCGCGGTGGTCGGGATCGTTTCCCGATCCGCCGTCGCCGAGCCCGATGTAGAGGTAGCCGTCTGGGCCAAACGCCAGATGGCCGCCATTGTGATTCGGAAAGGGCTGCGCGACGAATCGCCGGGCGCCGTCGAGTCGAAGGTCGAATCTCGAGCCGGAATCAGCGACCAGAGAATCGGTGGATCGCTGGAAGCGCGCCACCACCGAGTCGCTGGAATTGTTGGTGAAGTTGACGAAGAACCGGCCGCTCGTGGCGTAGTCCGGTGCAAAAGCTAATCCGAGCAATCCACGTTCACCCCCGGACGTGACGCTGGTCGTGAGGTTGAGAAAATCTGTCGGCAGCACGACGCCGTCGCGCACGACTCGGATGCGCCCGCCCTGCTGCACGACGAACTGCACCGATCTGTTCGTGGGATCCTGGACGAATGCGACGGGCGACTGGAACCCGCTCGCGAATATCTCGCCGCGAAGGTGAGCGTTCACTTCGCCGGCAACGGATAACAACATTCCGCACGCGAGCACGACCGGGACCACTCGCATGCAGTTATCGTAACGCAGGCGGTGCCCGTGGGCTATCATGCGCATCATGGTGCGCCGCCTTTCTCTAGCATTGCTTGCATGCCTCGTGCTGGCTGCCTGCGACGAGAAGGATCCGCCGGTCCCCGATTCCGGCAATCCGGGCGGAGACGTTGTGCTCTCCGGCGGCGAGAGGATTGCCTGGAATCAGTTGGCCGGTGACGTCATCCAGCTCGCCCTTCTTGAGTATGCAATCTACGTCGACGGCGTGCGAACGCCGCTGACAGGCGTGAGCTGCGGGACCGCGCAGACGGAGGCCGGCTTCGACTGCAGTGCGGCACTGCCCGCAATGACACCCGGCCCGCACGTGCTCGAGCTCGCCTCGTTTGTGTCGGGTCCCTTGGGCCCCACGGAGAGCCCTCGTTCGGTCGCACTCAGGGTCGTCATGACCGGCGTTGGTGCTGGTGGCGGCGTGCCTCCGTCGAGGACTGTGTTGACAGCCGACGGTCTGAGCCTGCAGTTGGAACCTGTTGCGGATGGGCTGCAGCTGCCCTCTGACGTCGCCTTTGCCGAGGACGGGACGATCTTCGTGGCCGAGCGCGGCGGTACAGTACGCGCCATCAAACAGGGAGCGCTCGTGCCCGATCCGGCGCTCGACCTCTCTGGCGACATTGCACTGCCGCACGGAGGTCTGCTGGCCATCACCTTGGATCCGAGATTCGATGAGACCGGGTTCATGTACGCGCTCTGGGCCGCCGACGCGCCGCAGGGAGGCCTCGAATTCATGCTCGCGCGTTTCCGCGGTGTCGAAGACAGATTTGGCGATCGCGCGATGCTCCTGGATCGAGTTCCTGCCGATGCCGGAGGAGCGAGCGGAACGCTGCGCACCGGGCCGGACGGGAAGTTGTTTCTCGCACTGGACAGTGCCGCGGATGGGCGCGCGGCAGGCAGCCTCGGCTCCTTCAACGGCAAGGTGTTGCGGCTCAACGTCGATGCGACCACGCCGGACGATCAGCCCGGCTTCACGCCTATCTACTCCCTCGATCATCCGCAACCGACGGCGCTGGACTGGCAGCCCGCCAGCGGAGATTTATGGGTGATCGATACGGTCGCGCCATCCGGCGGACGCTTGAGCGCCGTGACGCGGCAGAGCCCGGAGCGAGGACGCCGCGCTGTCGTGCGGACCTCTTACGAGCTGCCCCAGGGCACCGGCGCTTCTTCGGCAGCGTTTTACCGGGGCAAACTGATGCCGGCGTTCCGCGGCAATCTGTTCATCGCGGCCGAGATGGGCCGTGAGCTTCTGCGCCTGCAGTTCGACCTGGCCGACGCAAGCCGCGTCGCGTCGGTCGAACGTCTCTTGACGGACGAAATCGGCCCGATCCGCGTCGTCGCCGAGGGCCGAGACGGTGCCATCTATCTCGCTAGCGACAACGCCCTCTACAAACTCAAACCACGGTAGCGTCTGGCTTTAGCCGGACCAGCTGCTCACGAATAAGATCCTGCGCATCGGACGGCACCGTTCCCAGCGGTGACCGCGTAGGACCTCCAACGTATCCAAGCTGATCGAGGGCGTATTTCAACCCTGCCACTCCGTGGAGCGCGCCGAGCAGGTGGCCGAGCGGCGTGATGCGGCGCTGTAGGGCCAGCGCGTCGGCGTGCCGTTGTGCGCGGACGAGATCGAAAATATCCATGCACAGGTCCGGCAGCACTGCGGCAATCGCCAGCACGGCGCCGCTGGCGCCGGCACTCAACGCCGCGTAGAACGTCGCGGCAGACCCGCAGAGCACGACGAAGTCGTCCGGCGTGCGCGCGATCGTTTCCGACAGTTGGACGAGATCGCTGTTCGATTCCTTCATCCCCACGATATTCGTGTGTTGCGAGAGGCGCTCTACCGCGTCTGGCAGGAGGTTCACGCCGGTAAACATCGAGACGTTGTAAAGGAGAATGGGAACCGGTGAGGCGTCCGCTACAGCAGAGTAGTGCCGGACGAACGCGTCGCTCGTCATAACATTCTTGTAGAACGACGGCGTTCGCACCAGGACGATGTCGACGCCGAGTTGCGCGGCCCGCTTCGCCGCGGCGATGGTGGCGGCGGTCGATTCGCGTCCGACACCGCCGATGAGCGTACGATCGCGCGGCACATGCTGCCGAGCGGTGTCGATGATGGCGTCAGACTCGGCGTCTTCCAGCAGCGGCGCCTCGGCGTTCGACCCGAGGACGACAAGCCCGGTCAGCCGCGTGCGCATCCATCGATCGACGTTGCTCGCGAGCGCGCGGTGATCGACCGCGTCGTCCTCGAATGGAGTGGGAATCGGTGGAAACACGCCGCTGAGATTCACGGCACGACTCTACCATGCGGCCCCGACCGCGACCGTGCCGCCTAGACGCGTGTGCTCACCGGCGCGCGAGATCTCGAGCTCCGGTCGGATGAACAGGCGCCCGCCGGCGGCAATTCTCACGCCGGTGAAGCCGCTGAAGGTGCCTGCGGTTGAAGTCCGCCGATTGATATCGCGGCCGGTGCATGCGAATTGGTTGTTTGGCCCGAGGCCGCAACCCGACGGGAAGTCGTAAGTCGATCGAATCCGCGTGACTCCCAACCCACCGCCTGCGTAGGGTCGCGTACGGCCCTGTCGGAAGTACTTCAGAAGACGGGCTCTGGCGGCCGTCACCGTCGAGTCGAATCGCACGCCGCTCGAGAACCTGCGGTCGGCCCGCTGGGCCTCGGCCAGCGCCTCGATGCCCCAACCATGAGGTGACCGGAATCCCACGCCGCCCACAAACGGCGCGCCCAGGCCAAGGCTCCCTTCGTCATCCAGAAGCCGCACGGCGCCAGTTGCCCCAAACACTTCGAGTGATTGTGCAGTCGCGATACTCGGTATGAGAAAGACGGTGAGGAGAAGAAGGGTTCGTATGGTCATACCCGGCAATGCGAGATTGGCGTTCGCGCCGGCTCAACGGGTTGGGACGCCCTCAACAGTAGGGCGGGTCTTGCAGTTCAAGACCCGCCTGCGACGGCTAGATTGGAAAGCGGCGAAGCGTTTCGGATCCGCTGACGCTGCCAAGGCAATGGGTGCCCTGGTAGTCGAGCTTCATCGAATCGTTGGTCTGACGGGTACCGACGCCGGTCAGGTTTAATGCGCAGGGAATTCCGAGGGCGAGGATCGTGCCGGTCGCCGTCAGGTTGATCTTGTCTGCGCTGACCAACTGGCCGGTCAGCGTCGCCGTCACGGTGGCTCCGCCGGCGCAGGTCGCCGACACGGTCCCACCGATGGTGCTGGAGGTCTGTTCGGTGATCAGCCATTTCAGGTCGGTACAGTTACCGATCGGAAGACCGGCTAATGAGGAGGAACCCCACGCGCCGGTGAAGGCGGAGACGGGGGTCGTGGAGTTATTTCCGCCTGCACCGCCCACGTTGACGCTGGGCGCGGTCGGGGTCATCAACTCCGACTTGTTCTCGAACGCACACGCGGTTGCAATGAGTGAGGCGACAGTAATGGCAATCAGATACGCGTTTTTCATGGGCCTGTCCTTACACTAATGTATCGGCGACACACAGTTCTGGCCTGTAGGCCGGTTCGATGTGCTCGAAAGCTCAGGAAAACGGGAAGAGCAGCTGTCCGTAATGCAGAATGAGGGCCAGCTGCGTCCGGAGTAGAATCCGAACAATGGACATTATACGACGTCTTCGCCCCAGATCGCTCGTCATTCTCGCGCTCTGCGCCATCACGATCGCTTCGGCCGGGTGCCGCCGCCGGGCGGCAGATACGGTGGAGTATTCCGATCCCCATCCGCTGCCGGCTGAGCCGCTCATCAGGCAGCTGCCAGCGGTAGGCCGGTACGGCGGCCGTTTCGTTCTTGGTCAAACCGCGAATCCGAAGACCTTTAACGGCATGATGGCCACGGAAACGTCTTCTAGTGATGTGACCACCCTAACCGATGCGGCGTTGGTGAGATTTGAGAACGCCAGCCAGCAGTTCACCCCTGAGCTGGCGACATCGTGGGAAGTCGCCGCCGATGGGATCACGTGGACGTTTCATCTTCGGAAGGGTGCGGCATTTTCGGATGGGCACCCCATCACCGCTGAGGATGTCCTGTTCAGCTTCCAGGTAGCATACGATGACACGCTGCATCCGTCCGCGCAGGACTCACTGAAAGCCGGGGGAGAGAAATTCCGCGTATCCGCGCCTGACGCGCACACGGTCGTTATCAATACATTGAAGCCAAACTCGGCGCTATTGGATGCCTTGTGCCAGGGCGGCCTCCCCATTATTCCGAAGCACATTCTCGAGAAGCCCTACAAGGATGGAAACTTTGCCTCCGCATATAACGTGGGGACTCCGCCCGACCAACTGGTGACCGGCGGTGCGTGGCGAGTCGGCCAGTACGTGCCTGGGGAGAAAACGGTTCTGGCGCGCAACCCACACTACTACGGCTTCGACCAGAACAACCGGCGGCTTCCATACTTGAACGAGGTGGTGTTTCTCATCGTTCCCGATCAGGACGCCGCTGACCTGAAGTTCCGATCCGGCGAGCTCGATGGGCTCGATAATGTGAAGCCGGAAAACTATCGTTGGTACGAGGACAATCAAAGGGACGGCAATTTCACGCTGCACGACCTTGGCCCCGGACTCAACAGCAATTTCATCTGGTTCAATCTCAACCGGGATCAGCGCACTGGTGCTCCGTCGGTTGACCCGCTCAAGTACGCATGGTTCAACAACAGAACGTTCCGTCACGCGGTGTCGATGGCTATCGATCGTGATGCGATGATTCCGAGCATTTTCTTCGGTAACGGCGAGAAGAGCTGGTCCCTGGCGTCTCGCGGAAATCGGGAGTGGTACGTTCCCGACCTTCTCAACCGCGACTACAACCTGGGCGAAGCCAGGAAGCTGCTGGCCGGCCTCGGCTGGAAGGACTCCAATGGCGACGGGGTGATCGAAGATAAGCGCGGCAATGCGATCGCCTTCTCGATAAAGACAAACGCTGACAACACTCTCCGCGTCGCGATGGCCAACTTCATCAAGGATGACCTGGCGAAGGTCGGCATCCGCGTCACGCTGGCGCCGGTAGACTTCAACACACTGATCACCAATATCCGATCCGACTTTCAATACGATTCAATCTTGCTCGGCTTGCAGAGCGGCGTTCCGCCAACTCCCGGCAACGGTCAAAATGTCTGGCGGTCGTCAGGCGAGACGCATTTCTGGTTCCCGCGACAACGGAAACCGGCGACCCCGGAAGAAGGCCGCATTGACCAGCTGATGGACGTGATCCTGACGAGTCAGGATCGAGCCGTTCAGAAGGAAGCCTTCAAGGAAATCCAGACGATCATGAATGAACAGGGCTGGTTCATCTGGCTGCCGATCCTGAAGGTGAAGCTGCCGGTGAGCAACCGATTTGGCAACGTGCAGCCCAGCATCATGGCGCATCGCCTTCTCTGGAACGCCGAGCGGATCTTCGTGAAGCCCGTCGAGCGATAGACCTGCCTCATGCGCACCTATGTACTGCGGCGCGTGCTGCAGACCATTCCGCTGCTGCTCGGCATCTCGCTGATTACCTTCCTGCTGCTACAGCTCGCGCCGGGTGATTTTCTCAACCAAATGGCCGAGAATCCTGGCATCTCGGCCGAGACGATCGAAGCCATGCGCGTCCGGTTCGGTCTCGACAAGCCGTGGTACGTCCAGTATTGGATCTACCTGCGGAACGTCATCCTTCACTTCGACTTCGGGCAGTCCTTCTCGCGACATCAGCCGGTGTTCGATGTGCTGTACGAGGGATTCACGAACACGCTCATTCTCGCGGTCGCGGCGGCCGTCGTCACCTGGGGCCTGGCAGTGCCGCTCGGCATGGTCGCCGCCGTGAAGCAGCACTCGTGGATCGATCGGTTGCTGTCGCTGATCGCGTTCGTCTGGTTGTCGATCCCCGAGATTCTCTCCGGCCTGCTGCTGCTGATGCTGGCCGCCCGGACCGGCTGGTTTCCCGTCGGCGGCATGCGGTCGCTCGATTACGACGAGCTCGACTCAATCAGTCAGGTCTTCGACATCGCCCACCACCTCGTCCTGCCGGCGCTGGTCGTCGGCTTGATTCCTCTGGCAAGCCGCATGCGGCAGATGCGGGGGAGCCTACTCGATGTCCTGCGCCTCGATTACGTGACCACGGCGCGTGCAAAAGGGCTGAGCGAGCGGACGGTGATCATCAAGCACGCGCTGCGCAACGCGCTGAATCCGATGATCACCCTGTTCGGCTACACGCTCGGAGCTCTGGTCTCCGGGTCGTTTATTGCGGAGATCATCTTCTCATGGCCTGGGCTTGGCCGGCTCACGCTCGATGCCATCCTGACGCAGGACCAGTATCTGGTCATGGGCGCCGTGCTGATGGCGTCGCTTGTGCTGATTGTCGGGAATCTCATCGCAGACCTGCTGCTGGCGATTGCCGATCCGCGAATCACGTATGACTGAGATCACACCGCCCGAAGAGAGTGTGGCGCCTCAGTCGCCGGGCGTCGTCTTCTGGTCGCAGATGAAGAAGAGCCCGCTGGCCATCGCCGGCGGAGCGGTTTTGCTGTTCTTCTACTCTCTGGCACTCCTGGCTCCGTTCGTGTCGCCGTATCCGCAGGAAGAGATGGATCGCGCCAAGTACTTCCATCCTCCGCAGGCCCTCCACTGGTTCCGCAGCGATGGCCGCTTCAGCCTGCGGCCGTTCGTTCGGGAGATGCAGCTCGTCGATGTCGGCAGCTTCGAGTACGGCGAGACGCAGAAGGAGCTGCCGCTGCGGTTTTTCGTGCGGGGGTACGACTACAAGCTGTTCGGTGTGTTTCCATCGAACGTGCACCTCTACGGTGTGGATCCGCCGGGGCGCGTGCTGCTGTTCGGCTCCGATTCGTTTGGCCGCGATGTGCTGTCGCGCCTGTTGTACGGTTCCCAGATTTCTCTGACCGTTGGCATCGTCGGCATCGCGATCTCGTTCACGCTCGGACTGCTCCTTGGCGGCGTGGCCGGCTATTTTGGCGGCTTTGTCGACACCATCATCATGCGGATCACGGAGCTTCTGCTGAGCATCCCATCGCTCTACCTCATCATCGCACTCCGCGCGGTGTTTCCCATGGATCTGCCCAGCCGCCAGGTCTACCTCGGCATCGTCGCGATTCTCGCGTTTATCGGATGGGCGGGGCTGGCGCGCGTCATCCGTGGCCTCGTGCTGTCGATGCGCAAGAACGACTACGTAACGGCCGCGGAGGCGCTCGGGTTCAGCCGGCTCCGTGTGATCGCGCGGCACGTGCTGCCCAACACGATGTCGTATGTCATCGTGGCGGCGACGCTGTCGATTCCAGGCTACATCCTCGGAGAGGTTGTGCTGTCGTTCCTGGGCGTCGGCGTGCAGGAACCGAGCGCGTCGTGGGGCAACATGCTCAACCAGGCGCGAAGCATCCGTGCCCTCACGACGTTCCCATGGCTGCTGCTCGTTCCAGGCACGGCGATCTTCCTGACCGTGATGGCCTTCAATTTTCTTGGTGATGGGCTCCGCGATGCGCTCGACCCGCGGCGAGTGACGGGAGGCAAGGCATAGTGGCGCCAGGGACACCGCTGCTTCGTCTCGAGAACCTCAAGACCTATTTCTATACAGACACCGCCGTGATCCGCGCGGTTGACGGCGTCTCGTTCGAGGTCAACGCCGGCGAGACGCTCGCGGTGGTGGGCGAGTCGGGCAGCGGCAAGAGTGTGACGGCGTTGTCCATTCTCAAGCTCGTGGCTCAGCCGCCCGGCAGGATCGTCGACGGCCGCATCTTGTTCAAAGGCCGCGACCTGGTGCCGCTGACCAACGAACAGATGCGCACGATCCGTGGCAAGGAAATCTCGATGATTTTCCAGGAGCCGATGACCGCGCTCAATCCCGTCTACACGTGCGGCGAGCAGATCATCGAGACGGTGGTATTGCACGAGCACATCGACCGGCGCGCGGGCCGCAAGCGCGCGATCGAGATGCTGGAACGTGTCGGCATCCCGGCGGCGGCTCAGCGGGTTGACGAATACCCTCACCAGATGTCGGGGGGCATGCGGCAGCGGGTGATGATTGCCATGGCTCTGGCGTGTCACCCGGCCGTGCTCATCGCCGACGAGCCGACGACGGCCCTGGACGTGACGATTCAGGCACAGATTCTGGAGCTGCTCAGGGAATTGCAGCGCGAGATGGGGATGGCGGTCATCCTGATTACGCACGACCTTGGGGTCGTCGCGGAGACCGCGCACCGCGTGGCGGTGATGTACGGAGGGCAGGTCGTCGAATACTCAGACGTGCGATCGACCTTCCGCACACCGCTGCATCCTTACACCGCGGGGCTGCAGGCCTCGTTGCCAAAGCTAGGCGAGGTGGTCGATCGCCTGCGCGTGATTCCGGGGACCGTTCCAAATCCGGCGCGATTTCCCGTGGGCTGCCGCTTCCATCCGCGTTGTCCCGTCATGATCGACAAGTGCCTGGAGCATCCTGCGCTCGAACCGATCGCCGGTGATCATCTGGCGCGCTGTTGGCGCTCGCATGAGATCGCCGCAGGGGCGCTCGACCCGGTGCCACCGGCTTCCGAAAGTAGTGTCCGGCCTCAGCCGGACCGGGTGTCGCGATGAGCGAGGCGCCGATCATTCTTGAGGTTTCGAACCTCAAGAAGCACTTCCCCATCAAGAAGGGGCTCTTCTCGCGCACGGTCGGCCATGTGCGCGCGGTGGACGGCGTCTCGTTCTCGGTGAAGCAGGGCGAAGTGCTCGGCCTCGTGGGGGAGAGCGGTTGCGGCAAGACCACGACTGGCCGGTGCGTCCTCCGGCTAATGGAACCGACTGAAGGGAGCATCAAGTTCGACGGGCAGGAGATCGTGGGCCTTCCGTTTCGCGAGATGCGCCGGCTTCGCCGGCAGATGCAAATTATCTTTCAGGATCCGTATTCCAGCCTGAACCCGCGCTTGAGTGTCCGCACGATGTTGATGGAAGTGCTCACGGTTCACGGCATCGCGAGAGGTCAGGTCGCACGCGAGCGTGTTGGGGCGCTCCTCCGGATGGTTGGTCTGTCGCCCAGTCAGGCTGCGCGCTATCCGCACGAGTTTTCGGGAGGCCAGCGTCAGCGGATTGGCATCGCGCGCGCCTTGGCATTGAACCCGAGGCTGATTGTGGCCGACGAACCCGTATCGGCACTGGACGTCTCCATCCAGGCGCAGATCGTCAACCTGCTGCGCGATCTGCAGAAGGAAATGTCGCTGACGTATCTCTTCATCGCGCACGATCTGTCGGTCGTCGAGCACATCAGCAATCGCGTCGCGGTGATGTATCTCGGACGGATTGTCGAGCTTGCGCCGAGCGTCGATCTCTATCGAAATCCCAAGCATCCCTACAGCGTGTCCCTCTTGTCGGCGATTCCTTCGCACGATCCCGATTCGAAGAAGACACGCATCGTTCTCAAGGGAGACGTGCCGAACCCCGCCGGGCCACCGGCGGGCTGCCGGTTTCATCCCCGCTGCTTCATGGTGCAGCCGGTGTGCGCGGTCGAAGATCCGCCGCTTCGTGAGATCGCACCCGGACATTGGTCAGCATGTCATTTCGCGGAGGCCGTGACTCGGATCTGAACGTACTGCGGTGTACACGGTCCATGCAGTAATCGGCGATCGATTTTTTCGGACACAATCACACCCGATTGCTGCTAGCATGAACCCAGTACTCATAACGATGAAGGTCCGGATCATTCGAGAGCCTGCGGGCGCCACTGTTGAAGCGTCGTTGAATTATTACCGGCCTGGCGAGGTGTACGACATCCCTGCGAATCTGGCCGAGTACCTTGTGATGGAAGAGTTCGCCATCTTCGAGATGCGCGAACGCGATCGCCCGCCTGTACCTGTTGCAGTAGAACGCCGCACCAAGAACTAACAGAAAAACGCGCGACTAAAGTCGCGCCCTACAGTTGTCGCGCACCAAGAGTCGTAGGGCGCGGTGCGGTGGGGCGCAACTTCAGTCGTAGGGCGCAACTTCAGTTGCGCCCGCCAGGCTGGTCCTACGCCGGCGAGGTCGTCATTTCCTCGTAGGTGCCCTTGAAGTCGGTGATCTTGCCGTGTTCGAATTGCCACACGCGCGAGCCCACTTCTTCGAGCAGATCCTGGTCGTGTGTGACGAGCAGAATCGTGCCGTCGAATTTCTGCAGCGCGATGTTGAGCGCATTGATCGACTCGAGGTCGAGGTGGTTGGTAGGCTCGTCGAGGATGAGCACGTTCGGCTTCAGCAGCATGATGCGGCAGAAGAGCAGGCGGGCGGTCTCGCCTCCGGAGAGCGCTTCGGTGGGCTTGAGGCCTTCCTCACCGCTGAACAGCATCTGTCCGAGCAGTCCGTGGATGTCCTGGCGCGACGCATCGGGGTCGAAGCGGTGCAGCCACTCGACCGCCGTCAGCCCTTTCTCGATGGCGCCTGTCTGGTCCTGCGGAAAATAGCCGATCGAGACCTCGTGGCCCCATGTAACCTTTCCTGCATCCACATCTGATGGTGACGCCTTCATTCCGGGCGCATCGCTCAGCAGGGCCTTCAGCAAGGTGGTCTTGCCGGCACCGTTCCGGCCGACGAGGACGATCTTCTCACCACGGTTCACGACGGCGTCGAAGCCCGGAATGACCTTCAAAGGGCCGAACGCTTTCTTCAGGCCCTTGAACTCCAGCGCTACTTTTCCTGACGGCCGCTTCATCGTGAACTTGATGTAGGGACGCTGGATGTTCGAGCGCGCGAGCTCGGTCGTCTGCAGTCGTTCGACTTCCTTGCGCCGCGACGTCACCTGGCTGGCGCGCGTGCCGGCGCCGAAGCGCTGGATGAAGTCGTTCAGCTGCGCGATTTTCTTCTCGCGCTGTGCGTTCTCGGACTCGATGCTCGACCGAATCTGCGTCTTGGCCACCACCATATCGTCGTAGCCGCCGGTATAGGTGATGATCGTCTGGTAGTCGATGTCGGCGATGTGGGTGCAGACCGCATTGAGAAAGTGGCGGTCGTGCGAAATGACGATCAGGGTGCCGTCGTAACGCTCGAGAAACTGCTCGAGCCAGTGGATCGAGTCGAGGTCCAGGTGGTTCGTGGGCTCGTCGAGCAGCAGCGCCTGCGGGTGCCCGAACAGCGCCTGCGCGAGCAGGACGCGGACCTTCTGTCCGCCCTGCAGCTCGGCCATCTTGCGCTCGTGCAGCTCGTCCGCGATGTCGAGCCCTTGAAGCAGAATGGCCGCATCGCTTTCCGCCGAGTAGCCGTCTTCCTCCCCGACGATGCCCTCGAGCTCGCCGAGGCGCATGCCGGCTTCGTGGGTCATCTCCGGTTCTGCGTAGAGCGTGTCTCGCTCGACGAGCGCCGACCAGAGGCGCTGGTTGCCCATGATCACGGTGTCGATCACGCGATGGGCGTCGAAGGCGTATTGATCCTGTCGCAGCACGCCGAGCTTCGATGGACGCACCACCGTGCCTTGCTGCGGATCGAGCTCGCCTGTGAGAAGCTTCATGAAGGTGGATTTCCCGGCGCCGTTGGGACCGGTGAGACCGTATCGCCGGCCTGTCGAGAAAGTCGTCGTGACGTCCTCGAAGAGCACCTTCGAGCCGTACCGCATAGATACGCCGCTTACTGAAATCATGATCTGTTCATTTTAACAGATCGGCGCCTTGACCCTATACTGCACATACCCGATGGGGCTCTGGGTTCCACAGTCGTTCATCGCCCTCCGCACCTACACTCGACAGACTTTCATTGCCGACGCAATTGCGGGCGTCACGGTAGGGTTTGTCGCGCTGCCTCTCGCCATGGCCTTCGCGATCGCATCGGGCATGCCGCCCGAGGCCGGCATTTACTGCGCGATCGTCGCCGGGTTTCTGACGTCGGCTCTCGGCGGCTCCATGACCGCTATCGGCGGTCCAACGGGCGCCTTCGTCGTCGTGGTGGCGGCGATCATCAGCCAGTATGGCGTCAACGGCCTTTTTCTCTGCACCATGATGGCCGGCGTCATGCTCGTCGCCCTTGGCGCCACGGGCGTCGGCTCGGCGGTCAAATACATTCCGCGTCCCGTGATCGTCGGATTCACCAACGGTATCGCCGTGCTGATTGCCAGTACGCAGTTGCGAGATTTCTTCGGGCTGCAGATCGGCGACATGCCCGATGACTTCGTCGGTCGCATGCGCTCAGTTGTCTCCAGTTTCCACACCATCTCGGCGCCAGCGACGATCGTCGGCCTTGTCACGCTGACGATCGTGGTGGTGACACCGCGCGTGCTTCGCCGGGTACCGGGGACCATTCTCGCGATGTTCGCCGTGACGTTCGCGGTGGCCACCATCGGGCTGCCCGTGGAGACGATCGGCACCCGGTTTGGAGGGGTGCCATCGGGTCTTCCGACCTTGCGGTTTCCGTCACCACAATGGAGCCTGTTGCCGGATCTTGTCGTGCCCGCCTTGACTGTCGCGATGCTCGGGGCGATCGAATCACTGCTGTCGGCGACCGTCGCCGATCGCATGATGGGCACACGCCACAACCCGAACGTCGAGCTGATCGCCCAGGGATTCGCCAACATATGCTCGCCGCTGGTGGGCGGCCTGCCGGCGACTGGCGCAATCGCGCGTACCGCGACGAGTATCCGATCTGGTGCGAAGACACCGGTCGCCGGCATCGTCCACGCCATCACCCTCTTACTGATCCTGCTGTTTGCGGCGCCGCTCGCCGCGCAGGTGCCGCTGGCGCTCCTTGCGGGCATTCTGTTCGTCGTCGCCTACAACATGGGGGAGTGGGGCGAGATTCCGTCGCTGCTCAAGCAGACGAAGGCGGATATGCTCGTCTGGATTTCGACGTTCGCCCTCACCGTCATTGCAGACCTCACCGTCGCGGTGGAAGTCGGCATGGTGATGGCAGCCCTGCTGTTCATCAGGCGCGTGGCCAACACGACGTCGATTGCGCGCGTGACGGGCAAGCTGATTGAGGAGGGCCGCGTCCATTCGCTGCAGGGGTTGACGATTCCGCCGTATGCCGCCGTGTACCGGATTCATGGACCGTTCCTCTTCGGCGCTACCGACAAGCTCGATCGCATCGCCGACCATATCGACACGTTGCCGCCGATCGTGATCGTTCGGCTTCGACATGTACCCGCCATGGATGCATCCGGTCTGCAGGCGCTCGAAGACCTCGCCGATCAGCTCGCCAGGTCTGGGCGCACGCTTGTGCTATGCGGCGCGCGCGAGCAACCGGCGCACCTCATGGAGCGCGCGGAGTTCCACCGTCACGTTGGTGACGACAACATCTGCGCGAACATCCAGGAGGCGTTGAAACGGGCCGAGCAGATCACGGGTCAGCAGAGAATTAGCAGGAGATTAGGAGAATAGGAGAATCAATTCCTGGGTGTACACAGATATAGGTGCGTGCTGATGTGGATGCCGTTGCAAATACTGCCAACGTGTCCCGTCTCCACAGAGAAACACCCCGCAAGGCTCGACCGGCCCTCTCTTTGCTGATGCCACGCGGATGACACCCATTACTGCAGAGGTGAACCCTGGAGTCTGCCTATCGGGAGTGCATGATTATCGAACTGAGCGCGGCCCATCTTTCTTTCGCCACCGAGCGGCACGTCAAACTCGATTACAAGGGACATGCCATTGGTAGCGCCTTCAGACTCGATCTCCTGATTGAAAACGCCCTTATTGTGGAACTAAAGGCGATCGAATGTGTCGAAACTCACTGGCTGTCCCGTGGGACTCCTGATCAACTTCAACGTATCTGCGCTGAGAAATGGGATCCGACGTCTGGAGCACCCTGACCTGTACGTCAAGAGAAGCGTGGGTGAAAACCCAAGATTCTCCTAGAAGCTATCTCATAAACCCCATTCGAGGTCGGTGAACAAAGTTACGATGGCCGTCGTACTCGACGGCATGGACCTCACTGACGCCCAATGGGCCGTGCTCGAACCGACGTTCCGTCCGCGGCGGCGCCCCGATCGGCGCGGGCGCCCGTGGACGGATGCGCGCACCGTTCTCAACGGCGTGCTCTGGGTACTGCGCACCGGGGCGCCGTGGCATGACCTGCCGCGGCGCTATCCGCCGTATCAAACCTGCCACCGGCGCTTTCAGCAATGGCAGCGCAGCGGCCGACTCGATCGGTTACTGCAACGGCTCGCGGAAGATCTTCGCGACCGCGGCAAAATCGACCTCAGTGAAGCCTTCGTCGACGCGACCTTCGCCTCGGCGAAAAAGGGGGCGCTGCAGTCGGTCCAACGCGCCGCGGCAAAGGCACCAAGATCATGGCGATCGTCGACGGTCATGGTCTTCCTCTCGCCGTGCACGTGGCCAGCGCTTCACCGTATGAGCCGCACCTCGTCCCCGCCACCCTCGACGCCCGCTTCCTCCCCGAACTCCCCGCGCGATTGATCGGCGACCGCGGCTACGACAGCGACCCGCTCGATCACCTCCTCCGCGCGCGCTATGGCGTCGAGATGATCGCCGCGCATCGCCGCGGCCGGAGCCGTCCGCCCACCCAGGACGGCCGCCCGTTACGGCGGCGGCGCCGCCGCTGGAAGGTCGAGCGCTTCTTCGCGTGGCTACACAACTCCCGCCGTGCCGTCACGCGCTGGGAATACCATGTCGGAAACTTCCTCGGGATGCTACAGCTCGCCTGCGCCCGCATCCTGCTCAGGCATTTATGAGATGCCCTCTAACCTCCTAATCTCCTGCCAAAGGGCCCCTCTCGGCCGATCAGCGTCCGAAGATCCGCCCGATACCCTTGCCGAGTTTTGAGAACACGCTCCCGAGCACTTCGGCGGGAGACGGCCCGCGATGGACGTCGCATTTGTCCTCGGGGACGGCGTCTGCGTGCTTGAAGTATTCGGTGTACACGGGGCACGTGTCCCTCGGCACAAGGTGGCTGGTGCGGCAGAGAGGAATGCCCTCGACCGTCCGCGGTACACGAAACCCTTCGGGTTTGCGGATGCGGGCTGTGCGGGACATGAAGTCAGCCCAGATTGGCAGCGCATACCGCGCGCCGTATCCGTCGCGGCCGATGGATGCCGGCTGATCGAACCCGACCCACACGCCGGCAACCACAGAAGATGAGAAGCCGACGAACCAGGCGTCCTTGAAATCATCGGTCGTGCCCGTCTTGCCGGCAGCAGGGAAGCGCACGCCCAGAGACCGAGCGGCCGCGCCGGTGCCCGTGTCGACGACGTCGGCTAGCATCGACACCATTTGATAGGCGACGCCTTCGGAGATGATGGGCTTCCGTTGCACCTCGCGATTGAAGACGGCGTAGCCGTCGCCGTCGAGCACTTGCACGATGGGCCGCGGCACGATGGCGAAGCCGCCGTTGGGGAAGACGGCGTAGCCGGTGGTCAGCTGTAGTGGGGTCACTTCGCCGACGCCAAGAGCCAGCGAGGGTACATCCGGCATGCGGGGCAACCCGGCCGCTTCGGCAAACTGCAGGACCGGACGAGAGCCGATTTGGGTCTGCAGTCGTACGGCGGCCTGGTTGTTCGACTCGTAGAGCGCTTCGCGCAAGGATAGCGTGTCGCGTGTCTCGATGCTGGCGTTCTTTACTTCCCATTCGTCGTAACCGGGTACGCGCAGATCGTTGAGACCCGACACGATCGAGATCGGGGACAACCCGCTGTTGAGCGCCGCCGCGTAGAGAAACGGTTTGAACGCCGACCCGGGCTGTCGTTTGGCATTGACAGCGCGATTGAACGGGCTGCGGTGGAAGTCGCGGCCGCCCACGAGCGCCAGCACGTCTCCTGAGTGGGGATCGATCGCCACCAGCGCGGCCTGCAGCCCAGCCTGGCGGAATCGCTTGAGCCCTTCGGAGATGGCACGCTCGGCCTCTCGCTGCATCTCGGGCACGAACGTCGATTGCACTTTCCAGTCTGGCGGGTTGTCGGCGTCGAACTCGACTCTGAACTGTTGGCGCAGGTAGTCCTCAGCGTAACCAGACGCATTGCGGTTCAGTCCCGGCGACGGCAGAATGCGGGGCGGTGCAGCGCGTGCGGCCTGTTCGACCTGCGGTGTGATGAGGCGCTCTTCGCGCATGCGGGCCAGCACGACGTGACTTCGCTTCAGCGCGCGGTCGTAGTGCGACCACGGCGAAAGCGCCGACGGCATCCTGATGAGTCCCGCGATGAACGCCGACTCGGGCAGTGTGAGGTCGGCGGCCGGCTTGCCGAAGACGTTGCGCGACATCGCTTCGACGCCATACACGCTGCCGCCCAGATAGATGCGGTTGAGGTACAGCTCGAGGATCTGCGTCTTCGACAGCCGCATCTCGATCATCAGCGCGAGCACGGCCTCTTTGCCTTTTCGAGTGAAGTCGCGCGAGCCGGAGAGAAAGAGCGTGCGTGCCAGTTGCTGGGTGAGTGTGCTGCCTCCTTCTTCAAGGCCGCGTGCCTTGAGATCGCGGTACAGCGCGCGGCCGATGCCGATCGGATCGACACCCGGATGCGAATGAAAGCGATGATCTTCGACCGCGACGACGGCGTCTTGCAAATAGGCCGAAATGCGGTTGAGCGGAACGTCGCGCCTGTGTTCCTCGAGCGGAAACCACGGCTTCCCATCGGCGCCGTAGAACATCGTCTGGCCGATGCCGCGCGATAGCTTGTTGACGGCGAAAGAGTAGCGGATGACGAAGACGATCGTGAGGACGGCGACCGCGCCGAGCACGAGCACGCTGAGAAGGATCAGGATGTCCTTTATCGTGCGCGGATGACGAAGCGACACCGACATAGAGTTATTGTAGTGGACATGTTGAGACCGCTTTGGCGGTTCCTGAGCTATCGCCTTGTGGAACAGCTCCGGTTTCCAGGAGACCCTGTCCGACCTTGGGGTCGCTCGCTGCTGAACCTGCTCCTGCTCCCCGCGCTGTATGCGAAGTACGGACGTCCTGCTTAGCTCTGTTTGGCGGATATAGCAGCGCTGATGCTGTCGGGCAGGTCGTCGACGCCGATGAGGGAACCTTCGGTGAGGATGACGGCGCGCTCGACCACGTGCTGCAGCTCGCGCACGTTGCCGGGCCACGCGAACTCGACCATCGTACGAATCGCGTCAGGATGGAACGACATCACGCTCTTGCCGTGCTGCGTCGCGAACTTGCGGAGAAAATACTCCGCCAGGAGCGGAATATCCGTGGACCGGTCGCGCAGCGCAGGCACCGGAAGCATGAGCGTGTTGATTCTGAAATACAGATCCTCGCGTAGCCGCCCTTCCTTGAGCGCGGCGTCGACGTCGACGTTCGTCGCCGAAATCAGCCGGAAGTTCGGCTTCAGGATTTTCGTGCTGCCCACTGGCCGGAACTCGCGATCCTGCAGCACGCGCAGCAGCTTCACCTGAAGGTTCGGCGTCAGGTCACCGATTTCGTCGAGCAGCAGCGTGCCGTTGTTGGCCAGCTCCATCAGGCCCTGCTTGTCGTTGACCGCTCCCGTGAAGGCACCGCGCTTGTGGCCGAATAGCTCCGACTCGATGAGCTCGGTGGGAATGGCCGCACAGTTGACCTTGATGAACGGCCCGGCCGCACGCTTGCTCGACTCATGAATCGCGGTCGCGATGACTTCTTTGCCCGTACCGTTCTCTCCAGTGATCAGCACGTTGGCGTCGGTCGGCGCGACCGACTTGATCAGCTGATACAACTGGCGCATCGGCTTGCTCTTACCGATGACGCCCGCGTAGGTGGACGTTTCATCAAGCTCGGCGCGCAGCCGCCGGTTTTCGCTCGTCAGCGCCAGCTTCTCCGCCGCCTTGTGCAGCTGCGCCATCAACACGCTCGGGTTGAGCGGCTTCTCGATGAAACTCAACGCGCCGTTTTCCATAGCTTCCACGGCCACCGCAATGCTCCCGTGACCACTAACGACGATGATGCAGGTGTCGGGGTTCAGGGTTCTGAGCTCGCGCAGCAAGTCCAGGCCCTCCACATCGGGGAGCATCAGATCCATCAGCACGATGTCAGGTTTCGACGCCGTGACGTACGCGCGAGCTTCGAGCCCCGAGGCGGCAACCTGCACGAGGTAACCCTCGGGCTCGAGCAGCAACCGCAGAAACTCCGCGCTATCCGCGTGATCTTCGACAATCAATATTCGTGTCGCGACGGGCATACAGTCCTCGTAGCATATCATTCGAGGCGGAACGAAGGTCGTGTGGCGGAACTAAAGTCGTGCGGCGGAACTAAAGTCGTGCGGCGGAACTAAAGTTCCGCCCTACACACGTACGTTGGACCTACGTACGTAGGGCGCGGCTTTAGCCGCGCTGCTGCGTTAGCCGAGCTGCCGCTTTAGCCGCGCCGATTCCCGCGGCGCGACCGGTAACCCACGCCCAGAGAAAATTGTAACCACCAATCGGGCCGAACGCGTCGAGCATCTCGCCGCAAAGAAAAAGCCCTTTGTGTGTTCGGCTCTCCATGGTTTTCGGATCGATCTCCGACAGGCTCACACCGCCGCCGGTCACCTCCGCCTTCTTGTACCCTTCGTCGCCCATCCAGGGCAGCGGCCCGCGTCCTAGTACCTCGATGAGCTTGGCACGATTGGCTCGCGTGAGCTGAGCGAGCGGGAGAGCGGGGTCGATGCGCGCCTGGGCGATCAGCGCGTCGGCCAATCGACGGGGAAGATGTGCGCCCACGGCAGCAGTCACCGTGCGCGTACCGATCGGGCGGAGTGCGGTAGTCCACGCCTCATCGTCCAACGCTGTCCATTGCACGGTGATGCGCGCCGGTTGTGGCGACTCCGCGAGTGAACGCACGGCGACATGAGAGACATCGAGGACGGAAGGCCCGCTGTACCCATCATGCGTGAAGATAAATCCACCAGTTGAGACGGCCTTCCGTTCGTCGGACTGCGCGGTCAGCGTGACGGGCAGAGAGATGCCGGATAGATGCGAGAAAGGAGGTGGGGTCCGGCTAAAGCCGGACCCCACCGTCAACGGCGTCAGTGCGGCATACGTGGGGTGCATCAGATGGCCGAGGCGCTTGACGAATTCCAGCCCACGCCCGTCACTCCCGGTACTCGGCACCGACAGGCCGCCCGTTGCAACGACGACAACGTCGGCTTCCATGGGCTTACCGCCATCGCGTTCGATCGTCCAGCCATTGCCTGTCGGACGCAGGTCAGTCACCAACGTATCCGTGATGAGGGTGACTCCCTTGTGACGTGCGAAGGCCAGAAGTTTGTCCCGTACGTCACGCGCGCGTTGAGATTTCGGAAACAGCTTGAGCGACTCCGGCTCTTCAACCAGGGGAAGGTGGAGCTCCTGCTCAAAGAAGGCAATCTGTTCGTTGAGCGGCCACGATCGGACAATGTGCCGAAGGGTGCGCGGTGAAGAATCAGTGACGAAGCGCGCCTCGTCGAGGCGGGAGGGAAGGATGTTGCAGCGGCCGCCCCCGCTGATCAGGATCTTGCGGCCGCCGTCCTTGGTGCTTTCCAGCAGCACCGTCTCGGCGCCTGTCGAAGCCGCGAAGATCGACGCCATCGTTCCGGCCGCGCCGGCGCCTATGACGACGATACGGGGCATGCATCAGCCGATCGTAAACGGTACGGTGGCGCTCGCCGTGCCCCACTCGACGCGTAACATCGCGCCATTGGCCGGGGTGTCGTCGATCGAGATGGTGACGTTTTCGATCGGCTTCGCCGTCTTGCCGATGTTCATCGCGGTGCGGCCGATTTCGAGCTCCTTCTTGTAGGGAACGCCCCACTGACCGGGCTTCTCGAGCCGGCCGAAGACGATTTGCCATTCCTTTTCGCCCGGCACGGTATTGATTGTGTAGGAGCCTGGCGCGAGGCTCACCGAGCCGAACTTCAACGCTTTGTCGGTCGTGATGATCGTGGCGGCATCTGCGCCGGTGCGCCACTCGCGTCCCGGCGGCATCATCTGCGCCTCGGGCCGTCCTTTCAGGAACGGCCGGCCGTACTCGACGGAGAGGTTGGCGCCGTCGATTGTCCAGTCGGTCCGGACATGTGGACTGCCACCGTTGCCGGTTTTCAACTCAGTCGTTTTCTGCGCCTGCACGAACGCAGAACTTGCTACCAGTAAGCCAACGGTTAAACCAACAATAAGTCGTCGCACGGATTCCTCCTGAGAAGGTGAATGATCAACTATAGCGTCGGCGATCGGCTATTGTCGATCGAGGATGGCCTGGAGGGGTGATGCGCGCACTGCATGATGCTGGCTACAAAACCGAATTGGAAAGACGACTACGTAGTCTGCGGGCAGACTCACAGCGGCGCTGGGGCAAGATGTCGGTCGGCCAGATGCTCTGGCATGTGAACGAAGCGATGGCCAGCGCGCTCGGCCATGTGCAGCTCCCGCCCGCAAAGTCGCCTCTGCCGGGGCCGCTGATGCGATTCATCGTCATCAAAATCCCATGGCCCAAAGGCGCCCCGACGCTGCCGACATGGATGCCAGACAAGGACTACGATTTTGCGTCAGAACGCGACCGGTGCTTGAGGTTGGTCGACGAGTTCGCTGCCAGGCGGCTCGAAGGTGAATGGCCGCCCAGCCCGGTGTTGGGGCGGTTGAGCGGCAAACAAGTGACGCGTCTTTACGCCAAGCATCTCGATCATCACCTGAAGCAATTTGGGGTTTAGAGGACCCCCGCCGTCCACAGATCGTGGGCTAGACTAGTTGAATGCCGCGTATCCCCTTCGATCGACTACCGCCGGACGCACGACTCTGGATCTTCGCCGCCGAACGGCCGCTCGTCTCTGACGAGAGCAACCGCGTGCTGGCCGAAACCGACGCCTTTATCAATCAGTGGGCCGCGCACGGCGTGCCGTTGACCGCCGGCCGCGATTTGCGCCACGACCGGTTCGTGCTCGTGGGCGTTGACGAGCGCGCGGCGGGCGTCTCGGGTTGCTCCGTCGATGCTCTTGTACGCCGTATGCAGCAGCTCGAGAGCGAGCTTGGCGTCGAGCTCGTTAACAACGCACCAGTGCTGTACCGGGAAGGCGATGCCATTGAGCGCGTCACGCGCGAGCGGTTTGCAGAGCTGGCTGCTTCGGGCACCGTCGGGCCGACCACGCGGGTCTTCGACAACACGCTCACGCGGGTCGGTGATCTTCAGGCGGGCAAATGGGAAGTGAAGGCGGCCGAAGCCTGGCACGGGCGCGCGTTCTTCTGACGCGCGTGTGTCATTCGCGCAATTTGCGGCGTCGCTCGCCCTCGGGATCCTCTCGGTGCTCCTCCCGCTCGCGCTCTTTATCTCTCTGGTGGGAGTGTTGGTCTACATGGCTCGCTGGTGGATAGACCGGTCTCGGTAGTGCCGGGCTCCAGCCCGGCTATCGAAGTATCGCGACGATCAACGCGATGATGGCAATGAGCAACGCGGCGATCGATATCAGGACGTGATGTCCGGTTTGAGCCGGACCGCGGTCGCTCCTCGCCGCGGCATCTCCAAACAACGACTGCTTCATCACGCGCTTGCCTGCAATCACGTCGCGGATGCCTTCGTCCAGGTGTCGCTGATGGATGAGCTTGTGGGTGTCCCGCAGCGGCTCACTGGCGGCCGCGAGTGCGGCTTTGAGCACGGCGTTGCGAATATCCCCGCCGGAGACTTCGTAGCGCTCGGCAAGATCACGAAAATTCACGTCTTCGTCCAGCGGGGTCAGCGTGGGGTGCATCTGCACGCGCCAAATCTGCTCGCGTTCGTCTACGCCCGGCATTTCGAACAGCACATGCGTCCGTATGCGCCGCTCGAATGCAGGATCGAAATTCGCCGCCAGGTTCGTCGCGAAGATGACGACCCCGTTGAAGGATTCGAGCTCCTGGAGCAGCACGTTCACGACGATGTTCGATTCGCGCTGGAAGCCGTGATCGATCGACGTCGAACGGCGCGAAGCGATGGCGTCCGCTTCGTCGAAGAAGAGCACCGCCTGCTCCTGGCGTGCGAGGCGGAAGACCGCGGCGACGTTCTTGGGCGTTTCTCCCATCCACATCGACTCGAGCTCCGCGTAGCGGACGACCAGCAGACGACGGCCGAGAGTGTGGGCAATGGCTTCCGCGCAGATGGTCTTACCGGTTCCTGAGGGTCCGGCGAAGTTGAACGCGAGCGCGAGGCCTGTCGGATGCCGCTGACCCAGTCCCCACCGGTTGAAAATCAGGTCGTGGCTCGTCACCTGCGCCAGCGCCTGGTCGAGGGCCCGCCGCGTTGAAGGGGGCAGGACGACGTCCTGAAGAGTACGCCGCGGCACCATGGACTCGACGGCGCGGTTCGTCCCGGTGAGGCCTTCCAGGAGACGATTGAGGGGAAACGGTGCCAAGATATCGATTATGACACCCGAATCGCTCGTGAGTATCGGTGTTGGGCTCGCGTTGGCGGCAGCAGCCGGCTTCAGGGTGTTCGTACCGCTTCTCGCGTTGAGCCTTGCGGCGCAAAGCGGTTGGATTGATCTCTCGCCCTCGTTCGCCTGGCTCGCGACGCCACCGGCGGCTGTCGCCTTGGCGACGGCGACATTCCTCGAGATCGTGGCCTACTACGTGCCGTTCTTCGACAACGTGCTCGATACCCTGGCCGCGCCGGTTGCGGTGCTGGCAGGCATCGTCGCGAGTGCGTCACTCCTGACGGACCTGCCGCCATGGCTGCAGTACTCAATCGCCATCATCGGTGCCGGTGGCACGGCTGGAGTTGTCCACGTATCGACGTCGGTGCTGCGGCTGAAGAGCTCGGCCATGACCGCAGGGATCGGGAATCCCGTCCTGGCCACGCTGGAATTGACTGGATCGATCGTCATCGCGGTGCTGGCGCTCCTCGCGCCAGTCATTGCGCTCGTGGTGGCGGCGTTGTTGGTGCGGGTCGTGTCGAAGGGATTCAACGCGAGGCGTCTTCGGAACGCCCGCGCTGCTGCTCGATCCAGTACTCACTGACGGCACCCGCGTCGTATTTCTTGCGGCGGTGCCTCATGGGACGGATCGTCCTATAGATGAGTAAGGCGCCTCCGATGCCGATGCCTAGAGCCATCCACAACATGTCTAGGATTTTCGCCGATCCCCAGGCACCGCGCAACTTGACTGACGGCTCAATCTTCCCCCGTTCCGGTTCTGCCGCGCAGTTGCTTGACCGCACCGCGTTTCTTTTTCGATGAGAGCCGCTTCTCGCGTGCGCCGGCCTTGGGCTTCGTTGGCCTTCGTTTGACGGGCTTCTTCGACGCCTGGGTAATGAGCGCCAAGAGGCGGGCGCGCGCCGCGTCGCGATTCTGCCCTTGTGTGCGGTACTCGCGGCTGTCGATCAACAGCACATCTCCGGAAGTGATGCGATGGCCGGCCAGGTGCCGCAGCCGCTCTTTCACCTCGTGGGGCAGCGAGGACGCGCCCACGTTGAAGCGCAGCTCTACCGCCGTCGAGACCTTGTTGACGTTTTGCCCACCCGGCCCCGACGCACGGACGAACCGCTCCTCGATGTCCTTCTCGTCCAGCACGGTACCGTCCATGCTAACACCCGTGCCGTGGGTGGCGTGGGCGGCGTGAGGCGCGTGGGGGACGTGGGTGGCGTGGGCGGGCGTGGGCTACGAGCTTCGCGCCGACTGGTGAGCGTGATTTTCGAGGAAGTCGATGACGTGTTGACGAAGGCGGCGGTACTCGGGGTGGGCGAGGACGGAACGGCGCTCGCGCGGGCGCGCGAACGGCAGAGCCAGAATTTCGCCAACGCGCGCTTCTGGTCCATCGGTCATCAGGACGATGCGGTCGGCGAGGTAGAGCGCTTCGTCGATGTCGTGCGTGACCATCACGACAATCTTGCGGTCCCCTTCCCAGGCGCGCAGCAGCGTATCCTGTAAATCAAGCCGCGTTAACGAATCGAGCATCGAGAACGGCTCGTCGAGAAGCAGAAGGTTCGGTTCGAGCGCCAGCGCTCGCGCGAGCGACACGCACTGCTGCGTGCCGAGCGACAGTTCTCTCGGAAGCTGGTTGGCCGCGTCGGAGACGCCGGTCAACGCCAGGTATTTCGCCGCGTGCGCCCGACGGGCGGACCCGTTCATCCCTTTGAACTTCTGCCGTACCGCGAGAAGGACATTCTCCTGCGCGGTGAGCCACGGCAGCAGCGATGGTGTTTGAAACACGACCGCCCGATCGGCTCCGGGCTCGGTGGTCTGTTTGCCGTTGATCACCACTCCTCCTTCAGTGGCTTGCTGGAGTCCGGCGATGATCGACAGCACGGTCGACTTGCCGCACCCGGAGTGACCCAGGATACAGATGAACTCGGATTTCTGAATGCGGACGTTGACGTTCCTGACGGCCACGAACGGGCCCGCGTCGGTGGCGAACACCTTGGTGAGGCCGGTCAGCTCGAGTGGGACGATGAGGCTCATACCGCCACCGCATGAAGGTGATCCGTTAAGCACTGAACCACGTGGTCCTTCACGCGAATCGCTTCTTCATCGTGCGAGAGCTGATCCGCCCCGCGAGGCTTCTTGAGATCGACAGTCACTGGAGTGCCGAGCGTGGCCCGCGGCCCTCGCGTCATTGGGATGATTCGGTCGGAGAGAAGCAGCGCCTCGTCGAGGTTGTTCGTGATCATGATAACCGTCACCGGGTGGCCGGCTGCCGAACACAACCCGGCGAGCTCCTGTTGAAGGCTGGCCCGCGTCAGGGCGTCGAGGGCGCCGAAGGGCTCGTCCAGGAACAACAAGTCCGGATCCGTGGCAAAGGCGCGGGCGATCGCGACACGTTGACGCATGCCGCCGGAGAGTTGACCGGGCCGCCGGTGCAGGGCATTGCCAAGGCCGACCAGACGAAGATACCGCTCGGCTTGTTCTTTCTGTTGGGCGCGCGGCCACTCGGGTTGGGCGGCTCTGACTGCCAGTCGCACGTTCTCGAGAGCGGAAAACCATGGGAGCAGCGAGTAGTTCTGAAACACGATCGACACCCGTTTGCCGACGCCTTGCAGAGGCTGGCCGTCGATGAGCAGCGTCCCGCTGTCGGGTACGGTCACACCGGCGAGCAGATTCAGCAGCGTCGACTTGCCGCACCCCATGAACCCGACGATAGAGACGAACTCGCCGCGCTCGACGGCGATCGACACGTCGGCGAGGACGTGACGCACGCCACTCGGCGATGGAAACGATTTCGACAATCCGGCCGCTTCGATGAATGCCATAGTCTCCTGCCGGGTCTGCAAAGCAAGACCCGGCCTACGTGAAAGAGGTCCCGCGAAACAAGACCCGGCCTACGTAGGGCGGGTCCTGTTCTATGGACCCGCCGTTACAGCGCGCGCAATCTGGCTTCCGCGATGCCCATCATCCGATCGAGCAGGAAGCCGACCACGCCGATCGTCAGAATCGCCAGCAGGATGTGCGAGTAGATCAAGCTGTTGTATTCCTGCCAGAGGAAGCCCCCGACGCCCGGCGTGCCGGTGAGCATCTCGCTGGCGACGATGACGAGCCATGCGATACCGAGGCTCAGGCGAAACCCCGTGAACATGTAGGGCAACGTTGCGGGTAGCATGATCTTCGTGAAGGTCGTCAGCCGAGACAGCCGAAGCACTTTTGCGACGTTCCAGTAATCCTGAGGAATGGCCCGTACGCCCGCCATCGTGTTCAACACCGTCGGCCACATCGAGCACACCGCGATCGCAAACAAGGCAGCCGGCTCCGACTTCTGAAAGAGCACCAGGCCGAGGGGCAGCCACGCGAGCGGGGAGATGGGACGCAATACCTGGATGATGGGATCGAACATCCGATGCGCCGTGGCAGAGACCCCCAGCAGAAAGCCTAGAGGGGTTCCAATGGCAATGCCCAGGAAGAACCCTTGCGCCACGCGGATCAGACTGTAGTACGCAAGCCGCGCCATCCCCTGATCCATTTCCCCACGCTTGGCCCACGGCTCGAGCAGGTACAGCTTGCTCTCTTCCCACGTTTGAAGCGGCGAGGGGAGATCCGTTATCTGAGTGCTCGCCGCCCACCACGCCAGCCCCGCAAGCACGATACCGACCATCGGCAGAAAGAAATGTCCCACTCGTCGAATAAGAATCATCATCATCCTGCGAGACTGTTGATGGGGAAGGACCGCGCGTATTTCTCGGGGTCGGCCATGTCAAACTGCACACCGTCCCAGAACGCGAACTTCTGAAGTGGCGCAACCTTCGGCACTGCGCCCAGCTCTTTCATCGCCTCGAGATAAATGTCCGGGCGCATCACGCGCTTGCTGACGCCCGCGTAGTCGGGCGCTCCTTTGACCATGCCCCATCGGCGGAACTGCGTGAGCCACCACGTGCCGTAGGCCTGATGCGGATAGTTGCAGTTCCTGTCCGAGTAGATCATGTAATAGGGATCCTTCTCCTTTCGGCCGTCCCCGTAGTCGTACTCGCCAAGCAGCCGCTCCAGGATGATCTCCGGAGGACAGTTGATGTAGGTCGGCCGTGCGATGATGGCAGCAGCCGCTCGTCGATTCTCGAGCTTGTCCAAATGCACGCTTGCCAGATGGAGTGCCTTGAGAATCGCCTTGACGGTTTTCGGATTCTTCAGCGCGAACTCTTCTGTGAACGCACAGACCTTCTCGGGATGATCGCGCCACATCTGCTGTGTGGTGATCGCCGTGTAGCCGATGCCATCGACGATGGCGCGGTAGTTCCAGGGCTCGCCGACACAGAAGCCGTCCATCTTGTCGACTTTCATGTTGGCCACCATCTGCGGAGGCGGAATGGTGATGAGCGTGACGTCCTTGTCGGGATGGATGCCGCCGCTGGCCAACCAGTAGCGTATCCACATCGCGTGCGTGCCGGGCGGGAACGTCATGGCAAACGTCAGCGGCTCACCCGCGGCCTTCGCACGATCGGCCAGCGGCTTCACGTCTTTCGCCGTCTTCACACCGGCCTGCTTCAGCTTGTTGTTCAGCGTGATGGCCTGGCCGTTTCGATTCAGCAGCCAGGGGATGACCATCGGCTTGACCGGCGATCCCGCCAGGCCCATCGTCGACGCGAGCGGCATCCCGAGCAGCATGTGCGTTGCCTGGTTCTCGCCGAGGTTCATCTTGTCGCGGATGACGGCCCAGGAGGCTTCCTTCGAAATGATCGATTCGATGCCGAACTTCTTGAAGAGACCGAGCTCGTGCGCCATGACGATCGGCGCGCAGTCCGTGAGTGCGATGATGCCGAAGCGGACGGTCTTGGTCTCGGGCGCGTCATCCGCGTACACGCTGCCGATCCATCCGGCCGGGAGTCCGGACATGAGTCCGGACATGGCCGATACGCGAGCGGTTGTTGTTAAGAATTTCCGGCGTGAGGACTTGGTTTGTGTCATCGAGACTATTTCTCCAATCCGAGGAGCATCGTGGTCACCATCACGTACGGGGCGCTGTACGACTTGCCCGGCGTGGCGGCCTTCAGGAATGCGCCGGTGAACAGATGGGCGTAGCCGCCGGTCACCTGGATGCGTGCCGACGGGGTGAATGTGAATTGCGCGTCGAGCTCCTGCCCGACGTGTCTGTCCGGAGCTCCCGCTGGAATGCGCGCGAGCACCGCACCGCCGGCGCTGTAGAGCGCGTCGCGCGCGCTGGCGAGCCAGAACGAGTGATAGCTCGTGCTGATCGCGAGCTTGGGTTGGGGCCTGAACTCCAGACCCGTGCGCAGGTGGTGGATGTTCTTCCAGCCCACCTGATCGGCCAGGCCATACTTGTCGTGACCAGTCGGATAGAGCTGATCGAAGGTTCCGCGCGTAGCGTCGCCTGGTGTTTTGTCGCCCGAGGCGTAGTTGTACTCCCCAAACGCGCGATACGTCATGCGCCCGACAGGAATGGTGCGGCCCGAGACCCAGTGACCCGCCCACGCCGAGATGTCGTCCGAACCCAGCGAGCCGCGCTGGATCGCCATCTCGACGTTGTAATCGGTTCTCGGCGAAAACTTTCCGACCAGGCGGACGCCGGTCGTCGACGACACGAGATCGCCTGGCGCCCCGGCTTCGGTGCGCAGATTCTTCGAGGTTCGAACGAGCTCGTAGGGTTCGACGATCCCGGCCAGCGGCAGCACGGACATCGGCGCATCGACCCCGTAGAAGAGATTTCCTCCGCCGCTCTCGTTGAACCGATCAATCTGGTTGGTCACCACCGAGGCGGCAAATCCATCGACCCGTAGCTTCTTCTGTCGAAACACCCCTCTGACGGCGTCGAAGGAGCGGGCGGTGTTCAACCAGTTGGCGTGACCCACGAGCCGCTGGTCACCGAAGACCAGTTCCTGTCTTCCTGCGCGAACGGCGAAACGACCCTTGTCGAAATGTCCGACGTCAATATGGGCGAGGCGCAGATCGAACTGATCCCTGAATGGCGCGCCTGCGACCGCTCCGTTGCGCCCTTCGACGCGCGCGTCCTGCGCCTGCACCGCCGCTGCGAGCCACGGCCTTATCGTGAACCTCGCGGTGACGCGGAAGCGATTCAGCCAGTAGAGATCTTCGCGGTCGGCGGCGAAGCCAGCTCCGCTGAAGCCCTCGAGCCGTCCGCGATGCTCCACGCCGATTCGCATCCAGCGTGGAAGACTGACGTTCGCGAACGCCGTCTGCGGACTCTGCGCCGGCATTGGGCTCGGCGCTGGTTGTGGAGTTTGCGTCGCCGCCTGGGTCTGTGTCGGTTGCGCAGTCTGTGCCCATGCGTGTGGTGGTACCGATGTGATGACGGTGAGCAGAATGATGAGCGAGTAAAAATAAGCGCGATGCGTCATGCGCGATGCATGGAGCAACACAGATGCCATAGCGCATTTTCAGGTAAACCCTTGGAAATGCGAGGGAAGAGGGAAGAGGGCTGAGGGAAGACGACGCCGCGAATCAGATGAAAATGTTCATTAGCCCCACTGAGTAAGACAAATGTGTCGATTTAGCTTTGACTCTACGCGCGAGTCGGAGCGACGACCTGTATCGTCGACACGGCTGTTCGGGATTTGTATTCGAAAGTGTCGAGGTCGGCTAATTGTCCGACATTTCTGAAGATGAGCTTAACGGCGCCCTCTTCCAGAATCACACCCATTCGGCAGGGGGTGTGATGGTTTCCTCGGGCGTGCGGCCCGGATCGGGACGACCGGAGCCTTCGAGCCGGCTGATCGCTCGGACGCTCATGTCGTGGTCGCAGAGGATCTGACAGGACAGCCTCACGCCACTGAGTCCTCGCTCCTCGAGCCGCTGTTTCTCCGCCACGGTCATCTTCGACGGTTCTCCTTCGATGAACTCGACGCGGCACGTCGTGCAGCGCGCGTTGCCGCCGCACGCATGCAGGATGTCCACATGCGCATCCTGCTCGATCGCGAGCACGAGCCGTTTGTTCGCAGCAACCTCGAACGTTCCGTAACCATCAACAGTCAGTTTGGGCATGACTCATTGTATACGGGCGGTTCTTGGTGCTGGGTGCTTGGTTCTGGGTGCTGGTTCTTGGGTTCTAGGTTCTGGATTCACCGGTCGCGAACCCGGCACCTAGAACCAGCACCCAGAACCGCAGAACCAAGAACCCCGAACCGTCGCGTTACAATAGACAGTAGTGTCTTCAGTCTCTGATTCACCAGATCTTCCTGCGACTCCGACCGCTGCGTCAGTGCAAAGCGAGCTCGACCGTGAGGTCGCGCGACGCCGGACGTTCGCCATCATCTCGCATCCAGACGCGGGGAAGACGACGCTCACGGAGAAATTGCTGCTTTACGCCGGAGCCATCGAATTGGCCGGCGCCGTGCGGGGGCGGAAGGACCGCAAGACCGCCACGTCTGACTGGATGGAGCTCGAGCAGCAGCGGGGCATCTCCATCACCTCAGCAGCGCTCGAGTTCGAGTTGCAGGGCCGCCGTGTGTCGCTGCTCGACACTCCCGGTCACAAGGACTTCAGCGAGGACACCTACCGCGCGCTGATCGCGGCCGACAGCGTGGTCATGGTCATCGATGCCGCCAACGGGGTCGAGTCGCAGACGCGCAAGCTCTTCGAAGTCTGTCGGCGTCATCGGCTGCCGATCCTGACCTTCGTCAACAAGTTCGATCGGCCCTCACGCGATCCGCTTGCGCTGATGGACGACATCGAAAGCACGCTGGGCATCGCCGCAGCGCCCGTGAACTGGCCGGTGGGCGACGCCGAACGGTTTCGTGGCGTGTACGACATCGCGGGCCAAAAGCTGCATCTGTACGAGCGAGAGGCGCAAGGGCAGTACCGCGCGCCGGTCGATATCTCGGCACTCGACGATCTCGCCGCCCGCACCGTCATCGGCGAGAACGTCTACGCCCATTTCCGTGAATCGCTCGACGTGATTCGCACGGCGGGCACGCACTTCGACCTCGACGAGTACTTGGCCGGAGTGCAGACGCCGGTCTTCTTTGGAAGCGCGCTCACGAACTTCGGCCTCGAACCCTTCCTGCAGGCGCTGGTCGATTTTGCTCCGCCGCCCTCGCCTCGGCCGAGCGACGCGGGTGTCATCGGCCCGACCGACGAGCGCTTTACGGGGTTCGTCTTCAAGATTCAGGCGAACATGGATCCCCGCCACCGCGACCGCATTGCGTTCGTCCGCGTCTGCTCCGGCCGGTTCGAAAAGGACATGGTGCTCCTGAACAGCCGTGTCGGAAAGCCGCTGCGCGCTTCTCGGGCGTACCGGTTTTTCGGGCGCGACCGCGAAACCATCGACGTGGCATACGCGGGCGATATTCTCGGCCTCGTCAACCCGGGCCAGTTCGCGATCGGCGATACAGTCCACACCGGCGAGCCGCTCAGGTTCCTCGGCGTTCCTCGATTTCCGGCCGAACATTTCGGCCGCGTGCGCTTGAAAGACACCCGCTACAAGCAGTTCGACGAAGGCCTCAGGCAGCTCGAAGAAGAAGGGTTGATGCAGGTCTTCTACACCTCCTCCGGCCGCCGTGAGCCGATCGTCGGCGTCGTTGGCGCGCTGCAGCTCGATGTCATCACGAGTCGTCTTCGCAGCGAGTACGGCGTGGACGTCGTGATCGAGCCGTCCACGTTCGTCGCCGCCCGTTGGGTCGGCGACGCGGAGAAGTTCACGCTGGGTGGGCAGGGGGCGATCGCTGCGGATCGTCTGGACCGAAAAGTGATCCTGTTCAGCTCGCCGTGGGAGCTCCAGTACTTTGAGCGCCAGCATCCCGACGTGACGCTGCACGCAGAATCACCGCAGGTGCTCTCCAAGGCATGATTGCGTTTTCCGCCATCAACAAGCAGTACGGCAAGCAGGTTCTGTTCGTCGACGCCTCATTCCAACTGAACGAAGGGGAGAAGGTCGGGCTCGTCGGACCCAATGGGTCGGGCAAGACGACGCTGTTCCGGATGATTGTGGGAGAGGAGCAGCCCGACGAGGGGGATGTGTCGGTTCCCCGGAGGGCGACCATCGGGTATTTCCGGCAGGACGTCGAGGAGATGTCGGGCCGCTCGGTGCTCGACGAAGCCATCGCAGGCAGCGGTCGGTTGGGCTCGTTGCATCACGAGCTCGAGGAACTGCAGCAGGCGATGTCGGACCCGTCGCGGGCCGACCACATGGATAAAACGCTGGAGCGCTTTGGCGTGGTGCAGGAGGAGTACGAGCACCTCGGCGGCTACGCGCTCGAGAGCCGCACCCGCGAGATTCTGCACGGTCTCGGCTTTGAGGACGATCGGATCGATGGCGACGTCGGCGCGTTGTCTGGTGGTTGGAAGATGCGCGTCGCCATGGCCCGGGTCCTGCTCGGGAACCCAGAAATTCTGCTCATGGACGAGCCGACCAACCACCTCGATATCGAGTCGATCATCTGGCTCGAGGCGTTCCTCAAGGCGCGCACCGGCGCGCTGCTCATGACCTCGCACGACCGCGAGTTCATGAACCGCATCGTGACGAAGATTGCCGAGATCGACGCCGGCGAGATCACCAGCTACTCGGGGAACTACGATTTCTACGAGCGCGAGCGAGCTATCCGCGAGGCGAATCGCGAGGCCGCCTACGCACGGCAGCAGGCGATGCTTGCGAAGGAACAGCGTTTCATCGAACGGTTTTCGGCGCACGCGGCAAAGGCTGCACAGGTGCAGAGCCGCGTGAAGGCGCTCGACAAGATCGAGAAGATCGAGCTTCCCAAGAAGCGGCGCATCGTGAAGTTCGACTTCCGCCAGCCGCCGCGATCGGGCGAGCAGGTGGCGACGCTCGAGCATCTGACGAAGACGTACGGCACACGCACGGTGCATCGGGATCTGAATCTGAACATCCGGCGCGGAGAGCGTTGGTGCGTCATGGGCAAGAACGGCGCAGGGAAGTCGACGCTCCTGAAGATGGTAGCGGGCGCCGTGCAGCCGGACGAAGGATCGGTGACGCTGGGGGCCAGCCTGAAGATGGGGTACTTTTCGCAGCAGGCGCTCGACGTCTTGAACCCGGACCTGACGGTCGAAGAACAGCTCCAGCGCGACTTCGCGCACGAGTCCATCGGGGTGCTGCGCAGCCTCGCAGGCGCGTTTCAGTTTTCGGGCGAGGACGTCGACAAGAAGATCCGGATGTTGTCTGGTGGCGAGAAGACCCGCCTGGTGATGGCGCGTATGCTGCTCAATCCTCCCAACTTCCTCGTGCTCGATGAGCCGACGAACCACCTCGACCTTGCGACGAAGGAAATGCTGCTCGAGTCGCTCGCCGGGTTCGAGGGAACGATGCTGTTCGTCTCACACGATCGCGCGTTCCTTCGAGCCCTGAGCAATCGAGTGTTGGAGTTGGGCGGCGAGAGCGGCACCGACACGACGCCGCATGCGTACCCGGGCTCGTACATCGAATACGTCGAGCGGACGGGCCACGAGGCGCCTGGGGTGCATACCTGAAACCCACCCCTACCCCTATAGGGATTGGGGATTAGGGGTTGGGGACTAGTCCCCAGGCCCCAGCCCCTGGTATTCAAAGGTCAGCGTGTCTTCGGCGACCTGTATCGTCACCGTGCCGCCCTTCTCCAGCTTCCCGAACAAGAGTTCGTCGGTCAGCGGGTCCCGTACTTCGCGCTGGATGACGCGGCCGAGCGGCCGTGCGCCCATCGTGGCGTCGTAGCCTTTTCGGGCGAGCCACGTGCGCGCGTCGGGCGTCAGCGTGATGGCGACTTTGCGATCCTTCAGCTGATGCTCGAGCTGCATTACGAACTTCTCGACGATCGTCTCCATCGCCTCCGGCGTCAGCGCCTTGAACGTCACGATCGCGTCGAGGCGGTTACGGAATTCAGGGCTGAAGACTTTCTCGATCGCTGTCTTCGCCTTCGTGCCCGTCGCGCCGTCCGCGAAGCCGACGGACGCCGCACTCATCTCGCGAGATCCGGCATTCGACGTCAGAATCAGCACGGTATTTCGGAAATCGGCCTTCCGGCCGCTGTTGTCGGTCAGCGTTGCGTGATCCATCACTTGCAAGAGGATGTTGTAGATATCCTCGTGCGCCTTCTCGATCTCGTCGAGCAGGATCACGCTGTAGGGGTGCGTGCGGACGGCATCGACGAGCTGCCCACCCTGCTCGAAGCCGACGTAGCCGGGCGGTGCGCCGATGAGCCTGGCAACGGCGTGCTTCTCCATGTACTCGCTCATATCGAAGCGGATGAACTCGTTGCCGAGCAGCAGCGCGAGCTGTTTGGCTAATTC
>DATEEI010000059.1:0-64876 GCA_035281225.1 Vicinamibacterales bacterium
CGAAGATGTACCAGAGGTGCGCGTTGTACTGCGACTCCACGATCTTCACCATGCTCAACGAGCCGGCGGTCATGATGAGGCTGACGAGCGTCATCGTGACAGCGACTTCATAACTGATGAGCTGCGCGGACGCGCGCAGGCTGGCAAGCAGCGGGAATTTGCTGTTCGACGCCCAGCCGCCGAGGATGATGCCGTAAACGCCAATCGATGCGACCGACACGATGTAGAGCAGCCCGACGTTGACGTCGGTGATGTACAGCGGAATGTCGCGGCCGAACAGGTGAACGGTCGGTCCAAACGGAATGACCGCGAACGTGATAAGCGCCGGCACCATGACGATGATCGGCGCGGCCGTGAACACCCACTTGTCGGCCCGCGTGGGCGTGATGTCTTCTTTCAGGATCAGCTTCACCGCATCGGCAATCGGCTGGAGGACGCCGTACGGTCGGACGCGCATCGGCCCGAGCCTCACCTGCACCCACGCAATGACCTTGCGCTCGAGCAGCACCATGTAAGTCACCGCGATGAGCGTGGCATTGAGCACGAAGAGAATTTTGACGAGGGGGATGAGATAGGTGTCGATCACCGGTCTACTTCTCCCAGCACGACGTCGATCGAGCCGATCAGGGCGACGACGTCAGCAACCATGTGTCCCTTGATCAACTGCGGCAGAGCCTGCAGATTGCAGAACGATGGCGGCCTGACGCGGAACCGGTACGGGTTGGTCGATTTGCCGTCGCTGACGATGAAGTACCCGATCTCTCCCTTGGGCGACTCGATCGGGTGATATGTCTCACCTGCCGGGGGCTTGATGAGGCGCGGCACCTTGCCGACGATCGGCCCCTCGGGCAGCCCTTCGATGGCCTGTCGAATGATCCTGATCGACTGACGGAACTCTTCGAGCCGCACGAGGTAGCGATCGTAGGTATCGCCGGCCGTGCCGATGGGCACTTCGAATTGCATCTCGTCGTACGCCGCGTACGGTTCGTCTTTGCGGACATCCTTGGTCACACCCGAGCCGCGAAGCGGCGGGCCGCTCAGACCAATGGCTATTGCCTCTTCCGCCGTGATCACGCCAATGCCCTTGGTGCGCTCGAGCCAGATACGGTTATGGGTGAGCAGTTCTTCGTACTCATCCACCTTCTCCGCCATGATTTTGCAGAACTCGAGCACCTTCTTGTCCCAGCCCACCGGAATGTCCAGCGGGAGCCCGCCGATGCGCATCGAGTTGTAGGTGAGCCGCGCCCCGCAGTACTCCTCGAACAGGTCAAGAATCAGCTCGCGCTCGCGGAATGCGTAGAGAAAAACCGTCATCGCGCCGATGTCCATCGCGTGCGTCCCGAGCCACAGGCAATGGCTGGCGATTCGCTGCAGCTCGCAGAGCGCAACTCGCACGTATCGCGCGCGGCGCGGCACCTCGATCTGCATCAGCTTCTCGACGGTCTGGCAGTACCCGACGTTGTTCGTCGCCGCCGCCACATAGTCCATGCGATCGGTGAGCAGGATGATCTGCGTCCAGTTGCGGTTTTCGCTCAGCTTCTCGATGCCACGATGGAGATAGCCGATGACGACCTCAGAGGACACGACCTTCTCGCCATCGAGGCGCAGCACGACGCGAAGCACGCCGTGCGTGCTCGGGTGCTGCGGACCCATATTGATGACCAGCTCCTCGGTGTCGAACATCTGACGCGCCTGGGTCGTCATGGCTATTCGATCTCCGCTTCTTCGCGGGCTTGTTTCAGCTTCAGCCAATCCAGCGGATTTTCCATCAGCAGCTCGCCTGGGCCTTCGAGCGGGTAATCCTTCCGCTGGGGATGTCCCTGCCAATCGTCCGGCATGAGGATGCGCTTCAGATTCGGATGGCCGGTGATGTGGACGCCGAACAGATCGTAGACCTCGCGCTCGAGCCAGTCGGCTGCCGGCCAGATGCCGCTGACGGACGGGACGGGTTCCGTTTCCGAGGCGCGCACTTTGATCCGCAGACGGTGGCGGAGCTTCGTGGAATACAGGCAGTAGACGACGTCGAAGCGCTGTGGTCGTGGCGGCCAGTCAGACGCGGTCACGTCCGAACAGAAATCGAACAGTGCCTCAGGTGCTTCGCGTAGAAAGCGCCCGACATCGAGCAGCTTCGCGGCTGGCACGATGACCGCCCAGTCGCCGACATAGAAGCTGACGTGCTCGACACCTCCGGTGATTGCCGTCTGCAGCGCGGTGATGAATGCCGGAATCTGTGCGCCGGCGGGCGGAGGTGGATCGGTCGGGCCCGACGGCGGAGCGGGCTTGTTGTCGTGCGCAGCCGCCGCCTTCGCTGCGCCGGCTGCTGGTGCCGCTCCGGCGCCCGGGGGCTTCGCGGCAACAGGAGGCTTCGCCGCGGTCGGCGGCGCCGGCTTCGGTGCTTCGCTCGCAGGTTGATCGCCGGCCGCCGTGGGTTCCTTGGGCTCTTCAGTCATCTATACAGTTGCCTGGGCCTTTCTATGCCCAGTCGAGCGCGCCCTTCTTCCAGGCGTATACGTACCCGGTCACCAGAATCGCCAGGAAGATGATCATTTCAATCAAGCCGAACAGCGCCAGCTCGTCAACCATGACCGCCCAGGGAAACATGAACACCGTCTCCACGTCGAAGATGACGAAGAGCATAGCGACAAGGTAGTACCGGACGCTATAGCGATCTCGTGCATCCGTCGCCGGTTCGATACCGCACTCGTACGGCTCGAGCTTCACCTTGTTGTACTTCTTCGACTGAAGAAGCTGCGACATCACCAGGGTGAAAATCGCAAACCCGATGGCGACGACCAGGAAGATGACTATGGGGATGTACGAGTTGAGCATTGGTGGAGTTGGGACCGCCAGACGACGACCGCGAGGAAACCGCGTGTTTATAGCACGCGGACAAAGAGAGCGTCAAGGAACGCAAATCTAAGATTTGCAAGGGGTTTGGCCCTATGTTAGCGTTGATTCGATGACGCCTCGCCCGCTGCTTTTCCTTTTGCTGGCGACCGCGCTCGCGACTCCCCTGCTGATAACCGCTCAACAGCCGGCGCCGCCAGCGGGACAGCCGTCCTTTCGTACCGCGGTCGACGTCGTATCGCTCAACGTCACGGTCACCGATTCGGCGGGCCGGTACGTCACAGACCTGGAAGAGAAAGACTTCGAAATTTTCGAGGATGGCGTCAAACAGGAGCTCATCCTCTTCAACCGCAGCAATCTACCGGTTGCCCTGTCGCTCCTCATCGATACCAGCTCAAGCATGGAAGACCGCATGGCGACCGCGCAGGACGCCGCCATCGGATTCGTGCGGAAGCTCCGCCCGGCCGACCTCGGCGAAGTGATCGGGTTCGACAGCCGCGCCGAAGTGCTGCAGAAATTCACGAACAGCACGGCCGAGCTCGAACGAGCCATAAGCAAGACGGTTGCGGGCGGCTCAACATCGATGAACAACGCGCTGTACATCGCACTGAAGGGCCTCAAGAAGGTGCCGATGCGACAGGAAAACGAGATCCGAAGGCAGGCGATCGTGCTGCTGTCGGACGGCGAAGATACCTCGAGCCTCGTCACGTTCGACGATGTGCTGGATCTGGCTCGCCGCTCCGAAACGGCCATCTACGCGATCGGGCTGATGGAGCAAGGGGCAACTGGCCCCTCGAAGGGTTTCCGCGAGGCGACGTACGCGCTACGCCAGCTGACAACCGATACCGGAGGCCGGGCGTTCTTTCCCGCCGACATCAAGAGTCTTGCGGCGGTCTATGGACAGATTTATGACGAGCTGGCGAGCCAATACACGATCGGCTACAGCTCCAGGAATTCGAAACGTGACGGAGCCTGGCGCCGCATTGTTGTGCGCGCGAGCCGGCCGAACGTGACCGCCAGGACCAAACAAGGGTATTTTGCTCCGACCAGATAGGGGCGACGCCCTGCTCCTTGCTCCTGCTCCAGATCATCGATAATCATGCCTATGAACGCGATTCTGCTGATTCTCTATGCCGTAGCCGGTGCGGCGTACGCCGTGCAGTTCGCACGGCGCTCGTTCGGCACGAGCCGGATGGCCACGGTCCTGCTCGTGCTGGCTGCCTTCGCCCACACGTTCGTGATCGGGATGGAGACGATGCGCCTCGGGCATGTACCGTCCGCCAGCGCGACGTCGGCCATTTCCACATTTGTCTGGCTGCTGGCGTTGTCGTATCTCTACGTCGAGCTCACCACGGGCGAGCGTGCGATGGGCGTGTTCATTCTGCCGCTCCTCATCGCGCTCCAGACGATCCCCGCGTTCAGTCCGACGCTGGAGCCTCGATCGGCATTGCTGGAGAGTCCCTGGTTCGGCGTTCACGTGTCGTCGCTGCTGTTCGCCTACGCCAGCTTCGCGCTCGCGGCGGTGCTAGGCATCACCTACGTTCTGCAATTCAAAGAAATCAAGGCGAAGCACTTGGGATTTTTCTACGCACGACTGCCGTCGTTGAACGTGCTCGATGACATGAACCTGCGCGCCGTGAAGATCGGCTGGCTATTTCTGACCGTGGGCCTCATCACCGGTGGGATCTGGGCCTCGCAGCTGCAGCCCTCGGGCGCGATGTCGTTCGGCGATCCGAAAGTCTTCGTGGCGCTGCTCTGCTGGGCCGTGTATTCATTCGAGCTGTACGCCCAGCGCGCCATCGGATGGCGCGGACGCCGCGCGGCATGGCTTTCGGCCGTCGGGTTCGGCATCGTGCTGCTGAACTTCGTGCCCGTGAGCTACTTCTTCACGACGAGCCATCAGTTCTAGCATGCAGCTGCTTCTGGTCGGCGTCAGTCATCGTACCGCGCCGGTCGAACTGCGCGAGCGACTCGACTTCTCGGCCAAGGGTGTCGACCGCGCGCTGACCGCGCTGGCGGAATCTCCGTCGCATCACGAGACGACGGTCGTGTCGACCTGCAATCGCGTGGAGCTCTACGTCTGCTGTGACGACACCGACTTCGCGCGAACGGCTATCGAGCGCTTTCTGTCGGACTTCCACGGCATCCCGAGCGATCAGCTCACGCCTCATTTGTATGCGAAAACGGGGCACGACGCGGTGACGCACCTGTTCCGCGTTGCGTCGGGGCTCGATTCGCTCGTCATGGGCGAGCCACAAGTGCTCGGGCAGGTCAAGGAAGCGTTCGGGCTGGCCTCGCGCCTGGGATGCACGGGCACGCTGCTCAACAAGCTGTTTCATTCGGCCTTTGCCGTTGGCAAGCGCGTGCGATCGGAGACGGCACTCTCCGAGGGCGCAGTGTCGGTCAGCTACGCCGCGGTCGCGCTTGCGAAAAAGATCTTCGGAAACTTGAAAGGCCGCACGGTTCTTGTCCTGGGCGCGGGAGAGATGGGCAAGCTCACGGCGATTCACATGCAGGCTCAAGGTATTGGACGCCTGATCATCGCCAGCCGCACCGCCACGCACGCAGCGACGCTCGCGGACTCCATCGGCGGTTCGGCAATCCCATGGACATCGCTGAACACGGCGTTGGCCGAAGCGGACATCCTCATTACGGCAACCGGCGCGAGCGCGCCAATCGTCTCGCACGCGCTCATCGCGCAAACGATGAAGACCCGCCGGCAGCGGCCGCTGTTCATCATCGACATCGCTGTGCCACGAGACGTGGAAGCGAGCGCCGGCGAGCTCGAAGAAGTCTTCCTCTATAACATTGACGACCTTCAAACAGTCGTGCAGGAGAATCTCTCGAAGCGAGGCACAGAAGCCTCGGAAGCCGAGAAGATCGTCTCGGAGGAAGTTGGCAAATTCCTCGGGTGGCTCAACTCGCGCGGCGCCGTCCCCACGGTCGTGGCCCTGCGACATCGATTCGAATCGATCAGGCAAGCCGAGCTGCGGCGCCTCGAGCCGAAACTTGCGCCGCTTTCACCGGATGCACGCGCGCGCGTCGATGAAATCACCCGGCTGATTGTCGAGAAGCTGCTGATCAATCCTACGGAGCAACTCAAATCGATTTCCGACGCCGACACGGTGGCCGCGTACAGCGATGCGCTGAACCGTCTTTTCGGCCTTACAAGCGACGAATCCGCGGAAGACGTCACCTTGACGATCGCAGGCCCGGCCCGCCCTGCAAAGAAGCCCGTACCGTGAGCTCACTTCGCCTTGGAAGCCGCGGCAGCCACCTCGCATTGTTTCAGGCAGGGCTGGTAGCCCAGCGCATCGAAGCCGCCGGGGGCCCCACAATCGAGATCGTGGTAATCAAGACTTCTGGCGACCGCCTGCAGGAGGCTCCGTTGTCGGAGGTCGGGGGCAAGAGAGTCTTCGTGAAAGAGATTGAAGATGCTCTGCTCAGCCGCGACATCGATCTCGCGGTGCACAGCAGTAAGGACATGCCTGCGCTGCTGCCGGAGGGACTCGAGCTGGGCGCGGTGCTGGAGCGGGAAGATTCGAGGGATGCGCTCATCCTGCCGCGACGACAGCACGAGGGCGCGCGGCACAAGGACGACTCCGATGGCGTCGAGGCCATCCGCGCGATGCTGCCGCCAAACGCCCGCATCGGCACCGGCAGCGTGCGACGGATCGCGCAGCTGAAGGCACTCTTTCCCACCGCGAGATTCGAAAACGTGCGGGGCAATCTCGACACACGGCTGCGGAAGCTTGACGCCGGCGAGTACGATCTGCTTGTGCTGGCTGCGGCTGGGTTACATCGGCTCGGATTTTCGTCGCGGCTCTCTGCGACCGTTCCGCTCGAGGAGTGCGTGCCGGCTCCCGGTCAGGGCATCATCGCCATCGAGATTCGCAGCGGCGACGACAGCACAGGGCAGACAGTCGCTCAGATCAACGACGCAGACACATGGTCCGCGCTCGAAGCCGAGCGTGCGCTCGTCGTCGCACTCGGCGGTGGATGCCAAATGCCCATCGGTGGCATTGCCATCCCCATAGGGGCGGTGGACCTGGAGCTCTACGCTCTCGTCGCATCACTCGACGGCGCGCGCGTCATCCGCTATAAGAAGATTGGTCGGCGGAGTAGTGGGACGGCCCTCGGCCGCGAAGTGGCTTCGTACCTGTTGGCAAACGGGGCAGAATCGATCCTGGACGACGCGCGGCGGCTCACATAAATGCGACCCATCGTCTACCTCATCGGCACCGGTCCCGGGGACCCCGGCCTCATCAGCGTTCGAGGGCTGCGCTATCTCACAATCGCCGACGTCGTGCTCTACGACCATCTCGTGCATCCGCGGCTGCTTGGGTATCCGAGACAGGACGCGGAAAAGATCGATGTCGGCAGCGCGTCGCCGCAGCCTCCCGATCAGGAAGCCATCAACTACCTGCTGGTCGAGAAGGCGCGCGAAGGCAAGATCGTCGCGCGTCTGAAATGGGGCGATCCGTTCGTGTTCGACCGAGGCGGGCAGGAAGCGCTTTTCCTGCACGAGCACGGCGTGCCGTTCGAAGTCGTTCCCGGCATTCCAGCGGCGATCGGGACGGCCAGTTACGCGGGGGTCCCCCTCACCTACCCGGGCGCCGGCGACACCGTCACCTTCGTGCGCGGCCACGAAGACGAGCGCAGCACGCCGCCCGACGTGGATTGGGCGAGCCTCGCGCGGCTCGGCGGCACGCTGGTCTGCTATGCGGGCCCTCGGCAGCTTCCGGACATTCTGAAGGCGCTGCTCGCCAACGGATTCAACAAAGAGGAATCGGCGGCGATCATCTACGACGGCACCCTGCCGACTCAGCGCACAACGGATGGAACGCTGCAGGAGCTGGCCGAGATGAACAACGTGCGGACCAAGCCGGCGATTCTCGTTGTCGGCCGCGTGGTCGGATTGCGCCAGAACCTGCGATGGTTCGACGAGCGCCCCCTCTTCGGCAAGCGCATCGTCATCACGCGATCGCGCGAGCAGGCGGGTCAGTTGGTCGAGCTGCTCGAGTCACTCGGGGCCGAGCCCGTCGAGGCGCCAATGATTCGCGTGGCGCCACCGGACGACTACGGGCCGCTCGACAAAGCCGTGGCCGAGGCTGGTTCGTACGACTGGATCATCTTCACCAGCGCGAACGGCGTGGACTCCTTCATGCGGCGGCTCTCGGCCGCCGACGGTGAGATTAGAGATCTCAAAGGCGTAAAGATCGTCGCGATCGGTCCGACGACGGCCGCCCGTCTCTCGCGGCACGCGCTCAAGGTCGACCTCGAACCAGCAGAATCGCGCGCGGAGGCGATCGTGCAGTCGCTGCGCGAGTTGGGGGAGATCAAAGGCAAGCGGTTCCTGCTGCCCAGGGCGGACATTGCCCGCGAGATATTGCCGGAAGAATTGCGCAAGAACGGCGCGGACGTCACCGAAGTCGTGTCGTACAAGACCGTGCTGGCTGAAATCGGGCGCGAAGGCGATCCGGACATTTACCGCATGCTGCTCGAGAAGCGCGTGGATGTCGTGACCTTCACCAGCGCATCGACCGTCAAGAACTTCGTCCAGATTTTTGGGGCCGAGCAAGCCCCCGACCTACTGCATGCCACGATCGTCGCCTGCATTGGACCGGTCACCGCGGAGGCCGCCGAACAGTACGGCATCAAGACCACCATCATGCCCAAGGAATACACCATTCCGGCGCTGGTGGACGCTATCGTCGAGCACTTTCGACAGGGCTAACGCGTTGTTCGTCGTAAACTAGCTCCATGAATCCGGTCAAGACTCACACGCTGGATCTCGTCCACCGCTCCCGTCGCTTGCGCCGATCGAGCGGTATCCGCAGCGTCGTGCGCGAAACGCGGCTCTCCGCCGACCAGTTTCTCTATCCGCTTTTCGTGACAACGGGAACAGGCGTGCGACGCGAAGTACCGTCGATGCCAGGCGTCTTTCAACTTTCCGTGGACGAAGCGGTGCGTGAGACCGAGGCTGCGCGCACAGAAGGCGTTCCGGGTGTCCTGCTCTTCGGTCTGCCTTCGACAAAGGACGCCGTCGGGTCTTCCGCGTACGACGCGGATGCCCCTGTTCAGAGTGCCGTTCGCGCGATCAAGCGCGCCTCACCAGACACCGTCGTCGTCACCGACGTTTGTCTGTGCGAGTACACGTCCCACGGCCACTGTGGAGTGCTAGAAGGCCATGATGTCGCGAACGACGCGACCGTCGAACAGCTCGTGCGCGCCGCCGTCTCGCATGCAGCGGCCGGTGCCGATATTGTCGCCCCTTCTGACATGATGGACGGCCGCGTCGGCGCGATCCGGAAGGCGCTGGACGACCGCGGGTTCGAAGGCGTCGCCATCATGTCGTACGCGGCGAAGTATTGCTCTGCGTTCTACGGACCGTTCCGGGACGCGGCAGATTCCTCCCCTCAGTTCGGCGACCGCCGGACGCATCAGATGGATCCTGCCAATGCCGAAGAGGCGCTGCGCGAAGTCGAGCAGGACATCGACGAAGGCGCCGATATCGTGATGGTAAAACCCGCGATGCCCTACCTCGACGTCATTCGGCGCGTAAAGGACACGTTCGGCTATCCAACGGCGGCGTACCAGGTGAGCGGCGAGTATTCGATGATCAAGGCTGCCGCGGCAAAAGGCTGGCTCGACGAGCCGCGCGTCATGATGGAATCGTTGACGTCGATCGCGCGCGCAGGGGCCGACATCATCATCACGTACTACGCGCGCGACGCCGCGCGCGCGCTCCGCGCCCGGGTCGATGGCCGACAATAGGCAATCAGCAAAGCTGTTCGCCCGCGCACAGCAGATCTTGCCTGGCGGCGTCGACAGCCCCGTGCGCGCCTTCAAGGCCGTCGGAGGAACCCCGATCTTCATCCGCAGCGCGTCCGGGGCGCGCATCACCGATGTCGATGGCCGGACGTATATCGACTACGTCATGTCGTGGGGACCGCTCATCCACGGGCATGCGCCCGGCGGCATCGTTACGGCGGTCTCGGCGGCGGCAAAGCTGGGGACAAGTTACGGCGCACCCACCGCACGCGAAGTCGAGCTGGGCGAGCTGGTCCGTTCGATGATGCCATCGATGGATCGCGTGCGCTTCGTCAGCTCAGGCACAGAAGCGACGATGAGCGCGGTACGGGTCGCGAGGGCGCACACCCGCCGCGAGAAGATCATCAAGTTCGAGGGCTGTTATCACGGTCACGCGGATCAGTTTCTCGTGCAGGCGGGCTCCGGGCTGACCACGCTGGGCGTGCCAACGAGCCCCGGCGTCACGCGCGCCGCGGCCGCCGACACGCTGCTTGCCACGTACAACGACCTCGCGTCCGTCGAACGCCTCTGCGAGGCGTTTCCCGATCAAATCGCCGCGCTGATCGTGGAACCGATCGCCGGCAACATGGGCGTGGTCCTGCCGGTGCCCAGATTTCTGCAAGGCCTGCGCGACATCTGCACCCGCTACCGAATCGTGCTGGTGTTCGATGAGGTGATCTCAGGTTTTCGCGTCGGACCCGGAGGGGCCCAGGAATGGAGCGGCGTCGTGGCCGACCTGACCTGTCTGGGCAAGATTATCGGCGGCGGACTGCCGGTGGGCGCGTACGGCGGCCGCGAAGATTTGATGCGCTTGGTGTCACCGTCTGGCCCTGTGTACCAGGCAGGCACCTTGTCTGGCAATCCCCTCGCCATGACTGCCGGACTCTGGAGCTTGAAGCACCTCACCAAAGGCCTCTACAAACAGCTCAACGGGCTCGGTGCTCAGCTGGCGGATGGCATTGCCGAGGCCGCGCGGCGAGCGGGCGTCGCCGTTCAGGTGAACGGGCTCGGCTCGGCGCTCACGCCGTTCTTCACGTCGAGCGCGGTGCGGAACTATCAGTCCGCGCTTCGCGCCGATACGGCCCGATATGGGGCGTTTTTCAAGGGCATGCTCGCGCGGGGCGTCTATCTTCCGCCTTCGCAGTTCGAGGCCTGGTTCCTCTCAGCTGCTCACACCACGCGCGACGTGGAAAAGACGATCAAGGCTGCCGGCGATGCGATGAAAGACGTCGCGAAACTGGGCTGACCTACTGCGCGACATCCAACGGCGCGTCGATCCTGACGCGCAGCACGGTGCCGGGTGCTAGATCCACTTCGTTCCCTTCGGTCGCCGCAACCGTGCCACCACCACCGATCAAAATCCCCGTCAGGGCGCCACGAACACCGCCGAGAATTCCACCGATGATCGCGCCGACGCCTGCGCCTGCGGCTACCCTTCCAGTGTCCGCTTCACCCTGCAGCGCCTGCATGACGGTTGCGCGAACCGAATACGTGCGGCCGTCGATCGTGAAGCGATCGAACGCGAGGGTAAGCTCCCCTTTGCGACTGATCCCGCGGCTGGCCGGCGTGACGGACTTCACCACGCCGCGCAGCACCGAGCCGGCAGGCACCAGGAGGCGGCCGTTTCGTTCGTACGGCACGATGGTCGTGGCGTCGAAGCGGTCTTCAACTCGAGCGGTGCCCGAATTCAGCCTCGACTGGAGCCGCACGTCGAGCTCGGTACCGACCGGGATTTCAGTCGCGCTGATTCTGTCGTCATTCACCGAGGGGCGCGACGCTGCGGCGCGCGCCGGCTCGCCGCGCGCCTCGGTCCGAAGCCGATCGATGCGGTCGCGCAGATCCGCGTATTCCGCGCGCGGCACCTGCGATTCTTTCCGCAGCTTCACTTTGAGATAGATCACCTCGTCGCGCAAATCGTCGAGCTCACGCTCGAGGGACTCCGAGAGGCGCACGTCACGTCCGCGCAATTTCATCAGTTCGGCGCTCGCGTCGAACACACTGTCCTGCAAGCGCTGAATATCAGCGGAGGTCAGCTGTCCCTGACCCTGAGCGGATAGCGCCGATCCCAATACCAGCACAGCGGCGACGATCAATACCTTCATCTGATCCCTCATCCCTCTTCTCTCATCCCTCTGCCCTCTGCCCTCTTCACTCACTCCTACCCTACCGCCAGGGCATCAGCCGTTCAACGGTTGGTATCCGCGTCAAATCGTTGTAGATGACCGTCACCATCAACATGAGCAACATGGCAAACCCCGCGAGGAGCATCTTTTCTTTGACCCGCATGCTGAAGTCGCGGCGGGCGAGCCCCTCGAGCGCCATGATGAAAATATGCCCGCCGTCGAGCACCGGAATCGGCAGCAGATTGAGGATGCCCAGATTCAGACTGATCATGGCCATCAGGGCGAAGAGCGACACCAGGCCCTGCTGCGCCGACTCACCGGATAGCTGTGCAATCGCGAGTGGCCCCATCAGCTGCCGCGTCGACGTCTCACGCGTGATGAGCTGGCCGATCGTCTGGAAGATCAGGCTGGCGTGCTCGTAGTTGCGCGTGACGCTCATCACAAGTGCGTCGATCGGCCCCGGATTGATCCGCGTGACGTCCTCGCCAATGCTGATACCGATGCACCCGGCGCCCTGCGGCAGCGACGGACACCGGCCCGTGTTCGCTTCGGGCACGATCGATAAATCCTGCTCGATGCCACCGCGCATGACGGTGACGGTAACCGGCGTTCCGGCCTTCTTTGAAATGGCGGAAATCAGCTGGCTCGGCAGCGCGATGCCGGCTCCATCCACCTCCATGATGACGTCACCGGCCTTGAGCCCGCCCTTGTCGGCAGGAGCGCCGGCGATCGTCGCACGGACGTGCGGATGTGAGTCGGGCAGCACGCCGATGTCACCGACTTCGAAGCGCGTCTGCGGCGTGGGCGTGACCTTGAGAGCGAGCTCCTTCCCGTCGCGGAACACGACGATATCTGTCTCGCGGCTCGCGCGCGTACCTATGGCAATAAAGAACTGCTCCCAGGTAGCGACGTCGCGACCGGCTACGCTCACGATGCGATCGCCGGTTTGAATGCCAGCACTCAGCCCGGCGGAGCCGGGCGTGACCTGACCAACAATCGGCGGCTTCGCTGAAAGCGCCGAGATGTCGACGCCGGTCATCAGGACGCCGGCGGTGACCAGGACGGCCAGCAGCAGATTCATCACCGGTCCCATAATCAACACCTGGAACCGCTGCCATTTGGTCTTCGACAAAAACTCGTCGTCTCGCCCCGATGGTTTATCGTCAGGGTTTTCGCCGGCCATCTTCACGTAGCCACCGAGGGGAATCGCGCTGATGACGTACTCCGTGTCGCCGCGCTTGAACCCGACGAGGCGCGGACCGAAGCCCAGCGAAAATTTCAGCACTCTGACGCCCACACGTCTGGCCATCATGAAATGGCCGAGCTCGTGGACGAAGATCAGAACGCCAAGGACGAACGCGAATGCCAGCAGTGTTGTCAAAAGGGAAACCTCAGACCTTCAATTCTAACCCGCGGATCACGTTCTGGGAATAGATTCGGGCCCAGCGATCGACTTCGCGTACCGCCGCGAGCGTCGAGACCGCGGCCGGCGTGTGCGCCTCCATGGCCTGCTCGATAACGCGGGGAATGGAGATGAAGGAAATTTTCTCCTCCAGGTAAGACGCGACCGCGACTTCGTTGGCCGCATTCAACACCACCGCGTGGCTCGGGCCAGCGTCGAGCGCGCGATACGCGAGCCGCAGGCAGGGAAACCGCTCGAAATCCGGCCGTTGAAAATCGAGCCGACCGGCTGCGGTCAGATCGAGCCGCGCCACCGGAGCTTCCCACCGCTCGGGATACGAACAAGCGTACTGGATCGGCAGCTTCATATCGGCGCCACCGAGCTGAGCGATGATCGAACCATCCGTGAGCTCCACCATCGAGTGCACGATCGACTGAGGATGGATGACCACGTCGATTTGCTCGGACGGCAGGTCGAAGAGCCAGTGCGCCTCGATCACCTCCAGCCCTTTGTTCATCAACGTCGCCGAATCGATGGTGATCTTGCGGCCCATGCGCCAGGTCGGATGCTGCAACGCGTCCTCGGGCGTGACGTGCGCGAGCGACGCGGCCGACATCTCACGGAACGGTCCCCCTGAGGCAGTCAAAATGACCCGCCTGACCTCTTCGCGCCGGCGCCCGTGTAGGCATTGATGGACGGCGTTGTGCTCGCTGTCGACCGGCAGAATTGAGACGCCGCGCGCGCGCGCCGCTGCGGTCACGAGCTCGCCCGCCATCACCAGCACTTCCTTGTTCGCCAGGGCGATGGCCTTGCCCGCCTCGATAGCAGCCAGGACGGCCTCGAGCCCCGCGGTGCCTGAAGACGCGCAGATCACGATGTCGGCTTCGGGATGTGTGGCGACCGTAACGAGGCCAGCGCTTCCCGTTTCTGACGCCAGCGCCGTGACCTTCACGCCAAACTCAGCTGCCTGCTCTCGCAAACGATCCGCGTTCGATCCGGCAGCCAGCGCCACGACGCTGAGGCGATCGGGATGCGCGCGCACCACGTCGAGCGCGCTCTGCCCGATCGATCCGGTCGACCCGAGAATGGCTAGTCGTTTCATATGCTGCTGCCGGGTCTGGAATACAAGACCCGGCCTACATAACCGTAGGGCGGGTCCTGTTCTTCGGACCCGCCTAAAAGCTGTACCTCACGAAGATGTAGAAAACGGGCGTCGCGAAGATCAGCGCGTCGATGCGGTCCAGCACACCGCCATGTCCCGGAATCACGGCGGAAGCATCTTTCATCCCGACGCTCCGCTTGAGCAGCGATTCGAACAGATCGCCGACGATGCCAACCGAGGCCACCGCGAGGGCAAGGATGATGCGTGCCGGCAGACCCATTTGCGGCAGCCACCAGTGGCCGATGACGCCCAGGCTCAACGCGGCGCCGATGTAGCCGCCTATCGCTCCTTCGACGGTCTTTTTCGGGCTCACGACAGGCGCAAGCAGATGCCGGCCGAATGCGCGCCCGAGGTAGTACTGGAACGTATCGCTCAGCGCGACCGTCACGATGAGCAGGAGCGCCACCTCCTTGCCAAGCGTCCAGCGGGTTGCCGACAGCAGCCCCAGCGGGACGCCGATATAGAGAGGCGCGAAGGCAGAGATCGCCGCGGTCTGCAGCGCGTGGCCGGTCTCGCTGCCAGCCGTGGCCCTTGTCGCGGTCCCCAGTGCGAGCGCCGACAGTCCCAACGTCGTTCCAGCGATCGCGGCCTCCACCGGCAACCCCGGCATCCCGACAGCCACGCAGGCAAGGGCCACTGCGGTCGCGCCCGCGGGACGCGACACCTGAACCCCAGCACGCGCGGCGATGTCGACGTACTCGCGGAACGCGAGTAGCGCCACGAGCATCGCAATGGCAAGCAGGAAGATCGGCTGAAGAAACCAGAGCGCCACGATGACCGCGCCGAGCAGCAGCGCGCCGCTGATCAGGCGTGCCACAGCTTATCGGCTCAGCGCAGGCGCCGGCTTGATGCCGCCGTAGCGTCGATCTCGTTTTTGATAGGCGAGCACGGCTTCGAGGAGATGGCGGCGGCGGAAGTCGGGCCACAGCGTGTCGGTGACCCAGATTTCGGCATAAGCGATCTGCCAGAGCAGAAAATTGCTCACTCGCATCTCGCCGCTCGTGCGGATCAGCAGATCCGGATCCGGCTGCCCCGCCGTGTAGAGGAACTCGGAGAACTTCTGTTCGGTGAGCTCGGATGACCGGATACCCGCCTCGATGGCGCGGCGCGCGGCGTCGACGATCTCGGTACGGCCCCCGTAGTTCAACGCGATGTTGAACAGCATGCCGGTGTTGCGGGCCGTCGCCTCCTGGCCGGCTTCGAGCTCCTGGAGGACGTCCGGCGCAAGCTCATCGGAGCGGCCGATCACTCTGAAGCGGATGTTATTGCGATTGATCGCGTCGAGCTCGAGCCGCAGGTAGCGCTTCAGCAGCGTCATCAGCGCGCTTACCTCGGTGACCGGCCGCTTCCAGTTCTCCACCGAAAACGCATACAGCGTCAGCGCACCGATTCCGAGCCGCGCCGAGGTTTCGACCGCATCTCTCACCGACTCAATACCAGCTCGATGACCTTCAACCCGCGGCAGGTGCCGCTGCGCCGCCCAACGGCCGTTGCCGTCCATGATGATCGCGATATGCGACGGGAGCGCGTCGAAGTTGATCTCACGGGCAAGGCCTTCGTCGGGAGATCCTCTGGGAGTCTTTTCCAGAAGCTGGTCCAATGACATGGTCAAGAGAAGGATACCGGACCGGCCGCATCGTAATCAACGCGAACGAGATACAGTCCAGACGGCGGCGCCGTAGGCCCGGCAGCCGCACGATCGTGGGACATCAGGAGCTCGCGGATGGACTCGACCGTGCGGCGACCGTCGCTGACCTCCACGAGAGTGCCGACGATGTTCCTCACCATGTATTTCAGAAACCCTGTTCCGGCGATTTCGTAGATCAGCAGCCGCCCGCCCCCGGGCAGAGGCTCCTCGGTCCAGTCAGAGCGTGTGATGACCCGCACGCTCGTCTTCACGTCTCCCCCTTTCGCCTGAAAGGATGCGAAGTCGTGCTGGCCTACCAGCTCGCGCGCGGCGTCTTTCATCGCCGGCAGATCGAGTCTTCGAGAGATATGCCAGGCAAATCGGCGCTGGAAGGGGCTCATGACCGCCGTGTTGCTGATCCGGTATCGATAGGCTTTCGACCGGGCCGAAAAGCGCGCATGAAATCCCGGCTCGGCCACATCAGCCGACAGTACGCGCACGTCCTCGGGGAGCCTAGCGTTCAGGGCATGCAGCAGATCGGCCGCGGGAATCGGACTTGCCAGCTCGAAGCTCGCGACCTGCCCAAGGGCGTGCACGCCCGAGTCGGTGCGTCCCGCCCCTGCGACAATCACGTCCCGCCCCTCGATCGGCGCCAGCGCCGCCTCGATCTCGGCCTGCACGGATCGCGCGTTCGACTGGCGCTGGAACCCCGAAAAATCTGTCCCGTCGTAGGAAACGACGATCTTGAAGGTACGCACTTACGTCGGGCGCGAACCTGGTTTCACCACCGGTATTCCCTGAGCGCAGAGGGGACATGCCTCCGCCTCGTAGGTCGGCAGCGCCAACTGCACAAGCGTATGCGACGGCACCCCAAAGTCGATCGTGCCTCCGCTCCGATCGACGATGGCGGCAGCGGCGACCACCTCGGCGCCTGCCTCGCGCGCGACGTCTATTGTCTCGCGCGTTGACTTGCCGGTCGTAAACACATCCTCCACGACGAGCACGCGATCGCTCGAGGTAAGGCTGAAGCCGCGGCGCAGGGCCAGGTTGGCTCCACCCGACCGTTCCGCGAAGATGGCGCGGACGCCCAACGCGCGCGCTACCTCGTGACCGATGATCAACCCGCCAAGAGCCGGTGACAGGACGACTTTTGGCTCGAGGGCCGCGACGAGCGCTGCAATCGCGCGGCCGAGCGCTTCGGCATCCGCCGGGTTCTGCAGCACGAGCGCCGATTGAAGGTAGCCGGTGCTGTGCAGGCCCGACGAGAGGCGAAAGTGCCCTTCGAGATAGGCGCCGGTTCGGCGATACAGCGTGAGCGCTTCGTTGTGTTCCATATCGACCGCGTAGTATACGATGCCGCTACAGTGCCGCCCGTCACAGCCACGGTCATCACGAAAAACGAGGCCAGCGACATCGCCGACGCCTTGAAGTCGCTCGCATGGGCCGACGAGATCATCGTCGTGGACGCGGAGAGCACCGACGAGACGGTCGCGATCGCGCGCCGGTTCACGGATCGCGTGTATGTTCGGCCGTGGAACGGCTATGTCGAGCAGAAGAACCATGCGGCGAGCCTGGCGAGCCACGACTGGATTTTTTCGCTCGACGCCGACGAGCGCGTCACGGAGGAACTGGGCGCGGAGATTCGCGCGCGCCTCGACGGCGAGCCGCCCGAAGCGGGGTATCGCGTTCCGCGCGTCTCTTTCTATCTTGGCCGGTGGATGCGGACCACGGACATGTATCCGGACTACCAGCTGCGCCTCTACGATCGGCGCAGGGCACGATGGGACGGACTGCACGTGCACGAGTCGGTCAAGGTGGACGGCGACTCGATCGGCTACCTGAAGCACGAGCTCCAACACTATCCGTATCGCGACCTGTCCGAGCACTTAATCCGAATGGATCGCTACACGACGCTCGCGGCGAGACAGATGTTCGAGAAGGGCAAACGAGCGACGCGGCTCGAGCTGCTCTTCCACCCTCCCGTCGCGTTTCTTCGAAACTACGTTCTCAAAGGCGGCTTCCGCGACGGCAAGGCGGGGCTGATCATCTCGCTCGTGAATTCGTACTACGTCATGCTCAAGTTCGCAAAGCTCTGGGAACTTCAGCGCGATTGATGTTTGCCATTCACGTCGACACACAGCGAGCGTGGCGAGGGGGACAGCGCCAGGTCCTTCTGACGGTGCTCGGCCTTCGCGAGCGCGGACACCGGGCCCTGCTTATCGCGCACCCCGAAGGGGAGCTCGCGCAGCGCGCCTCGGAAGGACACGACCTCGTCCGCATGGCGCCGCGCACCGAGGTCGATCTCCACGCGGGCTGGAAACTCTCGCGCATCATCAAGCAGCTCAGGCCCGACATCCTTCATGCCCACGATCCTCACGCCGTGGCGGTCTCTGCGCTCGCGCTGTCGTTCATGACGTCTGGCAAGTGCCCAGGGCTGATCGCCTCCCGCCGCGTCGCCTTTCATCTGAAAGGGAACGCGTTCTCCCGCTGGAAGTATCACCAAGTGGATTGCTTCGTGGCCGCATCGGACGCCATCCGGCAGATGCTCATCGGTGACGGCATCGATGGGGATCGCGTGGTGACCATTTACGAAGGCATCGATCTCCATCGGATCGACGCCGAGCCACCGGCCAACATTCATGCAGAGTTCTGGCTGCCGACCCACGCCCCCATCGTCGGCGCCGTCGCGGCGCTGACTCAGGAGAAGGGTCACAAATACTTGATAGACGCGGCGGCACTCGTCGTGCGTGAAGTACCGGATGCGCGGTTTGTGATGCTCGGCGAAGGAGAGCTGAGACCGGCGCTGGAGCGACAGGTCAAGGAGCTCCACCTCGACAAGCATGTCCTGCTGCCCGGCTTCCGCGCCGATGTCCTCTCACTCATCAAGGGTTTCGATCTCTTCGTCATGAGCTCGCTTGCGGAAGGCCTGGGCACCTCGCTTCTCGATGCCATGGCGGCAGGAAAGGCAACGATCGCGAGCAATACAGGTGGCATCCCGGAGGCCGTTTCAAACGGTGAAACGGGCCTGCTCGTTCCACCGCGCGATCACCAGGCGCTCGCGCACGCAATCGTCGAGCTCCTGAAGAATCCGGAGCGGCGTACGCGAATGGGGAACGCGGGGCTCGAACGAGTCAAGCGGATGTTCAGCGCGGAGCGGATGGTCGAGCAGACGATCGAGGTGTACCGCGCGCACGCGGGCGTCCACCACGAAGACGAGGGCGGCACAGACCGCGCAGCGGGCAGCACGAGTCACTCTGCGCGCGGTTGAACCCGCACTGATCGGCCATGCCCAGATGACAGAGCGAGAAGTCGTACTTCACAGGATCGATCGGATCCAGTTCGCGCAATGATGCGGTGATGTCCGCAGCCATCCTCCATCCTGGACTCGTGTAGCTCGTCAACCTGAGACAGCGCCCTACGCGAATCACGTGCGTGTCGAGCGGTACGATCAACTTGGCCGCCGGCACGTTCTTCCACAGTCCGAAATCGACGGCATCGTGCCTGACCATCCAGCGCAGAAAGAGGTTCAAGCGCTTGCACGCGCCGCCGGAAGACGGGCGCGAGAAGAAATACGCCACGCCTGGACGCGGCGTCCGGCTGCCGTACGCCGGCCGCAGATCGGTCGCCAGCGCGCGGTTCGAGAATGATTCGAGGGCGCCAGAGAGATCTGGCGCTCCAGCGTCGTAGCCATCGAGAAAAAACGTTTCGATCGATCCGCGGCTCAACATCTGCTGAAGAATGATTACGAGCGCCGTCACATCCTCACCCTTCGTCCATCGATGGACGATCGGCTTCAGCGCCGGCGCGTCTCGCCGAACATCAAAGGCGCGCACGAACGCGGCCGGTGACGGCCCCATCACCGCAACCAGCCGTTCGACCGACTGCAGCACGCTTGCCACGCGGCCGAAGGCCAGAGCAGCGGCGCAGAACCCGACGATCTCGCGGTCGGCGGGATTCGTGAAGCGCCGAACGACCTGAATGGGATCGGTTGCGGAGTCGACGCAGTTGAACGCCACGTAGAGCGCGTCCAGCCGGTCTTTCAGAGACATCAGAACGAGGTGATCGGCATGCCCGACTTGCACAGCGGGCATCCATTTGCCGGGTAATTCTCGGGCGCCTCAAATGTGGCAAGCGCGTAGTTGGGGACGTCGAGCGCAACGAGCGGGTTCCCGCGATCGTAGATTTCCGCGGTCGCAATGAGCTCGCCGCCAACCTCCTTGACGAGCGCTGCGCATTGCGCGAGCGTCTGGCCGGTATTGCGAACGTCGTCTGCCAGCAGAATTCGCTTTCCCTTGAGCTCGCTGCCGTAGAAGCTTCGCAGCAGAAAGCCCCCCGACCTCGAGATATGGAAGGGCGCAAAAAAGCACGAGGGATGCGTCAGGCTTCTGCGGCTGTCGAGCAGGCCGGCGATCGTATGGGCCAGCAGCGCACCGCCGGTGACCGGGCCGACAACGACTTGAGTCGAGCTCACGACTGTGGCGGGCAACACGTCGAGCAGGTCCTGAGCAAAACGCCAGATGGTCGACGGCCGCCTGAAGAGTTGATGCGGGTTCAGGTAGACGCTGCCGTGGTAGCCGTTGCCGTAGTCAAAATGGCCCTCCCTCATGAGGACGCCCGACTCACCCAAATCGTCCAAGGCCTTTTGGCGCGTGTCTTCGAGTTTGCTCATCGAAGGATGTCTGCTCCGCTCGCATGCTCGTTCACGTAGACGGTGCGGCCACCGACGATCGTTGCCGCCACCCCACCCTTGAGCTGCCAGCCGTCGAATGGCGTATTGCGAGATTTCGATCGAAATCTCGCCGCGTCAACCGTCACGGTCATGTCGGGCGCCAGCACAGTGATGTCTGCGATGGCCCCGTCACTGAGCGATCCGGCGGCAACGTTCAGAATGCGCGCGGGATTGGTGGACAGCAGCTCGACGAGCCTCGACAGGCGGATGAGACCTGGATGGACCAGGCGGTCGAAACAGATGGACACACACGTCTCCAACCCGACGATGCCGAAGGGCGCGAGATCGAACTCTCTCTTCTTTTCGTCGTAGTGGTGCGGCGCGTGATCGGTGGCGATGGCATCGACGGTCCCGTCGACGATGCCCTTCAGCATGTCGTCGCGATCTACGGCAGACCGGAGCGGCGGGTTCATCTTCATGTTCGTGTCGTAGCTCACCGGCGTCGCCAGAGATTCGTCCGTCAACGTGAAATGGTGAGGGGCCACCTCGCACGTGACCCGCACACCGTACGCCTTGCCCTCGCGCACCGCGCGCAGCGACGTCGCCGCGCTCATGTGGCAGACGTGAACGGCCGCACCGGTCATCTCGGCAAGTGCGATGTCGCGCTGCACCATAATCGACTCGGCGATTCCGGGAATCCCGCGTAACCCGAGCGTCGACGCGTGATAGCCCTCGTGCGCCACCCCGTCGCCCTTCAGCGACGGATCTTCACAGTGCTCGAGCACCGGCATGTTGAACATGCCGGCATACTCGAGCGCCCGTCTCATGAGCAGCGCCGTCTTGACGGGATATCCATCGTCCGAAATACCGACGCACCCGGCGGCGCGCAGCTCGGCGATGTCGGCCAGTTGCTCGCCTTTCGACTCCTTCGAGACGGCGCCAATCGGATACACGCGCGCGAGGCCCGCGTGTGCCGCCTTCTGCAGGATGTATTCCGTCACCCCCGCGTTGTCATTGATGGGTGATGTGTTGGGCATGCAGGCGACGGCCGTAAATCCCCCTGCGACGGCCGCTGCCGCACCTGTCGCGACCGTTTCCTTGTGCTCCTGCCCGGGCTCGCGCAAGTGCACGTGCATATCGAAGAGCCCCGGCGTCACCACGAACCCCGCCGGCACCGCAACGACGTGCGCGCCATCCGCGGGCAGATCTTTTCCGACTCGGACGATTCGATCGCCGTCGATAAGAACGTCGAAGGTTCCGTCGCGCCCGTTCGCGGGATCGACCACCCGCCCGCCCTTAAACAGCCGTTTCATGTTCCGCTCCACCCGCCAGTAAGTACAACACTGCCATCCGCACGGCGACACCGTTCGCCACCTGCTCGAGAATCACCGAGTACGGTCCGTCTGCCACTTCCGAATCGATTTCGACACCGCGGTTCATCGGACCGGGGTGCATGATGATCACGTCCTGCTTCGCTCGGCGCAGACGCTCGCGCGTCATGCCGAACACGGTGAAGTATTCGCGGAGCGACGGAAAGAAAGAGCCTTGCATGCGCTCGAGCTGCACGCGAAGCAGCATGACCACGTCAGCGCCTTCCACGGCTTCGTCAACCGATGTCGTCGTGCGCACGCCTTCGCGCTCGATCCCCGGCGGCATGAGAGTCGGTGGGCCGCTCACCCAGACCTCCGCACCGAGCTTCGTCAGCAGCTGCACGTTCGAGCGGAGGACCCGGCTGTGCAGCAGGTCGCCGATGATGGCGACCTTCAACCCCGCAATCCGTTTCTTGTGCTCGCGAATCGTGAACGCGTCGAGCAGCGCCTGGGTCGGGTGCTCGTGCATGCCGTCACCTGCGTTGATGATGCCGGCCCGGCAGATACGCGACAGCAAGTGGCAGGCGCCGGAGTAGGCGTGGCGCACCACGATCATGTCGGGCGCCATCGCCTCGAGATTCAGCGCAGTGTCGACCAGCGTCTCTCCCTTGACCACGCTCGAGGTACCTGCGGCGATGTTGAGGGTGTCGGCGCTGAGACGTTTCTCGGCGATCTCGAAGGACGTCCGCGTGCGCGTGCTGGCTTCGAAGAACAGATTGACGACCGTCTTGCCGCGGAGCGCGGGCACTTTCTTGATGGGGCGCTCGCCGATCTCGCGCATCGCTTCTGCGGTTTCGAGAATCAGCAGAATCTCGTCCCGCGTCAGATCGGAGATGCCGAGCAAATCTTTGTGCCGCAGCTTCGATATCGGGGCGACCTGTTGCGTAATCATCGGATCGTCCTTTATTCGTGCTCGGAGCTGACCGAGACTTCGTCGGTACCGTCGGTTTCCGACAGCCGCACCTGCACGCTCTCCTGCAGCGATGTCGGAACGTTCTTGCCGACATAGTCGGCCTTGATGGGCAGCTCGCGGTGTCCGCGATCGACGAGCACCACCAGTTGAATCTCTTTGGGCCGTCCGAAATCGATGAGGGCATCGAGCGCCGCCCGAATCGTGCGGCCCGTATACAACACGTCGTCTATCAACAGGATCTTCTGGTCGTCGATGGAGAACGGAATCTCCGTGCGCCGTACCAGCGGCTGCGGCCCGACAACGTGGCGCATCAGATCGTCGCGGTACAGCGTGATATCGAGCGCGCCGGTCCTGACGGGCTCGTTGGTAATCTGCTCAAGGACCTTCGCCAGGCGCTTGGCGAGGACATCGCCGCGCGTCCGGATGCCGACGAGCGCTAGCCGTTCGGTTCCCCGGTTGCGCTCGACAATCTCGTGGGCGATACGCGTGAGCGTGCGACCCATGCGATCGGCGTCCATGATGACCGGCATCAGGAACACCTCGACGTAGAGATGGCTGGAGAAGAATTCGAGGGGAGGGGCGTCTTCATAGCTCTTGTCGGCCTCGCTGGGCCGCTCTTAAAGAGATGGCGATAGTATACCAGCTACTTGTCGTAGTACGGAATGAAGGTGATCGGGCGCCGTTCTGTAAAGCTCCGCGCAAAGATGTCGGTGCGCGCAAAGCCGTCCAGATCGCGGGCGATCGGCAATCCCAGGAAGTAAAGAATTGTCGGGGCCACGTCGACGACCGAGGCACGCGGGAACCTTCCCTTGGCGACCTGGCGGCCGTAGGCGATGACGAACCCATCCGGCGCCCGCTCGTGGCTGCCACTCAACCCGGGGTCGCCGAAGAAGCGCTCGAGCAATCGCTTGCCGAGGCTCAGTGGCTCCATGCCAAATCCGGAGATGACGAGCAGTAGGTCATCCGGTCCTAGCACGGCCATCGCTCTGCCGACGATTTCATCGAGGTAGGTGTAATAGTGCTCGAGCACGCGGCCATGCCGCAGCCGCTCCTCATCGGACACGTCGCCGAACGCGCGAGGGACGGCGTAGCGAAGGTAGTAGTGACCGACTGCGTCAATCCCTGGATAGCGAACCGCCATCAACTGAACGGGCCGGGCGTCGCGGAATGCCTGCGCAAGCCGGTCGGCCACCGCGTCAGCCGCCGGGGCATGTGATGGAGGGCCCGGCCCTTCGCGCGGCTGCGTGCCGGATGTGCGCTCGGGCCCAAGCACGATGGCGGCCGGCTCCGCCGTCATGCCCAGGCGCGTCATGCGCGCTTCGTCGAGCGCTTCCGGAGGAAACGCCAACAGTGGCTCGTCTGGAAGGGACGACACGGCTGAGGCCGCGTTCCGATTCAGAAACTGGTCGCTGATGAGATATCCGTTGATGCTGCGGGCGGGGTACGTCAGCGGCCAACCGATGATTCCCGCACTCATCCCATAGCTGCTCAGCAGGTCCCAGATCGGTCGGGCCCGTACGGCATCGGACTCGCGGTCCTGCTCTTCGATCAGACCCAGCCGAACCAGCGCCTGCGCGAAACAGAAATCGGGCAGCAGATCCAGCGTTTGATTCGATCCGGGCACGACATATCGCGCAGTCGAATAGACGCCCGTCTTGTACGGCAGTTTACCGGTCGCAACAGCAGTCCACACCGGTGCGGGCTGCGTGGGACGCAGCGTGGCGAGATGCATCACTGCCCCGTTGTCCAGTAGACGGCCAAAATGCGGAAACCGTCCACCTGCCACGTCCGGCGCGATGAAATCGAGTGACGCGCCGTCGAGCAGAATGATCGATACGCGGGCGCTCGACGTCGCGGGAGCGATCTGAGCAGCAGAGCCGATGTTCTTGCCGGCCGGCATTGGATCGCCCACCCCGCGGAGGAACAGCGGCCCGGCGAGCGACGTGACGAGTGCGGCCGCAAATGCCGTCCCGGCGATCGGGCGTCCGCGGCGCAACCGCAATTGCACCAGGGCCAGACCAAGACACACGACCGCGCACAGCGAGGCGACGAGCGCCCCTTCGATCATGCGCGTGACGGCGGCCGGGCTGAGCACTGAGTGGAACCCTCCCAGGTTGAGCCACGTCAGCAGCGCGCTCATCGAAACCGCCAGCGTCCCGAACGCCGCGAGCATCCGCAGACTGATCCATGCGGGCGTCCGGAGCTCAACCGCAAACACCTGGCGAAGGACGATGAGGCCGTAGAAGAACGCGGCGGCGTGAACGCCATAGAACGCCCACCACGTCAGCATGAGCCGCGCGACGGCCATCGAGTTCAGTTGGACCGCCGGATTCAGCTGCAGCACGAGGAGGGCGACATAGGCACCGACCAGCGCGCCGGCAATCAGCGAATTGGTGAGCATCCGCAGGTACTGCATCGAGTGACCTCATGATATCTGCACCCGCCGCGATATACTTGCCAGTCGTGCCGCTAGACCTCGTCGCCGAAGTCCTGTCGAACACGCACCTCGCCTCCGATTACAACGTGCTCGCGCTCGCCGCTCCCGGAATCGCCGAGCGCTCGTTGCCTGGGCAATTCGTCATGGTGAAAGCCGGCGATGCGATCGAGCCGCTGCTGCGCCGGCCGTTCTCGGTGTTCGAAGTTCTCAAAGATCACGGACGTATCGTCGGATTGTCGCTGCTGAGCAAGCGGATCGGTCCATCAACAAGGCTGCTGTTCGACTCGAAGCCTGGCGACCTAGTGCGGTGTCTTGGGCCGCTCGGCCGTCCGTTTGCCCCCATTGCCCCGCCGGACGAAGGATGGCTCGTCGCCGGCGGCGTTGGTCTTGCGCCGTTCGCCACGCTCGCCGAGACCCTCCGTGCGCGTAACGTCCGAGTGAAGCTCTACTATGGCGCACGACGTGCCGCTGAGCTGTTCTACGTCGATGCATTCGAACGGATGGGCGTCGAGCTCGTGTTGACGACAGAGGACGGCAGTCTGGGAGAGCGCGGCCGCATCACTGTGCCGCTCGAACGCGATCTGCAAGCGCGCTCCGGAGCTGGAAATGTGACGATCTACGCGTGCGGCCCCGAAGCGATGTTGGCCGCCGTGGCAAAGCTGGCCGACGCATCCGGCACAGCGTGTCAGGTCTCGGTCGAGCGTGTCATGGGCTGTGGCGTGGGCGGGTGTTACAGCTGCGTCATTCCCATCAAGACTCCTGGCGGCGGGTGGCATCACGTGCGGTCCTGCCTGTCGGGCCCGGTCTTTCGCGGCGACGAAATCAAGTGGTGACGATGAATCTTTCCGCCCGCATCGGGCCGCTCACGCTCAAGAATCCGCTCATCGCGGCAAGCGGGTGCTTCGGTTACGGCACCGAGTACGCGGATCTTGTCGATCTGTCTTCGCTGGGAGGAATCGCCGTCAAGGGGCTCTTCCTGACCGAGCGTGAGGGGCATCCTCCCCCCCGCATCGTCGAAACGCCGGCCGGGATGCTCAACGCGATCGGCCTCCAGGGCATCGGTGTGCACCGGTTCATCGACGAAAAAATGCCCGAGCTGCGGGCGCGCGGCGCGGTCGTGATCGTGAACATCTGCGGAACGACGCTTCAGGAATACGTCGAGCTCGCGAAAATTCTGTCCGATGTCGAAGGTGTCGCGGCGCTCGAGCTGAACATCTCCTGCCCCAACATCAAGGAGGGCGGCATCACGTTCGGCTGCAGTCTGAACGGCACGGCCGACGTCGTCTCGGCTGTGCGCAAGATCACGAGGCTGCCGGTCATCCCGAAGCTAACGCCCAATGTCACCGATATCAGCTCGATCGCGAAAGCCGCCGAGGATGCGGGGGCCGATGCCGTATCGCTCGTCAACACGTTTCTGGCGATGGCGATCGACGTCGAGACACGCCGGCCGCGGCTCTCGAACATTGTCGGCGGACTAAGCGGACCTGCGATCCGGCCGATTGCGGTACGAATGGTGTACGAGTGCCGGCAGAAGATCCGTATCCCAATCATCGGAATGGGCGGCATCTCGACCGCGTCGGACGTGCTCGAATTCATGATCGCCGGCGCGTCGGCCGTTCAGGTCGGCACGGCGAACTTCATCGACCCGCTCATCTGGCCGAAGCTGCTCGACGGCCTCCACAGCTATGGAGAGCGCTATCAGGTACAGAACATCAGCGACCTGGTCGGCAGCATCGATACCAGCGCGCGCGAGAAAGAATGGATCAGCTCCTAGTCGCTCTCGATGTCGATAACGCGGTTCACGCCATCGAGCTGTCGACGCGCCTTCGGGGCCAGGTCGGCGGCATCAAGATCGGGAGCACCTTGTTTACCGCCGAAGGTCCGGCCCTGGTGCGGCGCCTCGTCGAAATGGGCCACCGCGTGTTCCTCGACTTGAAATTCCACGACATCCCGCATCAAGTGGCAGGCGCCGTCGCGGCGGCGACGAAGCTCGGCGTGTGGATGATGACCGTTCATGCATCGGGCGGCTCCGACATGATGAAAGCCGCTCGACGCGCCGCCACAGAGACGGCCGCAGCCCGCAACATACCCGCACCGCTCGTGGTCGGCGTGACGGCGCTCACCAGTCTCGACGATCGGGCCCTGATCGAGATCGGCGTCGGCCGATCGATGGAACGGCACGTCGAAGAGCTCGCTGCGCTTGCACAGCAGGCGGGCCTCGACGGCGTCGTGGCGTCGCCGCACGAGTTGAAGATCCTGCGACCGCGTTTCCCAGATCTCACTATCGTGACGCCGGGAATCCGTGCGGCGTCGGCGCCGGCAGATGACCAATCCCGCACGTTGAGCGCGCGTGAGGCGCTCGCGGCCGGCGCGAGCTACCTCGTGGTCGGACGCCCGATTGTCGCGGCCGCCGATCCCCGGAGCGCCGTGGAGGAGATCGTCCGCAGTTGCGCCTGACGATCTACAGCAAGCCAGGATGCCATCTTTGCGATGAGATGAAAGCCGTCGTACATCGCGTCATCGACTCCCACGCCGGCGTGTCACTGGACGAGATCGACATCTCGACCGACGCCGCTCTGCTCGAGCGCTACGGCGTAGAAATTCCAGTGCTGCTGATTGATGGTACGAAACTGGCGAAGTATCGGATTACGGAGGAAGAACTACGGAGGATGCTTGAGGGGAGAAGAAACCTGCGGTTCTAGGTTCTTGGGTGCTGGGTACTGGGTTCTGGTTCTATAGGTTCTAAGTGCTGAGTTCTGGTGCCAGGTCAGTGTTCTCGCGCGAACCCAGAACCCAGAACCCAGAACCAGAACCCAGCATCCAGAACCTAGAACCCAGAACCGCTGTTCACTTCGCCGTAATTATGTGAAAGCCTCGCCGGTTCCGTTGCCAGCAGGCTTCCGTCTCCTCGGTACAGACCTGTTGCTCTTTGCCTTTACTGATCGTCGTGATGCGATCGCCCGAGACGCCCAGGCTCACGATGTAGTCCTTCACAGCCGTCGCGCGGCGGCCACCGAGCGCCAGGTTGTATTCCGCCGTGCCACGCGTGTCGGCATGGCCCTCGACGGTAATCCGGACTGACGGCCACCGCTTGAGATAGTCGGCATTTTTCGATGCGGCCGCACGGCCGTCATCTCGCAGCGTCGCGCTGTCTAAGTCGAAAAACACGTCGCCAAGCGGGTGCTCGGCGTTGAGCTGATCGACCGTCTTCTTCGAGAAGATCTGATCGTCGGTAAGGGGCGTCGGCGCCGCTGGCGGTGGAGGCGGTGGTTGCGGTGGTGGTGGCGGCGGCGGAGCCGGCGCAGCCGGAGGTGCCGGAGCGGGAGCCGGGGCGGGCACCGGCCTCTTGCAGGCGGCAGCCGTCAGACCCAGGATGGCGCACAACACGCCCACCAGCAGGAAACGTCGCATGAGATTCTCCTCAGCTGAAGTTTGTACGACAATCGAAACGATAGCCGTGACAGAGTACCATAGGGCGCCGTGGACGCGCTGCTCGAACAGACCTTTCACGCCGAACAGCGACACTTCTGGTTTCGGGGCTTCAAACGATTCGTCGCGCCTCTTCTGACGCATGCGACCGAGGGTCTGGTGCGTCCGCGTCTCCTGGATGCCGGCTGCGGCACGGGTGCCAACCTCGCTTTTCTTCGGCAGTACGGAACACCATTCGGACTGGAACTGCACTGGCGGGGACTGCGGTTCGGCCGCGAGAGCGGTCTGACGCGCCTCGCACAGGGCACCGTCAGCGCGCTGCCGTTTGCCTCCTCATCGCTCGACGTCGTCCTGTCGTTCGACGTGCTCTACTGTCTGCACCAGCCTGATGAGCAAGCCGCGATCGCGGAGATGTATCGTGTGCTGCGCCCCGGCGGCGCGCTCATCGTCAACGTGGCGGCGATGAAGATGCTGAGGGGCGATCACTCTATCCTGGGCGGCGAAGTGCATCGCTATACGCGACGCGAACTGCGGTCGCGGCTCGAACTGGCCGGATTTCTGGTCACGCGCATCACCTATACCAACGCGTTCCTCTTCCCCATCACGGTGGTGGTACGAGTCGCCCAGCGGCTGCGAGGGCTCAAGACCGGCGACCAGAATCAGGGGGACTTCCACGTGCCTCCGGCTCCAGTGAACGCGCTGCTCTCGGGCGCGCTTGCCGTGGAATCGACGCTCGTCGCCGCGGGGATCAACATGCCGTTCGGAAGCTCGCTCCTCTGCCTCGCGCGAAAACCCTAGTCCACGATCGCAGGAGATCAAGAGCTCAGGAGTTTATGAACTCTTGTTCAAAGTCTCTAACGGAGATCGAAGCGGAAAATCCGGAGACCAAGCGTGCGCCTGTCTGGGCTACCCGAGCGCTCGTTGGGCACGAACGTGTGATTGGTTTCCAGCGTCAGCATGCCGTCAGCTGCAGCAAGCGCCGCGGCAGGTACGTTCACGCTCAGTTCATAGTCCTGCGATGGCTCGGCAGTCGCCAGTATCTGATTGCCGGCGCGCACGATGACTCGCGGCGGTGAATCGAAATAGCGCAGTGGAGATTCACCGGCGATCGTCAGTGTCACATCCCGACCTCCAGAATTGACGAACGTCTCCGCGCGGCCGGTCGTCCATCTCCAGCGCCGCTGAAGGTCTTTGCTGTACTCGATCTCGTTCCACCCCGTGTGTTGAACGAAAAAGAGATCGCTGGGGGAGGCGACGGCAAGCTGGGTCAGCCTCACGGTCTGCGGTCGGCCCGCCGGCGACGCGTACGACGCGACAAGGCGGCAGAATGCGGACTTCCCCGCTAGAGCGCCAGGCTCGAGCATGATGCGCCTAAAAAACGTGCCGCGAGCAGGTACGTCCCACCTGTCGATCGCGCGATCGTCAATCGTCAGCGTCACGCTTGCCGCATCCCTCGTGCTCTCGCCGCCAATCACCAACACCGCCGCGTCCGGCCGACTCCTGATGAACGCCACACCTTCAGTGTGTCCGAGACGCTCAGACCTATTGAGCGTCTCGGAGGTGAGGTGCCAACCCTCTTCCGCATACCAGCCTGGAGGCGAGTCAATGCGAATGAGATCGACGATATCCGGGCGGACGCCGCTGATGAAACGCTCCCTCGGAAAACGCCAGACATATTGCGCCTGCATTTTCCGGCTCAGCGGATCGATGAGCTCGATATCCGTGCGAGCCGGGTCGGCGAGAAACCAGACCGGGCCTGTGTTGCCTTCACGCCAATACTTCGCGAGCTCCAGCCACTCTTGCATCGGAGGCGCGTTCAGCACGCGCGCGCCACCGAACCCGAGCGTCTGCGCGGAACGCGCAAACGTCTGATGCATGCCGACCGCGGCGCGAGGCTCCGCCTGCAAACGTTGCTGCAATTCTCCGAGGGCGGCAAAGGTCGGGCTGCCCTCCCGCGCATATACGCGGACTGCGGGCAGCGTTGTCAGGAGCGACCAGACCACGAGCAGTCCAACAATCACCGTGGCATAGGCCTGGCGAAGGGGAGACCCGCCAAAAAGCTCAACACCCTTTACGACGAGATACGCCATCACTGGAATCAGCGGCAGGGCGTAGCGCGTTGTCACGGTCTCTTGCACGAGCAGATGCACTATCAGATAAGGTCCGACGAGCACGGCCAGGAGCAGCACAACCCTGGGCGCGCGCCGCACGAGCGTCAACGCTCCCGCTGCCGCCAGCGTAAAGATCGTCCAGCCCAGCACGGGAGACGCCCAGGGATAGATGAACGTTTCGAGAAGCGCGAACGACAGCTTCCGCGCACTGGGGTTGTTGTAGAGCATGTCCACGCCCGCAAAGTCGGCGCTACCCTGAAACGCAAGCGCGGCGCGATACGCCATCAGGCCGCCGCTGGCGATCACGAGCGGCACGGCCCACAACAGCACGCCAATCGTGAACGTCATGGCGCTGCCAAGGAGCGCTCCTGCCGCACCACGCCCCGCTCGCTGCACCAGCACCAGGGCGAGCAGCGGCAGGGTAAGCCAGAGCGCCTGGGACCTCATGCCGATCGCCAGCGCCGCGAGAAATGCGCCGAGCACGATCATTCTGCCCGACGCAGCGAGCGCCGCCGGCGTTCGTGCCGGATTCATGCGCTGCCGCACGAACGCTGATACGAGAGCAGCCTGAGCCGTCAGCGTCACGGCGAGGCCCGGCACATCGCTCATCGGCCGGCCGGCGTTGAACCAGTACAGCGGGCTCACTAAAGTGAGCAGCGCTGCCAAGGCGATGGGAATCGCCGAATCCGATTCCTGCCGGCCCTGTAGCGCCTCGAGGTCGGCGTAGATCGTCATCAGCGGAAACACGGCCAGCGCACCAAAGAGTGCGCCCAGCAGCGCGAGCGCACGCGCATCTGATGGGACGGCTGTCCGCGCGATCTTGCCAAGCGCGATGAAGATGGGATAACCGGGAGGGTGGGGCTGATGCTTCGATGGATCGAAATCGTGGACCCCCAGCGCGAAGTTCAGCGAATCGATGTCTTCGAGCGTTGAAGGCAGAAAAACAAGGTGCGCGACCAGAAACACGATCGCGAGCCCGAACCCCCACAGCCGCTTCGGAGAAATAGTCAAACCTGGCGCAGGAACAAGCCTTCGTTCAAGCTGCCCGTTCGATAGCCTTTTGGATCGATCGTCACCGTCTCATATCCCGCCGCCTGCAGCTCTCGGACGATGGCGTCGTGCATGTCGGGCTCGAGAGCGCGCGGGAGATCGTCGGAAGCCACTTCGACGCTGGCGAGCGTGTCGTAGTGGCGTACGCGGCAGATGCGAAAGCCAAGCGCGTGCAGCGCGTCCTCACCGCGTTCGATCTGCCGCAGTTTGGCCGGCGTCACTTCGTTGTGGTAGGGAATGCGTGATGACAGGCAGGCAGACGCCGGTTCATCCCAGACCGGTAACCCGGCGAGCCGGGATAGCTCGCGGATGTGCGCCTTGGTCAGTCCAGCCTCGTCGAGCGGGCTCCTCACGCCGAACTCTTTCGCGGCCAGACGGCCGGGACGGTAGTCCCCGCGATCGTCAGCATTGGTTCCATCGACGACTGCGGCAAATCCACGCTCGTGTGCGAGCTGCGTCAGCCGCGTGTAGAGCTCGTGCTTACAGTAATAGCAGCGGTTCTCTGGATTCGCACGATACTCGGCGCGATCGATCTCGCCGGTGAAGATGATCTCGTGATGCAGGTCGAACTCGCGGGCGACTGTCAGTGCGAGCTCGCGGTGATGCGCCGGGTAACTCGGGCTCTCGGCGGTCACGCAGAGGGCGTTGTCGCCCAGGACCTCTGTTGCCGCCCAGGCCAGATAGGCGCTATCGACACCGCCGCTGTACGCGACGACGACCGAGCGCATGTCGAACAGGATCGAGCGCAGCTCAGGCGTCACTCGTCCCAGTCCTCGTCCTCCTCGGCGTCTTCGTCCTCGTCGACTTCGAGCTCATCCTCGTCTTCGCCTTTCACCTTCTCCACTTCATCATCGTCGTCATCGTCTTCATCCGACGCGACATCGAGCTCGATAGGCGAAAGGCCAGACACTTCGAGGTTTGAGCCGCACTCGGGACAGCTCAGCAGGTCGCCTTTGTCCACGTCATACTCATCGACCTCGACCTCGGCGTCACATTCTGGGCAGGTAGCCATTTGTTCCGGATTATAGCGAGAACCTGATAAATTCTGCAACGCGGGTTAACGCTTTCGAGCCCGTATTCCGATACACCGTGTGAGTCATCCGGCGCATATGACGACTACCAGCGCACCGAGCGCCAAGACGATCCTCGTGGCCGACGACACCGCGTTCGTCCGCGACCGCTTCAAGTCCGCGCTCGAGGGCGCAGGACATCGCGCGGTCACGGTCAAGAGCGCGGCGGAGCTACTCGCGCGTGTGCGCGCCGATCTCGCGCAGCTCGATCTGCTCGTCATCGACCTGCGACTGCCGCACGCCTCCGGAGTTGACCTCGTACGGAGCATCCGAAAACTGGATGCCGGACGCCTCCCTATTCTGATCTTCAGCGGCACGATTACGAGCGCCGAAGAAGTGCGCGAGCTCGCGGCCCTCGGTGTCGCTGGCTACGTCAACGAATACAGCGCGGTGCAGCACATCCTTCCGTCGCTCGCGCCGCACCTGTTTCCCGACAACTTCAACCGCCGGGCCAGCCCTCGCGTCGTGCTCGGCATTCCCATCGCATACCGCTTCAGCAACACGATTGCCGCCGCCCTGACGTTGAACCTGAGCCGCGGGGGCATCGCGATCCGGACCACCAGCCCGCTCGAAATCGGCGCCAAGGTCCGCAACCGGTTCCGCCTGCCGGGCTCCAAGCACGACATCGACGCAGAGGCTCGCGTGGCCTGGAGCGATCGCCGGCACGGCATGGGCCTGCAGTTCGAGAAAGTGGAGCAACACGATCAGGCCGCCATCGACGAGTTCGTCGACGCCCATTTCTTCAGCAACCGAAAAGCGTAGGCGTTCGAAGAACCGTAGAACCTGAAGAACCAGTAGGATCACCCCCGGAGGTTCCTTCAATGGAAACCGGTGTTCTGGACGTCAGCCTGCGCCTGCTCGCCGTGCTGGCGCTGGTGCTAGCCAATGGGTTTTTCGTGGCGGCCGAGTTTGCGATTATCTCGGTCCGAAAGACCCGAATCGACCAGCTGCTGGCCGAAGGCAGCCGCATGGCGCGACCGGTCAGGCGGGCGCTCAACAATCCCGATCAATTCATTGCCGCCACGCAGCTCGGGATCACGATGGCCAGCCTCGGGCTCGGCTGGATAGGAGAGCCCGCGCTCGCCACGTTGATTGAGCCGCTTCTTCGCTGGCTCCCGGCGCCGATATCGGTCGCAACGTCCCACACGATCGCCGTCGCAGTCGCGTTCCTCGTGATCACCGCCCTCCACATCGTGCTCGGCGAGCTGGCACCGAAGACGGTGGCGCTCCAGTACCCAGAGAAGACATCGCTGCTCGTGGCGAAGCCGACGGAATTATTTCTGCGGGTCTTCAAACCGTTCATACGCGCGCTGAATGGCATGGGATGGGCGGTCGTCAGGCTGTTCGGCATGAAGGCGGCGAGCGGCCACGGCCTCGTACACTCGGAGGAAGAGCTCAAGATGCTCGTGACGGCAAGCCAGGAAGCCGGCGTGCTCGAAGAGGACGAAGAGCAGATGCTCCATCGCGTGTTCCATTTCGCCGAGTTCACCGCCGCCGAGATGATGCTGCCGCGTACCGAGATGGCCGCAGTGAAGGCCGACGCGTCTATCAGCGACGTGGTCGATCTCGTCTGGCGCGGCCGGTACACGAGCCTGCCTGTGTACCGTGGCGAGCTCGACGACATCGTCGGCATCATGCTCGTGCCAGACCTGGTGCGCGCGCTCGCATCGCCGCCGGTCAACTTCAGCGTCGCGGCGATCGCGCGTGAAGCCCTCAACGTTCCAGAAACGATGAAGGCGGACGAGCTGTTGAGGCAGATGCGGCGTCACCGCACGCACCAGGCGATCGTCATCGACGAGTACGGAGGCACCGCCGGTCTGGTGACATTCGAACGCGTCATGGAGCGCATCGTCGGAGAGCTCGGCGGCGATTTCGGCACGGCGGCATCACCCATACGCCAACTGCCCGATGGTTCGGCCGAAATCGACGGCCTCGCGCTGGTCACCGACATCAACGAGCAGTTCGCACTGGAGATCGACGAGGAGACCTTCACGACCGTAGGCGGCTACATGCTGGGACGGCTCGGCAGACGTCCGAAGGTCGGCGACACAGTTGAAATTAGTGGACGCACCATGCGTGTCGAAGCTGTGGACGGACTTAGGGTGTCTCGGGTGCGGATAATTTAGGTTCTGGACTTTGGGCTTTGGACTCTGGACTCTGGACTTAATCCGCGTTCAGCAATCGCATCCCGTTCGCGATCACCAGAAGTGAGGCTCCCAGATCGGCGGCCACCGCCATCCACAGCGTGGCTGAGCCGACGACGGCCAGTCCGACAAATACCGCCTTCAACCCAAGCGAGAATGTGACGTTCACTTGAATGTTGCGCAAGGTCGCACGGCCGAGGCGTATGGCGAACGGAATCTTCAGCAGCTCATCGGCCATCAACGCAATATCCGCCGTTTCGAGCGCCGCGTCTGTCCCTGCTGTGCCCATGGCGATGCCCACATCAGCCGCCGCAAGCGCTGGAGCGTCGTTGACGCCATCGCCGACCATCGCCACGACTCCGTACTGCCGGCGTAGCGTATGAACAACTGCCACCTTGTCGTGCGGCAGAAGCTCGGCGTACGTCTCGTCAACGCCAAGCTCGCGGCCGATCCCGTCGGCGGTTGCCTGATTGTCGCCGGTGAGCATCACGACCCGTTCGATGCCCATACACCGTAGCATGTCGATGGTGTCGCGGCTGGTCTCGCGCATCCGATCGGTCAGCGCAATGATGCCCAGCGGCTGTCCCATGCGCGCCACCAGCACGGCCGTGCGGCCAGACAGCGCGATCGCGTCGAGACGCGAGTGGATTTCCGCGTTGCAGAGCCCGCGTTCCTCCGTCAGACGGTGATTGCCGATCAACGCCGGCTCGCCACGAACGATGGCTTCGGCGCCGCGGCCGGGAATCGATTGGAACTGCGAGCACTCCGGCCATGCAACACCGTGCTCGACCGCGCGCGCGAGAATCGCGCGTCCGACCGGATGCTCGGATCGCGCTTCGAGACCTGCGGCGATTTCGAGAATCTCGCGAGGATCCGTGCCGTTGAGCGGAATCACATCGACGACATGCGGCGCGCCTTTGGTGAGCGTTCCTGTCTTGTCGAACGCCACGCAGCGGACGGCGGCGATGCGCTCGAGATGAGCACCGCCTTTGATCAGCACGCCCTTCCGAGCGGCGGCGGCGATGGCCGAGACCACAGACACGGGGGTGGAGATCACCAGCGCGCACGGGCAGGAGATGACGAGCAGGACCAACGCGCGATAGACCCATGTGCCGAGAGGCTCGCCCAACAGCAACGGCGGAGCGGCGGCGATGCCAACGGCGATCAGGATGACCAGCGGCGTGTAGTACCGCGCGAAACGCTCGACGAACGCCTGCGAGGGTGCGCGCTGCGACTGCGCCAGCTCGACCAACGAGACGATGCGCGCGAGCGTGGTGTCCTGTCGCAGATGGGTCACACGAATGTCGAGCGCGCCATAGCCGTTGATCGTTCCAGCAAATACATCGTGCCCGGGCGACTTGTCCACCGGCAGCGATTCGCCCGTAATCGGCGCCTGATTGACTGGACTGGCGCCCGACACGACGACGCCGTCGAGAGGAATTTTCTCTCCCGGCTTCACCAGCAGGATCTCTCCGAGGCTGACGTCATCGATCAGAACCCGCTCTTCGCCGCCGTTGCGCCGGACGACGGCTTCGGCCGGCGTCAGGTCCATCAGCGCGCGAATCGCCTGGCGCGCGCGATCCATGGTGCGAGCTTCCAGAATCTGCGCGAACGCGAACAGGAACGTGACCATCGCGCCCTCTGACCATTCGCCGATGGCGATCGCGCCGATGACGGCGACGAGCATGAGCACGTTGATATCGAGCGACATCACGCGTGTGGCAGCCCACGCGCGGCGGGCTGTGTAGATGCCGCCGGTCAGAATCGAAACGAGGAAGACCGCGCGGGCACCCAGAGGCGGACCGCCGAAAAATTCCAGCGCCAGTCCAGCGGCCAGCGACGCACCGGATACGAGCACGAGCGTCTGCCTCTGCGTCGCGGCTGCGGTGTGCCCCACCGGCTGCTCGTGCTCGAGCCATGCGCGCATTCCGGTCTGCGCAACCGCTTCGACGATGAACGATGTGGAGAGCTTCGCCGCGTCATATCGCACGCGGAGCCGCTGCCCCACAAGATCGGGCACGATCTCCTCGAGCCCCGGCAGATGCTTCAGCCGGCGCTCGAGAATGGCGACCTCCTCGCGGCAATCCATGCCGTCGATCCGAAAGACCGACTCCGCGTGGATCTCGCAAACCGTGCAGGCGACCTGTTTATGTGGCAAGTTTTGAGAGCGCCTCGTTCAGCTTTCCGTAATCGGGCTCGTTGCGGGCATCGTCCAGCACCTCGCAGTAGCGGACGACACCTCCTTTGTCGATGACGAACACCGCCCGTTTTGCGATATTTTTCAATCCAATCATGTCTGGATTGACCACGTCGTAGGCCTTGATGACGTCCTTGTTGTAGTCACTGAGCAGCTGAAAGTCGAAATGCTGCTGATCGCGCCACGCCTTCAGCGCGAAGAACGTATCGGTGCTGACACCGAGCACGTTGGCGTTTGCCCCTTTGAAGTGGCTCATCGTGTCGCGGAAGCTGCACATCTCCTTCGTGCAAGTACCGCTGAACGCGCCTGGGAAAAATGCGAGCACCACGTTGCCCTTCTTCAGCTCCTCGCTGAGCGTCACGCTTTCGCGATCCTGATTGACGAGCGTGAAATCAGGAGCCTTGCTTCCTACCGCCACCGCCATGTGATCTCTCCTTTTGTTGGCGGGGTCCAAAGAACAGGACCCGCCCTACGTATGGCACATTGCGTAGGCCGGGTCTTGCACTGTAGACCCGGCACCTACGGAACCAACTCCACCTGCGACACCATTGCCGCCTCTACCGCGCCTCGCGTGAACGGCAGCGCGCGGTACCGCCCCTGCTGCCACAACACATTCTGATCGAAATAGTGTGGGCTGCGCGGATGGCCCGACTGCCCGGTTGTGCTGATAGCCACCGATCGATCCCAGGCCCCTACCTCAAGTATCTGCCGATATGACGCTGCCTCGGAAGTTTCGTAAGGCCTCCTCAGACTCGTGGTCGTTTTGTTGACGGTTGAGCCGTCGCCGGCGAGAGGCACAGGGCCTCGACTGAAGAACCAATCCAGTAGCCGTCCGCCCCCGCCCAGGGGATGCGCGAACTTCGCGGCGTGGATCTCGGTCCACCGCCAATTCAGCCGATCGCCGAAACGGGCGCGCATTGATGATGCCGCGTCGGCGCCAGCCTGACGTGCGACCTGCTCACGGGTTTCAACGACGTCGTGGGTCCTTCGATCGTCGAACCACGACGAGTGCGCATCTGTGATGAGCGCTGGTAGCCCGGCAAAACGCTCCCTTCCCGCATATCGATAGAATCGATCGTAGAGCGGGGCAGACATCTCGTCGGCAAACGTCCGGCGCCACAGCGCTTCCTCGAACGCTTGATACAAGGCCGCGACCGGTCGGTCGTCCATGCGGCGGTCCCAAGCGCGCAACTCCTGAACTTCTTCGGGCAGCTCGATGTGATCGAGAATCCAGCCGGCGGAAATGCTCGTGATGTCGGCCTGAATCTTCGCCATCGCGGCGATATCGAGCCCGCGTGAGCCGGCAAGCATCTCGGTAATGCGCCTCGCACGGAACGGCGCCACCCAGTCGCGTGTGAGATATGGAAGGCGCCGATCGACTTCGTTGTTGGCGGTCACTATCTGGCCGGATGCCGGATTCAGTTCCACCGGGAGCTGGTTAATGTCGACCGATCCGCGCCAGTCGGTCCCGGCCGGCCAGGCCTGCACCGGCATCGATCCATCGGAGGTTCCTCGCACCGGCAGCAGACCGGACATCGCATACCCGATATTGCCGTCGACATCGGCGTAAACGAAATTCTGAGCTGGCGCCGAAAACCGGCGGACGGCGGCAACGAATTCCGTCCAACCGCCTGCGCGAGCCAGCGCATCAAAAGCGACCGCCGACTCCCCTTGCACGATCGCATCCCATTTGAACGCCAGCACCGTCTCGCCCAGTTCGCTCTGCGGCGCCGGCTCTCCGGGTTGAAGATCGCGCCACGCCTCGACGTTCTGCACCGGTCCGCGGGACGTCGATCGCACCTCGAACACAATCGGTTCGGAGCGGCCACGAACGCGTATCTCGTGGCGGCGCACGGCGAGCGGCAACCATTTGTCGCCGGACCGATAGCGCGTGCGCGATGCGTCGAGCTGCTCGATGAAGAAGTCCTGCACGTCGGCGCCGGCGTTCGTCAGTCCCCACCCCAGGCGCGCGTTGTGGCCGATGACGATGAACGGAATGCCGGGAATAGTCGCGCCAGCCACGTTCAGCGAGTCGGACACCACGTGAACCTCCCACCAGACAGACGGCATCTCGATGGGGAGATGCGGATCGTTGGCGAGGAGCGGACGCCCGGACGCCGTGCGCGATCCATGAATCACCCAACTGTTCGACATCGCGTGGTTGTCTTGAAAGAGCCACTCGAGACCGGCAATCGTCGTCGCACCCGCCGCGCCCGCCTTCGCGCTTTGCGCTTCCGCCTTCGCGCCATGCGCTACGGCGGACAGGACGGCGGGCAGGCCCATCGCACCTGTCGCACCTACCGCACCCACCGCACCTGTCTTTCCCCCCTCCCCCCTCACCCCTCCCCCCTGATCCGACTCGAGGATCACCGGCGCCCAATCGGGCGGCGCGGGGAACAATTCGAGCGCGCGTGCGCCCAGCTCTTGAGTCAGCGAGTAGCGCAGCAACTCCGGTGTACGGTTTTCACCCAGCCGCCAGGCAAACAGCTTGGCGATGGCAAGGGAATCAATCGGCGTCCACGGCTCCGGCTCCAGCCGCAACAGCTGGTACTCGAGCGGGAGCTTCCCTTCTGCCGCGCGCATGGCCGCGTTCACGCCAGCCGAATAATGCTCGAACGCCATCCGCACATGAGGAGTCGTGCGCTGCCATTCGAGCTCAGCCGCACGGCGAAGACCCAACGTCAGAAACCGCCGATCGATAACGATGGTCGCCTCCCCCAGCAGCTCCGACAATCGCCCCGAGGCCGAGCGGCGATACAACTCCATCTGCCACAGGCGATCGCGCGCCTGCAGATAGCCGACCGAACGCCAGGCATCTGCGTCTGATGTTGCGAACACGTGGGGCACCGCGAAGCTGTCGAACCGGACTTCTACCGCGGATTCAAGACCGGCGACGGGGAGCTGTCCGTCCAAGGGCGGGATAGGGCGGTGAAGCCACCACCAACCGAGCGACAGCACGAGGGCGACAAGGCCGATGAACGCCGCTGTCCCTCTTGCCGCCTTCGACGCCGTTCGACTAGGATTGGGGGTTGGTAGCACAGTCGCTGCCCCTTACAAGAGCTTATATCTAATGGAGATCGCCGTTGATTGAGGTCCAGCACCTCACAAAGCGTTACGGCCGCGTCACTGCGGTTGACGACCTGACCTTCCGCGTCGAGCGCGGCGAAATTCTCGGCTTCCTCGGCCCGAACGGAGCCGGCAAGACGACGACCATGCGCATCCTCACCGGGTACATGCCGGCGACTGAGGGCAAGGCGGTTGTCGCCGGGTTCGACGTGTTCGAACAGCCGATTGAAGCCAAGCGCCGGACCGGGTATCTGCCGGAAACTCCGCCGCTCTACCCCGAAATGACGGTGCGCGAGTACCTGCAGTTTGTGGCCCGCATCAAGATCAAAGGCATCAGTTCCAGCGAGCGCCGCAGCCGCGTCGAAGACTCGATGCGCCGCACCCGCGTCGCCGACATGGCGACCCGCCACTGCGGAAAGTTATCGAAGGGCTATCGCCAGCGCGTCGGCCTCGCACAGGCGATTCTGCACAACCCTGAAGTGCTCATTCTGGACGAACCGACAGCCGGACTCGACCCGAAGCAGATCATCGAAACCCGCCAGCTCATCAAGGAGCTGGCCGGCACGCATACGATCATCCTGAGCACGCACATCCTCCCCGAAGTCGCCCAGACCTGCGATCGGGTCGTCATCATCAACAAAGGTCATGTGGTTGCCGTCGATACGCCAGCGAACCTCACGGCACGCCTGCGCGGGTCTGAAACGATGTACGTGCAGGTTGACGCCGCGGGACAGGACGCAGCCACGATGTTGAGCGCGCTGCCTGGGGTCGTCAGCGTGGTAGCGGCCGACATGCAGGGCACGGTCGCCGGCTTCGAGGTGAGTAGCGAAACGGGTCGCGATATCCGCCGCGAGCTTGCGCGCGCGATCGTGTCGCAGAACTGGGGCCTCCTCGAGCTGCGGCCGTCGCGCATGAGCCTCGAAGAGATCTTCCTCAGTCTCACGACCGAAGAGACGCCCACTGAGAAAGAGATCCCCCATGAGTAACGTGCTTGCGATCGCTCAGAAAGAGCTGAAGTCCTACTTCGCGTCGCCGATTGCCTACAGCATCATCGGCTTCTTCGCGCTCGTGTTCGGCTACTTCTTCTTCGTATCGCTCAATTATTTCATTCAGGCCAGCCTTCAGATGGGCATGCCGGGCCGCGGACAGATCAACGTCCACACCATGGCCATCCGCCCGCTGCTACAGAACGTCAGCGTCGTCGCTTTATTCGTGCTGCCGCTGATTACCATGCGCACCTACGCAGAAGAGAAGCGGTCGGGAACGATCGAACTGCTGCTCACGTCGCCCCTCACCGACACGCAGATCGTGCTCGGCAAGTTTCTTGGCGCCGTTGCACTCTACGCGCTGATGCTGGCGGTCACGTTGGTTCATATCGCGATTCTGTTCATCTACGGCAATCCTGAATGGAAGCCGATCGCGACCGGCTACCTCGGCCTTCTGCTCATGGGCGCGTCGTTCATGTCGATCGGCCTGCTGATCTCGAGCCTGACCAAGAACCAGATCGTCGCCGGCATGTCGACGTTTGCCGTCCTTCTGCTCCTCTGGACGCTGGGCTGGATGACCGACTCAGCAGGCCCGACGCTTCAGAAGGTATTGAGTGCACTGTCCATTACCGATCGCTTCGATGATTTCTCGAAAGGGGTCATCTCGGTAAGCCATCTTGTCTACTACCTGAGCTTCATTACGTTCGGGTTATTTCTGACCGCAAAGTCGGTCGACAGCGAACGCTGGCGCGGGTGAGCCTGCATGCTTAACACGATTCTTGGAATCATCGGTTGGATCGGCACGTTGCTCGTATTTCTGGGCGTGGCAATCCGTCTGTTCCGTCCGCAGTGGGATCAGTACGCCTATTGGGCGGCCCTCGGCGGCCTCGTCTGCGTTGGCCTCTACACGCTGACACAGTGGCGCGAGATCCTTCGAACCTTTCAGAAGCGCGAAACGAAGTTTGGCGCACTGACGAGCATCAGCGTCATCGCCGTGCTCGCCATCCTGATAGGTGCCAACTATCTCGTGAGCCGCCGCGACAAACGGTGGGATCTCACCGCCGGCGGTTCGTACACGCTGTCGGATCAAACTATCAAGGTGCTGAACGGCTTGAAGGCGCCGGTCAAAGTGCTGGTGTTCGAGCAGCCTGGCGCTTTTCAGCGGTTTCGAGACGGCCTCACGTCCTACGAGCTCGCAAGCCGGAACATCCAGGTCGAATACGTCGATACGGATCGAAACCCGGCGCGGGCGCGCGACTACAACGTGATGAACAACGGCACGGTGGTCATGGAGTACGGCGGCCGGCGCGAGACCGTGATGAGCGAGCGCGAGCAGGACCTGACGAACGCGCTCATCAAGGTCACGACGGGCCGTCAGATCAAGGCGTACTTCGTTCAGGGACACGGCGAAAAAGACAGCACCGGCTCCGACCGCAACAGCTACTCGAATGTGGTCGATTTACTGAAGCGCGACAACTACACCGTGGACACGATCGTCCTCGCGCAGACGCAGGGCGGCGTGCCGGCCGATGCGTCCGTCCTGATCGTTGCCGGACCAACGACCGACTTTCTGAAGCCGGAGGTCGACGCCATCAGAACCTACATGCGCAAGGGCGGCAAGGCGCTCTTCATGCTCGATCCGCCGGTGGGCGAAACGACGCGCCCCGTGCCGACGGTCGAAGCGCTTCTGAAGGAATGGAGCATCACGCTCGGTCACGACGTGGTCATCGATATCAGCGGCATGGGGCAATTGCTTGGCACCGACGCCTCGGTGCCGGTAGTGGCAACGTACCCGCAGCATCCCGTGACGGAGAACTTCAACGTGCTCACAGCATTTCCGCTTTCGCAATCGGTGCGGGGCGAGGCCGGCATGGACTTGGCGACCGCACGCACGCAGGACCTGATTCAAACGAGCGGGCGAAGCTGGTCTGAGTCCGATACGAAATCGCTCGTCTCGGGTGGCAAGGTCTCGCTGGACGAAAAGTCCGGCGATCACAAGGGGCCTATCACGATCGCGTTGTCGCTCTCAATGGACGCGCCCGATGCGCCGCCCGCACCCGCCGCTGCCGCGAGCGCAACCGCCAAGCCAGGTGAACCGGCTCCGGCGAAGACGCAGATGCGCCTCATCGTGATCGGTGACTCCGACTTTGCGACCAACGCGGCGTCGGGTATTCAAGGCAACGCAGATCTGTTCGTGAACATGAACAACTGGCTCACGCAACAGGAGGATCTGATTTCCATCCACCCGCGGGACGCCGGCGACCGGCGCATTACGATGACCGCAGATCAGCAGCGGACGGTCGCGTGGCTGTCCCTTCTGATCATTCCGGGCCTCATCCTTGGCTCGGGGATCTACACCTGGTGGCAGAGGCGATAGATGGGGCGCTTCCGCTCGACCTTGATCCTGCTCGTCATCGCGCTTGCCTTCGGCGGATATCTGTACTTTGTCGATTCCAAGCGGCCGGTCGAAGACGCGAACGCCAAGAAGAAGGTCTTCTCCTACGAGGCGGACAAGATCAATCAGCTGCAGGTGAAATCGAGCACAGGCGAGGCGACCGCGCTCCGCAAGGATTCTGGTGGTGTCTGGACCATCACCGCTCCAGCCACAGCAACAGCCGATCGTAACGGCGTCAGCGACATCGTCACCAGCCTCGCCAACCTCGAAGAAGATCGCGTGGTCGAAGAGAACGCGCCGGATCTGAAGACCTACGGCCTGGCGTCGCCGCGCATTGAGGCAACGTTCCATGTCGAAGGCGACAAAGAGCCGAAGCGCCTGCTGATCGGGGACAAGAACCCGAGTGGCATGGGCCTCTACGCCAAGCTTCCCAACGGCAACCGCGTATTCCTGGTTTCCAATTCGCTGGACGCGACAATCAATAAATCGACCTTCGACCTGCGCGACAAGACGGCGCTCACCTTGCAGCAGGACAAGGTCACCTCGATCGAGATTGCATCGCGCACAGGGACCATTCGCCTCGAGAAAACAGGCGGCGACTGGAAGCTGGTCAAACCGTTGCAGGCGCCGGCCGATTTCACCAGCGTGAGCGGCCTGCTCGGACAGTTGCAGTCGGCGCAGATGACGGCCCTCAAAAATCGTCCTGAAGATCTCAAGGACCTCCGACAGTACGGTCTCGACAAGCCTGAAGTGGTGGCGACGATCGGCATGGGCGGGTCCGCGATGACGCTCGAGTTGGGCAACACCGCCGCTGCGGGATCGGTCTGGGCTCGAGACCCTTCGAAGGCTGCAGTCTTCAGCGTCAACAACGGCGTCGCCGAAGAGCTCAAGAAAACCCCCGCGGAGCTGAGGCGAAAAGAGGTGTTTGATTTTCGGCCGTTCAACACGACACGGTTCGAGATCGCGCGCGGCAAAGATATCCGCGGATTCGAGCGTGTGAAGGGCACCGGCGAAAACGCGGTCGACACGTGGAAGCAGGTCGCTCCCACCGCCAAGACCGCCGACACCAGCAACCTCGAAGGCGCCCTCCTGGAATTCTCCAATCTTCGCGCCGAGAGCTTCGTCGATCGCGCAGGCGCTGCGACCGGCCATTCGAGCCCCGCTGCTGTCGTGACAGTGAAATTCGAGGATGGAAAGAAGGAAGAGCGCGTGACCTTTGGCACCACCAGCGGTAATACGTTCGCCGCCCGCCCCGACCAGCCAGGCGCGCTGAAGCTCGAAGCCGGCAAGTTCGAGGCCGCGATCAAAAAGCTCGACGCCATTCAGTAAGATGAAGGCGTGACACGCGCCGCCTTCACACTGGTCGCCGCTCTGGCCTGCGTCGAGTGCGGCGCCACAAAGCCAGCGGTTGTCATACCCACCCCACCCCCAGCAGCTTCGCGCATCGCTTTGCTGCAGAAGGAGCTGAGCGCCATCTTCGAGGCGCCCCAATTCGAACGCTCGTTCTGGAGCGTACTCGTGCGTCCCGTCGGATCAGTGGAGGACATATTCGGGCTGAACGCCGGCAAGCTCATGATGCCAGCCTCGGCAGTGAAGATTGTCACCACGGCGGCAGCCGCGGAACGGCTGGGCTGGGACCATCGTTTTGAAACACGGATTGTCACGGCGGCCCCGATCGAATCGGGCATCCTGCGCGGCGACCTCGTCATTGTCGGCGGAGGCGATCCCAGTATCAGCGAGCGCAGCGATCGACCCGGCGCGCTGCGGGACATGGCGCGCCAGGTGCGGGAGGCCGGCGTCACGAGAATCGAAGGTGGCGTGATCGGGCATGATGACCTCTATGACGACAGTGCTTTCGGCGAGGGGTGGACGCTCGACAACGTGCCGTACGGATACGCCGCGCCCGTGAGTGCGCTGACCTATAACGAGGGCTCGATCGATCTCGTCATCCGGGCAGGCGCGGCGGCGGGAGATCCGGTTTCCGTCGACATGCGGCCGGAGGGTGGCGAGCTTCAGATCGACAACCGGCTCGTAACCGTTGCGGAAAGCGGCGCCGGCATGCTTACACTGCAGCGACTGCCAGGCTCATCGCGCGTGACAGTGCAGGGACAGATTCCCGCGAAAGCCGCACCATTCGCCCGCACCGCATCCGTCGACAACCCGACGAGATTTTTTGCCGCGGCATTCCGGCTCGCGCTGATCGCAGAAGGTGTGCAAGTCGACGGCGATGCCATCGACATCGATGAGTTGGCCACGAAACCAGACCTGACCGACACGCGTATGCTGGTCACCCGCCAGTCGCCGCCGCTGTCAGAGCTCGCCGCCACCATGATGCGGATCAGCCAGAATCAGTACGCCGAAATGCTGCTCAGATCCATTGGTGGGCGTCGCACGGTGCAGGACATTCTTACGGGTTGGGGTATTCCGAGAGACGGCTATTTCCAGGCTGACGGATCTGGGTTGTCGCGATACAGCTACATCACCTCTGATGCGCTGGTTCGCATCCTTCAGCGGATGCACTCGGACCCGAAGCATGAATCGGCGTTTTCGCAATCGCTGCCGATGGCCGGACGAGACGGTACGCTCTCGAAACGGCTGGCCGGCACGGCTGCGGACGGCAGGGTGAGAGCGAAAACCGGCACGGTCAACAACACGCGCGCGATCGCAGGTTACGTCCAGACCGCCGACGGCGAAACGCTCGTGTTCTCGATCATCGCCAACAACTTCAACATAGCGAACAGCGCGATCGATGCAGCCGCCGATAGCGCCCTCATCCGCCTTGCCACATTCTCGAACCTAGTGAACTAGTGAACGGGTGAACTGGTGAGCTACGCCATCTGTGCGGCATCTGCGATGCTGCTGTTCCTCACATCCTGGATTCTGATTCCAGCGCTCAGTGGGTTTCTGCTTCCACTCGCCGTCGGTAGCCCGGAGCTGAGCCCAGTGCTTCTGGCCGGCGGCGTCCTCTTGTCGATCGCCTCCGCTACGTACGCGCGCCGCACACGCATCGCTCGCCTTGCACTGCTGCTCGCGGGCACGTCCGCCGTTCTTTCGCTGCTGCCCGTCATCCAGCTTCCGTTCGCACTGAAGCGCTTCAACGACGCTGTGGCGCGCACTGATGCCGAACCTCCAGGCGTCCGGCCTGGGAACGTTCGCGTAACGCGCAATGTGCCATTTTCGAAGTCCGACGATGTGCCGTTGTCCCTCGACGTGTATCAGCCGCCTGATGAGGGCAGGTTTGCAGTCCTCATGCAAATCTATGGCGGTTCATGGCAGACCGGATCGCCCTCGAGACAGGAATGGTTCTCGCGGTATTTCGCGCAGCGCGGCTATCTCGTCGTCGCCATCGACTACCGGCACGCTCCAGAATGGCGATGGCCTGAGCAAATCGTCGACGTGAGGAGTGCGCTCCGCTGGATTTCCGAAGAGTCGCCGAAATTCGGAGGAGACCCGAGCCGCATCGTCGTGATCGGGCGCTCGGCCGGTGCCCAGCTTGCGATGCGTTTGGCGTATCAGGAAGGACCCTCGTCGATCCGCGGTGTCGTCAATTTCTACGGTCCCGTCGACTTGACGGATGGCTGGCGCAACCCGCCACAGCCCGATCCGGCGAACGTCCGCGGCATTCTGGAAGCGCTCATCGGCGGGACACCGGACCAGAAACCCGAGCATTACAGACACGCATCACCCATCACTTACGTGTCGGGGAGCTCCGCTCCCACGCTTAGCCTCTACGGCAGCCGCGATCACATCGTCGAAGCGCGTTACGGTCGCATGCTCGACGCAGCGCTACGGCAAGCAGGTGCAACGTCCGTGCTGCTGGAGCTCCCATGGTCTGAACATTCATTTGACGCGGTCCCTGGGGGGATGGGCCGGCGAATTTCGATGCACTACACGGAGCGGTTTATCGCGTGGGCGGTTGGTCGATAGTCAATGGGCTGTCGTCGATCGGGGACGACCATTGTGTAGTCTAGCGAACTGTTGGATCATCATTGTGCTCGCACCAAGCATGGCCAGCCCGTGATTCATTCACGCGAAGGCGGGAGAACAAAGAAAGAGCGCAAGGCGACCACGAAAATGAAGGGTAGCCCGAATGGATCCCGACTACAACAATCTGATCGCCCGCGCGACCGTAGAGGAATTGGCGAAACTGCCAGAAGACGACAAGCTAGGTATCTGGGCGCGTGAAATGCTTAGAGCGACAGATGAGGAAGCCGTATTTCTGCGGGGGGCACGCGTGTTCGTGAACAACTACGGTCGAAACAAGCGGCGGGCAGCTCTGGCGCTACTTGCCATGACGTTCGACGCCGACCCAGCGGCGCTGAAAAGGTATCTGAGATTCAAGGGATTGGTGAACGAGAAAGACTAGAGGTGCGCCGCGACAATTCGGCGCGCTTGTTCACGCGAAGGCCGCTTGCTTGGATCGGCCGCCAAGCCTTGCTCGATGCCCTCACGGGCCGTTAGAAGGCGCGTCATTAATTCGCGACCTGGGGCGTCTGGGGCATCGGCCAAGAGGCGCACCGCCCTATCAATCATCCCCTCAAGCTCGATGAAGTTTCCATCTGTCAGACCTGAAACATCCAGAGCAAACAGCAGGTCGGTAAACCTGCGGATGTCAGCAAGGGGCGGCGTGAGCCGTTCGGCAGCCGTTTCAAGTTCCTCTAATGCCGGACTCATCTAGACATATATAGCACAGAAGTCAGCCGTAAATATAAGTACCCTTTGACCTTACGATAAATATTCGCCACGACGCGAACTCTGGCGCAAATTCACCGGAAAAGTGACTGCCCTGCAACATCGAGCGCGCGTCGTGATTGGACTATTCACCGGCGACCATTGACCCGATCTGCTCTTTCGCGATTCTCAGTATTTCCTGTGCGTCTCCCGTCAGCCCGCCGCCTTGCGCCATCGCGCCTTTGCCGCCGCCCTTTCCGCCGAAGCGCTCGAGGAGCGGCGTCAGCACCGCCCCCGTATCGATGGCCAGATCCTGGGAACGCCCCACGACGATCAATGACGGCGTCTCGGAGGTCACCAGAACGGCAATCGTGCCGGGCTTGGAGACGACCGCTGATGCAAGCCGTTTCAGCCCCTTCGCGTCCCACCCAGACACCGTGGTAGCAACAAGGTTGGCAGATCCGATCTGCTCTCCCGAGGCAGAAAGCACCCCTGCCTCGTGCAGGGCCAGGCGCTCCTGCAGGGCTTCCTGAGCTTTCTGCTGGTTTCTCCCCGCCGCCTGAAGTTTCTCAATCGCGGCCGGCAGTTCGTCCGGAAGCACCGAGAGAAGACGAACGCCTCCGGCGATGGAGCCTTTCAATGCGCGATAGGCGCGCAGCGCGCGAGAGCCGCACAGGAACTCGACTCTCAAACCGCCTTTGAAGCGCTCGAAGCCGGCCACAGCGATGATGCCAATCGCGCCGGTTCGCCGCACATGAGTGCCCCCGCACGCGGAGAGATCGTAGTCCTGGATCTCGATGATCCGAAGGTCGCCAGAGCGGGCAGGATCCTTCCGAAGTGGAAGCTTCGCGGCTTCGGAAGCCGTCACGAACTTCACGCAGACTTCGCGGTCCTCCCAGAGCACTTTGTTGACTGTGTCTTCGACTCGCAAAACCTGATTCGGTGTCAGCTCTTTGTCCAGATCGATAGTCGAGGACGTGGTGCCGAGGTGAAAGCTCACGGTCTTCGCGCCGACCTCTCTGTCGAACGCCGCAGAGAGCAGATGCTGCCCTGTGTGCTGCTGCATATGGTCGAATCGGCGCGTCCAGTCGACGTGCCCTCGCACGCGCGAGTTCTTCTCGAGCGCGCGATCGACGATATGCGCGATGGTGCCGTCTTCCGCATCGCAAACATCGACCACCTGTGCGGTGTCCAGCGTACCGGTGTCGAAGGGCTGACCGCCAGACGTCGGGTAGAACGCCGTCCGATCGAGCGTAATCTTCCAGCGCTCCCCCTGTGTTTGCACGTCGCGGACGACGGCGTCGAACTCGATGAGGTAGGAGTCGCTGTAATAGAGACGCTCAGAAGACATCCTCAACCAGCTTTCGTCAGGAGGGGATCCTCGACGCCGGCTTCCTCGAATCCGCGGGCGCGGAGCACGCAGCTGTCGCAGCGGCCGCATGGCGAGCCGGAGGCAAGTGGGTCGTAACAGCTGTGCGTGAGGCCGTACTTCAAGCCGAGCGACACACCGCGCCTGATGATGTCTGCCTTCGTCATTGAAATCAGCGGCGCACGAATGCGGAAACGGGCGCCTTCGACCCCGGCTTTGGTGGCCAGACGAGCGGTATTCTCGAACGCCTCGATGAACTCCGGCCGGCAATCGGGATAACCTGAATAGTCGAGGGCGTTCACACCGATGAAAATGTCATATGCCCCGACGACCTCCGCCCAGGCAAGCGCCAGCGACAGCATCACCGTGTTGCGCGCGGGCACATAGGTAGACGGAATCGAGTCTGGAGTCGGCCCATCTTTCGGGATCTCACCGTCGCCCAGAAGCGCCGAGCCGCCGAGCGACGCAAGGTTGACGGCCAGCTCACGATGGGCTTTCACGCCGAGTGCCTCTGCGACTTTCCGCGCCGCGAGAATCTCGCGCGCGTGACGCTGCCCGTACTCGATCGTCATCGCATAGATATCGAAGCCCAGATCGCGGGCAATCGCGGCAGCGGTGTAGGAATCCAGCCCGCCGCTCAGCAGCACGACGGCTCTAGACGCCGCGGACATTCGCCCCCCAGATGTGCTTGTGCAGCTGAATTTGGAGGCGCACCGGCAACCGATCCTCCAGAATCCACTCGGAAAGATCCTGCGGAGTCAGCACGCCGTGGACGGGAGAGAAGAGAACGGCAGCGCACCGGCGATCGAGCGCGTGCCGCTTCACGGTCGCGCGGGCGAATTCGTAGTCCGCGCGATCCTGAATCACGAACTTCACCTGATCGCGCGAGCCCAGCCGGTCGATGTTGCCCCACTCGACTTTGTCCGATTCTCCGCTCGCGGGGCATTTGACGTCCATCACTTTGATGACGGCTCCTGGCACGCGGCTGACATCGATCTGCCCGCCGGTCTCCAGCAGCACGGTGCGACCGCCGTCGAGCAGCCGGTCCATCAGGGGATACACGTCTTCCTGAAGCAATGGCTCGCCTCCCGTGACTTCGACGAGCGGGCTGCCGAACGCTTCGACCTGCCGGATGACGTCATCGATCGACATCTTTTGCCCTTCAGCGAAGGCATAGGATGTATCGCACCACGAGCAGCGGAGATCACAGCCGGCGAGGCGAACGAATACGCAGGGCCTACCCGCGTAGGTCGACTCCCCCTGAATCGAATAAAAAATCTCGTTGATGCTCAACACGACATCTCATTCTACCGTTTACAATTGAAACACCGCGACATGTCCAACCTCCGAATCGGCACATCCGGTTGGAACTATCCGGCAGGCCGTGGCACCTGGAACGGGATTTTCTATCCGCCCGCACCCAAGGCGCGACGCCGGCGGGGGGACGCTCGGCCGAAGTTCGACGAGCTGGCCTACTACGCCGAACACTTCGACACGGTCGAGATCAACACGACGTTCTACGGGCAGCCTCGGGCAGCGGTCGCACAGACGTGGGTCGATCGCACGCCGGCCGGGTTTGCATTCTCGCTGAAGCTGTACAGGGAGCTCACGCACACCGTGATGCCCGACGTGGCACAGCCCGACGCTGCCGCGATCGACGACTATCGACGCGGCATCGAGCCGCTTGCTCGGGCGGGCAAGCTCGGCGCGCTTCTCGCGCAGTTTCCACCGAGCTTCAAGCAATCGCCGGAATCACAGGCGTATCTCGACGCCCTTTTGGCCCGATTCGAGGATTACCCGGTGGCAGTCGAACTTCGGCATCGAAGCTGGAGCGACCGCTTCGACGAAACCCTGTCGCTGCTGAATTCCCGCAATGCCGCGCTGACCCAAATCGATGAGCCGAAGTTCAAGCTCTCGATCCGCCAGAACCAGCTGCCAAACATCACCGGCTTTTACTACATGAGGCTACACGGCCGCAACGCGGCCCAGTGGTGGAAACACGACCAGCCTGAGGATCGATACAACTACTTGTACTCCGCTGAGGAGCTGAAGGTGTTCTCCGAGACCGCGGATGCCGCCCGCCGGCTGGTCAAGAAGTTCTATCTCTACTTCAACAACCACTTCTCCTCGAAGGCGGTGGTCAACGCTGTCATGATCAAAAACCAGCTCGGCGAACCTGTCCCTGGCGTGTACCCGAACGAGTTCGTCGAAAGGTACCCCGAGACGGCGTCCATCGTTTCCACGGCACAGACGCCCCAATTCGTGGTTGAATAGGCGCGGTGGACAAATTCCCCACCGTCAACCCCTTCGGCAGGAGCACACTCGGATCGTCGTCTTCCCTCCTCACGTACGAACCCTATTACGGGTTCCGGGAAAAGCCGTTCAGTCTCTCCGCCGATCCCAAATTCCTCTATAGAAGCCCCTCGCATGCGACGACATTTGAAGATCTCCTGCACGGCATACGACGCCGCGAAGGTCTCATCGTCCTGACGGGTGACATCGGGACCGGCAAGACAACGCTCTGCCGGGCCGTGATCGAGGGGCTGGACCGGAAGACCTTCAGCACGTTCGTCCCCGATCCGTTTGTCTCGCGCGAAGACCTGCTGAAGATGCTGCTCATCGACTTCGGCGTCATGTCGGTCGACGACTTGAGGAGTGGAAGGCTCAATAGCTCGTCTCGTCCGGAACTGAGCTACCCGTTATATGAGTTCCTCAACTCGCTGGCACCGCTCCAGGCACTAGCGGTCGTCGTCATCGATGAAGCCCAGAACCTGTCGCTGCCTCTGCTGGAGGAGATTCGCATACTGTCCGACCTCGAGTCTCCGGAGAAGCTGCTCCAAGTCGTGCTGGTCGGTCAGCTCGAGCTCCAGGCGAAGTTGAAGCTGCCGGAAATACGCCAGGTCGATCAGCGTGTTTCGGTGCGCTGCCGCCTCGATGCCCTGAGTCGCGAAGGCGTCACCGGGTATGTTACGCATCGATTGACGGTTGCCGGTGGGACGGCTGACCGCGTGCATTTTTCTCCGAATGCCGTGGACGCCGTCTTCCGCGCCTCGGGTGGCGTGCCAAGGGTCATCAACCTCATCTGCGATCGCTCGCTGCATTGCGGCCACCTCGCCCGAAAGAACGTGATCGACCTGGAGGCCGTCACGCAGGCGATCGCCGATCTGGGTGTCGGCGATCTGACCGCCCTTCCTGTTTCGATCGCAACGCCTCCGTTGGTCGCGCCACTCCGTGACCCGGTCGTCCAAACGCCTCCGGTTGTCGTGGCAGAGCCCGAGCCAATCGCGTCAGCATCTCAGCCCGTCACCGCGGCGCCTGAGCCGCCGGTCGAGAGTCAGGATCTCTCTGAACTTCCCCAGACCTTTCACGTGCCGCTCCAGGGCGGGACGTACGTGCCATCCTTCTACAGTCCACCACCGAGTCGACATGGGTTTGGCCTGGGAGAAGGCCACTTCACGCGTAAGTGGCGACGCCGCGCATTTCGCGCCGCGCTGTTCACGTTCATCGCCGCTGCGGCAGCCTTCGCCGTGCTTTTCGCTGAAGCTGTGTACATCAATAGGTTTGCTGAGCCCGCTCAACAGGTACTCCCACCACCCGCGGAAACGCCGGCCCGCCGTCTCGCGCCACCTCCGATCCCGCCCGCGATTCCCGAACGGTGAGAGTTACCCGCACGGAGGCCCGTGAAGCCCTCCGCCGCGGCTGGAGCAAGCACTGCCCCCATTGCGGAAGGGGTGAGCTCTTCACGGGCTGGAACAAACCACACCGGCATTGTCCCGCGTGCGGCTATCTCTACGAACGGGACTACGGCGACGTATGGTGGGTGTGGATCGTGACCGATCGTATTCCGATCGGCATCGGCATCGTGTTTCTCTACTTCGGATTTCGTGTCAGGAACTGGTGGATGGGCGTCATCTTCTTCGGCTCTCTTGCTCTCCCGCTGCTGCTGACCATTCCACGGCGATACGGGCTGGCCATAGCCATTACCTATCTGATTCGCAGGCGATGGCCGGATTCGAAGGAGAGTTTTCCTACTCTTCCTCCAGCGTAATGGGCGGGGGCAGCGTTTTGCTGACAACCGTTACGCCGATTCGTGGACAGAGATCCTTGATCGCGCAGGCAGGACATCGAGGATACACGGGGCGGCAGACGTTCTGGCCCCACGTGACGAGATACAGGTTGATGTAGGGCCACCATCGCGACTCCGTCGCACGATAAAGGGCCTGCTCCGTTTCCTCCGCCGTCTTCGTACGAACCCAACCAAGCCTGTTGGCAATCCGATGAACGTGCGTATCGACGCAGATGTTCTTCTGACTCTGGTATGCGAGGATCAGCACCAGGTTTGCGGTCTTGCGGCCAACGCCTGGCAGTGTCAGCAGCTCGTCCATCGTTGCCGGCGTCTTGCCGGAGAAATCCCTGATCAGCTTCGCGCACGTGGCCTTGATGTATCGCGCTTTGTATCGGTAGAAGCTGACGGGATAGATCAATTTCTCGATCTGCTTCACCGTGAGCTTCGACATCGCTTGCGGTGTGCTGGCTTTCCTGAACAGTCTCTCTGATGCCGCGTAGGTGGTGGCATCCTGCGTTCGCGCCGACAGCAGCGTCGCGATGGTGACCTGAAAAGGATCTTCGGCACGCGATTCGGAGATCTTCTCGACCGCGGGAAGCTCGAGGCCCGTAATGGCGACGGCGAGCCGCCGCATCACCTGCTCGACGTTCTTAGGGGATCGGCGTGACGGGCGGCTGGCCACTGAGGACATTCACGACATTGCGGGCAACAAGATCGTACATGGCTGCACGCGTCTCGGCCGTCGCGCTCGCCAAGTGGGGGACGAGCACCACGTTCTCCAGCGCGATCAGCCCTGGATGAACCCTCGGCTCGTCTTCGTATACGTCTAGGCCTGCTCCTTTGATGATGCTCTCGCGCAGCGCCCAGGCAAGGGCGTCCTCATCCACGACCGGCCCGCGCGACGTGTTGATCAAGTACGCAGACCTCTTCATGCGCGACAGGGCCGTGCGGTCGATGAGGTGACGCGTCTGAGGCGACAGCGGCACATGAAGCGAAATCACATCTGAGGTGGCAAGCAGTTGGTCGAGCGACATGCTTTCGTACCCTGGCGCCGAGCGAGCCGAGGGATTGTGATAGGCGATTTTCATTCCGAACGACCGCGCCTTCTCGGCGACTGCCTGTCCGATACGCCCAAGGCCGATGATGCCGAGTTGGTGTGACCGGATCTCGGATCCGATCATGAAGTCGAGAGCGAAGCCCTTCCACTCACCGCGCCGAACCAGACGGTCGCCTTCGACGATACGGCGCGTCACAGCCAGTATGAGCGTCATCGCCATGTTGGCGGTCGCTTCTGTCAGCACGTCCGGTGTATTCGTGAGAACGATGCCCTTCGATCTTGCGTACGGAACGTCGAGGTTGTTGTACCCGACGGCAACATTCGACACAATTTTGAGGTCGTTGCCGGCGTCGATCACGTCCTTGTCGATCTTGTCGAGCGCGGCGACGACGAGCGCCTGCTTGCCTTTGACGCGTCGGATGAGCTCTTCTTTTGTAAGCACGCCGTCACGAAAGACGTCCACGTCTCCGATGGCTTCGAGGGGAGCGATGGCCGCTGAGGGTAGCTTGTACGTAACAAGGATCGACGGTTTCCCCATCTAGTGCCCGTACGACTGGCAGAACCCGCAGTGATTACAGCGCACGGCCCGCTCGATCACGCAGGTGCCATCATCGACCTCACTGCCCGGAAGGACAGTCAAAAAAAGATGAGAGGGGTGAGGGGCGAGGGGTGAGAGATGAGCTCCACTGGCCCGTTGATCGGGGCGTCCAAGATGCCGTTCAATTGCTTCGCGCACCAGCGCGCGGACGTCCTGTTCGTTCATAACTGGCAGTACGCGCTCATGGCAGATCGACCGTATCGACAATCCCGACGATCGCCGCATCCACCGGCGCCGCCTTCCTACCGATGGCGTCGCTGGCCGCGCGTCCCTCGAGGACGATCAGTACTTTTTCGTGCACGCCCGCGCCAACACCGTCAACAGCGAGCAGCTCCGGCCCGCGAGGCGTGTCTTCGAGCGTCAGCGGCTGCACGAGGAGTAGCGTAGCCCCTTGAAGCTTGCGGTTCTTCTGAGTGGAAACGAGTGTGCCTGTGACGCGGGCCAGGAGCATGGAAGGGCCTTAACCGATATGCCAGTGATCGACGATGCCGACAATGCCGGCATCGGCCGGTACCTCGGTTGGATAAAACGGAAAGCTCGCTTCTTTTCCGCGGACGAAGAAGACGTCTTCACCGGTACCGGCGCCGACAGTGTCAGCTGCAACGATGACCCGGCCGATCGGTTCGCGTGCGGACGACATCGGCTGCACGAGCAGCAGCTTGACGCCTTCGAGTGCCTCGTTCCTGTTGTTGAGCACGACGGTACCGACGACGCGTCCCAGTTGCATATGAATTTATTTAGTCAGCAATTTCGATCTCGTCGACGATGCCGACGATGGCGGCATCGACGGGACAATCCTTCAGTCCGGCTGCCATGCGCGCCGAACTGCCGCTGACGATCAACACGGTCTCGCCAAAGCCGGCGTCGACCGTATCGATCGCGACGAGGTAATGACCTTCCGGTTTGCCTTTGGGATCCATCGGCCGGGCGATCAGCAGCTTGCTGCTGACCAAGCGCGGATCTTTGCGGGTCGCCACGACGGTGCCGACCACTTTGGCCAATATCATGAGGCTACCAGCTACCAGCCACCAGCTACCAGCTGCAAGCTAGGCTTTGCCGCCGGACTTGCCGATCGGCAGCGCGTCCTCGAGGTTCGCGTGCGGACGTGGAATAACGTGCACCGAAACCAGCTCGCCGACTCGGCGTGCCGCCGCAGCGCCCGCGTCTGTCGCCGCCTTCACAGCCGCGACGTCGCCGCGCACGATGGCGGTCACATAGCCGGCGCCGATCTTTTCCCAACCGACCAGGGTCACTTTGGCGGCCTTCACCATCGCATCCGCCGCCTCGATCATCGCGACGAGTCCTTTGGTCTCGACCATGCCGAGCGCCTCACCCATGCTGACCTCCCAATAGAGCCTTCACGGCGTCCTCAATGAGAGCCGTAAGCTCGCGGTATGATAGCCGAATTTCCCCGTCCAAATCCGCCGGATCGGTGGGAACGAGCCGCGCTCCCCGGGATGACGGCGCTTCGACGATCTGACACGACGCCGGGTCGATGTCCGAAGACGGCGGCGACGAGCCGTCGGCGCAGATCGGCGCCGGTGACTTGATGCCGTAATTGCCGCGCAGGTCTTGCAATCGAACCACTTCCTCGCGCGAGAGCAGATGCTCGCGGCCAAGCTGCCTCGCCACCAGGCTGATCTTCGCGAAATGCTCGATCGTCTCCATCTTGTAGTACGCGCCGTAGACATCGCCCGCCACGGTCAATGCACCATGGTTGGCCAGCAATAGTCCGTCGTGCGCTTTGATGTATCGGCGCACCGCTGCCGGAAGCTCCGGCGTCGACGGCGTCCCGTACTCCGCAATCGGGATGCTCCCGAGCGTCGTCACCACTTCGGCGAGCACGGCGCGATCGAGCGGAATACCGGCGACGGCGAACCCCGTCGCAGTCGGCGGATGCGCATGCACGACGGCCCGGACATCCGGCCGGTTTCGGTACACCTCGAGGTGCATCAGAAGCTCCGAAGACGCATCGCGCGCACCGCGGATCTTTTTTCCCTCGAGATCCACCACCACCATCATGTCGGGTGTCATGAATCCCTTGGACACGCTCTTGGGCGTCGTGAGGATTGTGCTGTCGTCGAGCCTGATGCTGATGTTGCCGTCGTTCGAGGCGACGTACCCGCGGGCGTACATACGCCGGCCGACTTCGACGATGTCGGCGCGAAAGGCGTCTTCGGCGCGATTCATTGCACCGCGGTTCCGTGGGCCGAGGCAAGGCTGTCGAGGGCCTGTTTGGCCTGTCGTCCTTCGGGGCTTTCGGGCGCGATCTCGACCAGTCGGCGCCAAGCTTCAGTCGCGCCCTTGAGGTCCTGCTTGCCGAACGCGCGAACCACCCCGAGATTGAGCAGCGTCTTCGTGTGCTTCGGATCCACCTGCAGCGAATGCTCCAACTGCTTGATGGCGAGGTCGGGCTGATTGTTGTAGTAGTAGCTCACGCCGAGATCGGTGCTGACGCTCACCTCTCTGGGGTCGAGTGCGACCGACTCCCCGTACCACTTGATCGCATCGGCATACCGGCCAGCGTCATAGTAGAGATTGCCGAGCTGCGCGCGCGCGACCGCATTTTTCGGATCACGATCCGCGACGTTGCGCAGTGCTTGCACTTGGGTCTCGTCCAGGATGGCCGGAGCCTGCGAGCCCGGGGCGGAGTTCGACGGTGCCGCTGGCGCCGGCGCGCGTGCAGCGGCGCGCGGAGGAACCTCAAGAGCGCTCTTCTGATAGCCAACCTGCCAACCCACCAGAAATCCGAAGAGTATCCCCGCGACAGCGAATATGACGGACTCAATTTTCATGAATGAGAACGCAGAACCTGGAATCTAGAACCTGGAATCTAGAATCTAGAACCGATCATAGCAGCGTGCGTTTGAACCAGTCCACCAGCGCACCGATGAGCTCGGGATCGCGCGACAACAGCGTGGTGCCATGGGCGACCGAGTCGGTGAACCGAACCTCGCGCGTGCCAGAGCCGATCGTGGTCAGATGGCGAATCGATCGCCGCGCGTAGGGATCTTTCGTGCTGCCCATGAGCAGGGCCGGCCTCGCGCCGTATGTTTTCATCGCGAGCTCGGTGCGCAATCCACGGTAGTCGAGCCCCGGCGACAGCAGCGCCACGGACTGCACACCCGGGTCCCCCCCGGCATCGAGCAGCGCGAGGTTCGCGCCAATGGAGGCGCCGGCAATGCCCAGACTGTTCGGCATCACCTCGGGACGTTCACGCAGAAATGCCTTCGCAGCCCTCACGTCGTTCGACAGGGACGCGAAGTCGTCGGTATTGCGAAAATCGAGCGCGAGTACGGCAAAGCCGGCGTCGGCCAATTGCGAGGCAGCGGCGTCCCAGTCGGCATGCGACCTGCGGTGCATGTGCAGGAGCACAATCCCGGGCGCCGGGCGCCGCGTGGCGTCATAGTACGTTCCCGCGAGGGTCACGCCGTCCTCAGCGCGCATGGTGACCCGCCGGGACGTCGCGGCGTCCAGAGTAGCCATGAGGAGAAGCGCCACGACGGCGGTGACGGTCGTGCGCGACTTCAACGTCGCACACCACATTGCAACGCGGCGTTAACGTAGCGCATCGAGGTAGTCCCGGACCGATCGATCGAGGCCCACGTGCAGCGCATGGCTGATCAGCGCATGCCCGATCGACACTTCAGCCAGGTGCGGGAGCTTGCGGAACAGCGGGAGGTTGTCCAGATTGAGATCGTGCCCGGCGTTTACACCAAGTCCCAGCGAATGCGCGAGCTCTGCGGCGGCGGCATAGACGTCAAAGCTCTCGGGCCCCTTGCGCGACTCGACCGCGCGTGCGAACGGCTCGGTGTACAGTTCGACGCGATCCCCACCCATTGTCGTGGCCCAACGCACGGCGTCGGGAGTCGGATCCACGAAGAGGCTGACGCGAACGCCACTCTTCTTCATCTCGCTGATGACACGGCGTAGCGTTTCTGGCGGCGTGTCGGCACGCCATCCGGCCTGACTGGTGATTTCTCCGACCTGAACCGGTACCAGCGTGCACTGCGTCGGCCTGACCTTCAGCACCATGTCGAGAATCTCGGGCCGCGGATCTCCCTCGATATTGAGCTCGACCCGATCGAAGCCTTTCAGAAACTTCGCGATCTCATGCACGTCCGATGCGGTGATATGGCGCCGATCGGCCCGTGGGTGAACCGTGATACCTGGCGCGCCAGCGCTGACGCAGATGCGAACAGCCTCGAGCACATCGGGTTCCCTGCCGCCCCTCGAGTTCCGTAGCGTGGCGATCTTGTTGACGTTGACCGACAGGTTGATCAAGGTTGAGCGCCTATCGTGTTTCGCACGGCGTCTGCGATGTCCTCAGCCCATCGGTCGATTTCTTCCTTTTTCTGGCCCTCGAGCATCACCCGTAATAGCGTCTCCGTGCCCGAGTAGCGGACGAGAAGGCGGCCATTTCCATTCAGCTGCTCCTCGACCTTCTTCATCACCGCAGCAACCTCCGGGATCGTCTCCAGACGGGTCTTTTCTCGCACGCGAACGTTGAGCAGCACCTGTGGATACGTCGTGAGGTCGTCGGCCAAATCTGCCAATCCCCTTCCACTGACCGCCATCGTCCGCAACACGTTCAGCGCGGTAATCAAGCCGTCGCCCGTAAAAAGGTGTTCGGAGAAAATCAGATGGCCGGACTGCTCGCCGCCGAGCGACAGGCCCCGCCTCTGCATCTCCTCCATCACGTACTTGTCCCCGACCTGCGTCCGAATCAGCTCGATGTCGAGCTTCCGCAGCGCGATTTCGAGGCCGATATTGCTCATCACGGTGGCCACGACGGCGTTGCCGCGAAGACGGCCGTCAGCCTTCATCTGTTTGGCGCACATCAGCAGCACATGATCGCCGTCGAGCACCCGGCCGTTCTCGTCCACGAGAATGGCCCGATCGCCATCGCCGTCGAATGCCACGCCGAGGCGGTGCCGCTCCCGTCGAACGATCTCAGCGAGCTTCTCCGGATGAGTCGACCCAACGCCCTTATTGATGTTGCGGCCATCGGGAGCCGCACCCATCACCGTCAGGTTGAACCCGAGCTCTTTGAATAAGGCCGGCGCCACTGACGTCATCGCGCCGTTTGCGCAGTCCACCGCCAGGCGAACGGGCCCGAGCGAGTGCGGGTTCGGCAACACGCCGCGCGCGTGATCGAGATACTTCCGAAGATGCTCGGCTCTGGTAACTGCTCCTGCCTGTCCGTTTGGAAGATCCCATGAGGCATCGGCGACAAGTTGCTCGATGCGCTCCTCAACGGCGCCGTATTTGACACCGGCTCCGGAAAATACTTTGATGCCGTTGTCCTGATAGGGATTGTGGGACGCAGAAATGACGACGCCCGCTTCAAAATCGAGCGATCCCGTGAGATAAGCGACCGCAGGCGTCGGAGCCACGCCGATGCTGTGGACCGTCGCACCCGCCGCCCGCGCGCCGTGGGCCAGCTCGCGCTCGATCCATTCGCCGGATTCGCGCGTGTCGCGCCCAATCAGCAGCCTTGCATCAGAGCTCGGAAGCGCCTTCACCAGCGCTGCACCAACCCGTCGAACTGTACGCACGTCGAGAGGGAAGACTCCCGCCGTCCCCCTGATACCGTCGGTCCCGAACAGCGCTTGTGTCATTGAATGTGTATGTTCACGACAGTGGGGTCGAGCTGATCGATGCCGATGTCTGCCACTGGCTCGAGGCGCACGGGCAGACCGTAGTCGCCTGCACCGATGCCTTGCAGGTCGACATACGCAACGATCGAGGCGTCCCTGAGTTTTTCGATCGCCTGCTTGGCTCCGCGCACACGCACGCTGACCGTTGGCGGCGTCATCCGCGCGGTCAAACCGCCCGCCAGATTCCGTGCGCGCACAGGCACGCTCGCCAGTTGACGCTCCGCCGGCGCAGGCACAATTCCAACCGTGATCACGGCATTTCTCGCGCTCTTGAGACGTACACCCGGATCCGCCACCCCGACGATGACGGTCGAGCGAAGCTCTGCCTTCGCCGATCCAACCCACAGCGGTTCTGTGATCGCCTCGGTGACGTGCCGTAGCACGCTCTCGGGGCCTACGACCTCGACCGTCGGCGGATCGGCAGAAATCTTACCGACAAGGAATCCGGGAGCCGGTTCGCCTTCGACCGATGGGTGAATCGGCACGACACGCGTCGCCGACGGCTCGAACCGGATGGCAACCGAAGGAGGCGTTATCTGCGTGACGACAACGGCAAACGGTGCTTTCACGCGCTCGGGTGCGAGGTGAAAGAGGCGGCGGCCGCTCTGAGCGGAGCTGAGGTCGATCGTCGCCACGAGATCGCCGGCAACCAGACGCCCCAGCATATCGGCCGTACCGCGCACGCGCACGTCGACCGATTCCTGCGGTGGCTCGACCATTTCGAGGTTCTCGGGAAGGTTCTGCAGCTCGAGCGGAATGCGCAGCCCGCGCTCGACCGACGCGCGCTGGGACGACACCATCACCCACAGCAGAATCGCGAGCGCGACCGACGCCACTTTCAAACCGGCGTGCGCGAGCGGGCGATAGCGCTTCATCTCAGAAGCACCCTGAGCCGCACTTTGAGCTCTTCGCTATCGAATGGTCCTTCGATCTTGCCGTCCAGGGCGACGGAGATACGGCCGGTTTCTTCGGAGACGATGACCGCAACCGCATCGTTCTCCTCTGTCAGCCCGATCGCGGCGCGATGCCGGGTGCCGAGGCTCCGCGCCAGCAGAGGGTTGACCGTCAACGGCAGAAAGCAGGCTGCAGCCGCAACGCGATCGTTCTGCACGATGACGGCGCCGTCGTGCAGCGGCGACTTGGGTTGAAAGATGCTCACGAGCAGATCGTAGGTGAGCATCGCATCCAGCGGAAGGCCTGCCTCGATGTAGTTGCGAAGACCGATCTGGCGCTCAATAACCACGATGGCGCCGATGCGCTGCGTCGACAGCTGCTTCGCCGCGACGGCGATTTCCTCGATGGTTTCTTCGGCGCCCTCCTGCGTAAGGAGATAGCGGAAGAACGGCGCACGGCCAAAATGCGCGAGAGCGCGGCGGATGTCCGCCTGGAAAAGGACGATGGCGGCAAAGACGATGTAGGGAAGAAGGTTGCGGATCAACCAGTCCACGGTCTGCAGATGTCCCCATCGCGAGAGGTAAAACATCAGTACGAGCAGTGCGGAGCCGGCGGCCATCTGGATCGCGCGCGTGCCGCGGATCGCCTTCAGCACTTCGTAGATCACCAGCGACACGATGGCGATATCGAGAAGGTCCCACCATGTGAAGGCAGGCAGGCGCGAGATGTCCGGCAACCAGTTCAGCATTGTTGGCGTATCGCGTCAGCGACCCGAACCACGTCCACCATGTCAGGAACGTTGTGCACGCGCACGATGTGCGCGCCCATCAGCACCGCCGACGCGACCGCAGAGGCGGTGGCCATATCACGGTCCGTAGGCTTCCGCTCACCGATCGCCGCGTTGAGGAACGACTTGCGCGACGGCCCCACCAGCAGCGGGCAGCCCAGCGCCGCGAACACAGGTAGTGCCGCGAGCGCCGCGTAACTATGCTCGGGGCGCTTCGCAAATCCGAGCCCGGGGTCGAGAATCACCGAGTCGCGCGCCGCACCGGCAGCCAGAGCGCGCTCCAGGCTTGCACGGAGCTCGTCGGCCACTTCCTGCGACACCGACGTGTATCGCGCCTCCTGATACATGTCCTTCGAACGTCCCCGGGCATGCATCAGGATCAATCCCGCACCGGCGCGGGCTGTGATCTCTGCGAGGGACGCATCATATCGCAGGCCGGTCACGTCGTTGACAATCGCCGCACCCTCGGCGAGCGCGACTTCAGCAACGGCGGGCTTCGAGGTATCGACGGACAGGGGAATCTTGACGGCCTTCGACAGCCGCCTGATGACAGGCCTGATGCGGGCCAACTCTTCCTCTACCGAAATGGTGTCGGCCCCGGGCCTCGTCGATTCCCCTCCGACGTCCACGACATCGGCGCCGCGCGCTTCCATCTCTACCGCCGCCGCCTCCGCCGCTCCGGGATCGAGATAGAGCCCACCATCTGCAAATGAATCGGGAGTGATGTTGAGGATACCCATCACGAGCGTGCGCGGCCCGAGCAGCAGCGTGCGGTTGCCGGGAAGGGGGATGGTGTAGTTGGCTCGGGGAATCAAGAAAGACAAGGGGTCAGACCCCATTTTTCGCTGATTTCGATCGGCTTTGGCGAAAAATGGGGTCTGACCCCTTTATTCCTGCGGCAGCGGATCCGAGAGCGGCGGCACGATCCCGGGTCGTTCCTTGCGTCGCCCGGATTCCTCATCGTGGGCCGGCGCCGCCGGACCGGCAGACGCCTTCGGCTTGATCTCTTCGAGCGGCAGTCCCGCGACGATGCGGCGCACCTGCTCCCCATCGAGCACTTCGCGAATGAGGAGCTCGGAGGCCACCTGCGCAAGGCTGGCCTGGTGCTGGGTGAGCACGGCCTTCGCGCGCTCGTAGTTATCGGTGATGAAGCGCTTCACCTCGTGGTCGATCTTCAGCGCGGTGTCCTCGCTGTAATCCTGGTGCTGCGCGATCTCGCGGCCGAGGAAGATCTGCTCTTCCTTCTTGCCGAACGTGAGCGGGCCCATCGCCTCGCTCATCCCCCATTCGCACACCATCCGGCGTGCCAGTTCAGTCGCGCGTTCGAGATCGTTGCCGGCGCCGGTCGTCATCGCGCCCGACATGGTGATCTCTTCGGCGATGCGGCCGCCCAGGAGAATCGCGATCTGGTCGATCAGGTAGTCGCGCGAGTAGTTGTGCTTCTCGTCGACCGGCAGCTGCTGCGTGAGGCCAAGCGCCATGCCGCGTGGGATAATCGTCACCTTGTGCAGATCGTCGGCGTGCGGAAGCAGCACGCTGAGCAGCGCGTGGCCGGCCTCGTGCACGGCCGTGATCTTCTTCTCTTCGTCGCTGATGATCATCGAGCGCCGCTCGGATCCCATCAGGACTTTGTCTTTCGCGAACTCAAAGTCGACCATCCGAACCGTCTTGCGGTTGTAGCGTGCGGCGTTCAGCGCCGCTTCGTTCACGAGGTTCGCAAGGTCCGCTCCAGAAAAACCTGATGTGCCTCTCGCCAGCACCGGCACATCCACATCGTCGGACATCGGAATCTTCCGTGTGTGCACCGTGAGAATGCCTTCGCGCCCCTTCACATCGGGACGATTGACGACAATGCGGCGATCGAAACGGCCCGGCCGGAGCAGTGCGGGATCGAGCACGTCGGGTCGGTTGGTGGCCGCGACGAGAATGACCCCTTCGTTCGACTCGAACCCGTCCATCTCGA
>DATEEI010000060.1:0-31777 GCA_035281225.1 Vicinamibacterales bacterium
AGAGGTCGATCCGACCGGCCAGATGATTCGTGTCCGCAACCAGCCGTTCAAGGTAATCGGCATGATGGAGACCAAGGGACAAGCGGCGATGGGCAACGATCAGGACGACACGATCTTCGCGCCCTACACGACCGTCCAGAAACGGCTGCAGGGACAGCAGAATATCCAGAACATCACCATTTCCGCGGCGAGCGCCGATTCGGTGTCGGATGTCGCTGATGCCGTGGCGATCGTGATGAGGAACCAGCACAAACTGATCGCCGGCGAACCGGACGATTTCATGATTCGCACCCAGGAGGAAATCGCGAGCATCAGGACCGCGTCCATCGAGACGTTCACGCAGCTGCTGGCCGGCATCGCCGCCGTCTCCCTCATCGTCGGCGGCATCGGCATCATGAACATCATGCTGGTGTCAGTGACGGAGCGTACGCGCGAAATCGGCATCCGCCTCGCGATCGGCGCCAAGGGCCGGGACGTGCTGCTGCAGTTTCTGGTCGAGGCGATCGTGATCAGCCTGCTCGGCGGCGGCGTAGGGATTGCGCTTGGATTCGGCATGGCGGACCTGGCTACGCGCGTGTGGCAGTTCCCCACGGCTGTGCCAGCCAATGCCGTCGCGATGGCGTTCGGATTTTCGGCGATGACGGGAATTTTCTTCGGGTTCTACCCCGCCAAGAAGGCGGCGGCGCTAGATCCGATCGTTGCGCTTCGCTACGAATAGCGCCGCGACCGTCTCGCCGCTGATGGGATCGATCATGTCGCCCGCGATCTCCTGGAGCGGAGCCAGCACGAATTCGCGATCGCGAAAACTGGGATGCGGCACGCACAGTCCGTCTTCGACCAGAATCGCATCGCCGTAGAGAATCAGGTCGAGATCGAGCGTCCGTGGCGCGCTCGGGTAAGGCCGGGTCCTGCCCCGCTCGCTTTCGATTTCCAGAAGTCGCTCCAGCAAGTCTCGCGGCGGAAGCTGCGTCCGTCCGACAAGCGCCCCATTCAGGTAGGGACCGTGTTCCTGACCCACGCCGACGGGCTGGGTCTCGAGAAATGTCGAGACGCTGATGTCCGAGAGATCCACTTGCAGCGCATCAACGGCGTAGTCGAGATGATCGCGCCGCTCGCCGAGGTTGCTCCCCAACGCAATCGCTACTCGTGTCATTCCTAGTTTCCCGGCCGCCTGGCCATGACCTCACCACGGAGGATCTTTTCCTGGGAGTAACGGCCGAGGAGGTCTGAACGGCCATCCAGGGCCTGCTCAAATAGTCGCCGGTGCTCGGCCATTTCGCCGAGGATCAACTCGAGCATCTTGCGATGCCTGGCATTGCTCATCGCTTTCACACGTGGAGCCCACCGTTCGATGAACGCCCGCTGAGTCCGCTCATCGGCCTCGACGAGCATCTTGACGTTCGCACCGGGCGTGGTGACCGCGTCCTCTTGGGATTGACCGGGTGAAGACGCGGCGCCGCCGAGCACATCGATGGCATCCGACAGCCAGCGAAGATGGACGTCCTGCCGGCCCAACACCTGCTGGTACGCGTTGTTGACGTTGTAGTCCGTGACCGACCGGGCATTCACCTGTCGGGCTTGGACAAGATCGAGTATTTCCCGATAGGCGTCTTGAAGAAGTTGGAGCAGCTCAGCGGGATTCACGAATTCTGTTTCGCCTTGCAGGTAATGCAGACGCGCGTCCAGGGGATCGCATTCAGTCGCGCTTCTGCGATGGGCTCGCCGCAGTCGCGGCACATTCCGTAAGTGCCCTTCACAATTCGCTCCAGCGCCTCTTCGATCGCCTGAAGAATTTTTGCGTCGGTTTGCTTGAGCTTGAGCTGAATGTGAACTTCGTTGTTGCCGGTCGCCTGATCGGCCAGATCGCCCTGGCGCGTGTTCGTGTCCAGCGTCACTGTCAGCGGATCGCGCCCGCCTCCGGAGAGGATATCTCCCCGTTTACGCAGCAGCATCTCTTTGAAGGGTGTGGTATCCATCGGCAATCTAATAGTCTAACTATTCGGCGCGCAGCGCCGCAAGCGGCTTGCGCCGGAGAACGTCCGCGCTGGCCGCCACACCAATCACCATGATCAAAAGCGAGGTTGCGGCCGTGGCAACGACATTTTCGTGAAGCGCCGGTTGCCATGGAATGTCGAGCGCGTAACGGCTGACTCCCCATGCCAGGGCAATGGCCCCGAAAGAGCCCACGGCGCCGGCGAGCGTTCCGAGCAGGCCGTATTCCACCATCAGCATCGCAGCAATCGTCCGGGAACTGGCGCCGAGCGTCTTGAAGATGGCCGCCTCGTAGACGCGCTGGAACTTCGTGACGGCCACCGCGCCGACCAGAATGAGTCCGCCCGTGAGGATGACCAAACTGCCGACGACGTCGATGGCGACCGTGACAACCCCGAACACCTTCCGCACGGCTTCGAGCACCTCCCTGAGATCGATGACCGAGACATTCGGGAACTGCACCACGAGGTCGTGCGTCAGGCGCGCGCGCTGCGCGGCATCCGTCAGGTTTGCGCGAACGGGTGCGAAGAACCAGTGTGGTGCGTTCTCGAACGTCCCGCGTCCGAATACGAACATGAACCCCCCGCTCCGCCCTTCGCGCCATTCCACGCGCCGGATGCCGCTCACCCGCGCGTGAACGGACCGGCCTAGCACGTCGAAGCGCATCACGTCGCCGACGCCGATGTCGAAGCGCTCCACAATCCCCTCTTCGATAGAGACCTCCGGCAGGCGCGCCGGATCCGTTGTCGGGCTCGGAAAACGTCCCTCAACGAGCGTTTCGTTCTCAGCGAGTTGTCCGCGATACGTAATGGTGTACTCCCGCGACAACATCCCTCTGCCCTTCAGATCTTCGACCTCGTCGAGGCTCCCGCCCTTTCCCGTGACACGCGCGCGCAAGACGGGGATCAAGAGCGGCTGCGAGGTAACCGGCAGCCTCTCGGCGAGAAACGCTTTCATTTGGACCGCTTGATCCTGCTGAATGTCGACGAGAAACATGTCTGGTGTGTTCTCGCCGATTTGCAGCGCGAACTGCTCGAGCAAGCTCACCTGCAGCCCGCGTACGCCCATGATGAAGAAGGTGCCAAGCCCCACCGTCAGCAGAATCACCCGCGTCTGATTTCCCGGCCGCGCAAGATGCAACACGGCCTGCCGCATCGGAAACCAACGCGATCGCGAGAGCGGTCGCGTCAGGCGTGTGAGTACCCAACCCGCGCCGTGGAGGATGAACGTCAACCCCACAAAGCCCAGGCACACGCTCAACCCCACGCGCAGCGAAGCGGCCTGCCACGACGCAAGCGCCACCAGCGCGCCACCGACGACAGCGGTCGCGGCGATTTGAAACCAGTCGCGGCGCCTACCGCTGGTGTCCTGCCGGAGCAGCAGCGACGGTTTGATCCGGCGGATTTCCAGGAGCGGTACCATCGCAAACAACAGCGCGACAAGCACTCCGATGGCTATTCCCTGTGCGGCCGCCGACCACGACAAGCCATACGCCACAGTCAACGTGCCGATTTGATCCATGTTGTCCGGGATGGCGGCGATAGCCAGCCAAGCCAGTGCAACACCAATGACGCTGCCGAGCATACCGAGCGCGAGCGCCTGCACCAGGTACACCGCCAGAATCTGGCGGCTGGTGCCCCCAACGCACTTCATCACTGCGATGCTCTTGATCTTCTGGCGAATGAAGACACGGGTGACGCTCGACACCGCAATACCGCCGAGCACGACAATGACCAAGCCGACGAGGCTCAGATAATTTTCCGCGCGCTCGAAGTCTTCGCCGATTTGCTCCTGGCGATCCCGGTACGACCGGACACGGACGAACTGCGGACGGAGCTCCGCCTGCAGATCTCGCGCAAGCCCGTCGATTTCGGAATCGGGGATGCGAAGCAACATCTGCCGCATCAAGCGGCTACCGAATCCGACCAGACCGGTCTCGGCAAGATCGTCGTAATCGATCAGCACACGTGGCCCGAGGCTGAAGGCACTGAGCGACCGTCCCGGCTCCAGCGCGATCACACCCTTGACCGTGAACCGGGATTTGCCAATGACGATCTCGTCGCCGAGCTTGAGTCCCAGCTGGGCCAGGAGCTCGGGCCGAACCAGCGCTCCTTTATTTCGCAGCAGCGCGTGCGAGTACGTTTGCCCGCCCTGCAGGGTCAGGCGGCCGTAAAACGGGAAGCCCGGTTGAACAGCCCGAAGCTCGACGACTTTCGTCAGCCCCGCGCTCTCGTCCACCGGCCGCGCCATCGTCACCATTTCGATCGACTCGCTCCGTGCGGAATTCGGAATCGCGCCAATCCGCGACGCAATCCGTTCTGGTGTGCCCTTCTGCCACGGTCTGTCGGATGACACCAGAATGTCGGCAGCCAGCAACGTGCGGGCCTCGGACGACAGGACGCCGCGAACGCTTTGAATCACCGAGCGGAGCGCCACGATCGCCCCAACGCCGATGGCAATGCAAATGAAAAAGAAGACGAGACGTTTCCAGGCAGACCGCGTTTCCCGCAGCGCCGTGAGAATGACGAACCGCATCTACGCCTGCACCCGTTCGGCCATCTGACCGTCGCGCAGATAGACGCGCGCATCGGCCACCGACGCGATTTCCTGATCGTGGGTAACCACGACGAGCGTCGCTCCCCGCTGCTGGTTGATGGCCAGCAGAAGCTCGATGACGTGATGGCCGGTCTTCGTATCAAGGTTTCCCGTGGGCTCATCGGCTAGGACGATGACCGGCTCATTGGAGAGAGCGCGCGCGATCGCGACCCGCTGCTGCTCACCGCCCGAGAGCTGCGACGGATAGTGATGCCCGCGGTCTTCGAGGCCGACTTCGACGAGCAGATTGCGCGCCCGCGCCGCAGCATCACGCCGGCCGGAAATTTCCATGGGAACGAGAATGTTTTCGAGTGCTGTCAACGACGGAATCAAGTGGAACGACTGAAAAACAAATCCAATCTTCTCCCCACGTAGGCGCGCCAACCGATCCTCTTCAAGACGCGTCACATCTGTTCCGTCGATCGAGATCGAGCCGGTCGAGGGCGCGTCGAGCCCGGCGATCAAGCCCAAGAGCGTGGACTTGCCGCTGCCTGACGGCCCGACGATGGCCAGCCGCTGGCCGGAGGGGACCGTCAGATCGATGGGATGAAGAATGGTGAGCTGATGATCGCCGCTCTTGACCGTCTTGGACACGCCGCGCAGCTCGATCATTTGGCCCGATCTGACTCAATCATCTTTTCGACAGACGGCCACAAATGATCCGCGATGCGCGCCGCGCCGGCGCTCGTGGGATGGATGCCGTCACCTTGATTCAATTCCGCAACCCCGGCAACGCCCTGTAGCAGAAACGGCACAAAGGACACCTTATTCTCGCGAGCGAGATCCTGAAACACTTGACGGAATGCGACGGCGTATTGTTCGCCGTAGTTCGGAGGCGCCTCCATTCCCACGAGCAGCACCGGGATGCCGCGCTGGCGGGCGCGATGGATGATGTCTTGAAGATTGACCTTCATCTGACTCGGCGGCAACCCGCGAAGCGCGTCGTTGGCGCCAAGCGCGAGAATCAGCAGCCGCACATCCCCTTCGAGCGCCCAGTTCGTGCGGCGCAGGCCATCGGAGGACGTGTCACCCGACACGCCGGCGTTGATTACCTCGATCGCGTGACCCTTTTCCTTGAGCTTTTGCTGCAACAACGCCGGATAGGCCTGCTCCCGCGGAATGCCGAGCCCGGCCGTGAGGCTGTCGCCGAGCACGACCATGCGTGGCGCGGTGGACTGCGGCATGGCGGTCCGGCGTGAGCCGGACCCTACCGATGTTTCAGGTTCCGAACTTCGACACGAAATCGCCGCAAGCGTAACGAGGCAAAGGAGAACGCGAGTCAATCTTCCCTATATTACTGTCGTATACTCCCCGTCGGTGGTCACCATCGCCTTTCAGCCGGCGCTGGCGCGCGCGCGCGCGGCCCTCGCGCGCGGCCGTCACGCCGACGCGGTTGCGGTGCTCACGCAGGCGCTCAAATCGTCCGGCCTCAAGCACGAAGATGAAGTTGGCCTGCGATGCACGCTGGCGGAAGCCTGGCTGCAGGGTGACGATCTCGCGCAGGCCGCGAGCACGGTCGGACGTCCACCTGATTCGCCCCGGGACGATCTTCCACCCGCCCTTCTTTCCGCGCTGTGGCGCATTCACGGCCGAATCGCATTTGCCAAGGGCGAACAATCCCGCGCCATTGCGCTACTGGGCCGGGCTCTGAGGCACGCAGAGCAAGCCCACGACTCCGAAGCGATCGGGCTGGCTCACTACGAGCTCGGCCTTTGCTACAAGCAGGTCGGCGATACCGCCATCGTCCGCGAGCACATCGCGAAAGCAGCGCCGGCGCTTCACGCGGCGGGCAACAGGCGGTACCTTGCGTTGCTTCATTCCCTCTCAGGGATCGTCCTCGCGCAGGGCGGCCGCATCGAAGAGGCTCTGGCGGCACTGCGTCAGGCCGAGCGGCTCGCAACAACGGTCCCGGCTCTCGATGTCCTGGGCATCATCTCGAACAATCAGGCCAACGTCGCCCTGCTCCAGCACCGCCACGAGCAGGCGCTCGCGCTCTCCGAGCGAAGCGCGGCCCAACAGGAGCAAATCGGTCCTGGCCGCGGGCTCGCGATCTCGCTCGCGACCCTTGGTCAGATTCTCGTGCGCCTCGGTCAGCTCGAGCGAGCGGAGAAAGTACTGCATCGCGCGCTGCAGGTACGCACCCCGGTTCAGTTCCATGAGATCACCGGGGCGGTATTCGATACGCTGGCGCAGATCGCGTTGATGCGAGGCGGATACGAGTCCGCAGGCGACTATTTGCGGCAGGCTGGCGAGGCGTACGGCGGTTATGGCGCGCTGACCAGTCAATGGTACGAATGGTCCATTCGAGTGCTGGAGGCCAAGCTCGCAGCGCGCCGCGGCGCCACTGAAGAAGCGCTCCGGCTCGCAAACGAAATCGCCGCATCAACAACCGCGCCACCTGCCGAAGCCATCCAGGCCGATCTGATTGCCTGCGAAGCGCTGCTTGCCGCTGGCCGGTCCGGCGAGGCCGATGCACGATTGAGCAGCGTTGCCGCGCGCATCGACAAGGGTGCGATGCGCGGCGCCTGGGGAGAATTCCTTCGCCTCCGTGGAGCGCTGCACGCGTCGGCTGGCCGGCTGTCTGAGGCCTACCACGACATCGCCCAGAGCGCGAGCGTGTTCGAGCTTGTCGGCGAAGGTTATCAAGGCGCCCTCAGCCATCTGGCACTGGGCCAACTCGCGAGTCGCGTCGGCGCGCGCTCGCAGGCGGAACATCAATTCAAGCGGGCGGCCGCGCTTTTTGAATCGCTTGGTGCGGCGCGCGATCTGGTCGAAACCCAGTCGGCCGCGGCGAAGGTGCCGACGACCGAGTCTGGCGACACGGTCGTCGTGTCGATTGATGCCGATGATGCGATCGTTCGACGACTGGTTGATGCTGCGGCGTTTCCCGAGCTGCTCGGGCACGAGACGGCGGCAGCGGTGCGCGACACGCTCGACGCTGACTGTGCTGTTGTATTCGTGGCCCCGGCCGATGGCGAGCTTCGCCTGGTCGCATGGACCGGAGGCGATCCGGAACGCGCAAAAACAATCGCGGCACGAGCGATGCATCGAGCCGAAGGCACCGACTGGGTGGTCTCGGAGCAGCTGGGTCTGGACATCGACGGCCCGCGCTATGTGGCCATCCTTTCACCACATGCGCCAGCAGATGCGCTGCATCGCCGGCTTCGGATGATTGCCGCGATCGCTGCTCAAGGATTCGAGCTCTGCGCCGCGCGCCAGCGTCCTGCCGCGCCCGCCGAAGCCGTCCACGAGCAACCCCTCGAACCGCTGCTGCCGGGCTTCCTCTGCGCGAGCCCCGCCATGATGCGTGTCGTCGAGCAGATACAGCGGCTGCAGGGCAACGAGCTCACGGTCCTGATCACCGGTGAGAGCGGTACGGGCAAAGAGCTCGTCGCGCGCGCCATCCACGTCGGCTCGCTGCGGAGCTCGGCCGTGTTTCTTCCGTTCAACTGCACGACGACGACGCGCGAGATGGCCGACAGCCAACTGTTCGGTCACCGGCGCGGCAGTTTCACCGGCGCCGTCAACGATCAGCTCGGCTTGGTGCGTACCGCGGCCGGTGGCACGTTGTTTCTCGACGAGATCGGCGATCTTCCCCTCGACGTGCAGCCGAAGCTCCTGCGCTTCCTCGAACAGGCCGAGATCATGCCGGTCGGCGAGCCGCGGCCCCAGCGTGTGGACGTGCGCGTGATTGCGGCGACCAACGCGGACCTCGAACAGCGCGTCGCCGAAGGCAAGTTCAGAGAGGATCTGTACTACAGGCTGACGGTGATCAGGATTCTGATTCCGCCGCTTCGCGATCGGCGGGAAGAAATCCCGCATCTGACGAGCCTGTTCCTACGCGAAGCGTCGGAGCGGCTGGGTAAGCCCGATGTGTTCTTCACGCCGGAAACGCTCGAACTGCTTGCGCAGTACTGGTGGCCCGGCAACGTCCGCCAGCTCCGGAACGAGATTCAGGGGATGGTCGCCCTCAGCCATCCGGGGCGCGGAATCGGGCCCGAGCACTTATCTCCGGAGATCACCTCTACCGCTATTCGTCACCGCAGCGGAGACGATCGTCGCCATGCTGCCCCCCGCGCGCCGGCCACCTCGCTCTCGGCTGCGGTCGACGACCTCGAGCGCGAGATCATCGAAAGCACCCTGCATCAAAGCGGCGGAAACATCTCTGAAGCTGCCCGCACCTTAGGCCTAACGCGGAGGGGTCTCTACCTGAAACTGCGCCGGCTGGGATTTGAAACTGCCTCTATGGCCGATGCAAAGACGGCCCAAGAGAAGTAGGAAGTAGGCGGCCAGTTAGTGGCTGAGCCAGTCGATGACGCGCGTCGCGCCATAAACCACGAGCGCTAGCGTCACGACTCCAAAACCCACCCGCGTCTCGAAATGGAGCCAGTCATGTTTCCAGTCCATATAGGCTGATTGTCGATCTCATCGCCCACCCTTGCAACAACTACCTACTCCCGATACAAAGTAGCCAGTTCCCGCCGTGATTGGATACTTGGTATCCTAATGTCCGAAGTCTTTACACCGCTGTTAACCCCATAACTATCAGATAAATGCCTTCATTACAATAACTTGCAAGACTCTACCGACTTCCATGTAAACGGCTAATCGATTGGCCTATCGATTGATACACAGTTTGGCATCGCCGGTTTCACTGGAGGATCCCTGATGATCGCACTGAGCACACCAGCCACTAAGACGAAGGTCATTGCAGAACGAGCCGAACGGCGCAGTCTCGCGCTTCCAGGCCGGGTGATGTGGAAGGATTCGCGAGGCACGACCCGCTTCGCCAGCGTCATCACACGCAACGTCAGCGAGACCGGCGTGTTCATCGAAATGTCCGAACGAACGTCGATTCCTCTCTACCGGCTGGTGAGCTTCCAACTCGAGCGGGACGCGCGAGACGTCCAGGGCATCCCCCCCGTGCTGCGCTCCGGCAAAGTGCTGTCGGCCGTCTACCGGCTCGGCACTATGCAGAAATCAACCGGAACGCCGGAAGGATACGGACTACGGTTGCTCGTAGAGCCGGGGCTGACTTCGCAGAGGGCGTCAGAGCGAGTGGAGGCTACGGCGTAACTTTTGAACTAGTGAACTACTGAACTTCTGATCTAAAGCTTCTGATCTAAAGCTTCAGATCAAAAGTTCACTAGTTCACAAGGTCACCAGTTACACCGCCGCTCGGATCGCAGCGGCCATGTCCTTCGTCGACGCCTTCCCTCCCATGTCCGGAGTTTTCGTCTCACCGCTCGATAGCACCTTCGTGATGGCCGCGACGATCATGTCGTGCGCCTCGTGCTCGCCGAGGTGATCCAGCATCAGCGCGCCAGCCCAGATGGCGCCGATGGGGTTCGCAATGCCTTTCCCTTTGATGTCGGGCGCCGAACCGTGGATCGGCTCGAACATCGACGGGTATTTGCGCTCCGGATTGATGTTGCCGCTCGCCGCCAGTCCGAGACTGCCAGAAATCGCTGCGCCGAGATCCGTCAGAATGTCGCCGAACAGGTTGGACGCCACGATCACATCGAGCGTCTGCGGATGCGTCACCATGCGGGCGGCAAGCGCGTCCACGTGGTACTTCTTGAACGTCACGTTCGGATAGTCCTTCCGCACCTCGTCGACGACCGTATCCCACAACACCATCGAGTGCTGAAGGGCGTTGGACTTCGTGGCGCTCGCCAGTTCGCGGCGCGGTCGCTTCGCGGCCAGCTCGAAGGCGTAACGAGCGATGCGGCTGATACCATGGCGCGTGAACAGGCCGGCCTGCTCCACGGCCTCGTACGGCGTCCCCGCGTGAATCTTCCCGCCGATTCCGGCGTACTCTCCTTCTGAGTTCTCGCGCACGCAGATCATGTCGATATCGGACGGACCGCGGTTCGCCAAAGGCGACGTTACACCCGGAAACAGCCGCATCGGCCGCAGGTTGACGTACTGATCGAACCGCTGGCGCAACGGCAGGATGAGCTCCCACACGGCGATGTGGTCTAGCACTGACGGATCGCCGACGGCACCGAAATAGATCGCCGGAAATTCGGCGAGGCGATCGAAGGCATCCGGCGCCATCATGCGTCCGTTCTTCGCGTAGTACGCGCAGCCGTACGGAAACTCCACAAGGTCGAATCGAAAACCGCGCCGCGACGCGACCGCCTCGAGCACGGTCAACGCCGCAGGAATCACTTCTTGACCAATACCATCACCTGGAATCACCGCCACTCGGTGGGACGTCATGCAGCCTCCGCTGTAAGTAAGAAGGAAGAAGGAAGAAGTTTATTTGAGGTCTCTCGCGGCTGGATAGCCTGGAATGCTCTCGGCCGCTCGCACGGCCCGGACGATCGCTTCGGCCATTGCGTCGGCCCCAAGCGCACCGATACGTGAGACGTCGCCGTGCTCAATGCCTCCGGTGGCGAGCGCGAAAATCGTATCGCCATCTCCCATGGTATGGGCCGGATAGATCGCGCGGGCGAGCCCATCGTGCGCCATCTGCGCCACTTTCGTCGCCTGCACCTTCGTCAACCGCGCGTTCGTGGCAACGACACCAATCGTCGTGTTCTGCCCGACCTGTACCGGTGCCAGATGGCCCGCGCGGAGCAGCTTCCGCGCGTCGGCAAATCCCTTCCCATCCGACGATCGAACGCCCGCGACGACGGAGCCGGTCTTCGGATCGATCACATCGCCCACGGCGTTGACGACGACAAGCGCCGCAACAATCAGTGTGGTGTTCGGGCCCGCCGCCATGGATATCGATGCTGTCCCCAGCCCGCCTTTCATAGGGCCAGCGCCCCCACCTGACTTTCCGACGGTTGCGCCCGCTCCAGCTCCCACATTCCCCTCGGCGACGGTCCCGTCGTGCGCCTCCAGAGCGGCCTTATACCCGCACTCGGCGTTCGGCCAGATGTCCGCCCTCCCACCGATGGCGAGATCGAAAATGATGGCGCCGGGAACAATCGGCACCTTGGCCACGCGCGTCTCGAAACCAATCTTGCGCTCGTAGAGATATCGGCGAACGCCGGTCGCGACGTCGAGGCCAAACGCGCTACCGCCGGACAGAAAAATCCCGTGAACCTCCTGAACGAGATTCACAGGATTCAGCAGATCGGTTTCGATGGTCCCGGGCGCGGACCCGCGGACATCCACGCCGGCCACGGCTCCCGCCTCGGCGAGGATGACCGTGCAGCCGGTCGGCCGCTCGGCACGGGTGCTATGGCCGACCTTGATTCCGGGAACGGCGGTCAGCCCTTGTAAAGCCATTTGTGTCTGGATCGGCTGTGCGAGGCACACTGCCACCACGGCGGCCGCGCTCGCCCTTTGCATGCCGTCATTCTATCCTTGAAATCGCGGCGCGCTCGGTGTCTGCTTAAGAGCACATGCCCGAACAACTCGCGCGCGAGCGCAGCACAACCCTGCTGTTTTACGGGTGCGTCCTCCTCCTCGGCTACCTGCTGTATCAGCTGTTCTCACCGTTCCTGATGCCGCTGGCATGGGCCGCGATCTTCGCCGCGTTTTTTCACTCGCATCACCAGCGCCTCGAGCGGCGCTTTGGCCGCTCGCCTGCCGCCGCGCTCAGTACGGCCGCCGTCACCGTGATTGTCGTCGTACCTTTTGTGCTGCTGGTCATGGCGTTCGTTCAAGAGGCGACGCAAACGCTCGCGTCAGTCGATCTCGCGGAGAGCGGCTCGAAAGGGATCGCGCGCGTGCAGCGCGCGTGGAGCTGGATGCAGCGGCAGCGGTTTGGCCGTGACATTCCCGACCTGGAAGATGCGCTCAGGCAGGCGACCGCCTGGATCGCTCAAACAATCGCCGAGGGTGCCGGTATCCTCCTGCGGAACGTCGTCTTTGTGATCGTCGACCTGATCATCATGCTGTTCGCCCTGTTCTTCTTCTTCCGGGATGGCGATGCGATCATGGCCCGATTGCGTCGGGTGCTGCCGTTCGACGCCTCGTTTCGAGAAGGGCGCATCCGCGAAACCGCCGATCTGATTCGCGCAAGCATCAGCTCGGGCGTCATCGTCGCGCTCGTCCAGGGAGCCATAGGCGGCATCACATTCGCGATCCTGGGCCTGGGCGCTCCCGTCTTCTGGGGCGTGATCATGGCGTTCTTCTCGCTGCTGCCCCTCGGCGCGTGGATCGTGTGGATGCCAGTGGCCATCTGGCTGCTGCTGACCGGCCAGATCGGACGCGGTATCGCGCTGTCGATCATCGGTGCAGGGGGCATCAGCATGATCGATAATTTCCTGCGCCCCATCCTGTTGAGCGGACGCACGCAAATGAACGGGTTGCTCGTCTTCATCAGCCTGCTCGGCGGCATTGCCACATTCGGTTTGATTGGGCTGGTGCTCGGACCCGTGATCATGGCGGCGGCGATCAGCTTCGTCGACGCCTACGCTACAGAACGACGTGAGGTAACAATCATTGACGGCCTTTCTTCAGAGAGCGATCGGCGCGGCCCTCCTTGATATCGCGGTTGTCGAGGAGATCGAAGCCAATCGCGACGCCACCCGCCAGGCGCTGGTCGTGGTGGTGCTGTCCAGTGCCGCGGCAGGCATTGGCCTGAGCTCGAGCATCTACGACGCGCCCGTGCTGACGCGAGTGATCCTTGCCCTGCTGCTCTGGACGTTCTGGGCGGGCCTCACCTGCGCCATCGGGCTATATCTGATGCCCGAGCCCGAGACCGAGACGGACATCGGAGAATTGCTGCGAACCATCGGCTTTGCCGCGTCGCCGGGCGTCCTGCGCATCTTCGGTTCCGTGCCCGGAGTCGGTCCTACAATCTACGGCCTGGCCACGGCCTGGATGCTCGTGGCGATGGTCATTGCCGTCCGCCAGGCGCTCGATTACAAATCGACAGCCAGGGCCATCGTGGTCTGCATGGTTGCCTGGATCATTGCCGTCGCGATAACCGCCATGACGGGCGGCCTCCTGTTTTTCGTGGCGGAGGAAGTTTTCTCCTGACCCCCAACCCTGTTCCAGCATCACCTCAGCCCGAAGACCGCATCCTCCTCGAGGGTCCGCATTCGCGCTTCCGCGAAGCGCGGCTCCTCTTCACGGTTATCAGAGATTTCGTCCGTGGGTTCCGCGCGTTCCACTTCTGCGGTCCATGCGTCACCGTGTTCGGCTCCGCGCGGGTCCGCGAAGAACATCCCTACTATCAGCTCGGGATCGAGATGGGAAAGGGCCTGGCGCGCCTCGGCTTCACGGTCATGACGGGCGGCGGGCCGGGACTAATGGAGGCCGTGAATCGAGGGGCACGCGAAGCGGGGGGCCGATCGGTCGGCGTCAACATCGTCCTGCCCTTCGAGCAGCAGCCCAACCGCTACTGTGATCGCATCGTCACGTGCCGCTATTTCTTCGTGCGAAAGGTTCTGCTCTTTAAATATTCGTACGCATTCGTCGCGTTACCTGGCGGACTAGGCACGCTCGATGAGTTGAACGAAGCGCTGACGTTGATCCAGACCAAGAAGGTCCTGCACTATCCGGTCGTCCTGATGGGTGCAACCTATTGGCGGGGATTCATCGCACTGCTCGAAGACATGGTGAAGGCCGGAACCGTCAGCGCCACCGATCTCCAGCTGTTCATGGTAACCGACGATTTGAACGAAGCGCTCGAGCACATCCGCAAACACGCGATCGAAGAGTTCAAGCTGATGAAGCATCCCCCGAAGCCTTCTCGCCTGCTCGGCGAAACGACAGGGGCCCGCATCACCTAGTTACAGGCACCTTTCATTTCTCGTCTTCTTCCTCGAAGGGCTGCACGGCGGTGTTCAGCGCTGAGAGCGATACACTCCGCTGGAATGCCGCCCACACCGCCTTTGACAGCAGTGTGCGGAAGCCGCCTTTTTCGAGCTGATACAGCGCGTGGGCGCTCGTCCCGCCGGGCGACGTCACCAGGTTGCGCATCTCCGCGGGATGCGATGGCGAATGCTCGGCGTAGATAGCTGACCCACGAACCGTCTGCGTCACGAGCGTACGCGCGTCTTCTCGCGAGAACCCGAGGTGAACCGCGGCGTCGATCAGCGCTTCCATGAAGAGAAACACGTAGCTCGGCCCGGAGCCGCTAATGGCGGTCGCCATATCCAGGAACGCCTCGTCGGCCACGTACAGCTCTTTGCCGAACGCGCATAGGATCGCCTGAGCTTCAGCCCGCTGAACCGGGGTCGTCTGCGCGTTTGCGGTCCACACCGTCATGCCTTCGGAGACCTGGGCGGGCGTATTCGGCATCGACCGCACGGCGGACGCATGTTTCAGCCCCTGCGTAATGGAGTCGATCCGGGCGCCCGCGACGATCGACAAGACGAGCGCGTCCTTACGCAGTTTGCCGCACAGATCGCGGAACACGAATCGGAGCATCTGCGGCTTCACCGACAGAACAACGATGTCCGCGCGACGGGCGGCAGCGAGGTTGTCGGTGGTGGTGGTGATACCGAACCGAGCCTCGAGATCCTTCGCCCGGTCCTTGTGCGGATCGCTGGCGGTGATCCACTTCGCGTCGACCGTGTGCGAGCTGAGCAGCCCGCCAATCATCGCGCCCGCCATCGCGCCCCCGCCGACAAAGGCCAGCGATTTTCCCTTCAGAACCTTGTTCATAGTTACGGTCTCGTCTGTCCGGTTCCTTCGATGACCCATTTATAGGTCGTGAGCTCGTGCAATCCCATGGGACCGCGCGCGTGTAGCTTCTGCGTCGAAATGCCGACTTCGGTCCCCAACCCGAACTCGCCGCCGTCGGTGAACTGCGTGCTCGCGTTCACGAACACCGCCGCCGCATCCACCTCGTTCAGAAACCTCTCAGCAGCTCGATCGTCCGACGTGACGATCGCCTCGGAATGACCGGAGCCGTAGGTCCGAATATGCGCAAGCGCTTCGTCAAGGCTGCCGACGATCTTGACGGCGGCCGCCAGCGAGAGAAATTCCCTGCCCCAGTCTTCTGGCGTCGCAGACACGTAAGCCGCGCCTGCATCCTCGAGCAATCGCGCCGCCTCTGGATCGGCATGAACCTCCACGGGTGCCTTGCCCCACTCTCCCACCATCCGAGGCAGCCACGAGGGCGCGATCTCGCGATGGACGAGCAGCGTATCGAGCGCGTTGCAGATCGCCGGGCGGCGCACTTTTGCGTTGTACACAATCCGGAGCGCCATTTCAGGATCCGCCGCGCGATCCACGTACGTATGACAGACCCCTGCTCCTGTTTCGATCACCGGTACCGTCGCGTTCTCGACCGTCATCCTAATCAGTCCCTCGCCACCGCGCGGGATGATGACGTCGAGGTACTCGCGCAGCGTCAGCATGCGTTGAACCAGCGTCCGATCGCTCGACGCGATGAGCTGCACGGCCGACGCCGGTAGCCCTGCCTCGCTCAGCCCGGCCTGAATCGCCGCGGCGATTGCGCGGTTGCTTGCCAATGCTTCGCTTCCACCACGCAACACGACCGCATTACCCGTCTTGATGCAGATAGCGGCGACGTCGCACGTCACGTTCGGCCGCGATTCATAGATGACACCGACGACTCCGATCGGGACGCGCTTTTTCGAAATCTTCAATCCGTTCGGCCGCGCCACGGCATCGAACTGTTCGCCGATCGGGTCACCGAGATCCGCCACCGCTTCGACATCGCGCGCCATGGCGGCCACCCGGTCAGCCGTGAGACGCAAGCGATCGATCTCGATGCGTGGCGACGCGCTCGCACAATCCTCCGCATTCACCGCAAGAATCGCCTGCTCACTCGAGCGGATCGCCCCGGCGATGGCTCTGAGCGCGCGATTCTTCAGCTCCGTCGATGTCTGCGCGAGCACGATCGACGCACGCTTGGCGTCCGCGGCCTTCTCGAGCAGCTCGTCCGTTGCAACAGTCACAACATCACCACGTTGTTGCGATGAATAACCTCATCGCCGAAGTGAAACCCCAGAATCTGCGCGATCTCGGCCGACCGGCATCCCTTGATCCGCTCCAAATCGGCGGCGCCGTAGTTCGCCACGCCACATCCTATCGCCTTGCCCTCAGGACCGACGATGTTGACGCTGTCGCCGCGGTCGAAGGGACCTTTAACGGTGACCACGCCAGCCGGCAGCAGCGACCGGCCGCGTCCCAGCGCCGAAACGGCTCCGGCGTCGATATGAGCCGCTGCCTTTCCTGCAAGCCCGGACAGGATCCAGCGCTTACGGCTTTCCATGCGCGTACGGTTTGAGGGGAACCGAGTGCCGACCGAGTCGCCTTTCACGGCGCCGATAAGGACATTCTCGGTCGTTCCGCCGGCCACCACCACTGAGACACCCGATTCGGTGGCCAGACGGGCGGCTTGCACTTTCGTCACCATGCCACCGGTGCCTCGCACCGTGCCGGCTCCCGCGGCCAGCGCGATGATGTCGTCGGTAATCACCGGCACTTCAGCAATCAATGTGGCCGTCGAGTGCCGGCGCGGATCGGCCGTATACAGGCCCAGCTGATCGGTCAGGAGGATCAGCAGATCCGCATCGATCAAGTTCGCCACCAACGCGGACAGGTTGTCGTTGTCCCCAATCTTGATTTCCTCGGTGGCCACGACGTCGTTCTCGTTGATGATCGGCACCACCTTTCGTTCGAGCAGCGCCAGGAGCGTGTTCCGTGCGTTGAGGTATCCCTGCCGTTCCGCGAGATCGCCTCGCGTCAACAGGGTCTGCGCGACGATGATGTCCTCCTGCGAGAAGAGATCGTCCCAGGCCTGCATCAACCGGGTCTGACCCACCGCCGCCAACACCTGTTTGAAGGGGATGTCCTTCCCGTTTCGCGACAGGTTGAGCGCTTGTCGCCCGGCCACGATGGCGCCGGACGACACCAGCGCGACCTGGTGCCCGTCGCGGACGAGACGCGCGATCTGTCGCGCCACGCCCGACATCTGCGGGCGCGAGAGATGGTCCTCACCGCCCGTCAGCGTGTTCGTGCCGACTTTGACGACCAGGCGCTTGCTCCTGCGGTCACTCATATTGCGGTGGTCATTTTATATCGGGCTATAATCGCTCTCTCACCTACGTTGTTAGCATCCGGCCTGGGCCGGACTTTGCCGAACCTACTGGAGGATACATGCGAAGGGTTCTGGTCGTGCTCCTGCTCGGCTTCATGGCGATACCGTTGGCCGGGCAGAATGGTAATAAAGGCGGAGACTGGCGATCCTACGCCGGCGATCCCGGCAGCTCGAAGTACTCGCCGCTCGATCAAATCAACAAGGAGAACGCCAAGAACCTTCGCATCGCGTGGCGATTCAAGACCGACAACCTGGGCGCACGTCCTGATTACAACATGCAGGTCACGCCGCTTGTGGTCAACGGCGTCATGTACGCGCAGGCGGGCATGCGCCGCGCGGTCGTTGCGATCGATCCCGCCACCGGCGAGCAGCTGTGGATGTGGCGGATGCACGAAGGCAAGCGCGGCGAAGTCGCGCCCCGCCAGGGATCCGGCCGCGGGGTCGGGTACTGGACCGATGGCAAGGGTGACGAGCGCATTCTCACCATCACGCCGGGCTATCACCTCGTCGCGCTCAACGCCAAGACCGGATTACCGATCGCATCCTTTGGGCGCAACGGGATCGTCGATCTCAAGACCGAGCTGGATCAGCCGACGATCGATCTCACCACCGCCGACATCGGCATCAACTCGCCGCCCGCCATCGGCAACAACGTCGTCGTGATCGGCGCTGCGCATTCGCCGGGCGCCGTGCCTCGTGCCAAAGAAAACGTCAAGGGCTACATTCGGGGGTACGACGTACGTACCGGCAAGCGGCTCTGGATCTTCCACACCATTCCGCAGCCCGGTGAGTTTGGGAACAACACGTGGGAGAACGACTCGTGGTCGTACACCGGCAACGCCGGCAACTGGGCCCCGATCACGATTGACGAAGAGCTCAACCGCGTGTACCTCGCGACCGAGATGGGCACCGGTGACTACTACGGCGGTCATCGGCCGGGCGCAAACCTGTTTACCGACTGCATCGTGAGCCTCGACCTCAACACCGGCAAACGTTATTGGTACTACCAGGCGATTCACCACGACATCTGGGACTGGGACTTCCCGGCAGCTGCGCTCCTGATGGACATCACCGTCGACGGCAAGCCGATCAAGGCCGTGGCTGTTCCGTCGAAGCAGGGATGGCTCTACACGTTCAACCGCATCACGGGCGAACCGGTGTGGCCGATTGTCGAGAAGCCGGTCGAGAAGGGAGACGTCCCGGGCGAGTGGTATTCGCCGACGCAGCCGTTTCCGACCCGCCCCGCGCCATACGAGCGGCAGGGCGTGTCCGAAGCCGACTTGGTGGACTGGACACCAGAGATTAAGGCCGAGGCCCTGCGTATCGCCGGACTCCACAAGATCGGCCCTATCTTTACACCTCCGATCGTCGCGAACAGCAACGGCAAGGCCGGATTTCTGATGTTGCCCAACGCCACGGGTGGCGCCAACTGGGAAGGCGGCGCATACGATCCCGAGACGAAGATCGCGTACATCTACTCCACAACCAATCCAACCCGAGTCGCCCTGATCAACGACCCCGCGCGGTCGAACATGAATTTCATCCAGGGTGGTGGTGGGGGTGGTGGTGGCCGCGGGCAAGGAGAGGGCGACGGCGCCGCACGGGGCGGCGGACCGCCTGCCGCGCCCGCGCGCGGCCTGAACCTTCCGCCGATCACGGTGTTCGGGCTGCCCCTCATCAAGCCGCCGTACGGCCGCGTGACAGCCATCAACATGAATACCGGCGATCACGTGTGGATGCAGCCGATTGGCGACACGCCGGACGCCATCAAGAATCACGAGAAGCTCAAGGGCGTAACGATTCCGCGGACCGGTCGCGGCGGACGCCTGGGGATCATGCTGACGAAAACACTCTTGTGGGCGGGAGAACGCGGGCCGCTCGTCACGGTGAACGGCGCCGAGGGATCGTGGTTCCGCTCCTACGACAAAGCGACCGGCGAGATCGTGTCTGAGATCCTGTTGCCCGCCAACACCACTGGCGCGCCGATGACGTACATGGTCAACAACAAGCAGTACATCGTCGTCTCGGTCTCGGCCTCGGGCAAGCCAGCCGAGCTCATCGCCCTCACTCTTCCGTAAACAGCAACGGGCCGCGAGCAGTGCTCGCGGCCCGTGTTCCGTACAACAATAGGCACTCCTCAGGCAGCGTCCCGCCGGCGTTGGCGACGGCGCTGCGACCGCAAGTAATCCTCATAGCAATCAATGGCCCGCATAAAAATCTCGAGGCGCGAGAGTCCTGTCGATCGGCTCAGCCTCGCCAACTGCGCGTACAGCTTCGGTGGGACGCGAATGCTCACCTGAGGATAGTCGCGTACTCGTTGTCCGTTGACACCTCCAGGCGGACGACCGGCTTTGCGAACGACCCGCTTCCTCATGCGTTTCTTCATGTCACCTCACACGGCCGCCATATTTGTGCTTTCACAAATATCCATAGAAATATTTATCCATAGCAAAGATTCTGCCACCGCGCGGCGCCCGTTGGACGTTCAAATGCGGCACGCTCGATTCGACGGTGTCTCAACGGCGGACACGTAACTGTTGCGAACACGTAACTGTAGGGCGCGACTTCAGTCGCGCAGTTTGACAGGGATTCCACCCCTATGTAGACTTGCGATAATGAGTCATGAGCTTCGGCTTTCGCATCAGGGCCTCCGGATCCTTCGAGTATTTCTCAACGCTTTCTCCGAGGATGCACATGCAGAGCTTGCAGGGATCGACCTGATGAAGACCGCGAGCGTCTCGTCGGGTACGCTCTACCCCATCCTTGTCCGATTGGAAAAGGCCGGCGTGTTAAGCAGCCGATGGGAAACGGCGCGACCTGAGCGTCTTGGACGACCCCGACGCCGCTACTACCGCATCACCTCTTCGGGTGTCCAACTCGCGCGCAAAGCACTCGACGAGCTTTCTGCACCGTTCGCCAGGCTGACACCGAAGGAAGCCTAGTGAGCGATTTGATCGCGATGGGCGACTTCCCCTCTCGCGTGCTCTTTATCGCGATAGTGGCCATCGCCATTGCCTTCGGCATTCTCCTCGCGCTGGCACCAACGCTGGCGCCCCTCCTTCTCCGTCTTCGGGCCCGAAGACTGCCGTCACTTCTCTCTGCGCGTCTGCTCGAAGAATGGCTCGCGGAAACCGAGGCGCTTGAGAGCCATTTCGGCAAGTTGTCCTTTGCAGCAGCGCTGGCGCTGACCCGGACTAAATCGCTCGTCGAAGACGACGACACGAGATCGTTGGTATTGTCACCAGCCGACATCCTGATCTCAGTGCCCGATGTAATGGTGCCCAGTGACTTTCCGATTCGCCTGACCGCATTGACCTTGGATTGGGCGATGTCTCTTATGGCGCTTTATGCGACCAGACGGGTGCTTGCAGCTTATCCTTCTCTCTTGTCGGTGTCGGGCTTCCTGTTAAACATCCTTTGGTTCCTCGGGATGAGTATCTACTGCGTTCAGCGATTCGGTGGCACTCCCGGCAAGATCCTCACCAAGCTCCGCATCGTCACGACAGATGGAGCACCGCTGAGATACAAACATGCCGTCCTCCGTTCGCTTCCGGAACTGTTGCTTCTTCTTCTCGGAGGTCTCATGACCGTCCTGATCGTCTCGACGATGGCTTGGACGGACTACATTGCGATGTCATCGCCCGCACGACGTCAGGTGGTCAGAGGCCTGATCCCTGACTGGTTCTTCTCATTCTTCTGCGCCGCGTTGTTTGCCTGGTCTCTCGGGGAGATCATGGCCTTCTTCTCGAGCGATGAGCGGCGCGCGCTGCATGACCGGATTGCGGGGACCATCGTTGTTCACAAGATTCCGACGGTCATTCGACACGCGGACGAGCTTGGCCCTCGAGCGTCTGCTGAATAGCTGCCGCCCCCTGATCGACGAGGCTTCGAACATCAGCCGTGACGGTGTTTGGCAGAATGTCTGTAACCCAGACGAGCCGACTGCGCCGTTCGCCGTCTTCAAACACCTGCATGGACGCGTTGTGGTGTGTGAGCGGATCCCCTTCGGCCGCCCACGCGAGTCGGCGGAGCCCCTCATCGAGGTCCACGATCTGTTCGCGGAAGGTCAATCCGTTGGCGAAGGTGACAATTCTGGCGTCGCCATCGAGGCGAGCGTCTCTGAGGACGCCTGGACAAAGGCGCTTGTGGACGGCCCCCACATCGCGCACGGCATCCCAGACGTCGGCTGGGGCTACATTCAGTCGTATTTCTTTACGAATAGAAGCCATCGCACTCTCCTTGGTTGCCGGACTCAATCGGGAAGAGTGCATGACTTGCGCCACGATGCCATAATCCCCTTGGCCGGGGTGGCGGAACTGGCAGACGCACAGGACTTAAAATCCTGTGACGCGAAAGCGTCGTGCGGGTTCGATCCCCGCCCCCGGCACTAATTCTCTGGATATTTCGTGTGTTGTCGCCTCACTCATGAAGTCATTGGGTCGTCAAGCTCGTCAACGTGGCGCCAAGTTCTATCGTGCCCGACGGTCCAGTGAATCCGATGAAGAGCTCGTGCCCAAATGCAAAGTCTGAAAGCAACGGGGGCGTGAGCGGCAACGCATCGCTCGACACCGCGAGCGTTGTCCGATCTCGCAAGACGATCGCAAGTCGGTCCAAGGTCATGCCGGCTACGCCAGGACCCGACACGTTCTGCTCGGGCGCGGACATGTCGACGACGTAACGGTCCCGCACGCCATCCTCGTTATCCAATATCTCAATGTGTCCCCGACGCGTGCCGGCAGAAGCGGACGCCGAGTAATTGGCAACAGGGATTGACACATTGAAGGCGGTCACGCTCTCGTACAGACCCACCACGATCGAAGAGGGATCCTGATCGGTAGCCGTCGGGTCGAACGTATAGGAGCCAGAGACCGCTTGACCGAGGGCCAGCGGTCCATTGCCGAGCGGATCGGGCAGGTACGAGACTGTTCCGGTGAACTCGAACGTAAGCAGCCCCTGGCCCGGCTGCGGTCCAGTCGGAGGGCGATTACCCGGAGTCCAGCAGATAGACCCTTCTGGACCGCCTCTGCAGACCTGGTCAGGTCTTACCGACGCAGTCGTCGAAGGGATAGTGTGTCGCTGTAAGACCAGTGGCACTGACCCATTTGCGGCGATGACATCGGGACCGGCCGGATTCTTTGGTGCGAGTTGACACCCCGCGACTGCGACGAGGCACAGGACTCCAACGGCGCGCATACGTGCGAAGCGTGGATGGTTGACATGGGGCATGTCGCTCTCCATGAAAAGGATGGCGACAGACTACCTGCCTGCCGCGGAGGCCGTCAATGTCGTTTACGATGCTGGGGCAGGACGCTTTCGGCGCAAGCGGCGGTTCGACGCTTAACGGCTACTCGCCGGCGGCGAAATGAGGCCGTTCACCATTAGTACCTATTAACTCTCGCGTTCTGGCGGCTCACCCCTGAAGTAGATGATCAGCCCCAGTAGCGCGACCATGCCCACCAGGAAGGCGATGCCTGAGAGACCCGGTAGAAAGCGAGCACCACTCACGAGGAGAACGATCCAGCTGATCAGAAAAGACCAACCTTGGAGATTCCGTGGCGGTCCCCAACCGAATCGCTTTCGAGGAAACCAATAGTTGTCGCTCATCCAATCGACCGAAGAGCTCTGCGCCAGAAGTAAGCCGCGAGCAAGGAAAAGAAGATTCCCAACCGAATTTCCCACCAGACGATGCCATTCGTCCATGTGCCTTCGAAGAACCCATGGCTAAGGCTATAACCGATGATGCCAGCAATGAGCAGCAACAGGGCGACCGCCGTTGTGCTATAGGCCGCGGAGAGTGGCGTCGTCCGTCCTGTCATCAAGCATCCTGCCCTATCCATTCGTGCTTGTTTTTAGTTCACTAAACTGATTGATTTTGACCGCTCCGCCCGGGAATTTCGCGACGATCTCTAGTTCGCCACCCATCGCTTCGACGTACCGCCGTACCGTGCTGATCAGCGCATCGGAGCGCTGTTCTAGCTTCGACACCTCTGGTTGCGACATGCCCAGTAGCTCTCCGATCGTGGTCTGAGCCAATTCGTGCGCGCGGCGTAGCTCGTTGAGCGGCATCTCCTTGAGAAGCTGCCGCGTCATCGTCTCAGCACGTGCCCGCGACTCCGGGGACATCTTGGCGCGAAGCTCTGCAAATTTGCGAGCCATGTGGAACCCACCTTCCTTCACGTTTCCCCCCCATGCAGTGAACTCGTCAGCGACTTCGACTTCCCACGGAGGCATATCGAACTATACCTCTAAAGGTATCTTCAGTTAATACCTTTAAGGGTATGGCGGCCGACTGCGAGGATGTTGGTGGCGTTGGCGATGGCGGCGGTGATTAAGAGAGCTCCCGCTTAGGCCGATTCATTCCACACGTAGAGAAACGTATCGTCGCTCGCCGTGGCCACGCGGCGGCCGTCTTTGCGGGTCGCGCGATTCAGCGCCGACCGCACCTTGGCCTTGCTCTCCGACAGCTCGGCCAACGGCACTTTGAGCGCCGCCCCCTTCTCGATCTGATCGAGGTCCGACAGAATGGCCAGGACAATCCGCTTGTGCTTCCCATTGCGCCCCTGCGGCACATCGGCCTGCTGCATCGACTTGAAATGCATGGGCAGCTTCTTCGACGGCTTCACGACCCCCTCCTCAGAAAATGCTAAACGAGTCATTAACCTAACGAGGCGTAATATTATCGAGTCGATACGATGGCGTGCAAGCGGTTTTTTTAATCCGCCCAGAAACTAACGGTATTTGTGGTGAGAAGAGCCGTTATAGGCCGGGGTAGTTGCACCCTCGTGAAGGTCCAAACGAGTCAGCCCGTATCGAACAGACCCGGCTACTGTTACGTCATGAAGAAACCCGGAACGCCCAAGGTCGTGAAAACTTATTTCGAACAGGTGCCGGTCGAGGTGGTGAAGAAGACTGTGGTCAAAGAGGCCGAACGGAAAGGACCCAAGAACCGGTCTCCCAACGTCGTGCGCGAATCCTCGTCGCTCAAGACGGAGCCCTACAGCATCAAGCCAACCCGAGGCGCCGGGCCGACCGGCGCGCTGGCGTTCATCGACTAGGGAGCGGCACGACCAGCTCCCAGCTCCCAGCTACCAGCTACCAGCTACCGCGCTAGCCCCCCCTATCGATGATGCAGGATCTGATTTGGCACCTTGCTAGCATCGGTGATGTTGAGTACGTAGTCTTGCTCCGCGTAATCGAAGAGCAGCTTCCACGACGCCTTGGCGTACATCGAGTGAATGATGTTGAGAATCAGCTCATCAGCATTTCCCGAATCTGCTGACAACTTTACGGGATGCTTCGCCAATAATCGCTCCATCCCAGCCAGCTCAATGGGTTTTGCATACTGGCGCGACACCTCAACCAAGATCCCCTGGATCACTTCAGCAGCTGTCCCTTGCTTGAGGCCGATCCCCACCCGCGTTCTGAGAATACTGCCCTGCGCGGGGATCACCTGGAATGTGTCGAGCCTTTGTGCCAAGCGGAACCCCACCCCATCCGCGCGCGTCTTGTTGAACTCGGCGATGGCCATATCCAGATTGCGGGCAATCTCGTGCCGACCAACTTTGGCCGCCGTCACGTCATATTGAAAACTGAAAAACGATGGGCGAGGTGACCACACGCGTGGTTCTGGTTTTCCGTCCTTACGCACGCCGGAGGTTACATCCACAACCTGGCTCGCATCATACGGAGGATCCTCATACGTGATGACGCAGTCGCAACGCGCTTCGATCATCCTCGTCGCGCGTTCGAGTGGTCGCGCGTATTCCAAGCTCACGATCTGCTGGAATTGGGCTCCCACGTCTACCACGATGATGAGCGACGCGAGCAGCGCTAACGGCAATGCCCTAGTGGTCATGGAATTTCGGCCTTCCACGATGACCGGAAACAGTCACAATCAAGCATCGTGCTACCCCCGCCCGACGAACGGCATCTTCGTCGCCATCACCGTCATGAACAGCACGTTCGCATCCAGTGGCAGGCTTGCCATGTACATCACGGCACGCACCACGTGCGCGACGTCCACACGCGGCTCCGGCGTGGTCTGACCGTTTGGCTGCAGCACCCCGCTCACGAACGTCGCCGTCATATCGGTGGCGGCGTTGCCGATGTCGATCTGGCCGCATGCAATGTTGAATCGCCGACCGTCGAGCGACGTCGATTTCGTCAGGCCGGTCATCGCGTGCTTGGTCGCCGTGTAGGGCGCCGAATGCGGCCGGGGAGCATGCGCCGAGATCGATCCGTTGTTGATGATCCGTCCGCCCTGCGGCTCCTGATCCTTCATCAGCAGGAACGCCTGCTGCGTGCAGAAAAAGGCCCCCGTCAGGTTGACGTCCACCACCGACTTCCATTGCTCGACCGTCAGCTCTTCCAGCGGAACACCGCGGGTGGTCATGCCAGCGTTGTTGAACAACACGTCGAGCCGCCCGAACGAATCGCGCGCAGCGGCAAACAACCGCCGAACGCTTGCGGGATCGCTGACGTCGGTCGGCACGACGAGCGCGCGCGCGCCGTGCGTGCCGGCGTCCTTGACGGTCTGCTCCAACAGAGCCGCCCGACGGCCCACCAGGATGACGGAGTAGCCTTCTTCGAGGAATCCGATCGCAACGGCCTTGCCGATACCGGTTCCGGCTCCCGTCACCATCGAAATCTTGGGTTCACTCATATCTAAGCGCCACGAGCGGATCCAGGCGAGCCGCGCGCCGCGCCGGCAGGTAACACGCCGCCGCGGCCACCGCGGTCAGCAATACTGAAACGGCCACGAACGTCGGCGGATCGGTGGCCGTGACGCCAAACAGGAGGCTCGAGACCACCTGCCCCAGCGCGAGGGCGCCGACGAGACCGAGTGCCAGGCCCATCAGGCCCAGCTGTAATCCCTCTCGAAGAACCATCCTGAAAATATCGCCGGCTTGCGCACCCACGGCCATGCGAACACCAATCTCGCGCGTGCGCGTCACAATCGAGTACTGAATCAACCCGTAGATGCCGATGGCCGCCAGCACAAGCGCGACAACCGCAAAGGCCACCAACACCGACGTCTGAAAGCGCCGCTCCGTGTTGAATGCGCCAAACCGGTCCGTCAATGTGGTCACTCCATAAATCGGCACATGCTTGTCCACTCGGCGGACGGCCGCTTCCAGCGTGCCAACCATGCTCACAGGATCACCGGACGTCCGAACAAGCAGCGTTGAATTGCGCGAAGGATTCTGCGCGAGCGGCTCGAACATCTGTGGCATCGGATCGCGCTCGGGACCTTGACGCCGCATGTCGCCGACAACGCCGACGACGGTAAACCACGGACCGGTGGACCCTGGCGCGCCAAGCTTGAATCTCTCGCCCACCGCGTCCACCTCCGACCACAATCGGCGAGCCATCGCAGCGTTGACGATCGCCACTCTCGGAGAATCGGGTCTGTCCTCACCCGAAAAGAGGCGGCCTCTGATGAGCGGCGTTCCAAGAGTCGCGAAGAAGTCGTCGCTGACCTCATCTCGTCGCAATCGCAGCCGCTCGGACACCGCGCTGGTTCCTCCTTCGATGGAGATGGTCTGCTCCGGGCTGCCGCCAACGATGAGGTCGCCGATGATCCCGGCGTGCTCGACACCGCCAACGGCCTGAACCTGCTCGAGCACGCGCTGATAGTACTCAACACGCTGGGCCGAAGCCCAGGATGCGGGACTGGAAATCTGAATCGAGAGAACGCGGTCGGACTTGAAGCCCGGATCGACTCGTTCGACGGACTGCAGACTGCGGGTCAACAGCCCGGCACCGACCAGCAGCACGATCGCCAGGGCGAATTCGGCGACCACAAGTGCGTCGTGCAGTCTGCGCGTTGACGATCCGCTCGAACCACCTCGCTCCCGAAACGACTGCGTCATATTCCGGCGCACGGTGGTCAGCGCGGGGGCAAGTCCAATCAACACTCCCGTCAGACAGGAGAGTGCCAAGGTCCAAGACAGCACACGCGCATCGAGGGTCAGCGCATCCAGTCGTGCCAGATTGGCTGGCTTCATCGCCAATACAACGCGCATTGTCATCGACGCGACCAGCAACCCTGCAATCCCTGAGAGAACAGCCAGCGTCACACTCTCCGCAAGCAACTGCCGGATGACACGCGCACGACTGGCTCCCAGTGCTGATCGAATGGCGATCTCACGCTCGCGGCCGGCGCTGCGAGCCAATGTCAGTCCCGCAATGTTGGTCACCGCAATCACGAGCACGCAGAACACCGCACCCGCGAGCATCCACAACGCCAGACGGGCCGTGGATCCGGTTACATGCAATGTCAGGGGCACCACGCTGATACCACGATTTGGATCGGACGCCGATGACGGTCCATCGAGATGCCGCGCGATTGCGTTCATCTCCGTCTGGGCCTGGTCGAACGTGACGTTCGGTCGAAGCCTCCCTATGACGAACCACGAGCCTGCTCCCCGCGCGCGCCGACGGGTCTCCCAGTCGGGAAACATCGTGTGTGGCTCCCACACGCCCTGATCGCCAAACTGAAAGCCCGCAGGAAGAATCCCGATCACGCGAGACGGCACGCCGTCGAGCTCGATGGTCGCGCCAAGAGCATCGGACGATCCTCCGAGACGGGTTTGCCAAAAGGGATGGCTGATGACGCTGACCCGCTGTCGCTGCTCGGCTTCTTCCGCTGTGAAGTTGCGCCCTCGAGCGAGTTGAACGCCCAGCAACGAAAACAAGTTCGGCGAGACCCTCGCAACGCTGATTTGTTCCGACCTGTCGATGCGCGTGAGGGTGGCGGACGCAGGATCGAACACCGCGATGTCCGCGAAACTCTTGCTCTGCATCCGCCACTGTTCGACGTCCTGGTAAGCCGAGCGCCCCTCGCGGAGCTGCTGGCTCGGAATCTCTGTGAACAGCATCGCCAACTGCTCCGGCGATCGATACGGCAGCGGTCGCAGCAGCACCGCATTCAGCACGCTGAACATCGCGGTGTTCGCGCCAATGCCGAGCGCAAGCGTCAGCACGGCCACGGTCGTGAACCCTGGGTTCCTGGTCAGTCCGCGAACGGCGTAGCGAATATCGTGAAGAAGACCGGTCATAACGGAACGAGAGTATCAACCACCGTGCCGTTGATTCGCGCACGTTCTGCCACTTCCGGCTTCGTGGATGGCCATCTGTGGGATTGAGATTCCCACGAACGGACAGGGCCGAAGCCACTGCGCATACTGTAGGGCGCGACTTCAGTCGCGCCCGCGCGACAGTGCCTACGACGGCTCAGCGGGCCAGGCGCGCACGGCGGGCGGCCTTGAACGACTTGACGCCCAGCGCGATATAACCTGCCAACAGCACGCTCATCACCAACTGCGAGAGCACCGCGGGGCGAGCCAGCTGCCCCGCCAGCATCGCCGGCACCAGGCGCACGAGCGCACCGACCAACCCAATCAGCGCGAGCATGACTGCCCCATGCATGGCATGCTTGCGGGCCGGCTCGCTCCTTGCGACAAGCGCAAGGATGATAAACACGGCGCCGAAGAATGCCGGGATGAGCGCCGTCACGCTCACTCTGCCGGTGCCGAAATACCCGATGAGCCCGAGCAGGATAAGGACGATTCCGAGCGTGCGTGTCGTGGAAGGCATGCGGTAGTTTAGTCCAGAGGCCAAAGTCCAGAGTCCAAAGTCCAAGGTCCAGAGTCCATGGTCCACGGTAAACGGCGAACGATAAACTGTAGACGTCGAACGTCAGTGAACTGACGCTGAGGGGGATTGCTGCGCGATGGCGCGGGAGATCATGTCCTCGAGCAGTTTCTTGTCGATGTGGAACGGGCCGGCGACGGCCGCGCCGGTCTGGATCTCAATCGCCACCACTACTCCGCTCTCCTCGAAGGGGTTGACAATCCAGCTAAAGCCCCTGAGGAACACCGTCGTATCGGTCGATTCGGGATTTTTCGCCCGATGAATGGAGAGCAGCATTTCCTTGAGCAGCGTCGACACATCGTTGTCGGTCCATCCCGCTGGATCCATCCCGACGCCGGAAATGATCTGCGTTCTGGCGAAATCGGTACCGCGAAGCCACACGTCCACCTGAAGGTCCATATCGATGCGTCAGATTGTACGAGACAGCCGTTCGGCGAGTCCAGCCGCATCCGTCGCCGGATCCGTGCAGGTAAAGTCGTGACACACGTACGCCGTCGCACGCCCGTCGCGCATCTCCATAGCTGAGACGAATGGAAGCATGCGGGCGAGCTCCGTTTGACGCGCGCCAGGCGCCACGGGCACGATGACGGCAAACGGATCGTACTTCGACGCGAGCTCCCGCATCAGATCCCGCGTGCCGGCGTCGCCAGGAGGCCCGACTACCACGACCTGCGCAACCTTCGCGTGATACGTGGACAGCGCCGCCATCATCATCGGCACCGCACGCGCCACCTGGCCGATGCGCGGCCCGAACATCTTGAGCGTCCGGTCGATGCGCTCGAACAGCTCGGCCTCTCCAGTCAAATGCGCCAACACCAGGAGGTTGAGCACCGAGATCGAGCTCGGCGATGGCTCGGCGCCGTCGTAGTCCTCCTTCATCCGCAGAATCACACTCGGATCCGCGCCGGTGGTGTTGAACCATCCCCCGTTCTCGGCGTCCCAGAACAGCTCGTCCTGCCGCTTCTGCAGCGCTCGCGCCCACGCGAGCCAATGCGGATTGCCGCTCGCCTGGAACAGCTCGAGCAGACCGAAGATGAGACAGGCGTAGTCCTCCGCGTAGCCATCGATCGCGGCGTCGCCGTCGCGATAGCGGCGCTTCAACACCTGCCGGCCGCCATCCCACATGTGCTCCTCAAGAAATGTCGCGGATCGCTCGGCCGCCTCGAGATAACGCGCGCGCGCATTCTCACCCGGCAGCACCCGCGCGGCTCGCGAGAACGCGACGAGCATGAGACCGTTCCAACCGGCGAGCACCTTGTCGTCGAGGTGGGGACGAGGGCGCGACAATCGCGCCTGAAACAGCGCCATCCGCGACCGTTGCAGCGACGCCTCCACCTCTGCCGATGACATGCCCGTTCGCGTGACAACCTCATCGATCGAGCTCGCCACGTAGAGCAGGTTCCTTCCGGTGAACTCCCCTTGCGGATCAGCCGGTGCGTTGCCATCGGGCCGGATGCCGAAGCGGTGCTTGAATACGTCGAAGTCATCCTTCAACAGCGCTTCGAGCTCCGTTTGCGTCCACACATAGAACGCGCCTTCCGTCTTGTGCGCGTGCGGGTTGGCAGCGTCTTCCGGCGGCACGCTGTCGGCGTCCTCAGCCGAAAAGAATCCGCCGTCGCCGTTCGTCATCTCGCGCAGCACGTACTCGAGCGTATCCTCGGCGACGTCAGCGAAGAAGCGGTCGTTCGCGAGCTGAAAGGCTTCGAGCGACGCAAGCGTGATTTGCGCCTGGTCGTAGAGCATCTTCTCGAAGTGCGGCACGCGCCAGTTGCCATCGACTGAGTAGCGATGGAATCCTCCACCGACGTGGTCGCGCATGCCGCCGAGCGACATCGCCTGCAGCGTCTTGGCCACCATAAACGCCGGCGCGTAGTCGCCGGTCCTCGCCGTCTCGCGCAGCAGGAACAACAGCTCGCTGGGCCTCGGAAACTTCGGAGCATCCCCGAACCCGCCTCTGGCCTGATCGAACGTTTGGGCGAACTGCGCGACGCCCTCCTTGAGCGCATCGGCGGGCGGCACGTCGCCACCGGGCGCCACCGCCCGCAAGCCCCGGATCTGCTCGGTCAGGTTACTTGCAGAGATCTCGACCTTCGTCCGCTCCTGGCGCCAGGCGCGCACGATCTCGCGCAGGATGTCCGGAAATCCCGGCCGCCCCCACCGTGCGTCGGGCGGAAAATAGGTTCCGCCGTAAAACGGCTTCAAGTCCGGCGTCAGCCAGACGCTCATCGGCCAGCCACCCGATCCGGTTGTGGCCTGCACGAAGGTCATGTAGACGCGATCGACATCCGGCCGCTCTTCGCGATCGACTTTGATGGAGACGAAATCCTTGTTCAGGATGTCGGCAATTTCCTGGCTCTCGAACGACTCGTGCGCCATCACGTGGCACCAGTGACAGGTCGAGTATCCGATGGACAGAAAGATCGGCTTGTCCTCGGATCGGGCTTTCTCAAAGGCGTCCGGACCCCATGGAAACCAATCGACGGGATTGCTCGCATGCTGGAGCAGGTATGGACTTCGTTCTTCCGCAAGACGGTTCATAGAGAAATTATA
>DATEEI010000061.1:0-18046 GCA_035281225.1 Vicinamibacterales bacterium
GCCTGCAGGCGGCCCTTCAAAACAAGGCACGGGAGTTCGCGGGTGTGCTGAAGGTCGGACGGACGCACTTGCAGGACGCCGTGCCGATTTCGCTGGGAGACGTATTCGGCGGCTACGCCGCGTGCATCGAACGGGCGGCCGAGGATCTCGACGCTGCGTCTCAACAACTGACGGAGCTGAACCTGGGTGCCACAGCCGTCGGCACCGGACTCAACGCAAGCGCCGATTACGTTGACACGGCCGTGAATGCGCTGAGGTCGTTCACACAATTGCCGTTGCGGCGCGCGAAGAACTTCTTCAGGGTCACCCAGAGCATGGGAGACGTCGCCGCGTACTCCGGAGCCATGCGCCGTCTATCGATCGAGCTGGGTAAGATCGCGAGCGATCTCCGCTTGCTGAGCATGGGTCCCCGCGCGGGTGTGTCCGAAATCGGGTTGCCAGCCGTGCAGCCCGGCTCGTCGATCATGCCGGGGAAGGTAAACCCGTCAATCCCTGAAATGGTCAACCAGGTGTGCTATCAAGTGATGGGCTGCGATGTGACGGTGGCAATGGCGTGCGAAGCCGGACAGCTCGAGCTGAACGTGATGATGCCGGTGATTGCCTGGAACGCGCTGCACTCGTCGCGCATCCTCCGTGAATCGATGACCGCGCTTCGAGTGAAGTGCGTCGACGGCATCACTGCCGATATCGACCGCGCGCGCGAACTGCTCGATCGCAGCACAGCCGTCGCTACCGCGCTCAGCCCCCGCATCGGATACGCGGCCACCGCCGAGATCGCGAAGGAATCGGTGCGGACCGGCAAGTCCATCCACCAGATTGCGAAGGAGCGGGGTCTCTTGACCGATGCCGAGCTCGATGAGCTCTTGTCGCCGGAGCGGATGACCACTCACCGGAAATGAATCGAGTCACCATCGCACTGCTCGCGCTGCTCGTCGGGACCTCTCTGGTGACGGCCCGGCAAAAGCCGGCGGAGATCGTCCCGAACAAAGCCGAAGCACGCAACCCGCGGCTGTTCGCCCCTCAAAATCTTGGTTTGCTCGAGCCTCCCGATCGAGAAGCCTGGCAGAAGCCCGACCAGGTCATGGATGCCCTGCACGTCGCAGACAGCACCAGCGTCGCCGACCTGGGAGCCGGCGGAGGCTGGTTTACTGTCCGGCTCGCGCGGCGTGTTGGCCCAAACGGCAGAGTTTACGCGGTCGACGTGCAGCAGCTCATGCTCGAAGCCATCCGGCGACGCGTCCAACGCGAGGGCTACACGAACGTCACGCCCGTGCTCGGTGCGTATACCGATCCTCGACTGCCCGCCGACGCGCGCACCGATGCGGTGCTCATCGTCGACGCCTTTCACGAGATGGACGATCCCGTCCTGCTGTTGCGGAACGTCGCACGCACGCTGAAACCTCAGGGCCGCATCGGCATCATCGACTATCGGCAAGGAGAAGGCGGACCCGGTCCCGATCCGAGGGAACGTGTCCCTCCCAGTGTTGTTGTGGCGGGTGCCGCGGCAGCGGGCTTGCGGCTTGTCGAGGAGCACAAGTTTTTGAAGTACCAGTACTTCCTCATCTTCAGTCATTAGCCGCATGAAAATCGCTCTGACCATCGCAGGAAGCGATTCGACCGGAGGTGCCGGCATACAGGCCGACCTCAAGACGTTCGACGCGTTGGGAGTGTACGGGTTGTCGGCTGTGACGGCGGTCACATCACAAAGTACGACTCGCGTCAGCGACATCTTTACTCTCCCTCCACAGACCGTGCGATCGCAAATCGAGCAGGTGGCCCAGGACATGGAAGTCTCTGCCGTGAAGACGGGAATGCTCGCAACAGCCGAAATCGTGCGCGTGGTGGCTGAGACAGTGGGCCGATTCCAGCGGCCCAATCTCGTGGTGGACCCCGTCATGCTTGCAACGAATCCCGGGCGGCGCATCCTGCTGGCGCCGGAAGGCGTCTCAGTATTGAAGACGCGGCTTCTCCCCATTGCCTCCGTGGTGACGCCGAACGTGGCCGAAGCGGCGGCGCTGTCGGGGGTAAGCGTGGACTCAATAGAGACGGCGCGAGAGGCCGCGAAGCGTATCTTCGACATGGGGCCCCTCGCTGTGGTCATCACGGGTGGCCACATGACCGGGGGGCAGGCCGTCGACTTGCTCTACTACGCCGGCGCGTTCACCGAATTTTCAGCGCCGCGTTCGTCGGTCGGGCCGGTGCACGGTACAGGATGCGCGTTCGCCTCGGCGGTCGCCGCCGGTCTCGCGCTTGGCGATGATGTTCCTGCCGCCGTTCAACGCGCGAAGGATTACGTGACCGGTGCCATCGAGCACTCGTTCGAGGCCGGCCATGGGGCGCGCATCCTCAACCACTTCTGGGATCGCGGTTTATACTCGTAGGGCTCGACCCTGCTGAAAGTGCCATGACGAACCCGACCGCCGTTACGACCGATCCCCTCGACGTTGATAGCCTCATTCGCCTTGTATCCGAGGACGGCGGGCACGGAGCGGTGGCCACCTTCATTGGCGTCGTACGCGACAACAATCTGAACCGCCAGGTGACGCACCTCGAGTACGAAGCGTACGAGCCGCTCGCGGTGAAGGCGCTGGAACAAATTGGCGAAGAGGCCGTCTGTGAATGGCCCAGTGTCCGGGTCGCGGTGCACCACCGTGTCGGCCGCTTGGCCGTCGGCGAAGCCAGTATCGTCATTGCCGCGGCGAGCGCGCATCGCGCGCACGCATTCGCCGCGTGCCGTTACGTGATCGAGCGGGTCAAGCAGATCGTGCCAATCTGGAAGCACGAGTTCTTCGAGGGCGGCGAGGTCTGGATTGAAGGCGCGACGGCGAATCCGCAGGATGAAGCGGCGCGCCTGGAAGCCGTACGGCGTGCATGCGCGTGACCATCCGATTGTTTGCACGGCTTCGCGACATCGCAGGATCGGGTGAATTGTCGCGCGAGGCGTCCGCCGGAGCCACGGTCGCCGACATATGGCGTGGGCTCGTGACGGAGTTCCCGGAAATGGCACGGTACGACTCGTCCATCTCTTCAGCGGTGAACGCCGACTATGCCAAGATGGCCGCCGCCGTCTCCGATGGCGATGAGGTCGCATTTCTGCCCCCGGTATCGGGCGGCTGACGCCGGGTCTACGGAGCAAGACCCGGCCTACGTACGTAGGGCGGGTCCTGAACGTTGGACCCGCCGAATTTGACTATGTTGGACAAGCTGCAATCCGTCGAAGCGAACTACGAGGAGCTGACCGCGCTCCTGGCAAGCCCGTCTGTTCAATCGGACTCCAATGAGTACCGCAAGCACGCCAAGGCGCTGGCCGAGATTGAGCCACTGGTCGAACGGTTCCGCGAGTATAAAGGCGTGCTCAACGAAATCGCGCAAGCGCAAGAACTCGCCACAGGAGGCGATCCGGACATGCGCGAGCTCGCGCAAGAAGAACTGCGCGGACTGGAAGAGCGGCGCGACGCGCTGCTGGCCGATATCAAGATCCTTCTCATCCCGAAAGACCCGAACGACCAGAAGAACGTCGTCCTGGAGATCCGCGCGGGCACCGGGGGCGAAGAAGCGGCGCTGTTCGCCTACGAGCTCTTCAGGATGTACAGCAGGTTTGCGGAGAAGCAGGGCTGGCGCGTCGAGGTGATGTCGACGAGTGAGGCCGATGCTGGCGGCATCAAGGAAGTGATCGCGACCATCGAGGGGCGCGGTGTGTACAGCAAGCTCAAGTACGAGAGCGGCACGCATCGCGTGCAGCGGGTGCCCGCCACGGAAGCTAGTGGCCGCATCCACACGTCGGCCGTCACGGTCGCAGTGCTTCCGGAAGCGGAGGACGTCGACGTGCAGATCGATGCCAAGGATCTTCGGATCGACACCTTCTGCTCGAGCGGCCCCGGCGGCCAGAGCGTCAACACGACCTATTCGGCGGTTCGCATCACCCACATTCCGACGGGCACGGTTGTCTCGCAGCAGGACGAAAAGTCTCAGATTAAGAACCGTGCGAAGGCGATGCGCGTGCTCCGATCGCGACTGTACGAGATGGAGCTCCGCAAACAGCAGGAAGCGATCGCGAAGGATCGGCGCAGCCAGGTCGGCACCGGGGATCGATCGGAGAAGATTCGGACCTACAACTTCCGCGATAACCGCGTGACCGACCATCGCGTGAATTTCACCACCCATCAGCTCGTCGAGGTGCTCAACGGCGACCTCACCGAGCTGCTGGACAACGTGGTTACACACTACCAGTCGGAAAAGCTCAAAGAGGCTACGGCATGATGACGATTCACGACCTCGTCCTGGGCGCACGGAACCGCTTCGTCGACGCCGGCATCAGCTCCACGCTCGCAGCGCTCGACGCCGAGGTGCTCGCGCGTCAGGTTCTCGGCTGGGATCGCGCGCGCTTTCTGACCGATCGCAACGAGACGGCGACCAGCGTCTTCCTGCTGAGATACGAACCGCTCGTCGCGCGGCGCGAAAGACGGGAGCCGGTGTCCTACATTCTTGGAACGCGTGAGTTCTACGGCCTCGACTTCGAAGTGGGACCGGATGTCCTCATCCCGCGCCATGAGACCGAAATGATCGTCGAAGAAACCCTGGCGCTGGTCGGCAAGGATGGCCGTCCACGGATTGTGGACGTAGGCACAGGCAGTGGGTGCATCGCCGTCGCGCTCGCCCACGCTATTCCAGGCGCGCAGGTCATCGCCTCCGATGTGTCGGCAGGTGCGCTGAACGTCGCTCGCCGTAACGCGGCTCGCCACGGCGTGTTCGATCGCATCAGCTTCGTCGAGACCAGTTTCCTCGACGGCATCGACGAGGGGATCGACGTGATCGTGTCGAATCCTCCGTACGTCCCGTCGATCTCGCGTCCAGGGCTCACACCGGAAGTCCGCGATTTCGAGCCGCGCGTCGCAGTATTCTCCGGCGAAGATGGGCTCGACGGCCTGCGCAAAGTGCTGGAGGGGGCGGCGTCCAAGCTGGTAGCTGGCGGCTGGCTGGTTATGGAATTCGGCTGCGGGCAGGACGACTGCGTCACGGCGCTCGTTCACGATGTCGCAGGGCTGAATCTGGTGAAAATACGCCACGACCTGCAGGACATTCCTCGCACCGTGATCTGCAGGAGATCTGCGTGAGCGATTGCCTCTTCTGCAAGATCGCCGCTCATCAGATTCCTGCAACGGTAGCGTACGAAGATGCGGGCGTCATGGCGATTGAGGATCTCAACCCACAGGCGCCGCTACACCTCTTGATTATTCCGAAGACCCACATCGCGACGCTGAACGATCTGTCGCCAGACCAGGACGTGCTCGTGGGTGAGATGATCCGGCGAGCCGCGGCGCTTGCCAAGGAGCGTGGGTACGACGCGCGTGGGTTTCGCACGGTCTTCAATACGAATCGCGACGCGGGCCAGACCGTCTTCCACATTCATCTGCATCTGCTTGCAGGACGCGCCCTCGCGTGGCCGCCGGGATGACGTGAAGGAGCGCGGTGCTACTGGCGCGATATAATCTGTCTTGGTAATGAGTGCCAAACCTGACAACTCTCGGCGCCCTCATTAAACGCCTGCGCGCCGGTAAGGCTCGGCTGCGACGCGAACGAACGTCAGCATCACTGGAAGAGAAAGTGCAGGCTGTCTTGAATGCTCAGCGCCTGCACGTGGACATCGCAGGAAGCCAGCGCCCGTGGAACATCAAACCTTAAGAAAGGCTCAGTAGTTCGAGCAGGTTCCGTATGACCGGAACGTCGGCCGGAAGTATCTCGCCGCCAACCTCTGATCTTCTAATCAGGACGCCTGCCATCCCGAGACGCCGCGCGCCTTCGATGTCCTGAGTCAAGCTGTCCCCCACCATCACGGCCTCGGACGGCTGAACGGCCGCGAGCTTGAGCGCCGCTTCGAATATGCTCGGATGCGGCTTCATGTAGCCGTGCTGTGAAGAAGAAATCGCCACGTCGATGAGGCCGTCGAGCTCGAAGTGCTCCTGAAACGATTCCAGGCAGCGGTGTGAGTTTGAGATGAGCCCCAACTGCACGCCCCGCTCGGCAAGCCCGCGCAAAGATGCAGGCACGTCCTCGTACAGAAGAAAATGCTGGCAGGCCGCCCATTCCGCGTAGATGTCAGCCGCGCACGTTTCCACTGTCCTGCCGCTGCCGCCCATCTGTCTGATGATGTGGGCGGTATAGTCGATGAAGATCTGCGGGTTGTACACCGCATCCTGCTCCCGGTCGAGGATATGCGATGCACTGGTCACCGCCGCGGTGAACCGTTGCGGATCGACCTCCATGCCATGTCGAGCGCAAAACGCTTGATACCCCTCGCCCTGAAATGCAGGGCCGGGATAAATGAGCGTGAAATCGACATCGAAGAAGACAGCCTTCGTCATTTCTGATACGGGCCGGCGACGACGACGGATGCGCGATTGACGTCGAGCGAATCGCGCGCCGCCGCGTTGACGTCGTCGAGTGTCACCGCATCCAGGAGACCTGGCAGCCGCAAGTCGTGGTCGAGACCCAGACCGAAGAACTCCGCCGTCTGCAGGAATGTGGCGATGGCCCCGTTCGTCTCCAGCAAGCGGGGAATCGATCCGATCAAATACTGCTTGCAGTCTTCCAGTTCCTGGACCGACACACCTTCGGTTGCCATACGGCGCATCTCCTCGTCTATGGAGGCAATCGCGCGCTCCACATTCGAAGGATTGACGCCCGCACGTACGAACAGCGGACCTTCGACGACATTCGCGTCGAACGAGCTGAACACGTAGTAGGCCATGCCTTGCCGCTCGCGGATGCTGTCGCCCAGCCGACCGCCTATGCCGTATTGGCCAAGCGCATTGTTCATCAACGTATAGGCGTAGTACCGCGGATCGCTTCTGACGATGGTGGTGAGACCGTACGCAATATCGGCCTGCGCTTTGTTCATCATCGGAATCACTCGCTCGTCCCTCGAACGATTCGCGGGCGGATGCGGAAGCACGATCTCGTCAGGTACCGGCTTCCGCCATCGGCCCAGAAGGCGCTCGCCCGCAGCCACTGAACGCTCCCGATCGACGTCGCCCACGATGATCGCAGTTGTCGTGGAGGGGGCAAAGCGCGCCTCGTGAAATCGCACGAGGTCGTCTCGAGTAATCCGGCCGACGGAATCGCCGTTTCCTTTTGCAGGCCGGCCATACGGGTGCCGATCGGGGTACAGCATCGCGAACAGATTCTGCATGGCGATCGCCGCCGGGCTGTCCTCGTCCTGTCTAATGGCGTTCAGTACTTCGCCTTTCCGTGTTTCGATCTCCTGTTCCGGAAACGCCGGCTGCATCACGATTTCGGCGACGAGCTCGAGCATCGCCTCAAAATCTTCCGAGAGACAGGTGCAGTTCACGGTCATCACGTGTCTGTTCGAACCGACGCTCAACGACACACCCCTGGCATCGAGCGCTTCGGCAATCTCTTCGCTGCTGCGAACCATCGTTCCTCGATCGAGGACCCGCGCGGCGAGATGACTCAGGCCGAGCAGCTCGTTCGAATCGTAAATGCTTCCCGCACGGGCGGACATCTGAATCGTGACGGCGGGCACCGTATGTGCCTCCTTCGAGATGATGACCGCATCATTGGAGAGGACGTGCCTGGCTGCCGCCAATCCTTTCGGCGCCAGAGTCGTCATTCCGAGTCTCCGACGACACGGCCGGACCTGTCCTGCGGCTGAAACCAGCCAACGGTGCGCTGGTCGGTCTTCAGGTATTGCCGTGCCACACGCTCCACATCCGCCTGAGTGACCGCGGCAATGCGGGCAGGTGCGCGTTGATACACCTCTCGGCTTGCCACGGTCTCGAAGTAGCCAAGCTGATGGCCAAGATTCGTGACGCTGTCATTCTCAAAGACCAGCCGGGCACGAAGCTGATTCTTCGCTTTCGTCAGCTCCCGATCGGTAATTCCGTTTCGAGCCACATCGTCGAGGCATTCGCTACCCGCGGCCTCAACGTCCTCGAGATTCACACCCTCCATCGCCGTCGCTGAGATCAAATAGAGAAATGGATGTTCGGTGGGCAGCAGCCCCGCGCCGATACTGGAGGCGAGGCGTCGCTCAACGAGGGTGCGATACAGGCGGGCGCTCCGCTGGGGAGGCGGCGTGCGGAAGCTCGACCACAGATTGATGCCCTTCGCGCCCGTAAGAATCGCGTCGAGCACGAGCATGGGAAAAAAATCCTGGTGGCTGACCGCCGGTGCATGGTACGCGAGCTTCAGGTACGCGGTTGTGCCCTCGCGCGACACCTCGACGCGCCGCTGGCCGAGCTGCTCCGGCTCAAGGACGCTGACGCGCTTCAGTGCGGGGCCCGACGGAATGCCGCCGAACTGTTTCTCGACCCGCCGCAGCACGTCATCGGTATCCACATCACCCACAACAACAACGGTCGCATTGTTGGGAACGTAGTTGCGGCGATAGTACTGATAAAGGTCTTCACGGGTCATCGTCTGAAGATCGGAGAGCCAACCGATGGTGGGGTGCCGATACGGGTGAACCTTATAGGCCGCGGCAATGACTTCCTGTTCCAGAAGGGTATCTGGATCGTTTTCGCTGCCCTGCAGCTCGGAGATGATGACGGTTCTCTCCGATTCGCAGTCGTCAGGATCGTAAATGCAATTGGCCATCCGCTCGGATTCAATGAACAGCATGCGATCGAGCCCTGCCGTCGACGCGGTCTCCATGTAAGTGGTCTGGTCGATCCACGTATATCCGTTCCAACTGCCGCCGAATTTCTCGATGATGCCTTTCATCTCTTCGCGGGGAATGTTCTTCGTGCCCTTGAAATTCATATGCTCGACCCAGTGAGACACACCGGTCAGACCGGTCGTCTCATCCTTGGAGCCGACCTTATACCAGCACCAGACCGACGCGAGCGGAGCGGTGTGCACCTCCTGCACGACCACACTCAAGCCGTTGTCGAGAACCCTCGATGTCATATGCTGTCCATTATACCGGCCGGCTTCGGCCCGCCCTCGGGCAAGATCGGAACGATTTCCGAATGAAAACGCTGTTTCTCTTCCTGTGTCGATGGCAGGGACGTTGCACTATCGTTGCGGGCTGACATGCGTCGCAGACAGCAGAACGTTATGCGCAAACCAATCATCGTTCCCATGCTTGCGGGAATACTCGTGTCGGGCGCCGCGCAGATCTTTACGCAGCCCGCACCAGCCAACGCACGAACTGTCGTCGTGCCGTCTAACGTGGAGTGGACGAACACAGGCATCACCGTGAGCCGCGGGCAAAAACTGCGGTTCGAGCCTTCGGGTGAGATTCGGCTGAGCTTCAACCCCGCCGACGTGGCGCAGGCCGCCGGCGTACTGAGTCATCGGCTGGCAGAGAAGGCGGCCATCCCGACGATTCCCGTCGGGGCGCTGATCGGGCGCGTCGGCAAGGGGCAACCGTTTTCGATCGGCGATACCGCGAAGGCACTCGACATGCCGACGAACGGCCGTCTGTTCCTGGGGGTCAACGACGATCACGTCTCAGACAACAGTGGCAACTTCGTCGTCAAGATCTGGGAACCATAGCCACTACTCGCCTCTCCCGTAGGGCGGGTCTTGCACTTCAAGACCCGCCCTACAACTTCAAGTACAATTTACCTTTCCATGTCCGACTGGAAAGACTCTCTCAATCTCCCTCGAACCGATTTTCCGATGAAGGCGAATCTGCCAACGAGCGAGCCCGAAACGCTCGCCAGGTGGACGTCGATGGACCTGTACGGAAAAATTCGCGCCGCGCGCAAGAATGCACCAAAGTTTGTCCTCCACGACGGCCCGCCATACGCCAACGGCAACATCCACATCGGCACCGCGTTCAACAAGATTCTGAAGGAGTTGGTCGTCAAGTCGCGCACGATGTCGGGTTTTGACGCGCCCTACGTGGTTGGTTACGACTGCCACGGTCTGCCGATCGAGTTGCAGGTCGATCGAGAGCTCGGCTCGAAGAAGCGGGACATGACGGTCGCCGAGTTCTGCAAGGCGTGCCGTGGTTATGCCGAGCGATTCATCGGGACCATGACCGAGCAATTTCAGCGTCTTGGCATCCTCGGTACCTGGAACGAGCCGTATCTGACGATGGACTTCCGCTATCAAGCGGCCATCGCGCGAACGTTCGGCCGGTTCGTCGAAAAAGGGCTGGTCTACAAAGGGAAGAAGCCGGTTCACTGGTGCATCCACTGCCGCACGGCGCTGGCCGAGGCGGAGGTCGAGTACGAGCCGCACACGTCTCCCTCGATTTACGTCGAGTTTCCTCTTGCACCAGAGAGCGCGGACGAGCTGGCATCGCGGGTGCCGGCCCTTGCGGGACGCGACGTATCGGTGCTGATCTGGACGACGACCCCGTGGACGATCCCATCCAACCTCGCGGTCGCATTCCATCCGGAATTTGACTACGCCGCGTACGAAATCGACGGGCGCGCCGTGATCGTGGCAGAAGCGCTTGCGCCGAGCGTGGCCACTGCGACCGGCCGCGCGTTCGACACGATCGTGGCGAAGATGAAAGGGGACCAACTGGAGCACATCCGCTTCCGACATCCTCTCTTTCATCGCGATTCGCTGGGCGTTCTCGGGGCCTATGTCACGCTCGAGGCCGGCACCGGTGTCGTCCACACCGCGCCGGGGCACGGTGCCGACGACTTCCACACGGGCCAGAAGTACGGCCTCGAGATTCTCGCGCCGATCGGCCCTGCGGGGTACTTTCTTGATACCGTCGAAATATTCGCCGGCCAGCGCGTGTTCGACGCCAACGCCAACGTCGTCGAGGAGCTGAAGAAGCGTGCCCGCCTCTGGCACAAAACTGACTTTGCGCACCAGTACCCGCACTGCTGGCGTTGTCATCATCCGGTCATCTTCCTGGCAACGTCGCAGTGGTTCATCCGGATGGAGGGCGCACCAGCGATCGAGACTGGTGGAGTCTCTTACACCCTCCGCCAGGCGGCGCTCAAGGCGATCGATCACGATGTGAGGTGGATCCCGTCGTGGGGACACGATCGCATCTATAACATGGTCGCGAACCGCCCAGATTGGTGCATTTCGCGTCAGCGTGCCTGGGGCGTGCCGATTCCCGCCGTCGACTGCCAGAAGTGCGGCAACGCATTGACGACACCGGAGCTGGTCGAGAAGGCGGCAACGGTGTTCGAAGCGCACGGTGCGGATGCTTGGTACGAGAGACCGGTTGAGGATTTTCTTCCGGCAGGTTTGGCATGCCCGGCGTGCGGGGGAACTGCTTTCGAGAAAGAGATGAATATTCTCGATGTCTGGTTCGATTCCGGATCGAGCCACGAGGCCGTTTTGTCGGTGCGGCCCGAATTGACGTGGCCATCGGACATCTACCTCGAAGGCAGCGATCAGCACCGCGGGTGGTTCCAGAGCTCGCTGCTGCTGGGCCTCGGCACCAGAGGCCGCGCGCCTTATCGCCAGGTCGTCACGAACGGCTTCGTCGTAGATATGGACGGCAAGAAGATGTCCAAGTCGGTCGGAAATGTCATTGCCCCTCAGGACATCATCAAACAGAGCGGCGCGGACATCCTGCGACTCTGGGTGGCGATGAGCGATTTCACGGAGGACATTCGGGTCAGCAAGGAGATCCTGACCCGCGCGTCAGACGCGTACCGCAAGATTCGCAATACGCTGCGGTACCTGCTTGCGAACCTGTACGACTTCGATCCGGCGAAAGACTCGGTCGAGCACGCGCAACTTGAAGAAGTCGATCGCTATGTTCTTGCGCGCTACGCCGACGTATCGCAGGGCGTTTTGAAAGCCTACGACGATTACAGCTACAGCGCGATCTTCCAGGCCATTAACGGATTTCTGACCGTCGACCTGAGTGCGTTCTACGCCGACGTCTCGAAGGATCGGCTGTATACGTTCGCAGCGGCCTCGAAGGAACGACGCTCGGCACAGACCGCAATGTACGTGATGGCAGACGGGCTGGCTCGCCTGCTCGCACCGATTCTGTCGTTCTCGGCGGATGAACTTTGGCGGTACGTGCCGGGCACACGCGAAGAATCGGTGCACCTCGCGTTGTTTCCAGATAAAGGCGCGCTCGCGTCACTTCTGCAGCCGGACTTGACCGCCAGCTGGGAACAGCTCATCACGATCCGGGATCGCGTGCTGGCCGAGATCGAACCGCTTCGCAAGGACAAGCAGATCGGCAGCTCGCTGCAGGCAAGGGTCGTGTTGACTGGCAGCGGCGAGGAGATGGCACGGCTGACGGCATATGCCGATCAGTTGCCCATGCTCTTTATCGTCTCCGACGTCGAGCTGCGGCCAGGTGCCGGCGAGGGGATTAACATCACCATCGAAAAGGCTGCCGGTGTGAAATGCGAGCGGTGCTGGCGCTATGTGCAGGCTATCTCGAGCGCCGGAACGTGCACCCGCTGTGAAGCCGCGCTCGCCGACTCAAACGGTGCCACCGCCTGATGGTTGCCCTCCGCGCACGCGCATCTGAGCTCTGGATCGTAGCAGTGATAGTCGCGCTCGATCAGGTGACGAAAGCCGTCGTCCGAGCCAGGCTTCCTCTGCACGAGAGCTATGCGGTGATCCCAGGCTTCTTCGATTTTACGCACGTGCGCAATACCGGTGCGGCGTTTGGGATGTTCAACAGCGTCGACTTTCAGTACAAGCCACTGGTCATGGTCGTCGTTGCGCTCATCGCACTCGGTGCAGTGGCGAGCTACGCGCTCACGCTGCCTCCGGCCCAGAGGCTGGCGCGCTGGGGACTCGCTTTGATTCTGGGCGGAGCCGTCGGCAACCTGATCGATCGGTCCACCGCCGGGTTCGTAATCGATTTCGTCGACGTGTACTGGAGGGGCCTCCATTTCTGGGCTTTCAATGTGGCCGACTCCGCGATTACAGTTGGGGTCGCACTGATGCTGCTCGACGTGCTGGGAGTGGGACGTGTATCCGAGACTGTTTGAGATTCCCGAAGTCTTCGGCGTAGGCCCGCTGACGATCTACACCTATGGGGTGATGCTGGCGGCCGCCTATCTGCTGGGGCTGCAGCTGGCAATCGTGCGGGCGCGCAAGGCGGGTCTCGACTCGGCCCGCATGCTCGATCTCGGTGTCTATATCGTCATTGCTGCGCTCGTCGGTGCCAAGCTCCTGCTCCTCTTCGTCAATTTCGACTACTTCCGAAACAACCCCGATGAGATTCTCGTGCTCGCGCGGTCGGGTGGGGTGTTCTATGGGGGTCTTATCACCGCTACTCTCGTGGCGTTTTGGTACATCCGCCGCCACCGGCTTCCGTTCTGGACGACGTGCGACATGTTCGCGCCTGGCATCGCGCTGGGGCATGTAATTGGACGACTCGGGTGTCTGATGGCGGGCTGCTGCTACGGCCGGCCCACCTCGGTACCATGGGCCATTACCTTCACCGATCCCTTTGCCGCCGCGAACGTCGGCACGCCGCTGAATGTTGCACTGCATCCAACCCAGATCTACGAAGCTGGCGCAGAGCTGTTGATTCTCATCTTCCTGCTTGTCACGGAACGGAAAGGGCGGCCGTATGCGGGTCGCACGTTCTGGGGCTACATGCTTCTCTACGCGGTCTCTCGTTTCATCATCGAGTTCTATCGTGCGGACGAACGCGGCTTTGTCATGGGGTTGTCAACCTCGCAGTTCATCTCGGTCATTCTCACACCGCTGAGCCTCATCATGCTGATCTACCTCCGTCGCCGCACGACCGCCCCGGAGCCCGCGAAGGCATCGAGGCGCGCGGCCTGACGTGCACGTCCACAGTCTTGTGGTCTCTTCGGAAGAGGCCGGGGTCCGCGTCGATCGCTACCTTACCGGCGTGCTGGCCGGTCAATCGCGCTCCCAGATTCAGCGCCTGATCAAAGACGGCAAGGTCACGATTGCCGGACACGACGTGCGGCCAAACCACGTCGTGCATGCCGGCGATGCGGTCGTGATTGAGATCCCGGAAGCTGTCGCGCCGGCGCCTCAACCTGAAGCGCTCGATCTCGACATCGTCTATCAGGACGCCGACGTCGTCGTCGTCAACAAACCGGCAGGGATGGTCGTGCACCCGGCGGCGGGCCACGCGCAGGGCACGCTCGTGAATGCGCTGCTTCACGAGATCACGGACTTGAGCGGGATCGGAGGAGAACTGAGGCCGGGCATCGTTCATCGCCTCGATCGGGGCACATCGGGCCTGATGGTCGTCGCCAAGAACGACCGCGCGCACGCCGAGCTGGCCCGCCAGTTCCACGATCGCGAGGTCGAAAAGGAATACGTGGCGCTTGTGTGGGGTGTCGTCCAGCCCGGACGCCGGATCGATCTGCCGATCGGGCGCGATCCGGTCGACCGCAAGAAGATGTCGGCGCGTGCACGACGGGCACGATCGGCTGCGACACGTGTGACCAAAGCGCTGCAGATGCCGGGGGTCTCACTGATTCATGTCGCGATCCTGACGGGGCGGACGCACCAGATTCGCGTGCACCTGAGCGAAATCGGTCATCCGATCGTCGGGGACGCCGTGTACGGCGGAATCCGGCGCCGCGTGGCCGCCGACCTCCGGCCGCTGCTTGGGCTCGAGCGGCCGTTCCTGCATGCCGGCCGGCTGGTATTTCACCATCCTGCCGACGGACGTAAGATGGAGTTCGAAGCGCCGCTCCCCTATGATTTGCAGTCTGTCCTCGATCTGATCCTGCCGGAAGAATATGAGCGAAGCACGCCCTGAGCTGAAGCACTCGAAGGTCATCTACGAGGGACGAGTTTTCAATGTCACCGTAGATGACGTGGCGTATCCGGACGGACGCCTCGTCAGCATGGACGTTGTGCGGCACCCCGGCTCCGTTGTGCTGCTGCCGATGACGGCGCCCGATCGCGTGTTGCTCGTCCGGCAATATCGCTACGTTGTCGATCGATGGCTATGGGAGCTCCCGGCAGGCACGCGCGACCCGCACGAGAGCCTCGAGGCCGCGGCGCTGCGCGAATGTCATGAGGAAGCCGGAAAAATAGCAGGCCGCGCCGAGAAATTGCTCAGCCTCCTTCCCTCTCCTGGCTTCTGCGACGAGGAGATGCACTTTTTTCTCCTGACCGAACTGCGCGATCGCCGAAGCGACGAGCCCGAAGCGCATCAGGATCCCGACGAGCTGCTCACAGTGAAGGAATTTACGGTGAAAGAGGCGCGGGAGATGGTGCAGACCAGAGAGATCGTAGATATGAAGACGGCGGTAGGGCTGGCTCACCTTGAACTTGTGAACTTATGAACTAGTGAGCTCGTGATCTGACGCTCTAGATCAAAAGTTCACCAGTTCACGAGTTCAACAGTTATTGCACTGTCCCCTGCACTCGCGTCGCGTTCCGTCGTTCGCGAGCCTTCAGAGAGGGCGGCGTCAACGCCAGCAGCAGCGCCTCGTCGATGGTCGAGACCAGGTGGATGGTGAGATCGCGGCGAAGCTCCTCGTTGAGGTCCTCCTTCACGTCCTTGTCGTTCAGCCGCGGCAGGATGATTTCCTTGATCCCCAACCTCCGCGCCGCGAGCACCTTTTCCTTGATGCCCCCCACCGGGAGTACGCGCCCTGAGAGCGTGATCTCGCCTGTCATCGCAATATCACCCCGGACGGGCCGGCCCGTCAGTTCCGACGCAAGGGCCACCGCCATCGTCACGCCAGCCGACGGGCCATCCTTCGGAATCGCCCCTGACGGCACGTGCAGGTGGATTTCCGCCGACTTGTAAAAGTCAGGATCGACGTTGAACTGGGCTGCATGGGCGCGGAACCACGACAGCGCCGCTCTCGCGGACTCCTTCATCACGTCGCCAAGGTGGCCGGTGAGCGTAAGCGTGCCAGTGCCCTGCATGCGCGATGCCTCGATGAAGAGCACTTCTCCACCGACTGGTGTCCAGGCCATGCCGATGGCCACGCCCGGGTTTTTCGTACGCTCCTCGATCTCCTCGTCGAGATACCGCGGAGCACCGAGCAGCTCGACCACCGTATCGCGCGTCAGCGTAACGACCGTCTCGCTGCCTTCGGCCCGGCGCCGCGCGATCTTCCGGCAGAGCGATGCAATCTCGCGTTCGAGGTTGCGCACGCCGGCCTCGCGCGTGAAGCCGCGAATCACGAGGCGGGTCGCTTCGTCCGTAAAGGTGACGCTCTCCGGCGTCAACCCGTGGTTCGCGATCTGCTTCGCGATGAGATGTTCCTTCGCAATCTTGAGCTTCTCTTCCTCCGTGTAGCCAGGTAGCTCGAGCACTTCCATTCTGTCGCGCAGCGGCGGCGGGATGGTGTCGAGCACGTTGGCGGTCGTCACGAACAGCACTTCGGAAAGATCGAACGGCACGTCGAGGTAGTGATCGCGAAACGCGTTGTTCTGCTCCGGATCGAGAACTTCGAGGAGCGCCGAGCTCGGGTCGCCCCGGAAATCAGAGCCCAATTTGTCGATCTCGTCGAGGATGAAGACCGGGTTCTTGGACTCGGCCCGTCGCAGCCCCTGGATGACCTGACCCGGCAGCGCTCCGATGTACGTGCGCCGATGGCCCCGAATTTCCGCCTCGTCGCGCATGCCGCCGAGCGACACCCGGACAAACTTTCGATCCAGCGAGTTGGCAATCGATTTCGCAAGCGACGTCTTCCCTACTCCGGGAGGACCCGCAAAACAAAGGATCGGCCCCTTCATCGTCGGGTTGAGCTTGCGCACGGCGAGAAATTCGAGAATGCGATCCTTCGCCTTCTCCAGACCCGAGTGGTCCGCATCCAGCACGCCTTTAGTACGCACGAGGTCGATCACTTCCTCGGTGCGCTTGTTCCAGGGCAGCGCGATCAACCAGTCGAGATACGTGCGCGAGACGGTGTACTCCGCGGCTGCAACGGGCATCTTGGAGAGGCGATCGAGCTCGCGCTTGGCTTCCTTTTTCACAGCCTCGGGCATGCCGACCGCTTCGATTTTCTCGCGCAGCTCTTCGATCTCTTTGGTCTGGTCGTCGCCCTCGCCCAGCTCCTTCTGAATGGCCTTCATCTGCTCGCGCAGGAAGTACTCGCGCTGGTTCTTGCCGACCTCAGACTGCACCTGCGACTGAATTTTTGACCCGAGCTCCAGCACTTCGGCTTCCTTGATCAGTAGCCGGTTGAGAAGATCGAGACGGGCACGCACGTCTATCGTCTCGAGCACGTCCTGCTTGACGGCGGTCGTCAGGGTGGCCAGGCTCGACGCGATGAAGTCGGCCAAGCGTCCTGGCTCCGTGATGTTCATCGCCAGCGCCTGCAGGTCGTCGGACAATAGCGGCGACAACGACACGACGTGTTGAAAGTTGGTCTTGATGTTCCGCTGCAGCGCGTCGATCTCGAGGCGATCTTCGTCGCGCACAATATCGTCGGCCGGCCCCACACGCGCTCGGAGGTACGGACGTACGGCGGTGACCGACTCGAGGTGAAGCCGCGACAGTCCCTGCACGATCAGGCGCAGGCTCCCGTCGGGCAGCTTGAACATCTTGTGAATGTGGGTGGCCGTGCCGATGCGATGCAGATCGTCCTGGGTCGGCTCTTCCACCGATGCATCCCGCTGTGTGAACACACCCACGAGCTTGCTTCCCGCGATCGCCTCTTCGATGAGGCGGACGGAGCTCTCGCGCGCGACCGCCAGCGGCAGAAACGAGCTGGGGAACAGCACGGTGTCGCGCAGCGGCAGAATAGGCAGCTCGCTCGGGATGGCTACCGGATGCTCCGCAGGCGCGTCGCCAATGTCGAGACGTTCGTCTTCACGACTCATGACTTAGACAACCTCGTATCGTCCCGGAGTGTAGTGCTTTTTTGTCGGGAGGGACACAGGCCCCCCGTCAACAGGCGGGGCCTGTGTCCCAGGGGAGCGGGCTCAGCTCGACATGTCGAAGAAAAACGCCGGACCGTTGCGCTTCTGCGCGAGAACCTTCTCGCGCTCGACGGCCATCTCGCGCCCTTCTTCGCAATCCTTGCAGCGCACCGCGAAAGGCAGCGCGCGAAGGCGCTTGTCCGAGATCTCACCGCCACAGTCGGCGCAGTATCCGTAGGCGCCATCCTCCAGCCTGGTCAACGCATCGTTAATCTTCGACAGCGTCTCGGCCTTCATCTGGATCAAC
>DATEEI010000062.1:0-35083 GCA_035281225.1 Vicinamibacterales bacterium
TACTTCTTACTTCTTACTTCTTACTTGTACGGATATCCTTTCCACAGCCATTCCAACGCTGCAGGCAGCGTCTGCTGTTTGACGGCGCGATCGCAGTGCCCGCCATTGCGCGCGAACACGAACTGATACTCGTAACCCTTGGCAGCCAGCACCCTGGCCATATGCTGGTTCGCGACAACCCAGTCGTGCATCTCGTCGCGCATAATATTCGGGTTGAAGTTATCTCTATCGCCGACGTGCATCCAGATACGAATCGGTTTCGTCGGGCTGTTCGGGATCAGGCTTCTGTGAAATTCCCACGCGCCACCCGGCGTCTGCGGATTGTGCGGCCACTGCTGGTTCACGTACGTGCCTGAGTAAGACAGCACACGATGATAAAGATCGGTGCGATACCAGGCCATCGCGAACGCCGCCGACGCTCCTGAGCTGCAGCCCATCGTCGCTCGCCCATCGGGATCCCTGGTCAGTCTCACGTTGTATTGCTTTTCGACCAGCGGCAGCACTTCGGTTTCGACGAACTCCGCATAGCGTCCCGACATCGTGTCGTATTCCAGGCCGCGTTGGCTGCCTTGCGCGTCTCCACTGCCGTTGCCAATCGAGATGGCAATCATCACCGGTACTCGCTTCTGCGCGATCAGATTGTCCAACGCGGTAAACAGCATGGCATCGGGGCCGTCGGCTCCGACGATGAAGGGGACCGCTGTGCCGGGCACGTACTGCTGAGGGACATACACCGCCACGCGGCGCGTGTACGGAGCAGGATGGCTGGTAGTCACCACCAGCTTTGCAGGATTCGTTGGATCGGGCGTGCCGAACGTATCTTTCTCTCGCGCGATACCGGGATAGATCTGGCTGTCGGTCGAGCTCATCGTGAAGTTGTGCACGGTTCCTTGCGGCACACCGTCCTGCACTGTCACTTCCGGGGCCGGGTTGTGAGTCGGACCGATGATGAAGTTTCCGTCGGCATTCACCGGCGGAACCGTGCCGTCAGGCAGTTCCTTCGCGATCACATATCCCGGGGTATTCGGATCGCGCGTTGGCGGAGTCGGACGGGCCGGGGCGGCTACTACAGGCGGCTTTGCGCCTGTTTCTTGGGCCATCGTCGGAACGGCGCCAAGCATCAAACCGATCAGGATGAAGATGCTCAACGGTCTTATTGTCATACGTGCTCCTGTGTGTGCTGCGGGAGTCAGACCGCGTCTGACAGCGAGGTGAAGTTGAAGTCTCGGATGCGGAGTGCGGGCATGTGCCGACCTGCGGCGACCGGTTCGGGCCGGCCGATCTCCTCCAGGCGGTTCAGCATCAGCAACGGGCTTTCATTCCAGCGGAAGTTCTTCAGCGGACGTCCGATCTTGCCATTTTCGATCAGGAAGGCGCCGTCCCTGGTCAGGCCAGTGTAGAGCAGCGTTCTCGGTTCGAGCGAGCGAATGTAGAAAAAGTGTGTGACCAACACGCCGCGCGCGCACCCGGCGATCAGCTCCTCGGTGGTCTTGGTGCCGCCAATCATCTTGAGACCGCCCCCCAGAACGTTGGCAGCACCGCTGTAGATCGTGGTGCCTGTCGGTTGCGCGTTCTGCTTTTGTGCCCAGAAGCGCGTGTACGACAGATTGCGCAAAATGCCCTTCTCAATCCACGTCGTTCGCTTGAGAGGGAACCCCTCGACATCGAACGGCATGCCGAGCAAATCGGGATCGGCCGGATCCGAGTAGAGCGTAACGCGCTCGTCTGCCACGCGCTCCCCGAGTTTCGATCCACCGCCCGGTTTCGAAAGCGCACTTCGACCTTCGTCGGCGCTCCGCGCGTTGAGCGCGAGATACATCAGCGGCACGAGATCGTTGACCGCTTGAGGCTCCAACACCGCTGTGTACAAGCCCGGATCGATGGCCTGTGGATCTCGGCTGGATTCCGCTTTTCGCGCCGCGACACGGCCAATCGTGGCTGGATCGATCCTGCCCCAGTCGCGCGATCCGGCACTGGCCCAGCCGCTGCCGGTGCCGTCGGGCGTCCTCGCCGTGGCGGCGAGGTTGGCGTCGGTGGTCCGATGGTACGCAAACAGGCCGTTGGTCGTCGCCACCGCGACGTCGATGACGTGCGCGTTGAGAAATCCGGCCACAAAGATCTTCCCGCCGCCGGCGGCGTCGATGGTTCGCCTGACCGCTCCGGCGCGGGCGGCCGGCGTCAAGTTGGCCGTGTCCTCGATGTAGGCGTTGACGACCGCGTAGCTCTGCTGGCCGAGCTCCGGCATGATCTCGGGATCCTCAGGAGACAGGCGCGCAAGTTGAGCGGCGAGCTCCACCGTTCGCCGTAAGCTCGCATCTTCGAGCGCGTTGGTCGACGCCGAGGCGCGCCGGCGGCCAATAGTGGCCGTCACCTCGACGGTCACATCAGTCGTGCCTCCGGAGGTCGTGATGCTCGCATCGGCGAAGCGCGTGTTGCCGTTCCATTCGCTCGTGATGTTCACGCGCGTCTGGTCGGCCTTGCTGAACGACAACGCTCGATCGGCGAGGGCCTTGGCCTCTTCTCGCGTCACGCGTTGCGCCCCGTGTTGAGGATGGTGACATTGCGGAAGCGGGAGGGCGGACATCCGTGACTGACGGAGTTGATTTGTGACGGCTCCCCCTTTCCGTCGTTGAACGCGCCTCCGAGCCAGTACGACGATTTGCCGCCGATCATGTCGAGCGAGTTCCAGAACACCGGCGTGTTGCTCTGATAGGCGACGTCACGAAGCATGCCTGCGATTTTACCGTTGCGCACCTCGTAGAACGCCTGCCCCGAGAACTGAAAGTTGAAGCGCTGATGGTCAATCGACCACGAGCCTCTGTTCTTGATGAAGATGCCGCGATCGGTGGCAGAGACGATGTCGTCGAGCGTGAGGTCGCGCTCACCGGGCAACAGCGAGATGTTCGGCATCCGCTGAAACTGTACCGCGTTCCACGACTCGGCAAAGGAGCAGCCATGAGACCGCCTGACGCCTGTCAGGTTTTGGATCAGGCGAGCCTGCTCGCGTGTCGTCTGATAATCGCGAAAGATGCCCTTCTCGACGATTAACCATTGGTCGGCGGGAACGCCTTCATCGTCCCAGGCCACCCGAGACAGCGAGCCTTCCTGCGTGCGATCGGCCTGCACGTTCATGAACGCCGGGCCGTAGCGCAGTTTGCCGATCTGCTTTTCCGGCGGTGCGACGAAGCTTGTGCCGGCGTAGTTGGCTTCCTGGCCGATCGCGCGATCGAGCTCCGTCGGATGGCCAATCGATTCGTGAATCGTCAACCACAGGTTGGTGGGATCGAGAATCAAGTCGTATGGTCCCGCCACCACGCTCTTGGCGGTGAGCTTCTCGGCGGCGATCGACGCCCAGCGCTCGGCGTTGCTAGGCATGTCGAGCGATTCGACGTATTCCCATCCCTGGCCGCGCGGGGCGAGCTCTTGTTCATAGGTCTGAAAATCGCCGCTCGCAATCGCCGTGGCGGAGAAGCGGGGTCCAACGCGTATCAAGGTTTGTGTGACGTTTGTACCCTCGGAGGTCACCAGTGTTTTCACCTCGCGCAGCAGCTCCAGGCCCGAACTGACGAAGCGCACCTTCCCGACCTTGAGGGCTGCTTCATTCGTGGCAAGCAGGAGAGCCACCTTCTCTTCCAGCGCGATGTCGATGGGATCATGACGAACGGGCGTCATCCAGACGCCGGTGACCGGTGCCGTCGGCGCAAGCTCGACAGGGTGCCTCTGCACGGTGCGGGCGGCACGCGACAGCGCCACGGCGTCGCGCGCGGCACTCTGCGCGCCGCCACGAGTCATGGTGCTCGTCGCGGCGAAGCCCCAGGATCCGTTCACGATCGTGCGGACGCCAAGGCCGTATGATTCGTCATCTCTTACCGAGCTGACCTGGCGTTCGCGGGTTGCGATTGTCTGACGCCGATAGCGGCCGATCCTGACGTCGGCATACGAGGCGCCGGCGCTGCGTGCCGCGTTGAGGGCTTCATTCGCCAGCTCCAGAACGAGCGGATCCGCGGTTGGCGCGGTCAGTGTCTGCGCGGCGCCGGCCGATTGCAGGCGGCTTCCTGCCGCGAGTGCCGCGGCGGTCGCGGCCGTGGATCTGATGAAATCGCGTCTGGTCGGCATCACCCGAAATACTATACGAAACGTGAGATTAAATAGGGGCCAATGGTGAACGTCCGGTTCATTGTCGGGGCGCTGGTGGCCATTTGTCTGGCCTCCAGCGCGCCTGCGCACGGGCATCCGATCCCATTCAGCTACGTCGACGTGCGTCTGCAGTTAAACACGCTTGAGGTCACGCTCGTCGTACCCGTATTCGACCTGGCGCACGATCTGGGTGTCCAGCCACCAGAGCTGCTCCTCGCTCCGGACGCACTGAGGGCGCGCGACGATGAGGCGATCGCGCTCCTGCGGGGACGGTTGAATATTCTTGCGGATGGTCGGGCGGTTCACGGCACGTGGTCTTCATCCGAGCCCCTGCCGCATCGTCAGTCTGTCAGGCTTCGCGCGCGCTACGAGCTCGCTCGCATGCCGGGCCGAGTCGATGTTGCGACCGCGATGTTCCCATACGATCCTCAGCATCAAACGTTTCTCAATTTCTACGAGAACGGCTCGGTGACGGCGCAAGCGATCCTCGACAAAGACCGAACGGTATTCGAGTATTTCGCGGGCACCACGCAAGGCATCTGGGCGGTGCTGCGAAAGTTCGTGCCGTCAGGGGTGCACCACATCCTGATTGGGCCGGACCACTTGCTCTTCCTTGTGGGTCTGCTGCTGATGGGCGGCACGATTCGGCAGGTGCTGCTGATGGTGACCGCCTTTACGATTGCTCATAGCATCACGTTGTCGTTGGCGGCTCTCAGTCTGGTCATGCCGCCCGCAGGACTCATCGAGCCGGCGATCGCCCTCAGCGTGATCTACGTCGGTGCCGACAATCTGCTGATGCGCGGCGGCCGCGATACGCGGGCGTGGATCGCGTTCGCGTTCGGCTTGATTCATGGCTTCGGATTCGCCAACGTTCTGCGCGACATGGATTTGCCAAGCCGCGCGCTTGGTTGGACGCTCTTTGGATTCAATCTTGGCGTCGAAATCGGCCAGCTCGGCGTCGTGATCGTGGTGGCGTCAGCTCTCGCCTGGATCAGATCGCGCAGCCCAGTGGTTGGGACACGGCTGGCAGTCGCCGGTTCTGTTGTGGTGATGCTGGCCGGCGCCTTCTGGTTCGCCCAAAGGGTTTTCTTTGAGGTGAATCCGCCCTAGTGACGGGCCACTAGTGCGCGACGCTGCTGACGTGCTCGCGCAGCAGGTCGCGGCCGAAATCGCCGTTGAAATCGCGCCAGACCGAGTGCACGTGGTTGCCGTCGTTTTGGGTGTTGTCGAACTCGATCAGGAACGTCGGGCCCTGCACGCGGTAGTAGTGCTTCTTGCCGGCCTCAAGTTCCCCGCTCCACGCAAAACTGATCTTGTCGAGCCCCGCCGCCTTGAGCGCGGCCATGCGATCGGCCGCGAGGTCGGGCGCCATCACCGAGGTGTAGGCGTCGATCACGCGCATCAGCGTTTCGCGCTGCTTCGGCTGCAGGTCCGTGATGGCAATGCCCGTCGGTTCCAGAGGTTGAATGTTCACGTCGTTATGCGTCAGGATGTCTTTCGGCGCTGTCGTGTTGATGACAGCCTTCGTGCGCTGCGTAGCGTTGAGCGCCATCACGAGCTCGCGCGCGGGATCTTCTTCGTAGCCCAGAATGCGAAGGCCCTTCTTCGGACCGGTGCGGACCTCCGCCGGATTCGAGCCGAAGAAATGCGGCGTCGTCGAAACCATACGGCCGTTGACGACTGTGAAGTTCAGCGAGAGATGGTGTCCTTCGACCCGCCAGCCCCACGTGCTCTTGTTGCCAGGAGTGCCGAACACGGAAACGTAATACTTGAGCGGGTCACGAGCGAGCGGACGTTGACGCGCAGGCGCGCCGACCGGATTCTCGATCTCATTGAGTAGGGCCTCGAGCTCCATGATGGCGGCCGCCGTCGCGTAACCTTTCTGGCTCAGACCGGATCTCATCAAATCGTGCGCGGCCTGGCGCTGCGCCTCGTTCATCGCGCCCATCGTCAGGCCCTTGCGCGAGAACATCTCGGTCGGAACGAACCCGAAATGCTCGCGTTGTTCGGTGTCGGCGAACGGGAACGAGACCGCCTCTCTCTGTTCGGCCGACAGCGTGGCGAGATACTTCGTCGCCGCGTTGGCCATATTGGCGGGGGACCGGTCTGCCGCATACGTGGCCGCGAGGGCCAGGACGCAGGCAAGCCAGATCAGGAAGCGGGGCGATCGAATCGTGCGCATGAGACGTCCTCTTCTAGGTCTTGCGCTCTTCGAGGTACGTGTAGCCGTGCAGGCCATCTTCGAAGAACTGCAACACGCGTCCTGATTCTTCGTAGTTGAGCCGGCCCGCGCGCACGGCGCCTTCGACGTCAGAGCGCAGCTTGGTGATCAGTGTATCCCCGTCGAATTGCACGTATTTGAGGACTTCGTGCACGGTGTCGCCTTTAATGACGGCATCGAGCACCACGGTGTTATCGCCGTCGAGGCTGACGTGGACGGCGTGCGTATCGCCGTAGAGGTTGTGCAGGTCGCCCAGGATCTCCTGATACGCCCCGACCAGAAACACGCCCAGGTAATACGGCCCGCCGTTGATTGCGTGCAGCGGCAACGTCCGGCGCACATCGCGGCGGTCGATGAACTGATCGATCTTGCCGTCGGAATCGCAGGTGATGTCGCCAAGCACCGCGTGGCGCGTTGGCCGCTCGTTCAGCCGATGAATCGGCATGACGGGGAACAGCTGCTTGATGGCCCAGCTGTCGGGCACCGACTGAAACAGCGAGAAGTTGCAGAAATAGGTATCGGACAGCGATTCGTCGAGCTGGGCGAGATCCTCCGGTACCTCGTCCATCGTCTTTACCAGCCTCTGCAGCTTCATGCAGATCGCCCAGTACAGCTTTTCCGCATGCGAGCGCTGCACCAGCGGCAAGTACCCCGTGGAGAACAGGTTGATCGCCATGTCGAGCGCCTGCTGCGCGTCGTGATAGCTCTCCAGCGCATTCCTGGTCGTCAGGCCCGCGTGCGTGTCGATGAGATCGACCAGCGGCTGTTCCATGTCGGGCGTCGATGCCTGGAGCACTTCGGCGTTGTCGAACCCGGATGAGCCCAGCACGTTGAAGACGAGCAGGCTGTGGTGCGCCACGATGGCCCGCCCGCTCTCCGAGACAATCGTGGGATGCGCCACCTTGGCTTCGTCGCACACGGTCTGCAGGTGATAGACGACGTCGTTGGCGTATTCCTGGAGCGTGTAGTTGACGCTCGATTCGTAGTTGGTCTGCGATCCGTCGTAATCGACGCCGAGGCCACCGCCGACATCCATGTATTGAAGACCGGCGCCGGCCTGGGCGAGCTCGACGTAGACCCGCGCCGCCTCGTTCAAGGCGCCCTTGACGATGCGGATATTGGGAATCTGGCTTCCCAGGTGAAAGTGAAGCAATTGAAAGCAGTCTTCCATCCCGCGCGTCTTCAGCTCCTGCAGGCCCTGCAGAATTTCTGCGACCGTGAGGCCGAATTTCGAGCGGTACCCGCCGGATGACTGCCAACGGCCGCCGCCGCGCGCCGCCAGCTTGACGCGCATGCCGATCTTCGGGCGGACGCCGATCTTCTCGGCGTGCTCGAGAATGAGGTCGAGCTCTGTATATTTCTCGACGACCGGGATGATGTTGCGGCCGACTTTTTGCGCGAGCATCGCGAGCTCGATGAACTCCGCGTCCTTGAACCCGTTGCAGATGATGGGCGTATCGTTGTCGGCCAGCGCGGCGACCGCGATGAGCTCAGGCTTGGATCCGGCCTCGAGGCCGAAGTTGAACGGCCTCCCGAAATTCAGCACCTCTTCCACGACCTGACGCTGCTGATTCACCTTGATCGGGTAGACGCAGATGTACTTGCCCCCGTATTCGTGCTGCGTAATGGCGGCCTGAAAGGCGTCGTGAATGTCCTTCAGTCGATGCTGAAGGATGTCGCGAAAGCGGATGAGCGTGGGAAGGCTGATGCCGCGGAGCTGTAGATGATCGACCAGCTGCTTCAGGTCGATCGATCGCTCTGGTTCCTTGGTCGGGTGAATCCTGACGTTTCCGTTCTCGCCGATGGAGAAGTAGCCTTGTCCCCAGCGAGCAATTTCGTACATTTCGGTTGCGTCGACAGTGGTCCAAGCGTCCCCGACGTCGTGAGCGGCCCGGCCGGCGATCGGTTGATTCATTCGGCTCACATAATACGGTACATTTCGTGTACATGAAGCGGAACTTTCGCTCCGCGAATCGGTTTACGGGAAACCGGACACGGTGATCGTGCTCGACATCATCAGCCTCTCCGGGCTCCCGATGTTTCGCGAAATCCCGTGCGAGTTCCGATAAAGCCGTTCCAGGGGGGAATGACAATCGACACGTTGCCCGCTGCCAGGGCTGAGCAGGCCAATCTAATGAGCGGCTTCGACTCGGTCGTGTTGATGTAGCCGAACTCCTTCATCCGCTTGGCTTCCAACGTTTCGACGTCCGACAGTCGCTCGGCGCCGCCGAGCACACCAACCCAGCACGTCCCACACGATGCTGTCCGGCACTCGACGGGAATCGGGCCCTCCATGCAGGTGCGCGGCCCCGGTTCGTGTGTGCGCGTATCGAGCGCTGAGGCAGTGGTGAGGTGCTGCTGGTTGATGACCCTAAATCGCGCGTCGTCGCGGCGCTCGTCGAAGGTCACGGTGTATTGCGATCGGATTCCGCGCCACAGCCCTGCGATGCCCTGGCCGTCGTTCCTCCTGCGCGCGGCCAGCACCTGCGCCGGTGTCTTGTGGACGTCGTGTCCGGCTTGGGCGCCGTAGCCTTGGCGGGGACGGCCAGCCGGCCCCTGTTCCGCGCGAAACGCTGTCAGCCCAATCTGTTGCAGCGTCATCAATCCCACCGCGGCGATGCCGAGCATCAGCGAGATGTCGCCTCCCGCATCCGTTGCAATCTCTCGGACGACGGCGGCGAGGTCGAGGCTGGCGGGAGCCGTGCCCGACTCGGCCCGCTTGATAATCGCAGCCTTCACTTGAGGCCAGTAGCGATGGCCGTAGAGGAACCAGTGGCTCGTGTCGCTCTGGTCGGCCAGGCGGTAGTTGCCGTCGAGGCGAAGCGTACGCTCGAGCTCGGCCCGATCGGGGATCTCCGCGATCGCCTCCGCCAGCGCCAGCGGGAAGAAATGAAACCAGATCTGAACGGCGTTGCGGTCGACCTCGTGGATATCGGGAAGCAGCGCCTCCACCGCGCGGGCCCATGCGGCCTGGTCGTGTTGCTTGAGAAATGACTCGAACATGCGGAAATGATACTGCAGCCGCAGCGTCGTCTCTATTTTCCGGGGCTCTTAAGGCTCGCCAGAAACTCTGGTGGTGTTTCTACGCGCATCCCGTGGCGCAGCGCCGACAGAAAGTGCCGCCGGTTGTCGGTAATCACGACTGAAGCACCGGCCGCGCGGGCGACCTCAGCGATGTGGGCGTCATAGATGCGGCCGCCGGCAACAGCGTCGCGGCTCACGGCGCGAAGCATCGGCAGTCGGTCTGACTCGGGAAGATCCTTCACGACGACCCTCGAGAAGATTTCGTCTGCGAGCAGTGCGACCGCGTCTTCAGGGGTGATTCTGAATTCAGCCGGCAACCTGGTGGCGACCGAAAAGAATTCGAGGCAACAGTGCCATGCGGTCGCCACCGGCGCGACCCGTTTCTCGGCCACGGCGTGCATCACCGACTGCGCCGGAGCGCTCTGCGGGCCAAAGTCGATGAGCCCCGCGAGTAACACGCTCGTGTCGAGAAACACGGTCATGGCCAGCGGTTCCGCTCTTCTTCGACAAGGCGGGCAACGTCAATGGATGGACGGTCGGCAGCCGCGGCCGTCGGCCGCGCGACCAGCCGCCGGCCAACTTTGACAAGGCGTGGTCCTGTGGCGACACGCTCGATGCGAATGCCGAACTCCTCTTCGCTGACTTCGAGCTCGGCTCCGGGTTTCAGTCCCGCCCGATCGCGCATGGCCGCTGGGATGACCACCCGGCCTGCCTTATCAATGGTTGTTCGCATGGTATTAAGATACCACGCGGGCGGCGATTGGGACCGTGGGGCTCAGCCGCCGAGCGGCGCCGTTCCGGATCGATCGCGGATGAAGTCGCGGCCGCGGCCCACCTCTGCCACGTTCTTCAGCGACCCGATAACCGGCGTGAAGTCGAGCGCGGTGTCGAGTGTGCCGCCAAACAGACCCTTGCGGCGAATGGCTCGACCGAGTGTCGCGAGCGCGATGACCGCGCCCAGCCATGGAACAGCGCGGATCAGCCTCCGCGTCGCCCTGCGGGTTGTGAACTGTCTTAGTTGCTTGCCCATGCCCATGCGCGGATATCCAGCAAAAGGTGTTCCTACCGAATTATCTGAATACTGACTGGAACGACGACACTCTCCGCGCTCTTTCGCTCGATGCGGTATCGGACGCTGACGCGACTGGACGGGCAGCACAATGGGTCGCTATCCCGATAGCGCGCGAATTCTGCGGAGATCGTTTCGTCGGCGGCGAGCCTGACGGCGCCGACCACGCCATCGGTGCGCGACGACATCAGCAGCGGCGACAACGTGCCGGCCAGCCGCCCGGCGACGAAGACGAACATGTTGAACTCGCTCGGACGGCACATGCCGTCGGCTTCCGACATGCCTCCGACGATCTCGACGTCCCCTTGAACGATCTGGCGGTCGAGGTGCAGGAAAGGGAGCCATCCGTTGTCTGCGAGCGCGCGTTCGGCTGGCGTTCCGCGCCGTATCCGCAAATCACAGCGAATCGCCAACTCGGCGATGGTTTCGTCTGTCGGCATGCTGCGCGGTAGAGGCTGTGCCGGTTCGTTCCAGCTGGCGAGCGGACGATCGAGCCAGCCTTCGGCCGACTGCGCGGCCGGTGCGGCGGCGATGCACAACAGGCACGTGAGTACGAGTGCGCCTTTGTTCATTGAAAATGCAGTATACGCTCGCTGGTAGCTGGTAGCTGGTAGCTGGTAGCGCGAAATTACTTTCTGTGCGGTTCGATTGACGGTAGCCAGAAGCCCAACATGCCTATCGCTGGAAGGCACGAGCAGACCTTGAAGACCAGGGCGATGCTCGTGCGGTCGGCCATCTTGCCGAGTACGGCGGCGCCGATACCGGCAAATCCGAAGGCGAAGCCGAAGAACAGCCCCGAGACGGTGCCCACCCTTCCGGGTACGAGCTCCTGCGCATAGACGATGATCGCTGAAAAGGCGGAGGCGAGGATGAGGCCGATGACCATCGAGAGGATGCGCGTCCAGAGCAGATCGACGTAGGGGAGCGCGAGCGAGAACGGCAGCACGCCGAGAATCGACCACAAGATGACGCGTCGTCTGCCCATCCGATCCCCAATTGGGCCGCCAATCATCGTTCCCGCAGCAACCGCGCCCAGAAACAGAAATAGATGAAGCTGTGCGTCTTGCACCGAGAGCTGAAACCGATCGATTAGGTAGAAGGTGTAGTAGCTCCCGAAGCTTGCGAGATAGACATACTTCGAAAACAGCAGTCCGAGCAAAAGGGCGAGCGCGACGATCGTGTTCCAGGGCAACGGGGCGCCGCTCGTCGCGGGCTCAGCATGGTGTCGCGCGATCGTAACGCGATGGTGCTTGTACCAGTGGCCCACGTTCGTCAGCAGCACGATGCCCAGCAATGCCGTCAGCGAGAACCAGGCGAGGTGGCGTTGGCCGTAGGGCAGGACGAAAAAGGCAGCGAGCAGCGGGCCGAGCGCGGAGCCGGCGTTACCGCCGACCTGGAAGAACGCCTGCGCAAAACCATGTCGGCCGCCCGAGGCCAGTCGCGCGATCCGGGATGACTCGGGATGAAAGACGGCCGATCCGAGGCCGATGAGCGCTGCGGCCAGCACGATCAGTCCGAAGGTCACGCCGAAGGCGAGCAGCACCATTCCGCTAAGGGTGAACGCCATCCCGATGGCGAGCGAGTAGGGCTGCGGGCGCCGATCGGTATAAGAGCCGATGACCGGCTGCAGCAGGGAGGCTGTGATCTGGTTCACCAGCGTGATTACACCGATCTGACTGAAGCTGAGACCAAAGTGCTGTCTGAGAATCGGGTAGATCGATGGCAGCAGCGACTGCATCATGTCGTTCAGCAAGTGGCAGACGCTGAGGCTGGCGAGGATACGGGCCGCCACTAGAACGTGATCCGCATGCCGCCATTGACGACGCGACCATCGAGAGGCGCCCATGCGTCGACCGTCCAGCGGCCGTCCGGCCGGGGAGCCGGAAGGATGAGCGGATCGCGTCGCGTCTGCCGCACATCGAGCAGGTTCTCCGCGTTGAGAAACAGCCGCACCTTGCCCACTTTGCGCTCGCCGAGCGCGCCGACGAGCACGTGCGGCAGACCCACGGCGCGATACGGATTCTCTTCGAGCATCTGCTTGCCGACGACATACACCTCGATCCCGAATCGTCCCCAGTTGTCGCCTTCCCAAATCGCATTCATCGAACCCGCATGCGATGGGGTGAGCGGCACGTCGCGACGCATTTGCGAATCCTGATCGAGCTCCGTCGAACGGGTCCATGCGTGTGTGGCCAGCGCGACAAAGCCCTCGCGGCGATAGCGGAGCAGGAGCTCGGTGCCGCCTGTGTGGGTCCCTTCGGACGCGTTGATCAATTCCACGTCGCCGTCTGCCAGCACGCGCCGCTGAACCGGTCGACGTACGCTCGATCCGAACACGGTGCCGGTAATCTCGATCGGGCCGACGAAGCGAGTGACATCCAGTGACGCGCCGTGGGCCCGTTCTGCACGGAGCCCACGAAGCGGCCGTACGCGTGAGAGGCCGGTCTCTTCCGTTTCCTCGGTAAAAGGAGTCGGGGCAAACGTGCCGGTGCCGGCCGAGAGGCGAACGATCCAGCCGGGCGCCGGACGTGAAAGCAGCGAGAACCGCGGCGTTGCGAGGAAGCCGTACTCCGAATGCTGATCGGCGCGTGCGCTCACTGAGACGATCCACTTGTCGCTGATCTTGAGGTCGTCTTGCACGAACGCGGAAGGCGTGGAGAAGCGGTAGTCGAATTGCGGTCGCTCGCGGAGATCGAATTGCTCCTGCTGTAGAGCTGCGCCGGCAACCCACGTATGCCGGCCCGCCGTGCCCTGAAGGGATGCCTCGCCAAACCAGGTCTGACGGACGCCGAGCTCGTGCACCGCGCCGAAGACCCGATCCTGCGACCGTCTCATGAAGGAGCCGCGGACAGCAAGGATACGGTTGCCGCGCACGAGCCATCGTCCCACGAACCCTCCGTCTACGTGGCGGCTCATGAGCTCTTCAGGAAACGGCTGACCGTTCGGCAGGGTTCTACCGTCCGCGGTGCCGCCGCGGCGATCTTCCGCCATCACGCCGACGGTCGCAAACAGCGACGTGCCCTGGCCGTTATCGACGAACACCCGCGGCCGCAGCACAACGCGATCGAACGCGGGGAGATCGACCCAGCCATCTTCATCGAGATCGGTGCGCAGCTGCCGGTGGTAGCCGCCGAGCAGCGACCACGAGGCCGTGTCGCCAATAGGCTGGGCCAGCCATGACGTGAGATCGAGCCCCGATTGCGACGTCCCGTTGACCAGCAGCTCGCGCTCGGCCTCCGCCGGACGCCGAGAGACAAGGTTGATGACGCCGCCCAGCGCCGAGGCTCCATAGAGCGCGGATGCGGCGCCTTTGATGACTTCGACCTGGCCAAGATCGAGTGGTGGCACTTGCAGGAGCGAAAATGAGTCGCCCTGAGCACCGTATAGAGGCAGACCGTCGGCGACGAGCTGCGAGTACCGGCCGCGCAGACCTTGGATGCGCACGTTCGCCGCGCCGAGCGCCGGTGACGTCGTCTGCACGCGCAGCCCCGTCGTCTCGCCGAGCAACATCGCGACGCTGCCGGGCGTCATCAGCGCTTTCTCTTCGATCTCCTCGCGATCGATCACTTCGACACGCATGGGCTGATCCTGCAGGCGCGTGTTCGTGCGTGTCGCCGTGACGATGACCGTTTCTTCGAGCCCAGGAACTTCTTCGAGCGTGATGCGAACCAGCGTGGACGGGTTGGCAGCGACCGTGATCCGCTCGCTGAACGGAGCGTAGCCGGGCATTTGCACGGCGACGGTGTGTTCGCCGGCCGCCAGTTGGAACGCAGCGCGCCCCTCGACGTTCGTCTTCAGGGCGCGATCGCCGATGGTGACCGTTGCGCCTGACAGTGGAGAACCCCCGGCGAAGACTTCGACGACGAGCGTGCCGGGAACGTCGGAGGGTTGCCCAGCGAGAAGCGGGGCGGCGAAGAGGACGAGACAGACAGCGAGCTGAACGATTCCCTTCCTAGCCCAGGTCATGGCTTCCGCCGGTTCCGTTTGACCTTCCTGTGTTTGACGCGGCGTTCTGGTTTCCCGGCGATCTCGGCACGACGTATTTCAGCACTGACTGCCCGGCAGATCTCATCGGCTTGCTTTCTGAGCGCGTCGAAGCGCGCGCACAGATCCTGGAGTCTCCTGACTCGCTCAGCCTCGGTCTCTTTTGCCACGCGGTGTTTAGGCTAGCATGAAGAATCTTCCCGCTGCGCGGGAGACGTCGCCTTAGTGGGCTGGATCGACGGGTACCGCAGGTCGTCGCCGGCGGCGTGCGTTAGAGGCGGTCTACTCGATTTCGTGGACGAGGGACGCGTGCATGCGAAGCAGCTTCTCTACACGCTGCGACGGCGACGGAGTGTCCTGGTGGGTCGAAGGGTTAGAGCTCTCCGAGCCTTTCGCGGAGTATGTGCTGGTGGATCCACTTTCGGGCTTTGCCGGCAGCGGGACGCTTGTGATGGCTAACGTCATGCTTTCCCTGAGCAGCAAAAGCAGTGCCGTTGGGTACCCTAAGCACCTCTGCGTGTATTTGTGCAACCAGGGAGCGGTTACCGCCTAAGAATGAGGCACGGACCAACAGAGTTGTCATCGGATTAGCCGGGAGGCACTTTGAGAGGCCGCTCCCGATGAAGCATGAGCCAGTCTCCGTTTTCCTCGAGCGCTTCAAGTCCCAGCAACCGCACCAAGGCGGCGGCAGCGCTGTGACGGCCGTCCCGCAGCAACGCATCGAGCTCTTGCTCGCATGCGTAGTAGAGCTCACCCATCCGAGTGTACTGCCTGATGTGTTCCGCTCTGGCGAGTTGGTGACCGTATCCATGGAGGAGACCCGCGCTGACCGCCAGCATCGGGATGGCGTAGTTGAAAGAGCCGAATGCCCATTGGCTGGGGACCAATGCCTGTAGTCGGGGCATCGGCACGAACGTCAGCACGAATGGAATGGACAGCAGCAGCACCAGCAGAATCGACAAAGCGCCGCTGAGCGTCAGGAGCCACTCCACAGCGGCCGTTTCTGTCCGAAGCTTTTTTTCCTCAGATCTCGCTTTGGAGGCAAAGTACCGGCGCTGATCCCTGATCCACGGCGTGATGAGACCGAAGCGTTCTGATTCGGACATTGGAGCGCCCGGCCTCGTCGCGTCCTCTGCCTCGGTCAGCACGTCGCACGACCTCAAGGCCGTTCGGATCCATTCCAGATCGCTCCGCTGCTTCCTGAGATAGTGCTCCACGACCGAGTCGCCGAGACCGGCGATCCGCCAGAAAAACTGGATGCGCAGGGCCTCGGCAAGCGCGCGGTAGTCTTGGTACTTCGTCTGAAACTCCCGCTTCTGCGCACGCTTGTAAATCCACGCGGCCGTGATGCTCGAGGCCGCCAGAAAGCAAATCAGAAACCACGGAAGGCTCCAGACCGCTTCGGAGAGCGACGAGGGAATCTCGCGGTACACCGCGAAGAAGGTGCCGTGGGCGTTGATGGCCATCGCCGATGCCAGCATGCCCAGCGACATCCACTTCCATGTCGAGAGCGTGTGGGTGCCAAAGTAAAGAGCGAGCCCATCTGCCGTGGCGTACTGACTGACGATGCGCTGACATGCCATCGGGAGCGTGTTCAGAAGACCAGGAGCCGAGGGCGGGTCGCAGTTCAGGAGTCCAGCTTTGCTGTTCTGCTTCGTGGCCTCCAGGCGGCCTCGATGATCGGATGCATCCTTGTTGAACGCATTGATGCGCTGGCAGATCTGATCGAAGGAATCGCCGCTCGCATCCCTCGGAAGCAAGATCCGGCTCGTGCACGTCAGCGAATGCGAAGACGGGTTGCTGCCGCGAGGGGTCTCAATATGGACGACCGGTCCTGTGGCCGTGTCAAACACGAGCGCGGGATGATCGATCGGCGTATAGGGCGCCGGCGCACCGTGAAGCCTGAAGGTGACTGTCTGAGCCGTGCCGCCGATCTTGTCGCCGCCGTGGAGGACGCCATCCCAAAAGGCGTAGAAGATCTGGCTGTGCCGGGCGATGTAGGCGCCGACCTTTGCGTACTCCTGATTGCGATGGTGACCAGGTTGCCGAACGGCTTCCTCAGTGATCCCGGGAAGAAGCGGGAGATGAATGACGCCACTGGCGCGACCCAGCAGATCCCGAAACTCCTGGCGCGCCTCTGGTGTTTCGAAGTCTTGCTCGTACAGCGCCTGCGGCAGCGGCATCGGCACGATCAAGCGGATGCCGAGCCTCAGTGCGACAGTTGCCGCAAGCCGGTCGGCTCCTTCGGCGAGCCCCGACAGCAGCACGGCTGATGATTTGGGATACCGGCGGTGAACGTCGAGCAGCGCCGCTTCGAACGTCGCCTCAAGATGCGGAATGTCGCGCGCCCGAAGATCGCGATGTCCGGTGACCCCGAGGATGAGGGACAACGGACTGTCTTCTTCGAACACCAACGTCCGCGGCACGGTCTAGGGTTTGGCCTTCGCGTCGCTGATTGCAGTCGGCTTCGCCATCGCAGCCGGCTTGGTCGTCGCTGGCATTCCCAGCACGGTCTGCAGTTCGAGGTTTCTCTTGAAGCGCGAGAGCCGAACCCTCAGCGTAGAGACTCTTCCGGGATGGATCCGCAGAGGCGCGGCCTTGGTCTGCCGGACCTTGCCATCTGGACTGAGCAGCGTGACCGTCACCTTGTGTGGACCCTCCGTGAGGCGCTGTGAGCCGCCCGTTACCTTGGCCCCGACTTTCTGGGTCCACTTGTTCTGTCCATCGACGACCACCGTGATCGAGCCCGCCGGAAGGTTCTCGTGCAGGTCGATCAGGAAGTTCGGGTTTCGCGTCGAGGCCGGCAGATCAACCGGTGGCGGCGCGGCTGCTGCTGCCGGGGTCGACGGCATGGCTGTAGAGAGGCGAACGGCAGGGTCTGGTTTCGGGACGATCGGCGCAGTTGCCGGAATCGCTGCTGCCGGCGCTGTCGATGACGCAGGGGGCGCTGGATCCGGCTTTGAGACTGGGGGAGTCCGGAGACTCGATCGGATTCCGAATGCTGCTGCACCGGCCACAATCACCGCTAGGACCAACAGCGGAACAACTGCAAGGCGCTTGCGCGGCGCGACGGGTGGAGCAACGACAGCCGGCGGAACCACGGGGTGGCTCTGGGTCGGTACCATGCGAGCCACCGATTGGGGTGTGTTCGTCTGTCCGTGCTTCGCCAGCAGCGCCTTCACGCTGATTGCGAGTCGACTGATGTGCGACTCGAGTGGGGTGCTCAGCGCATCGAGCCAATGAGGCGCGCTGATGAAATACTCGAGGGTCTTTGTCGGTATCGTGTCCTCGATACGGAGCGGGATGATGTTGATGCCCTTGTGGACGGCGCGCTCGACCTCGCGCTCGATCTGCATCGAGGCGTTCGCGTTGCTGCTAAAGATCAGCACCATGATCTTGGAGCCGTCCAATGCGTCGATGATGGATTCGGCCCATGACGCACCCGGTGTCACGTCACGCGGGGCGATCCAGCAGCGGATGCGGTGAATGGACTCGAGTTGGGAGCAAACGGCGTCGGCGACAACCTTGTCGCTTGATGCGTAGCTGATAAACACGTCGTGCGCCATGGACAGCCTCGTGAGATAGCCTGGGGAAGGGGTCGCGGCCTTGACCGGCGGATGGTAACACGCCTGCGGTCAGGTGCGGGTCTAGCGGCCGAAAATCACCTTGACCCTGACCGTCGTGCCGCCGAGATCGGTCTCCTTGTAGACTGCCGAGAGGCCGGTCTGACCGAGTGCCTTCGGCACCGCCGACCACTGAATCTCTCCAGCGATCCACAGCCACCGCGCGACTGGGATCTCCGTGCCGCCAAGGAGATGGTAGCCGACGTGCACGTCACTCACGTCTTGTGCGCCCAGCAGCGATGCGGCCCGCTCCTTGAAGGCATATGCCCCTAGACCGGCGCCGACATATGGAACCAGGCCGCTGGATCGAATTGCCCGATACCCAACGGTCGCGCTGATCGGCATCACGGTAATGGTGTCAGGAGTGTTGCCGATGAAAACCTGGGTGCCTGACACCAGAGCCTGCGTCCCGGTCTTCTGGAATCGGTCGATGTTGGCTTGCACGAACGCACCGTTGGGAAACACAACCTGGCCGCCGCCGCCGGACAGCCATCCAACCGGAAGGCCGAAGATCGCATCGAAACTATCCTTCGCCGTAAACAGAACGCCCCCGGTTTGCGCGAATCCTCGGATCATCCTCGAACCCCGCGCCGCCGGTTTGTGCGCGGCGACGGTTCGCCTCGCCGCGCTCGTAAAGGCGGTTGCGTGAACCCACCCCTCCTGACTCGGCGATATCCGCACGAGATACCAGGCACGTTCTCGGCGGAGCACTTCGACAACCGTACCGCTCGCGATGGAACCCACGACAATCGCGTCGCCGCGTGGTTGATCCATGACGACCACCCGATGCTCGACGCGGAGTGTCTGCACCTGCGCCGGAGCCTGCTGTGCGATTGCGGGCGAGGTGAGCCCGGTGAGCAGAAGCATGACGCCTGCGCGCGTCATGACGGTGCGGAGCGCGATTCGTCCTAATCTCATTGTGTTACGCGCGACGTCGATGCTTTGCGGTTGATGGTCGCCGATGGAAGACCGCTGAGCAGAGAGGTCAATGCCGTCGGACCGGTGACCCTGTCAACAGTGGTGATCGTGCGCCCACTTCCCGCACCCCCGTGATCGCCAGGTCCTGTAAAGAAGCCGGAAAAGAGCTCGGCCGTGTTGCCGTTGATGACTCGAACCGTGTAGTTGGTTCGCGCCACGTCGCAGGCGCTCCAATAGTCCACGCGGACGATATAGGGGCCACGCGGGGCGCGGCCAACCGGCCACCTGATGTTCTCGTTGCGCACGCCGTCGATGACACACTCGGCATTCGAATCGAGATCGAGCTCGCCACCTGTGGCCGAGCTCCGGTGGGCATAGTAAATTTCCTCGCCGCCGGGAGTCACAACGTGCAAATCGACGTCGCTGTTCGCGTCCCATGAGAGCGTAATCTGGACGTCGCCTGTGCCCACTGCTGTGACAGTGGTGGAAAGCCGCTCAGCCGGTCCCACCAGACCTGCGGAACTGGCGACTGCGAACAGGAGATCGAATTCTTCCAGCAAGATGTCCTGAGGGAACGTGAGAAGCACGGTTGCGGTCGTCTGCGGGGCACCTAATGCGATTTGATAGTAGCCATCGATGGTGCCGGTTCCTTCGACGGTCAGGCCGGCTGTCTTTCCACCGGCAAACACGTAGATCGTGGTGAACGGCGACTCACCATTGATGGTGACAAGCAGCGTCCCGCCATTGATCACTCTCTGATTGCCGGATGCCGTAATCCGAGGGCCACCATTTGGCGCCGGTGCCTGTCCCCTGAGACTCGCCCCTTGAATGCCGTCACTCGATGCCGACGTCGACACGCGCTCGAGGTTGAGACCACGCAAGACCGTTGGCGCGGTAGGCGACTCTGTGGGGTCGCCGCCGCATGCGCAGACGATCGAGGTGACAAGGGCGACGATTGTTCTCAGCGCGACGCGATGCGACATTCCAAGGTTCTCCCCGATCCAGGCTCGAAGTGCGCCCTTTCTAACAAGAATCGGGCCACGGCCCAATGAGCCTAAGCCGTTGACCGCAGCGTTCGTGCGAGGGAATGGCTTATTGCGGGGGGACTTTGTTCACCTTGCAATCAACATTGCGGATACGACTCGCGCGCTCTGACGTTCATCGACGTGGTTCGCTGAAGGGCTCGATGGAGATGCGCTGATAGCGCACCTCGAGGATCTGGAGTTCTTCCGTACCGGCCGGAGCGTGAAGGACCACGCGATCGCCCACGCCGCCCTTCATCAACGCACGGGCCAGCGGCGACACCCAGCTGATGTAGTGGCGATCCAGGTCGACCTCGTCGGGACCGACGACGGACGCGACACGCTCCGTTCCAGACGCGTTGGCGTAGCGCACTGTTGCGCCGAAGAAGACCTGCGTTGCCGCCCGCCCGGTTCTCGGGGCTTCCGGGTCGACAATTTCCGCAGCATCGATCCGCTTCGTGAGAAAGCGAATTCGCCGATCGATCTCGCGGAGCCGCCGTTTGCCGTACTGATAGTCGGCGTTTTCACTGCGATCGCCGTTGCTCGCCGCCCAGGCCACCACTTGTGTCACCGCTGGCCGCTCCCTGGTGAGCAGAAATCGATGCTCGTCCTTGAGTCGCTGCAAGCCACTTGGTGTGATGTAGTTCTTGACGGCCGTGCTCATCGCGTCATGTTATCCCTGCTTGCGCCGATACAATGGCTGAAAGGAACACTTATGCTCGGCACAATCTGGGACATCTATCAGGCACACCAAATTTCGCAGTTGAACGAAAAGGTCAGCAACGTTCAGGTGTCGCGGACTCAGGACAACGTCGCGCGGGACGTCGTCTTCGGTCTCGAGGAGAAGGTCGACAAGCTCGCGCTGATCTGCCGCGCGATGTTCGAATTAATCCAGGCGTCGAGCGGAATATCGGACGAGCAATTGCGTAACAAGATCGTTGAAGTCGATTTGCGCGACGGCCAGGCCGACAACCGGATGACACGGCGCGCCACGAAATGCCCGAAGTGCGACGCGATGATGTCCCCGAAGTTCGGCCGCTGCTTATTCTGCGGTCACAAGGACGACGCGGCCGGGCCGCTGCCTTGAGCTTGAGCGTATTGACATACGATATTGTTTTATCGTAAAACGATAAAACAGAGGTGATCGTATGAAGGTAGTGGGAAAGCGCTCGGTATCAACACTCCTGACCGGGTTCATCAGTGCAGGCGTCTATACGGTGGCAGTCGTGCTGGTCTTGATGCTCGGCTTAGCATCAGTGTCATTCTTCATCGATCTTTCCCACACGTCCAATACAGAAATGAGCATCCCGGTCTCATTCAGCGTGGAGCCCGGAGTGCTTCGCCTTACAGCCCCGGCGCCCGGGTTTGCGACCGCGGACATCCGCGATGCACATGGAACGCTACGATTTCCACCACCGAGCAGGAGGTTTCTCACGACCACGGCACTGCTCGCCGCGCTCGCCCTGGCCGTTGTGCTGTGGGTACTCATACAGCTTCGAGCGGTCTTCCGTACCCTCCGCGATGGCCGTCCATTTGTTACCGCGAACGCAATGCGCGTCCGGTGGATAGGCTACGCCGTCATTCTCGGGGAGGTGGTGCGCTCACTCGTGCTCTTCGGCGGCAACGCCTATGCCAAGACGCACTATGCTGCCGACGCGCTGAGGTTCGACGCATGGCCGCGCATCGATGTCTTCTCGATCGTTCATGGCCTGATCATCCTGGTGATTGCGGAAGTGTTTCGGACCGGCGCCCGTCTCGATGAAGACCAGTCGTTGACGATCTGAGGCCGCATGTCGATTCGGATCAAGCTCGATCACCTGCTCTTGGACCGCCGGCTCACGCTGACGGATCTGGCCGACCGCATTGGCATCACGATCGCGAACCTGTCGGTGCTGAAGACGAACAAAGCGCGCGCCATTCGCTTTTCCACGCTCGAGGCGTTGTGCCGCGAACTGGGCTGCCAGCCAGGCGACTTGCTCGAGTGGACCGCTGACGAACCCGCGAGAAAGGATCGTCCCTTGAAGAAGGCCGCTGGCGGTTGAGCTCTGGAGGACTGGCGCCGACGCTATCCAGACTGCTCCAGATGTTGTGAGAGCTGCGCGGTAAATGATTCGAGCACGCCGCTTCTATTTCGGAAATGTCTAGTTGACATCACCATCCGAAGAGGCTGATTCTGTTCACTTCAAGTGAGAGGCTTGGTCTTATGGTGAAGGCGATTAGAGTGTTGCCACTTGTAATATTGGTGGGGCTCATGATGCTCGCACAAGGGGGCGTTGCCATTCACGCCTGCACGCCAATTCCACCGATAGCGGTTGAAGTCAAGCAAAGTGCTGCCGTGTTTCGTGGACGTGTGGTGTCGCTTGAACCGCTTCCTGACAACACCGCATCCATTGCAACGTTCGACGTTGAGCAGTGGTGGAAGGGCAGTCGCGCTCGGACGGTGAAGGTTCTTTCCTGCGGTGGAAAGCCCTCAGGAGATCTAGAAGTTATCTGCGTTCATGGTCCTTACAAATTTGTTCTGGGTGTCAGCTATGTCGTGTTTGCCCTCAGGTATCCCGCGACCAACCCCGTTCTCGAAGCATCAAGTTGCCGAAGCACGGCAACCGTCGAGGAGTCCGCGGATGTCATTAAATGGCTCGATGCCAATATCTCCAAGCGACAATAGCGAGGAGTGCGTCATTGATCCTTAAAACTTATGGGTGGATCTGCGTGCTGAACGTCGACGATCCTGATCTTCACTTCGTCGCCAACTTTCAGTCCAAACGTTCCCCAGTCTAGATGCCGGCGAGTGAGGCTCTCCAGTGCGCCGATCTCTACGCGATCGGTTGGGAGATCTTTTGGCGTCCAGCTGACGATCGCCGTCAGCACCCCCTCGCCATCTACGCCAGCCAGACACGTTCGTTTGTCGTTGACAAGAATTTCAAACGCTCGCATAGCCACCAGTCTACAAGTAAAAAAAACTACGAACATACCTTTTGGGGACGTGGACAGTTCAGCCGTCTGTCCCAATCGAAAGGGATAGTCTCCGACGCATAGAGGTCCGACACATGGGGCAACCCAGACGCGGCGGCGCACGCAAGCGTGACGGCCAGCAAACCAACGACCATTCCGGCCCGACCCTTCGGAAAATTCTTCACTGAGACTTCTCTTTAGACACTCACCTTAAACTCGGGTTCCCTCGTCACGTATAATCCATCCCGAGTTCCTCATGAGGCGCGGCCTACCTAAGGTAGCTCTGATCGGCTGTGGTGTAGCTGTGCTCGCCAGCACGTACTGTGGTTCTACGGTTGAAACTCCGACCTCTCCCTCCGCTCCTGCTGTTATGACTCCCCAAAGTTCGGCCTCACGAATCACCGCGATTCAGATCGGCGTTGCGGCCAATTCCGATCCGACTCTGGTACCAGGCGCCACACTCCAACTCTGGGCTGTAGAAACCTATGCGGACGGCAGCACGGCGGATGCGACGAACCTCGCGGAATGGCAGTCATCGGACACGGGCATCGCGACGATATCGTCAAGCGGGTTGCTCTCAGCGGGTGCGGTGGGGACGACCACCGTCACGGCGGTTCACGAAAAGGCGGGCAAGCTCGAGGTGCGTGTGCGACCGCCTGGATGCGAAGACCTGATTGTGTCACCGTCGAGCCGAACCATCGTCGCGAACCCAGACCATTGCGTTGACTGCGACCAAATTCATGGTGAAACCATCGTCGTCAGGGCACCAGCCGCCGATTGTCAGTGGTCTGTCAGTAGTGACGCGCCTTGGCTTCGCAACCACAGTCGGCCTTCGGGAAGCGGTAGTGGCTTGGTGGTTTACACCGTCGAGCCAAATACTCTGGCAATCAACCGCGTTGGCAACGTGATCATCGGTGTCGGCACGCGACAGTTGACGCACCGCGTCACCCAACTAGCGGTCGGCTGCAGCTTTGCTGTGACCCCCGCCTCGGCGGTGGTGAAGGCCGGTGCAACGGCATTCGTCGACGTGACCGTGACCCCGGAAACATGTCACTGGGTGGCGACGACCGCCGGCAGTGTGTCAGAAATCAATGTGCTGGACTATGGCGTCAGGAAGGGGTCCGGACGCGTCCGGTACCAAGTCTCGGCCACTGCAAGTGCCAACGTGACGAGGTTCGAACTGCGAGATGCATATGGCGCAAGCCCGTCAGTTTTCTACCGCGTGAGGATCCAGCGATGACCCGGACAGAGCCGCACATGCACCGCGTGATGCTCGTTGCCCTTGCATCGGGACTGATCGCGCTCGGAAGCACGCGCTGCGGATCCCCAGTTGCGAGCCCGTCGCCTTCGAGTCCCTCGCCGCCGTCCGATCCCTCGCCAGCACCTCCACCGACGTCCAGCGGCACTCTTCGAGTCGGCATCAAGGGCGGCGGCCCCAACAGCGTCGCCCCCGGCCGTACGCTCGCGCTGTCTGCAGTGCTTGAGGCGTCGGACGGATCGACGCCGGACGTGACGGCTGAGGCATTGTGGCAATCGTCGAATCCGTCAGCGGCGACAGTGGTTGCGGGTGTCGTCTCAGCGCACGTCGAAGCGGTCGTGGACATCAGGGCTACGTATCGCAACGTGTCGGCTCAGGCACAGGTCGATATTCGTCATCATTGCAACGCGGCGGCCTCGAGCATCGTTCCGCCCACCTCTCGGCTGGCCGCCACTGAGAGCTACCGCAGCGTTCAGGTGACGGTGGCATTTCCTGATTGTCGTTGGTTCGCGATCGCGGACGGCCCACTCATGCATGACATCTACAACCCGAGCGCGAGTGGAAATGGGGGATTTCAATTCGACATCGGTCCGAACAACCTGCCGAAGTCACGAACCGGACGCGTCCGCATCTTTTTTCCGGATCAGTCATCGCTCGTGCATGACTTCAGCCAGGCGCAGCCGCCATGTAGCTATGTGGTTGAGCCTGCTGAGCGGCTCTTCAATGTTCCGGGCGGTAAAGGATCGTTCCGGCTCAGGGCCACACCGGAAACATGTGAATGGGTTGTTCGCAAACCCAGCGTGCGCCCTGACGACTCCCTCACGATTACGAGTGCAGGAAAGGGAAGGGGTTCTGCTAACCTGACCTATCAAATTGTCGGACATTCCCGCGTTAAGTACCGGATTGCCGTCGTTGGACCTGACAACGAACGCGAATCGCCAGCCGTGTACTACGAGGTCCACATCCAGGACTGACTCAGCTCACTTCGTGAGGCAACTGTGAAGACCGCTATCGCGAAGTAATCGAGCTGATGTGCTCGGAATGAACTCACCCATGTGACCGGAATGGACCAAATGAAATTGGCGTCCCCAACGGGATTCGAACCCGTGTTTTGGCCTTGAAAGGGCCACGTCCTAGGCCTCTGGACGATGGGGACGGTCGGAGGGGTTGATTCAGCCAGACATCTTAACATGCCGCATTTCTAGCTGGCTGGCGGCTGCGGCGAGACCTGCAGCGGCTTCGGCAGAAATAGATCGACTTCTTCGTCCGTGACCTCCGATTTGCCGGCGGCGGGGTGTCGGCGCGACGCACGGTAGTCCTCCAACTGCATCGCCGGTGTTCGCTCGTAGATCGCGGCGAGCTCTTCCATCAATGCGTCGCGGCGAAGCCGCGCGTCGGTCACGTTCAGCACGCCATCATGCAGATCAGAGAGCAGCGCACGATACCGCTCGCGGATGTGCCGCAAATGCGTGCTGCACGCGGCGTGTGCCTGCGCAGAGGTCTCGAAGTCGAATGTCAGATGGACCAGCAGCACGATCAGGGCGGCTCCCGCCAGCACCGCGGCGACGATGGCCAGAATCTGACCGTGACCGAACGCCGCTCCGGCCGCGGTGATCGTGACGCCGCCCATCAGAATCGCTTCGGCGCCCCGGAGCCGGCGGTTCCGTCTGGCGTGCAACTGCGCCGCGCGCGTATGAGCGTGATGACTGTGAATAACCTGATTGAACGTCAGGCGGAGGTGATCGAGTAGCGTGAGACTGAACATAGGTCCCCCACGTCCGAGAGCTGGGGGCCCTTGCGAATCTACTATACGCCAGGCAGGGCTACTTCCCGGCGACGCCTTTGAACTCGATGCGAATGAGCGGCCCGACTTTCATCAGGCCCAGCATTACCACAGGCGGTTCGACGCCGAACTTCGTCATGTCCGCACGCGTACTTCCCGACACCTGCAACCCTTGAGGAGAAGCCGCAAACGTCACAGGAAATGTGACGGGCGCCGTCACGCCATGGATCGTGAGCGATCCGGTCGCCTCGGCTTGTCCCCCCTTCACCACATACTTTTCCAGACGGTAGGTGATCTCGGGGAACTGTTGAGGCTTCATCGTCTCGAGAAGATGTTGCGTCATCTCCTCGTTCGGGCAGGTAAAGGCCTTGACGGGAACCGTCAGCGTCGCCGTCTGAACTCCGCCGGCCAGGCCGGGGAGCGCGGGCGCGGCGGTGCCCGGTGTCACCGTGAGCGCGCCCTTTACCGTGCAGGTCCAGCTCCGCACCGTTGACGTTCCAGACACTGAGAAGTCGACGTTCGGCTGCTGCGCAAGCGCGGGAAGCGGTAGCGCGACAGTAAGTCCCACGCAAAACACAATCGCCTGGGAGATTCCGATTTTCATGCTGATCCCTCCGGCGCTCACAGGCCGAAGCCCAGGTTGTTGCTGCGCATCATGATCGGCTCGCGCCTTTCCATGACGAAATTAGGAGTGATTTGATCGATCGACGTCGTCCGAGTCTGCCTCATCGTGATCATGAACTCAGCAAGCATGAGTTGAATCACCTTGTCGACGCCCTCCTGTCCGAAGGCGCCCAGACCCCACACATACGGGCGTCCGATGCCAACCGCGTCGGCACCGAGGGCAAGGGCTTTGAAGATGTCGGCGCCGCGGCGGACGCCGCTGTCGATCATCACCGGCACTCGTCCCTTCACGCCGGCGACGACCTCGGGTAACGCCTCGATCGTCGAGCGCAGGCTGTTTTCGGCCCGGCCGCCGTGGTTCGATACGAAGATGACGTCGGCGCCATGTTCGACTGCCAGCTCGGCGTCCTCGCGCGTCACGATGCCTTTCAGCACCAGCTTCATGCTCGTACTGTCTTTGATGCGCTTGACGTAGTCCCACGTGTACGGCGGACGCGGTCCGGCCGGCCCGCCCGTGTCCTTACGCATGGGCCTCTCGTAGCCGGCCCGATGGTTGTGGCAGCTCTGGCAAAGCGGCCGGTTGTACGTCTCGCGACCCTGCGAGCGTCTCGACAGTTCTCGATTGCTGCTGCCGAGGAGATCGATCGTCCAGACCAGCGCGGGGCAGCCGGCCTTGGCCACTCGGTCGATCAGCCGCTTGTTCACGTCCCAGTCCGGGACCGTGTAGATCTGATACCAGTGCGGCTCGCCTCTGGCTTCGGCAATGGCTTCGTACGACTGCGAGCTGGAGTGCGACTGTATCTGCAGAATTCCCCGGGCGCGCGCCGCTCTGGCAGCGCCGCCTTCTCCCTGCGTGTGATAGGCCTCGAGCGCCGCAACCGGGCAGAGGAACAAGGGTGTGTTCCATTTGCGGCCAAGTAGCTGCACCGAGGTGTCGAGCTTCGTCGCATCTTGGCCGAGCCGGCGGGGGCGAAGCATCAGACGGTTGAACCCTTCTCTGTTCGCCTTCCTCGTCTCGAAGTCGTCAACCCCCATGTGAAGGTAAGCCCAATGCTCTGGCAGGTTGTTCGCGTGAGCCACCCGCTCGAAGTCCCACACGTTGATCGCTTCGTCAGCCGATTCGACAACCTGCCCGGTTAGGTGTTCGGCCAGCGCACCAGGGCTCTGAGCTGCCGCGTCGGCTCCCTGTGCCGGATAGCCGCGCATCTCCTGCCCGCAATCGGGACAGAGGATGCCAGCCCGCTTCGGTCCTGCGGCGGCACTGCGTTTGAGCTCTTGCTGAACGGCGTGCTGCCAGCTCGGCGGTAGGGTGGGGTAGGCGAGCGCGAGCATAGGGCTGCCGGCCAGAAGCTTGAAGAAGTTTCGACGACTGGTACGCTTGTCCGACGTGCTCGCGTCTCGTCCTGCTGTCATGTGTGGCACCCCTCGAGTCCGGAAGTCTAAACGAATGGCCGCCAAATGCAACCCGCCGGCTTGTATTATCAGTCTCAGTGAAGCTGCACCAGGTGCTCTTCGACGAGCTGTACGGACAGGGCATCCGGCAGATCTTCGGCATTCCCGGAGACTTCGTCCTGAATCTCTACGAGGCTCTTTCAGAGGATGGACGATTTCAGCTCGTCACGCTCAGTCATGAGCCGGCCGTGGGCTTCGCCGCCGATGGCGCCTCGCGCATCACCAACGGTCTCGCCGTCTGCGTCGTCACCTATGGAGCGGGCGGCCTCAACCTGCTGAACTCTATCGCGTGCGCGTATGCGGAAGAGTCGCCGCTGATTGTCATTACCGGCGGCCCAGGCAAATCAGAGAAGCGGCTCGGCGTGCAGGTGCATCACGAGGTCAAGTCTTACGATTCGCAGTTCAAGATCTACCAGGAAGTGACGGCATTCGGAGCGGTGCTCGACGATCCGCGTACCGCCGCGGCGCAGATTCGCAAAGCCATCGAGGTCGCGCTCAAATTCAAGCGGCCGGTGTATCTCGAGGTGCCGCGCGACATGGTCTTTGCCGATGTCAGCCCGCTGTCGAGCGTCGAGCAGGTCGAGCTGCGCGTGGATGAAGGAGCTGTCACCGAGGCCGCGCAGGAGATCATCAGCCGTCTGACCGCGGCGAAGAACCCGGTGCTCATCGTCGGCGTGGAAGTGCATCGCTTTCACCTGACGCAGAAAGTATTGCAACTGGCCGAACGACTCCAGATTCCGGTGACGTCTTCGTTTCTGGGACGAGGGGTGTTTCCCACGCGTCACCCGCAGTTCATCGGCACGTATCTCGGCGGCGTCAGCCCGCAACCCCTGCGCGAGATTGTCGAATCATCAGATTGCCTGCTCCTGCTCGGCGAGCTCGTCAGCGATACGAGCCTGGGCGTGTCGGCCGACCGCATCAACGAGGACAACCTCATCGTCTGCACGGCGCGCGAGGTGTTCATCAAGTACCACCAGTTTCAACACACGCCGCTCGACATGGTCGTAGACCAGCTGCTGACCTCAGACCTGCCGATCAAAGGACACATCGTCGAGGCGATGGGCACGGATGTGTCGGCCGAGATCTTCGATCCGTTCAAGCAGGACGAGCAGATCAAGATGAAGCACCTCATCAAGCTCGTCAACGAGTTTCTCGAGCAGCATCCCGAGTTTCCCCTTGTTGCCGACACAGGGGATGCGCTGTTCGCCAGCGTCGACATCCGCTCCAACGACTGCATCGCGCCGGCGTACTACGCGACCATGGGGTTTGCCGTGCCGGCGGGGTTGGGGGTGCAGATTGCCAGCGGGCGACGGCCGCTGGTGCTCGTGGGAGACGGCGCGTTTCAGATGACCGGCAGCGAGATTTCGCATGCGCGCAGGTATCGATGCAATCCGATCGTTGTCGTGCTCAATAACAGCCGGTGGGAGATGCTCCAAGCGTTCTTTCCAGACGCGGTGTACAACGAGACGGTCGGCTGGCCGTTTTCGAAGCTCGCAGACCTGTGGGGCGGCCGTGGATTCCGAGCGCACACTCCCCGGCAGTTCCGCGACGCGCTCGACGCCTCTTTTGGAGAAGACAAGCGCTTCTCGCTGATCGAAGTCGGTCTCAGGCCTGGAGACATCTCGCCGATCCTTCGCGGGTTCGTGGGGGCGGTGAAGAACAGAGTGCATGCGACGTAAGTCGCACGTGCTATCGCTCCTGCTGCTCGCTGCGATGGCCATCGCGTGGACGTGGCCGCTCGCGCTGCATTTCAGAGATCACATTCCGGGAGAGCCCGGCGACAACTACAGCTTCCTGTGGAACCTCTGGTGGATGAGAAAGGCGCTGAGCGCTCCGGAGCTGCGTTTCTTTGAGTCGGGTTACCTCTTCAGCCCGTTCGGCGTAGACCTCGTCAACCATCCGCACACCGCGCTGCAGGGGTACATCTCGGCAACCGCGCTCGCCGGGTTGTCCGTGATCGAGGCGGAGAACCTCTACATCATCGTTTCTGTCTTCCTCAACGCCGCCTGCGCCTACGCGCTGACGTTCGACATCGTGCGCGAACGGCGTCTGGCGCTGCTCGCCGGTATGGCGTTCGGTGGGTCGCCGTATGTCGCCGCGCATTTGCTGGGCCATTTCGATCTGCTCACCGCGTGGGTGCTGCCGCTGTTTGCGCTCTTCCTGCGGCGCGCGCTGAACCACGGCCGTATCCTCGCAGCGATCGGCTGCGGCCTGTGCGCCGCCATTGCCGCCTACAGCGCGTATTACCACGTCGTCTACATCGCGCTCTTCGCCCTCGCGTACACCCTGGCGACCTGGAATGCCGTTCGCCTCTCATGCGAGCCACGGCCGCAGCGGCAAGTCTTGTTCACCACGCGGTTGCTTGTCCTCGCGCTGCTGGCTCTCGATGTGTTCATCATCGTGGTAATCGCGATGAGCGGCGGAACATCGTTCACGGTCGCTGGCGTGCAGATCTCGATGCGAGGCTTGCACAATCCGTTGCTCGTGCTCTGGCTGCTCGCTTTTGGCTGGATGCTGACGAAGTGGCGCCCGATCGCTCGAGCTCAGCGTCCGCCCTCGGAGGTCTTCTGGCGATGCACACAGGCGTTGATGATTGCGCTGGCGGTATTCACGGTCCTGTGCCTGCCGCTCATCGGACAGGCGGCCAAGCTTGTGTACGAGGGGCACTACGTGAGCCAGGTGTATTTCTGGCGAAGCGCGCCGCGCGGCGTCGATATGCTCGCGCCGATGATGGGCAATCCGTTTCATCCATATTTCGGTGCGGCGGTCAGTCGTCTCTACGAAGACCTTGGCCTTGACCGCATCGAAGCCGTGGGTTGGATCGGCATCGTGCCGATCGTGGTGTCGATGATCGGTCGCGGAAACTGGTTCGACAGCGAAGAAGCGAGGCGCTGGAAGGTTGTGCTGATCGTCTTCGCCTTGTGGGCGCTCGGTCCGTTCGTGACCGCTGCCGGTGTTGACCTGGGGTTGCCGCTGCCGCAGGCGCTCGCGCGCTTCGTGCCGATTGTCGAAAATGCGCGAATGCCCGGCCGGGCGATGGTTGGTGTCTATCTGACGCTGGGGGTGCTGATGGCCCTGAGGTTGGCGGGCCTGAAGGCCGGTGTGGGGCCGACCTTTAGGTCGGCGGCTCTGAGCTCTGGCTTCGTCTGGGCGGCGATCGCCCTGCTCGCCGTCGATTACCTGCACGCGCCGATCCCCCTCACGGCGCTCGATCGGCCGGTGGTCTACGAGCAGCTCGCGTCAATCACCGACAACGGCCCGGTGATCGAGGTGCCGTTCGGCATCGGCGATGGGCTCACGATGGGGCGGGGAAGTCAGGAGCGGCGGCTGCTGTATCACGCCACGATCCACGGCCATCCCGTTGTCGGCGGCTACATCGGCCGCATGCCGCCGATCGTCGCGCAGGCCTATGATGCGATGCCGATCGTGAGAAATCTGCTGCGGTTGTCGAACGGAGAGGAGCCAATCGACGAGGACCCGCCTTCGATGCTGCAATTTCGCTATCTGGTGCTCGACACCAACACGGCCTCTCCCGAGCTGATCGACTACGTGCGATCGACGCTCGACATGGACTTGATCGCCTCGGGGGGCGGCAAGGAACTGTACGCGGTGCAGGGCGCCAAGAATCAGGTGCGACAGGCGCGAACGGGTGCGATAGGTGCGAGGAGTGACGGGGTGAGGGCGAGGGGACGATAAGAGAGTCGATGATCACTCGCGTGCTACCGCTGGTGTTGCTGGTCGAGGACGACCGCAGCGTCCGGCATCCGCTCGAGAAGTTCCTGGAAATGCACAGCTTCAAAGTCGTGACCGCCGAAACCGCAGACGACGCGATCGATGCAATCCATCTTCATCGTCCTGTCGCCGCCATCGTCGACCTGCGCCTCGCGCGCGGTTCAGGGCGCGATGTCGTGGTATCGATGCCGGCAGGAACCCCCGTCATCATCTTTTCCGGCGTGCCGTCCGAGTCAGCCGAACTGGAGCGGCTTCGTCCGCGCACCCGCCTGGTCCAGAAGCCCTACTCGCTGACGATGCTGGTGGAGAGCCTGCAGGAGATGCTCGTCGCAGCGAAACGTCCCGACAGCTAGACACCCTGCCGTTTCAGCGCGCGTGCCCCAATGGTAGAATTCGCTGTTCGCTACCGATGACTGGGTAGCTCAGTGGTAGAGCAGCGCACTTTTAATGCGCGGGCCGCGGGTTCGATCCCCGCCCCGGTCACTTTTTAGTCGCGGGGGCCCCTCCGCCCCGCGCCGCTCGCGGCGATCTTTCTGTGGACGACGGTCAACGTTTGTACGTGATCGACATGCCTTCGCCCGACGGCGAGACAATCGACGACAATACTGCAGGGCTGGTGTGGATGGTTTTGAGAAAGTCGGCCATCTCGTCCCGCTTGTTGATGACGTTGTGCCCGAGGAAGAGCCCGCCTTTGTCCATGCGCGGAAAGACCATCGAGAAGAACTTGAGGTAGTCGCGCTTCCACGCGTCGCAGAACACGAAGTCGAACGTGCCCGCCACTTTCGGGATTTCCGCAAAAGCATCCCCCGAGATTACCTGCACGACATCGGAGAGGCCCGCCTTCTTGATGTTGGCCGCAGCCTGCTGCGCGCGCGCTTTGTCGTACTCGATCGTCACGAGGCGGCCGCCCGTCTCGCGCATGCCGAGCCCGATCCAGATGGCGCTGTAGCCGCTGGCCGCACCAATCTCGAGCGCGCGCTTGGCGCCGCTCGTCGCCACGAGCAGCCGCATGAACCGGCCGTCTTCCTCAGATATCGCAAGTTGATCCCTGTCGGCCGCTTTGATTTGTTTGAGAAGCGCATCGACATGCGGCGGTACATTCTGGGCGAGTGCCACGCAGGGCAGCGCGAGCACGGCCACAAGCACAAGGGCGAATCGTTTCATCAGATCTCCGATGCACATCTTAGAACAGACCGCCGCGGAACAGACGGTCGCCGTCGTAGGGCGTAACTTCAGCGATCGTAGGGCGCAACTTTAGTTGCGCGAATCAGCACCGAAGTGCCTCTAGTTGGCGAAGCGCGACTAAAGTCGCGCCCCACAGTTGTGGGCTAAAGTCGCGCCCTACAGTTCAGCGTGTTGTGACGAACGCGGCGGCGGATGCGGCGGTGGCGCGCGCGTCGGCGACGCAATCGGGGATGCCTACTCCACGGAAACCGGCCGCCGAGATGAAGAGGCCTGGATGGCGCTCGAGGGCGAGGTCGATGCGTTTCATGAGATCGGCGTGGCCAACGTCTTGCTGGGGGCTGGCGCGGTTCCAGCGATAGACGCGCGTCAGCGTCGGTAGACCCCGGATGTCGAGAATCTTCGTCAAGTCCCTCAACGCGGCCTCGGCGAGCTCCTCGTCGGTCTTCGACAACACGTCCGGATCGCGCGCGCCGCCGAGAAACGCCCGAAGCAGCGCATGGCCTTCGGGAGCGCGCTGCGGCCATTTGGAGGAAATCCAGGCGCCGGCTGTGATGCTGATGCCTTCGGCGCGCGGCACGACGAAGCCAGTTCCCATCAAGTTGTGATGCACCGACTCGCGCGGGAAGGCGAACACCACCGTGGCGGTCGACAGATAGCGAATCGATCCGCAGGCCATCGAGAGATCTCGATCCAGCGGACGCAGCAGATCGGCGGCGGCAAAGGCCGGGGTTGCCAGAATCACCGACCGCGCGTGGATTGCCGGCTTGCCCCCGACATGAATTCTGAAGCCGTCACCTTTCTCGATCGCTGTGACATTCGACCCCGTCCGGATGGACGCTTTCGGAATGGCGTGTAACAACGCGTCAATGAGCTCGCCGAGTCCATGAGGAAACGATCGAAATGCGCCGTCGGTATTCACGGAGCCGCGCTCACGCCGGAACGCGCGCATGACGCTGCCGGAACGGCGTTCCGCATCGACCAACCTTGGAAACAGCGCATGCATCGAGAGCCGTTCCACTTCGCCAGCGTGGATACCGGCGAGCAGCGGCTCTGCGATGTAGGTGACGGCCTCGGGCCCGAATCTGCGCCTCACGAAATCCGCAATCGATTCGTCGGCTGAGGCCAGTCGTTTCGGTCGGCGGGGCACAATGCGCTCGGCCGCCATCCTCAGCTTCGCGGGCCATGAGAACAGCGTGCTCGCAAGCAATGGTTGCATGCGTGTCGGAAAGCCGAGCATCGATGCGCCTGGCAGGGGATGCAGCGTCGCGTTGCGAAGCACGAAGGCTGTGCGCGGAAGCTTCGTGGATACGAGCCGGTCGCCCAGTCCCAGCTCGTTGCACAACGCTATCGCCGCAGGTTTCTGCACCAGCAGCGCGTCAGGTCCAGCGTCGATGACGAACTCGCCGACGCGCTCGGTCTGGATGATGCCGCCGGCGCGCGTCTCGCGCTCGAGGACGATGACTGACTGTTCGCGCTTCAGTGCCTCGTATGCGGCGGCCAAGCCTGAAACGCCTCCGCCAATCACCGCAACGTCGACCGATTCCATCCCATCTCTGTGGTGAAGAACGGACATCTACGCGGGCGCCGCGATGGCCTCCGCGACCAGCGCGGCGAGCGCGCGAACGAAGGTCGGGGACGTGTTGAGCGACTGCGTCCGCCGCAGGTGCACGCCCGTTTCACGGGCCGTTGCCGCAGCCTGCACGTCGATGTCGAACAGGATTTCGGTGTGATCGCACACGAACCCGATGGGCGCCACGAGCACGCTGCGAGTCGCGAATGCCTTTGCGCGCTCGCGAACGAATGCCGATAGATCCGGTCCGAGCCACGGCTCGGGTGTTCTACCGGCGCTCTGATAGACCGTGTGGTACGACGAGATGCCGCAGCGTTCGGCAACCGCCTTCGCGGTCGCGGCCACTTCGCTGGGATAGGGATCACCAGCGGCGGCGACGCGTTGAGGCACGCTGTGGGCCGTGAACACGACCTCTTCGTGCGGCTGCGGAGTTTCGGCCAACACTTTTTCCGCGAAGGCGTCGATCAGCAGGGGATGGTCATGGAATGAGCGGACGCACGTCAGCTCCGCGCCGGCCGGAAGAGCCGTC
>DATEEI010000063.1:0-3498 GCA_035281225.1 Vicinamibacterales bacterium
CTCGGAGAACGGCTGGCTTCCGATCACCCTGACGTCATCGACATCGATGATTCCAGGCAACACGCCGCCCGCGCAGATCAGCACCCAAGGCGAGTACAACTCTCCGCGCGGATGCCGAGGGACGTTCGGTAGCTTCGCGACCGCAGAAGCCCGCAGCATCCAGGGCAGCATCACCGGAGTCGATTGCCCGGTGCCGTTCACGGGTTCGGTCACCCTCACGAAGGAGTGACGACGTGGTACGGATCGACCGGAGCGCGCCAGTCCGTTTTCTGCGAGCGGCGTTTGCTCCGAACGACTCGATAGGGGTGCTCCTCAAGACCTATCGCACGGGTCAGGTGATTCAGCGCATCGTGCCTGCCACAACAGCGGCTGGCGACCGCTTTCAGGCATGGCTCCGTCATCTGAACTCACGTGGTTGGAATGTGTACGTCGGCGTAAACGCCTATCGGCCGGGCCGGTCGCGCGCGCGCTCGGCCGTCGCCCAGGTGCGGCATCTGTTCCTCGAGGAGGACGGTGACGGTCCGGGACTGCTCGCCGCCCTGTCGACACGACCAGATCTGCCGCCGCCGTCGTACGTGCTGCATTCGTCGCCTGGCCGGCTGCACGTGCTGTGGCGCGTGCAAGACATCGCGCCCTCGCGAGTCGAGTTGCTGCAGAAGCAGCTCGCGCGGGAACTGCTGACGGATCGAGCGGCGACATCGAGCGCGCAGACCACAAGATTGCCGGGATTCTTCAATCACAAGCGGAATCCATCGAGTCCCGTCGGCATTGAGTACCTCCGTTGGCGAGATGTCTTCTGCGCGGAGGATCTGCCAGAGGTCAGTGCCGCAACACCTACGCGGGTTGCGACAACGACTCGTCGTTCTGCGATGGCCCCGGGTCCAGTGAAACGTGCGCGCGCATTTCTCCAGCGCGTCGGTCCCGCGGTGTCAGGTCAGTGCGGCGATCTGCTGACGTTTCGCGTGTGCTGTCGACTCGTGCGCGGATTCGATCTCTCGGATGACGAGGCTGTGCGCGTGCTCAGCGAGTGGAACGCGCGATGCGAGCCGCCGTGGTCGGAACGCGAGCTGCGACAGAAGATTGCGAACGCGAGGAGGTATGGCCATGAGCCTCAGGGTGGCCTCCTGTGAGGTTACCTCATGCGTATGCTCGTATCTCAACAACGAAGAATTCGCAAATCTCCTATTGACATCGAAGGCGCATGGTTGTATTGATGAATCTTCCCGTCACCACGCACGCGCTCCCAGGGCCGTGCGTCCCACCCCTGTTCGACGGCGTCCTCAGGACCTGCTCGAACCAGCCACTGCCAAGCGGTCTCAGGCCCACGGCAGTCTTGGAGACAACCATGTCCAAGTCAAAAGGCGAAGTCGTCGTGTCTGTGTCGATCATCCCGAATCAGCAGGGCTCTCCCGCAGGGAAGCTTGCTGACGCGGAGGTGATGTTCGAAGCCGCATCCGGCCCGCTCAGCGGGATGAAGTTGATCGGCTTCGCAGTGTGGGAACGTCGCGATGGGGGAAGAAACGTGACGTTCCCGGCCCGACAGTACTCCGTGAACGGAGAACGTCGGAGCTTCGCACTGTTGCGTCCCGCGAACGGGGACGCCAGCGCGCAGGAGGCGATTAGGCAGTGCATCCTCGACGCGTACCAGCGCTCGGAGGCTCACACCTGATCGACCAGAAGGTTCCCAGGCGGTGCGGGCTCAGCCCCGCCGCCTGGGGCCGCGGTTCTCTCGCGATGGAATGTTGTTTCGTCGGCTGCGCAGCCGACGTCTCGCGGAAAGGACGCAGTTATGGAGACCGTGACGCGCTTTGTCGACAGGCAATCTGGCTCGCTCTCGGTGGCTTCGACGCCGGGCGCTGATGCCGCGCGCACCCTCTCCGCGACCGCAAGCTACCTACTGTCTGAAGACGGCAGGAAGGCGTCACTTCTCTCGGGTGGCGACGGCCGGTCGGTCCAGCAGATCACGCTGCAGGTTCCGGCGAATCGCCTCCACCTCGTCTCCGTCGACCGGCAAGGCGTGGCGCGGCTCAAGCTCAGGCCGCGATTCGAGATGGATGCCACGGGCATCGTTCGGATCGACACCGCGCCGATGTACGACGCGCCCCCGACGGTCGACGAGTTGTATCGCGCTGCGGCGAAGAACCACGAACTCGAGGCCGCCTACCACGCTCAGCGCACGGCGCTGAAGGCCAAGAGAACGGATGACGACCGTGTGCGGCGACAGAGCCTCGCCGAGACGTTCTTCGCCGACAAGAGTCTGCGTGCAGCCTCCCATCCGCCGCCGACGCCGAAGACCTGCTACGTGGTCACCGAGCGCGGAGGAGTGCTATTCGACGTGTCGACTGACCAAGGTCTGGCCAAGGATGTCCCTCCGGAAGCGCATCGGCGATTCCGTGCGGACCAGCGCGCTTACCAGGACAAGGTCCGACAGGACCAGATCGCTCAAGCGGCGTTGCACGAAGAAAAGAAGCAGTTCATCGCCGAGTGGATCAGCATCAACGGAACCGAGGAAGAGAAGGCGCGGCACGCATCCGGAGTTCTGCCGATGGCCGAAGCCATCGCGCGAATCAGTGACCAGGTATTCGCGGCCGTCGATACTCGGCCCGTCTACGTGCACGACGGCGCGCAGCGGCTCCAGAAGTTCATCCGGCAGTGTACGGGCTCAGCCGACGTCGTGGTCACACCCGCGGACGTTGTGGCTCGCAGCGCTCACGCCATCATGGCGTCGGCCGAGGAATGGGCAGCCATCCGTGAAATTCAGGAGCGGCTGCCGGAGGCCAACGTTGTTCTTCGTCATCATCTGCTGTTGTCGCGGCGTCACCAGGGTGTGCCGAGCCTGGTCATCATCGGAGCGCTCGTCACCCTGAAGCACGGGCCGTTCGTGCTGCGCCGCGAGTACATCGTGTCCGATAAGCAGTCCGCTGCTGTTTCTGCCACGGAGGTGGATCGCAACTGAGAACGGATTGGTCCCCTTCGCCAGGGGATCACAACTCTCTCTCGCTGTGGTCGTCCTGACCACCCCCTCACGCCGCCCGGCGTGAGGCTTCGTTCCACCTCGTCGCCCTCAGGGCACGCAGAAAGGAGCACTCCAATGAACGGGATAGGTGTGTCTGCTGTCAACGCGTACACGGCTCATCGAGAATGGGCGTCACGCCCGCCGGATGAACGGTACGCCAGTGTTCACGCGCTCTACGAGGCGGCTCGCGCACGGCGCATCCGCACCGAAGAGCGCACCATCGAGACCGTCGCCGTCAGGACAGAAGCGGTGGCAGCTGACGCGCTCGCGCTACGCGACACGTCCGGTCGCCAGGCCGCCCTCACGAACTGGAGCTTCGAGCAGCTCGCCGGCATAGCTGGGGCCCCGCCGAAGTACCTCCGAACGCTGCCCGCCGCGATCGCATCGCATGCGATCAACTACGGGCTGCACCGTCAACGTCGTGAGCAGCATCAGCTGCTCCTCGATCGCGACGACCCGTGGACCGTGCACGCCGTCACCTC
>DATEEI010000064.1:0-11193 GCA_035281225.1 Vicinamibacterales bacterium
CGTGATCTCGGTGAGTGGTGAGTGCCCGCCGATGGCGTTCCAGTTATGCGTCATTTCTTCGATCAGCTCGGCGGACGGTTCTCGACCCCCTCGCACGAGGCGAAGATAGTCAGGCATCTGATCGACAGATTCGGGGGTGCCGTGCGCCATCAACAGCACCGCGACGCCGGGCGAGCTAGGCATGCGCGAACCGGTGCCGGTGGACGTGTTGCGCGAGCATCTGCACGTGGTCGACGCTCGTCGACGGGAGAATGCCGTGGCCGAGGTTGAAGATGTGCCCCGGACGCCCCTTGGCGCGATCGAGCACGTCGTCTGCGGCCGTCAGCATGCGATCGAGCGGCGCCAGCAGCAGGGTGGGATCGAGATTTCCCTGAATCGCGCGATCGTGTCCGATGCGGTCCCACGCTTCGTCCAGCGGGATGCGCCAGTCCGCGCCGATCACATCGCCGCCCGCCTCGCGCAGATCCTGGAGGATGCTGGCCGTGCCGGTGCCAAAATGGATCGTCGGAACGCCCATGCCGCTGACGGCGTCGAAAATCCTCCGGGTGTGCGGCAGGACGAACTCGCGGTAGTCGGCCGAGCTCAGCGCGCCCGCCCACGAGTCGAAGATCTGAATCGCCTGCGCGCCCGCTTCGATCTGCGCTTTCATGTACTCGCCCATGATCGAGGCCAGCATGCCGCAGAGGCGGTGCCAGGCGCGCGGGTTGGAGTACATCAGCGCCTTGGTCAGCGCGAAGTTCTGCGAATGGCCTCCCTCGATGGCGTACGACGCGAGCGTGAACGGTGCGCCGCCGAATCCGATGAGCGGAACGCCGTTCGGTCCGTCGAGCTCCCGGCGGATCAGGTGGATGGCTTCGAGCACGTGCCGCAGCGCCTCGCGCGGTTCAAACCATTTCAAGCGGTCGATATCGGCTTCGGTGCGAAGGGGGTTCTCGATGGCTGGTCCCTCGCCCCGCACGAAGTCGAACGGGATGCCCATCGGCTCGAGCGGCAACAGAAGATCGGAAAACAGGATGGCCGCGTCGAGGTCGATCCGCCGCACAGGCTGCAGCGTCACGGCGGTTGCCAGCTCGGGCGCGCGGCAGATATCGAGCAGCGAATAGCGGCTGCGAAGTTCCCGATACTCTGCCATATAGCGCCCCGCCTGGCGCATGAACCACACCGGGGTGCGATCCACAGGCTCGCGCCTGCAGGCCTTGAGGAAGCGGTCATTCATTCGACGCGGATCGTACTACGCTTTGAGGAGATTGCGAGCGAGGGCGAGGAGATCTTCGAGCCAAAGCGGCTTGAACCGCACATCAGCGCCGAGCCCACGCAGCTCGCGTGAGACGGCATCGTCCAGGAAGTAGTCCCCGGTCACGATGGCCACCGGCATTTTCTGCAGATCGCTCTTGGAGCGGAGCGCGCGGAGGAACTGAAGACCATCGACCAGCGGCATGCGCAGGTCGAGGATGATGGCGTGCGGGTGCGACCGTTCCGCCTGGTTCAGCCCGGCTTCGGCCGAAAGGGCGGTTACCACGTGATAGCCCTCGAGCCGCAGCATCCGTTCGAACGTTTCGGTGACGCTCGGGTCGTCGTCGACGATCAGGATGGTGCGTGTCGTCGGCGGGCTTGAGACGGCGACGCTGGACACGTTCTTGGAGGACTCGAGACTCATTCGTAAGCTCCCAGGCTTTATCGGCCCAACTCAGGTCTTTATTTAGGCCCCTTCCATGTTATAGTCGCGATTTCGTGAGCCCCATCCTCGTTCGGCCGGTCCGCGAGCAGCTCGAACACGACCGCGTCATACGCCTTCTACAAGTCAAGTTTCGCCGTCGCTTCGACGCGGGGGTCAATCCTGCGGCCGAACAGAACGCCCCTGTCGGGGTCGGCCTGTCAGCGGTTTTCCCGGATGTCGTGTTGACCACACCGGATCGAAGCCGCAAGATCCAGGCGGTCATCGAGGTTGAGACCGTCGAGTCGGTCAATAACCTGGAGGCGCTGGCTGAGTGGGTGCCCTACGGCCGCCTCCGGCCCCCCTTCCATTTATATGTGCCGGCTTCGATGGCCGACGTGGCGAAGAGGCTCTGTACGGACTTCAACGTCCAAGTGGCCGAGATACACAGCTACCACTGGGTCGGCGATGAGATGCGGTTTCTCTCGGTCTACAAGGCGCCGGCGTCTGCCAAGGCTTCAGCGCGGCCATCCTCCGGCAAGCCGTCGGCGAGGCAGGCGAGAGCACCCAAGAAGAAAGTGTCGAAACCGGGCAAGACCGCGGCGCGTAAACCTGCGGCAAGCCGAAAGGCTGGACGGTCGTCTAAACGCAAATAGCTTTGCCATTTCTGCGGTTCTCGCGCGACAAGCGCGGGTACGAAACAACCTCGCTCGTCCATGCTGGTCGCCGTCAGGGGCGCTCGCGGCAGCGAATTCTGTACTGGTTCCGCACGCCGCCCGGTGTGAAAGTCGGGCGTCCGGCCCTGGATGAGACCGCCATCCGCTGGATCGAAGAAAACAACCCCGACATCGAATTCGACTGGCCAAAAATTCTCGAAGCGAAGCCGCTGCCGGCCCCGTCAGACGATCAGCGTCAGCGACGGAGACGCGACAAACCCGATCGCCGGAGGGCTGCGACCCCACAGGCTGTCCGTCCGCTGGTGCCACCTCCAGGCGAACCGACGGTCAATCCTGAAGAGTCGATTCCCGAGGAAGAACTGGTGGAGGCGCTCCAGCAGCTTGCACAGTCGACAGGTGAACCAGACGTGGACGTTCCGTCTTCACCGATCGAACACGCGGTCGGCAAGCAGGATCTGACCCGCTTGCGTGCGCGATACGCAGAGCTGTTGATGCGAATTACCGAGCGCGGTGGCGATGCGACGCGCGTCGAGTCCCTGCGCGCAGAGGCCGAGGCGCTGAACCCCGATCGCTGGGTCACCGAAGAGGAGACCCGGAAGGGACTGGCCGAGTTTGAAGCAAAGCTTCGCGATCTTCGCGCGGCCCTCGGACTGCGTCGCCGCCACCGTTCGCGGCGTGGGGGGCGCCGGCGACACGGTCGCCAGGGAAGCGAAGCAAGCCCGACGCCTGACCCTGAATAAAACGGCTATACTGCTTTCAGGTCTTCAATCATGACAAAAATCGGTCTCGCACCCTGGCTCGCGATGGGGTTTCTGGCGGCGCTCCCGATGTTCGGCGACGCTCCCCAGGCTCAACAACCGCCTGTTCCCCCAGTACCAGCGACGGGCGCACGGACACCGACGTTTAGCACGTCGGTCAACCTCGTCACCTCAGACGTCATCGTCCGGAACCGCCGCGGCCAGTTTCAGGCTGATCTGACGAAGGACGACTTCGAGGTGCTCGAGGACGGTATTCAGCAGGAGCTCAACTCGTTCACGCTGGTGCATGGCGGGCGCGTGTACGCGACGCAGACGGCAGTGGCGGCCGCTCCCGTGCGCGAGGGCATCATTCTCCCGCCGTCGCGGCCGGTCAACGATACCGCGGGCCGCGTCCTCCTCTTCGTGATCGATGATCTCCACATGGTGTTCCGCGACACTCATCGCATCCGCAGGCTTTTCCGAGACATGGCAAAGGAGCTCGTCCACGAGGGCGACTTGTTCGGCATCGTTTCCACCGGGACGTCGTCCATTGCGATCGACCTCACGTACGACCGGACGCGGATGGAGGAAGCCGCCAACAAGATTACGGGGGGCGGCCTGAAGCCTTCGGAGATCATTCAGCAGTCGTCGATGGGGGAGACACCACAGGAAGTCATGCACCGCGCAAACGTGGCGTTCTCGACCGTCTATGACATGCTCACGAAGCTCGAGCAGACCCATAACCGGCGCAAGGCGGTTGTGTTGATCAGCAACGGCTACGATTTCGATCCGTTCGCCTCCTCACGGGCCGGAACCGCGGGCGTCGGCATGCTCAACAATCGAAACGTCGATCCGAACGATCCCTACCGGTCGCAGGTCAGCATGCGCGATCAGTTCAACGATGCCGATCTGTCGATGCGATTGGTCGAAATCACCCGGCTGGCCAATCGCGCCAATGCCACCTTCTATACGTTCGATCCTCGGGGCCTCGTCGCCGGACAGGACATCGACGAACCGGTCGAGATGACGGAGTGGGAGCAACACCTGAGAAAACAGCAGGACACCCTGCGCATCGTGGCGGAGCTCACCGGAGGCGTTGCGGTCGTCAACACCAACGACTTCAGCAAAGCGTTGAAGCGCATTGACGCCGAAACGAGCGACTACTACGTGCTCGGGTATTACTCGACGAACCCCGACCCTACGCAGCGCCGGCGACAGATTGAAATTCGGATTAAGAAGAAAGACCCGGATGGGGGCAATCTGGAAGTGATGTACCGACGCGAGTACAGCCTGAAGGCCCCGCCTGCGGCAGCGAAGCCTCGTTAAGCGGTCTTGACCGCCGTCAGAACTGGCGCGACCGTGATGCGATCCAGGATCGTGTGGTTGCGTCGATGGCCGTGCGTCTTGCACGCCACGCCCTTTTCCTCGACGTAATTCACATCCCGGCTCGTGGCCAGCTCGCGGTAGCGTCCGATGATGCAACCGCAGCCCAGTGTCGTGAAACCGAGGAGCCGAACAAAGCTACCCATGGCTGACCTCCGTTGAAGCGTGGAGCAATTCCCGTACCGATGAATCTAGATTGTTACTGCTACTTTTGCTTAACGTTTGCGTGAAGATTTCCGAACTTTTGCTATTGATCTGGAGAATATTGTTCGCACTGTGCCGCATTGGTGAGCGTGCATCCCTGTCGCGATGACCACGCGCGTGCGCTTTCTTGAGTCTCAAACCAATCATTTGGATATGACGCGGCAAAAGCGCTCGAGATTGAGCGCACAGTGTGCGGATTCGGGCGCCACAGGAGCGCGTTGCCATCTAAAGAGAGATATCGAACGATATCTCGTCCGTTTGCAGCCCCTTGGCGCACTTTTTTCTTGGAGCCTCTACTGTGGCTTTGCTAGAATACCGATGAACCATATAGAGACATAAAGTTGCCCATCTACAGGACTTCCAAGTTCGTCGCTATTCGCCTGACCATTCTGGGGCTGGGCATGACCTTCATCGCCACCGGGGCGGCTGCCACTACTCTGCAGCAGCCCGTGGCCCCAACGGCAGCTTCAGCCAAGGCCGCGACGACCACAGCGAGGGCAAAGCCCTCGGCTGCGGCCCGTGCGCGCGCCCGGGCGGCCCGCATTCGGGCTGCCCGCGCCAAGGCGGCACGGTCTGCGAGGGCCCTGGCGGAAGCCAAGAGACCCCAGTACCGAACGGACGCCTCCGGTAACGTCGTGCCCGATGTGCGCGCGGCAGCCGCCATCATTTACGATCCGGCGACGGGCAAGATTCTCTACGAGGAAAACGCGATGGATGAGCGGTCCATCGCCAGCATCACCAAGGTGATGACGGCTATCGTGTTCCTGGAGAGCGCGACCGACCTGAACCAGGAGGTCACGATCGTGCGCTCGGACACATTCCGGGCCTCGACGACCTATCTGAAGACCAACGATCGCGTCCGCGTGTCGGACCTTCTCCATCTGCTGCTGATTCCGTCAGACAACGCGGCGGCGCGTGCGCTGGCTCGCATCTCCCCGCTGGGGTCGGACGGCTTCATTGCGCGGATGAACTCGAAGGCGGACGATCTGGGTCTGCATCAGACGGCCTACACCGATCCGTCTGGGCTGCTGAACGACAACATCTCCTCGGCCTATGACATGGCACGGCTCATCGCCTTCGCGTCGGAAGACGATCGCATCGGGCCCATCATGAGGACGCCGGAATATTCGTTCCGCACGGCTAAGAATCGCCTTATTACCATCCGCAGCACCAACCAGATTCTGCGCGCTGGCGACATCGACGTCCTCGGTGGCAAGACAGGGTTCATCAGCAAGGCTGGCTACTGCCTGGCAACGCTGTTGAAGATGCCCCAGGGAGGGCCTTCACTCGCGGTCGTCGTGCTCGGTGCCAGTTCCAGCGTCGGCCGGTTCTGGGAAACCCGCCACCTCATGGCATGGCTTTCGGCGCACACCGGCCTCTTCGGCATCGCGACTCCCTCCGTCGCAACAGCCCAGTAACACCGAACAAGATCTCGTAGGGTGCGGCGTTAGCCGCACTGGCTAGCTCTGGTAACCGCGCTGGATGGCGGCGGCGTCGAGGGGGAGCGTGGCGATGGAATCGACGGCCAGCATCACAGGGCGGCTGCCGTCGCGGCCGTCGAAGGCCTTGAGATACCGGTGGCATTCGTCGCAGGCATAGATGCGGTAACGGCCGTCGCGGCTCGTAAACGAGGTGATCCGCGAGCGGTCGCTGTTCTCGCAATACGGACAGGTAATCGGATCGAAGCGCCACTGGCCGGTACATCTTCCACAGATGAGCCACCGTTCGGCCGCCGGGTTGATGAACGCGAACTCGGGCTCGCCGCCACACAGCGGGCAGGTGGGCTGCCGCCACTCGCTCAATTCCAGCCTTGGCAGCAGCGCCTCGGCGCAGCGCGCCAGGAAGGGACGCATCGACAATAGCAGAACCTGATCGAGAAGTTCTTTCTCAGGCGTCCGAGGATCCAAGGCCGGGCGCGTCGACGCCATGGCTGAGTCGTACCAAGCTGTGACAACCCCTTCGATGTGGCCATCGCGCGCGAGCGCCTGAATGCGATCGTAATCGGTGGGCTCGAGTGTCTCGAACCGGCGGAGAATATCCGCCGTCTGCCGGATCATCAGCCGAAAATCAGACCAGTCGATCGGGATGTCCTTGAACTGCAGGACCGGTCGCCGGCCGGTGTTGTCCGGCTTTCTACGATCGAAGGTCGCCGAGGGAAGGGGCACGCGGGACTGAATACGCCGCTGGGCGCCGAGGAGCTCAATCTGCATGTCGGCCGCCGCCGCCAGGTCGGGCTGCGTGTTCTTGAGCTCGCGCAGTTCCTTGATCTCCCGCGATTCAGGCCGGCCGGTACGCACCGCGGGCCGGTCCGCAGGGAGATCTGTCTTGGGCGTGGTCACGTCAGGATTGTGGCCCACCGGTTCGTACTGATGCAATAGGATCCATCGTGCGCCGTGTCACGCGGCTGCCTCGCCATGAGTGTCTCCGTTTTGATGGTCGGATCCGAAGCGCTTCCTTTTTCGAAGACAGGGGGCCTTGGGGATGTGCTCGGCGCGCTCCCGCTCGCGCTCGGCAGGCTCGGGCATCGGGTCACGCTGGTCACGCCGAAGTACCGCGGCGTGCAGGCGCACGGCAGCACGAAGATCATCCACGTGCCGGGCCTTGGTGGGGCAGTTTCGGAGACCAGGATCATCGAACAGCCCCTGGCCGAGAACGTCAAGGCCGTGCTCGTCGATCGCCCGGAGCTGTACGACAGAGCATCGATCTACGGTGAGGGCGGCGACTATCCTGACAATCCGCGGCGGTACGGCTTCCTCTGCAAAGCCGCCCTCGAGTACGCCATTCAGGCTCCGGACACCTACGACGTCCTACACGGTCACGACTGGCAGGCCGGCCTGGCTGCCGTGTACCTCCGCACGCGCTATGCCGCCGAGCCAAAGCTGCGCGGCATGGCCTCGATCTTCACGATTCACAACCTCGCCTATCAGGGCACGTTTCCTCCGGATTGGGTGGTGCCGCTCGAGCTCGGCCCCGAGCTGATGTCGATCGACACGCTCGAGTTCTGGGAGCAGATCAGTTTGCTCAAGGGCGGAATCGTGTTCTCCGATCGCATCACCACCGTGAGCCCGACCTACGCGACAGAGATTCAGACGAAGGAGTACGGCGCGGGGTTCGACGGCATCCTTGCGGCTCGCGCCAAGGACCTGTGCGGCATCCTGAACGGCATCGACGTCGATCGATGGGATCCTCGGCGCGATCCTTTCCTCCCGGAGCCGTACGACGAAAGCAGCCTTGAGAAGAAAGACGCCGCGAAGCGGGCGCTCATCGAGCTGATCGGTCCAGACACGTCTCTCGAGCGGCTGGCTCGTCCGCTTGTCGGCATCGTGTCGCGCCTCGTCGATCAGAAGGGGTTCGATTTAGTGGCCGCGATTGCGGATCGCCTACCGCGCTACGGCAGCTTCGCCGTGTTGGGCACCGGCGATCCCATCTACGAAAAGGTGTGGCGCGATCTTGCGTCGGCTCATCCCGATCGCTTCGGAGTGAAGATTGGGTTCGACGAATCGCTTGCGCACGTCATCGAAGGAGCCGCCGATCTGTTTCTCATGCCGTCGCGATTTGAGCCGTGTGGTTTGAGTCAGATGTACAGCATGCGCTACGGCACTGTACCGGTAGTCCGTGCCACCGGTGGCTTGAAGGACACCGTTACGGATTACAATGACGCCGCCGGGCGCGGCACCGGGTTCACGTTCGAGGCCTACACGGCCGCCGCGCTCCTCGGGGCGATGGAACGAGCGCGAACGGTCTTCGCTAACCCGAACATCTGGAAGACATTGCAGGTCGAGGGGATGCGGCAGGATTTTTCCTGGGACCGTTCGGCCGGCGAGTACGTCAAACTGTATGAGAGGGCCGTCTCCGGCCCAAGGGCATATATCGGCAGCCTACAGCGCTGAGTTTTAGCCGGACCGGTTTTCAGGAGAGACGATGGCATCAGACAAGATTCAGATTTTTACCGACGGCAATTTCGATCAGACCGTAGTCAAGTCGGCCAAGCCGGTGCTGGTCGATTTTTGGGCGGAATGGTGCGGTCCTTGCCGCCGGCTCGCGCCGACCGTTGACGCGCTCGCAAGCGATTACGATGGCAAGGTCACTGTCGGCAAGTTGAATGTGGACGAGAACCCGGGCGTCGCCGGACGGTTCAGCATTCGTGGCATTCCGACGATTCTCATCTTCAAGGGCGGCGAGATCGTCGAGTCGGTTGTCGGCCTCGCTGACAAAGATCACTTGAAGCAGCTGATCGACAAGCACGTCTAAGCAGAACGGCGACGCGACGGCATGAGCCCACATCGGAACGTCACAATCATCGGGTCGGGCCCTGCGGGCCTGACCGCGGCACTCTATGCCGCCCGCGCCAACCTCAAGCCGCTCCTCATCGAGGGCATCGAAGCCGGTGGTCAGCTCATGCTGACCACCATGGTGGAGAACTTTCCGGGATTCCGCGACGGCATCATGGGGCCCGAGTTGATGGCCGACATGCGCGCCCAAGCGGAGCGCTTCGGTGCGGAAATCGTTCAGGGCAATGTCACGAAGGCGCATCTCAACCGCCGGCCGTTCAGGCTCGATGTCGGCGACTTGGCGATCTACAGCGAGACGCTGATCATCGCGACCGGTGCGTCCGCCCGGTTGCTCGGGCTGGCCTCAGAGCGCGCGCTTCTCGGACACGGGGTCTCGACCTGCGCGACCTGCGACGGGTTCTTCTTCAAAGGTAAACCGATCGCCGTCGTCGGCGGAGGAGACTCCGCGCTAGAGGAGGCGATCTTTCTGACGAAGTTCGCGTCGAAGGTGACGGTGGTGCACCGGCGAGACATGTTGCGGGCGTCGAAGATTATGCAAGACAAGGCGTTCGCGAACAGCAAAATCGAGTTCGCGTGGAACAGCGAAGTCGAAGACGTGCTCGACACCTCGAAGGGCGTTGTCACCGCAATTGTGCTGCGCGACACGCGAGACGGCACGCGTACCGAGGTGCCGGTGGAAGGGGTGTTCGTCGCCATCGGCCACACCCCAAACACCGGCCTCTTCGCCGGACAGCTGGCGATGGACGACAACGGTTACCTGGTGACCACCCAGGGCACGAAGACGAATATTCCTGGCGTCTTCGCATGCGGCGATGTGCAGGATCACGTCTACCGCCAAGCGATCACCGCCGCTGGTACCGGCTGCATGGCCGCCATCGACGCCGAACGCTTTCTCGAGCATCTGCCGACCGACTTACACACCGCGGTGAGTGCCTGACGGAGTCGTCAGTCGGCAGTCGGCAGTGATCAGTCTCAGTCTTCAGTCACCAGTCTCAGTCACGGGTCGGCAGACCAGCGGCAGTTGACTGCGGACTGCGACTGCGGACTGGGACTACCGACTGCAGACTGGGACTGCCGACTGTTAAGGTATAATCGCCCCCCATGTGGACCAAGATGATGACCGGGCCGCGGAAGAAGGCCCCGAAGACGATCGCGGTCATCGATCCCGATCGATGCTTCGGCGCTTTCGCCTGCTCCATCTGTCAGGCTGCCTGCCCGGTTGCCGGCTGCATCGTCGAAGAGAAAGACAGAGATGGCCGGATGGTCTGCGGTGTGCGCGCCGACCTCTGCATCGGCTGCGGCCTGTGCGTCACGCTTGGGAACCCCACCGCGCCCCAGATCCGCGAGTTTGGCTGCCCGCCCGACTACGACGCGATCAACATGATGCCCTTCGAACTGGTGGTCCAAGTCCTCGAGGCCTCTGAAAAGGAAGAGACGACGACCTCGGTTGCCTCAACGCTGTAACCCACAACCCTGAACCAGCACTCGGAACCCAGAACCAGCACCCACAACCTAGCACCAGCACCAGCACCAGCACCAGCACCAGCACCCAGAACCCAGCCACCCAGCACCCAGAACCTAGAAACGGGTCATCATAGAAGCATCGTGTTGTGGCGATCGCGTGATGTCGTAGCCGAGCTTCGCGAGACGTGGCGCATTACCCGTCGCTCGGCGTGGCGGGCGGTCGTCGAGATGTATGAGGCCGACGATCTTACCTACGCGGCGTCGATTGCCTACTACGCCCTTCTGTCGCTCTTCCCGTTCGCGCTCATCGCGGTCTCCATTCTCGGCAGCGTGACCGCTGACGACCAGACCCGTCAGAAAGTGCTGCTCTTCGTCCTCCGGTATTTTCCCGGGCAGTTCGACTTCATCATCAGCCAGCTCGATGCGTTCCGGCAGACGCCGATCCGCCTGGGGATCGGCGGTGGCGTGTTGCTCGTGTGGGGTGCGCTCGGTGTGTTCGGCGCGATCAGCACGGCCGTCAATCATGCTTGGGGAGTCGAGAAGACGAGAAGTTTCTGGAGTCACAGGATGTTTTCGTTCCTCATGCTCCTGACCGCCGGTCTCATGCTGATGATCGGCCTCCTGGGCGCGACAGCGGCGCAGATCATCGAGGCGCGATGGTTCGCTCGCGTGTCGGTCAACTACCCGGCACTCGACGTGATGCGCGGGTTCGCGATCCGCAATTCGCTTCTCCTTCTTCCCGCGCTCGTCTTCGGATTGATTTATTACTTCGTGCCGAACGT
>DATEEI010000065.1:0-41066 GCA_035281225.1 Vicinamibacterales bacterium
GAGTTCTTTTTTCATACATGGTCGGCGGTGTCAATGGCTTTCGTTGTCGACTCTCGGATTCTCCGCGCAAATGGGACTCGCCTGTCAGCGTTTGTCCTACATATCAAACAGTTTTGTTTGCAGTGGACGCGAGAACGCGAGTGACGCATAATCGCCCGCCCTACTCACAGGCCTTAACATTTCAGAGGAGTCTCTATGAAGGCACCCAAGGCGCTCGCGCTGCTATCCCTCATCGTGCTGTGGTCGTCAACGGCGTTCGCTCAAGACCCGCTGATAGTGGATCCGGCTCACTACAAGCTGCTCTTCGAGAATGCGGCCGTGCGCGTGATGAAGGTCGACTACGCGCCCGGAGACAAGAGCCCGATGCACCAGCATCCCGATGCGATCATCGTTCCGCTGGCTCCTGTGAAGGTCCGGTTCACGATGCCTGATGGCAAGTCGGTCGATTCAGAGATGGCCAGCGAATCGGCCATGTACAGCCCCGCTGGCACCCACAGCCCCGCGAACATGGGTACTGCGAGGATCGACGGCGTCCTGATCGAGCTCAAGTCTGCCGCGCCAGGCAACGCGACCCTTCCCGCGTCGCGCTCTGGCATGACGTTGAAGGTCCTCGCCGAGGGTCCGCGGGCGATGGCTTTTCGGACGACGGCCGACCCGACGTTCCAGGAGCCTGCGGGCACGAAGCACGACTACGACCAGGTCGTCATCGCGCTCGGGACCGCGCAGATGTCTCTAGCGATCGACGGTAAACCTGCGAAGACGACCTGGGCGCGTGGCGACGCACAGTTCGTCGGCCGCGGCGTACCGCACGAGGCGAAGAACGCCGGCGGCAAGCCGGTGGACTTCATCATCGTCGCTATCAAGTAGCACGGGCTCATGGTTGCACCGCCTCGCGAGGTAGATGTGAGGCGGTGCATTTCGCTTATTTGATCAGGGCGTCTAAAGCAGCTTTGAAGACGTCGAACGGCTGGGCCCCTACGATCTTTTGATTGACGCGTACGGTTCCATCGGTCTGAAGCTGGCCGATGAGAAACGCCGGCGTTCCCGTCAACCCCAAACGGCCGGCTTCCGCCATGTCGGCATTGATCCTTTCCGTCGACTCGCCTTTCGAAAGGCATGATTCAAAGCGCGGAAGCTCCAACTTCTCGGCTTGAGCGTAGCTTCTGAGATCTGAGATTGCGAGCGCCCGCTGGTTGGCGAATAGTCGATCGTGCACTTCCCAGAATTTTCCCTGCACCCTCGCGCATTCCGCCACCTCCGACGCTCGGCGCGCGTTCGGATGGAGCTTCTCGAGGGGAAGATGACGAAAGATGTACTGCACCTTTCCGGTCTCCACGAAGTGTTTCTGTATCTCGTGGTAAGTCGTTTGCGCATGACGTCCGCAGAAGGGACATTCAAAATCAGAGTACTCAATCAACACGACCTTGGCGGTGCGAGAGCCCTTCACAGGTGCGCTGTCGATCTTCAAGTCAACCTCGGAGATCGCACCGCCGCGCGATGGCGGCAGCGCGCTTCGCAGAAGAGCTGCCAGTTCCGCGACCTGTCTCTCAAGGCTGTGTACGGCGCCTTCGAGTGATGCCAGGCGGACAGCGATGCCCGATTCCGCACCCTGGGCTTTCAGCGCGTAGCTACCAGAGCCCGACAGAATGAGTGCGAAAACAAATCCACCAGCTCGCAACCGGCACATGGTCATGAAAGATAGGATGGACTGAAACGCTTCTATTCACAATGACCAAGCGCGGAGGCTCTTGGCACGAGACAGCATTGGCTTCGCGATCACGCAATTGGTTCGCCGATCCTGAGCCGCGCGCCCAGCCACCCCAACCGGCAACATCAACTCCGATGTGCTCAACGAGTTAGAGAACGCCTTCGCGATGGGGGTCAGGGCATCGCATTTGCTGAAGAGAAGGTCCAAGGAGATGCCCATGATTCGTCTCGCTTCAGCGGTTGCGATAGTGCTGGTCTGCAACGCGACCCCTCTGTTCGGTCAGAGTGCGGGCGCGCCCGTCGCCGACCTGACGGTGAACGCGTCGGCTGATATCCACAAGTTTCCAAGTGTGGCCAGCCCGGTCATCGGGAAGGCGCCTGTTGGAACCATCCTCGAAATCAGGCGCAATCTGGGATCATGGGTCGAAGTACCCTGGGCAAAAGCCGACGCAGGCATCGCGTTCGTGCACGTCAACACAGGAGCGATCGTGCCGCGCTCGACAGAAGCATCTTCGGCTGCCGCGCAAGCGGCCGTGGCACAAATTGCCGCCGTCGCGGCAGCCGCCACCTCGGCGGCCGCGAATTCAAGCGCGCGCGCCAGCGGACCGATGCCGACGAGATACGCTACTTCGCAGCAAGCGACCTACGTGTCGCTGCCGCAACATCGCATCGGCATGGGTGCCTCGATCAATTCGATGAACGCATTGAAGCCGACATGGGGAGCGACGGCACGCACGTGGTGGAGCCACCGGCTCGGCGTTCAGTTCAATGCGTCCCGTCCTCAGCTCAAGAACCCCGACGGACGGCTCATCGCCGCTACACAATTCGCGCCGAGTCTTCTCTACTCACTGCCGGAAAGCGTGAACAACAACGTGTGGCTGCGGCCGTATGTTGGCGCCGGGCCCAGGTTCTACCGTGCCAATCTGCAGACCCATCTCGGCTACGAAGCGGTCGGCGGCGCCGAGGCCACCTTCTCTGCGATGCCGCAATTTGCGCTCAGCGCCGACATGGGCTACCGATGGTCGCGACCCTCGTTCGACGGTTTCGAGCCGCGCCACATCGGCTTCTCGATGTCGGGTCATTGGTACGTCAAGTAAGGCAAAGTTGGCTATGGATCTCGATAGATCAACGTTCGCTCTCGTGATTGCAGGCCGTCGAGTGCGCCAATTGCCGCGCCTATCGCGCCACAGCCCACGCCCATGCGAAGCGCCAACGGCCCCTTATTGGTCTCCGCAACAGAGTACCCAACGGCCACACCGCCAACAGCCCCGATCAGGAACCCCCCGTTTGGCGAACTTGCTGGTCTTGGTGGCGCCGAGGCGCTCAACTTTTCGAATGAGAGTACGGGGGGCAGAGGATTTGCCTTGAAGCGTGAGGTGGGTGTCATCGACCACCTCGAGTAGTCCTTCCGCAAGGCGACCTCGTTCCGCTTCGAGGCGCAGCGGTGTTCCTGGAGGAATCGCCGCTACCGCCTCCCAATCGCTTTGCGCAGATCCAATAGAAGACGCGAGAAGCCAGCACAGCACGACGCATATCGCTTTTCGCATGTAGCGTTCCCCTTCGATCTGACATGCGCCAAGCGAGCCGAAACACGCTCACGGACCAGGTCTCAGTTCACCACACCATCGCCGGGCAACGCGGTGAACACGTCGCGCGGCAGCAGGCCAAGCCACTCGTCCTGCCTCGGGGAGCGAAACACCTCGGCGTAGATCCAGGCATTCAGCGTGGCGAAATCGATCCGTCCGCCCCGTCGCACGATCTCGCGTGCGATCTGCGGGCGCAGGCGCAGTTGATTGAGCGCGCTGTCGGCGACCAGCGACTGCTCGAGCCGCGCGATCATCGCGTCAAGCTGTGGTCCGGTCGCGCGCAGCTCGCGCGGCCCCTCGTTGTGCAGGCGAACGACCAGCGCGCGACTCACGTCGTCGAGCACACGCCCAGACGGGATCGTCGCCTTCCGATCGCCAATGCCATACACCACGTGACCCGCTGCGTACCACATCTCGACCTGGCTCTCGGACCATACCTGCACGAGCTCCCTGGCGAGATAGCGCAGGTCGGTCCGCTCAGTGGCGATCTTTGTTGTCGTTGCGAGTTGCGCAGCCGCAAGGGGGCTCTCAACGCGCGCCGCCGCCAATAGTGGAATCCCGGGCGTGCCGGCAAGTCGCGCCCAGACTCGCGTCACCGCGATCAGCTGCTCCTTGTGATAGTCGACGATCAACTTCGCATGCTGATTGCTGGATGCGGCGCGCACCCTCGCGGCAAGCGCAAGGCTTCCGCCGAGCTCGCGAAGAAACGCGGCCGGCGCATACAGGCCCGGCAACACGTCGAGCACGTTGCCTTCCTCGTCGAGGACGTAGTGCGCGCTGTTGCCGGTTATCGTGCGCTCCAGCTTGCGCCCATTCCCGTAGTCGATTGTCACGCGCGGCACCGGCCGTTCGCTCGACCAGTACAGGACGAACCGCTCACGCAGAAACCGGCTGACGTCCTGATTCGCGTAGAGCGTCGTGCGGAACAACCGGCTGTTCGCGCACGACAAGTCCTCATCGAGGTTGCCGAGCATCCGCAGGTGAAGAATCGGCCGTCCCTGCTCGCGCGCGGCCGCCCTGGCAGACTCGAGGTCCGTGTGCCAGTACAGCCGCGACACCGTCGCGTACCGCTGATGTGCGACGGCATCGATTCGCCCCGCCAACGTGTCCTTGGCAGGACCGTCCGGCTCGCGATCGTAACGCTCGAACAGCGATGCGAGCATCGTCGATACCGGCGATACCGGCGAGCTGTCTGCGCGAAGCGAGATCGTGAGCGCGATAGGACATCCAAGTGTGAGCCCGAGAACAAGAGAGCGAAGTGAATGTGTCATGTGACTACACTAAACCCGCGAATCGCCGCGTGCGGTCAGGCTTTCGTAAAATGCACTTTTACACGCGCCTTACACAGCGCGTGGCAAGATATCCTTCAGTGCGAATCCTCGTGGTCGAAGACGAAGCAGGCCTGCGAGAGGGCATCGCGGATCTCCTCGAAGGAGACGGCCACGTGGTGACCGCGGTGAGCGATGGCGCCGCCGGCGTCGAAAGCGGATTGCGCGATCCCTTCGATCTCGTTGTGCTCGATTTGATGCTGCCGCGACTCCATGGCGTGGAGGTCTGCCGCCGGCTGCGTGCGGCGCGCCCCGGCTTGCCGATCTTGATGCTCACCGCACTGGGCTCCGAGGATGACAAAGTGCGAGGCCTTGTGGAAGGCGCCGACGACTACGTGACGAAGCCGTTCTCGGCGCGCGAGCTGCTCGCCCGCGTTCGCGCGCTCGGCCGTCGTGCGCCGGCCGGCGAACTGCTCGACGAAGTTCAGGTCGATGGCGCCGTCATCGATCTCGCCCGTATGGCCGTGATCCGGAGTGGACAATGTATCCCGCTCACGCCACGCGAAGTCGGCATCGTGCGCTGGCTGTACCGTCACAAGGATCGCGTAGTGTCGCGCGCCGAATTGCTCGAGCAAGTGTTCGGTCAGCGCCGCGATCTGCAGACGCGCGCGGTCGACGTAGCGATCGCCACCTTGCGCAAGAAGGTCGAGACGGACCCGGCAACGCCACGGGTGATCGTGTCAGTTAAAGGCGCGGGGTACGCATGGAGGCTGGACCCCTGATCACGACCAGCAGCGCATCGCGTGCAGTTTATGCAGCCGGCCTGTTGACCGCACTGCTCGCGGTGCTGCTAGGCGCCTGGTTTTTCACGGGCTGGCACGATGTACGACTGCGTCAGCATGAAGCACGTCAGACGCCGCACGTCGCCGCCGTGCAACGTGCCCAAGATCTTGCGCGCGAGCTGAATGCCGAGCTCGAAGCCCTGATCGCGCGAGAGGTTCGTCGCCCGTACTTTCACTATCAAAACTTGATACACGACCCGCAGACGTCGGCGGGGCTGAGTGTGTCGCCCTCACCACTGGCGCGCGGATCCGAAGACAAACTCGTGCTCGGGTACTTCCAGCTCGACGCCAGAGGCCGTGCGACAACGCCGACGATCAACGATGAGGTTCCCAAATTGTCGGAACCCGAGCGAATCGCTGCGCACCGGGAATTTCGCGACTCCGTCGTGCGCGACCTGTCGCGTCATCTCGCGCCGCCAGCAAGCGCGACCGGTCCGCGCCTGGCGGACGTAGGACAGGCGCCGCGCCCACCACGGCCACAACCGCGACTCGAGGCGACTCCTCCTCGGCAGCAAGCGCTCGTGATCCAGGTCGATCCGAACGTCTACGCACAAAACATCAATCCGAATGCGGTGTACTCACAGCAGGCGCAGGTCACGCAACGGATGATCCAGCAACTACCACAGGTCGCCACGTCGGAGCGGCCAATCGCGACTCCCGCCCCTGTGACGATCACGATCTCGCCGCTCGAGTGGCGCACGTTGCCGTTCGCGGGCGAGCCCTCGCTGCTCGCAATCCGCCAGGTGCAAACGCCTGACGGGGCGCTTGCTCAGGGATTTGTCGTCGACCGCTCGACGCTGACGCGCTGGCTTGCCGCAAAGGCAGGCGACATGGTCGTGGAGCTCCATCCGGACGAGTTGCGGGGAGCCGCAATCGCACCAGGCTGGAGTCTTGCCGTCACGCCCGATCCGCGCACGCTCGCGCAGGCGGCGGATGTCGCCAACGCGGTCGCGTCCGAGTTCCTGTTCCGATTTGTCGGGATCGGATCAATGGCGGTGCTTGCGGCGGCGTTTGTCTTACTGCTCGTGATGCGCGCCGAAAAGCTTGCGCGGGAGCGCAGCCAGTTCGCGGCGGCCGCTGCCCATGAGCTGCGGACGCCACTTGCCGGACTGCAGCTCTACGGTGACATGCTTGCCGAAGGCTTCGGCGATCCGGGAAAGATGCGCGAGTACGCGCGGCATATGAGCGAAGATGCGGCCCGGCTCGGTCGAGTGGTGACCAACATGCTCGGGTTCGCTCAGCTTGAGCGCGGCGACCTCAGCGTCGACGCTCAGGTGGGTCCGTTCGGCGAATTGCTGCACGATCTCGCCGAACGGGCACGGCCCGCACTCGCCCGAGCGGGTACGGTGCTCGAGATCGACATCGCACCAGCACTGCACGCACGCTTCGACCGCGATGCGGTTGCAAGAATCATCGGCAACCTGCTGGATAACGCGGAAAAGTACGCCCGCGGCGCCCATGACCGTGCGATCCGGCTCGAGGCGCTGCAGCGCGGTGACGTCGTTGAAGTCAGCGTCGAGGACCGCGGCCCTGGCATCGCAGACAGCACGAAGCTGTTTCGCGCGTTTTCTCGCGGTGTGCGCGGCGACGGCCCACCCGGTCTCGGCCTTGGGCTCGCCCTGTCGATGTCGCTCGCTCGCGCGATGGGTGGTGAGCTGACGTACAAACCGCGCGATGGCGGCGGTGCGAGGTTCGTGCTGCAATTGCCCCGCGAATGAAATCGCTGCCTTGAATTCAGGCTCGCCGCGCAGAAGCAACCGACGTCTTCCCCTGCAATCGCCCGGACGATGGCCGCCGCAGGGCCGCAGCGAGGCGCGCGAGGTACGCGGGCCGTGGAATGGCGATCGCGCCAAGCGACGCGAGATGCTCACTGCACCACTGGACGTCGAGCAGGGTCATCCCGCTCGACCGCATGAGATCCACCAGCGCCATCAGCGCGACCTTCGACGCGTCGCGATCGATGTGAAACATCGATTCACCGGAGAAACACCCGTTTATCCGAACGCCGTACAGTCCGCCCGCGAGTCCGCCCTGTCGATTGAACACCTCAATGCTATGGGCCCAACCGAGCTCGTGCAGCCGCGTGTAGCCGTCGATGAACTCGTCAGTGATCCAGCTACCTCCACGCGACGGATCGGCGCAGGCACGAATCACCCGCCCGAAGCAGGTATCCACTCGAATGTCGAAGCGCTTGGCGCTCTGTCGCATCGAGCGCGTCACACGCAGACTGTCGAGCGGCAGAATGCCTCGCGGATTGGGCGACCACCAGCCCATCCGGTCGCCCAGCTCACTGACCCCCATCGGGAACATGCCGCGCCGATAGGCATCGATCACGGTAGAGAGTTCGAGATCCGCGCCAACGGCGACGAGATCGCTATCGGGCCACTCCGGCGCCGTCGGAAGTCGCCAGCGGCTCTTCCCTACCGGTTGCGACGCTGCCTCCCAGCTCGACATGAGACGATCTTATCGCTCTGCATGGCGCAGATCTCATCGAGGGCGAGAGGTCGCCCGCTTTTTCGCCGCGATCGTCTTTGCGACCAACGCGCGAGATTTCGGGTTCACGTGGTGCGTCTCGTGCAGGTTCGCGAGCAGGCGATCTGACACGCGCGCGCTGATCACCTTCTGATTGCGTGCGGCAAGAGGCGCCGCTTGAAGCGGCGACTCGTCAGCAGCACCGCTGTAGCCCCAGGCCACGATACGGCCACCCTTGTCGTGCCACACGTGGATAGTCTGATCCATAGCTTCTCCTCAAAATAGCGACTAGTAACCAGTCAATCTACATGGGTTGCAGGAGCACGGCGATGCTCACCACCGGAGTGGGCGGCGCTCCCGTGCTCGTTGACTTGTTCGTGACCCTAATCGTGTGTGCAAGCGTGCCGTCGACGTGCTCGCCTACTGTGCGAGCTTCGACATCGACGCTCGGGATAAATGCTCCTGGCCTCGACGGCGACCGTTGCGCACGCACGTCGATGGCGGCGAACTGCCCCGGAGGAAACCCATGAAGGAAGACCCCGACAGTGGCGCCTGGCGAAACGAACCCGAATGTGAATCCGATAAACGCGGCCATAACCCTCCCGAGGAAACTGCGTATTACGAACGTCTCTTGGGTAAACGTGGACCCAACGATTTCCGAACAGGGGTGGTGACGCCACCAGACCTTGCATCCCGTTAATCGCCAGCGATAAGCTCGGTCTAAGACCATGGGCCCTGCTCCGATCGTCACGATCCATGTCTTCGGCCAGTTGCGCGAGTACTGCGAGGGCAAATCGCAGCTGTCGGTCTCGGCGCACACCGTCCGCGCCGCACTCGAGGACCTCGAGCGGAGCCAGCCGGCTTTGTATCGCAATCTGTGTGACGAAACGGGTAAGGTCCGCAAGCATCTGAACGTGTTCGTGAACTCGGACAACGTGCGCGACCGTGACGGAATCGACACGACGCTGACGCCGGGCGACGTGGTCACCATACTGCCGGCGGTCTCAGGAGGTTAATGTGGCGGATCGAGTCATTCTCACCATAGGCACCAAAAAAGGCGTGTTTGTCGCCGAGGCCGCGAAGGCGAGACGCAGCTTCGCGCTGCGCGGGCCCTTCGGTCCCGGCGTCCCCGTGTATTCGACGCTGATCGACACGCGTGGCACACCCCGGCTGTACGCCTCGAGCTGCAATCCGTTCTTCGGAATGAAGGTGTTGCGCTCGACGAACATGGGGAAGAGTTTTGAAGAGACGAAGTCGGGGCCGGCGTTCCCCAAAGAAGATGGACGGGCGCTCATCAACATCTGGTCGCTCGAGCCCGGCGGTGGCAAGAAGGAACTGTGGTGCGGCGTTGAGCCGGCGTCCTTGTTCAGAAGCCATGACGGCGGCGATTCGTGGGAGATGGTGCCAGGCATCAGCAACCACGAGCACGCGCGCAAGTGGCAACCCGGCAACGGCGGGCTCTGCATGCACACCATCATTCGCCACGGCAATCGCGTGCATCTCGGCATTTCGACCGGCGGCCACTACCTGAGCGAAGATGGTGGCGATACGTTCAAGGCGTCCAATCAGGGCATCGGCGCCGGCTTCGCCCCCGATCCGTATCCCGAGTTCGGTCAGTGCGTGCACAAGATCGCGCGGCACGAAGACGCGCCCGGCCGGCTCTACATGCAGAACCACGGCGGATGGGCCGATTGGACCGGTCCCGGCGGGCCGCGGCCCGACATCGGCGTGCTGCGCAGTGACGACCATGGCCGCTCGTGGCGGTCGATCGCGAAGGGCCTGCCTTCGGACTTCGGATTTCCCATCGTTGTCCACCCGCACGACGCCGACACGGTGTACGTCATGCCTCTCGAGCCATCGACCCGCTCCTGTCCGGGTGGGGCGCCAGCTGTGTGGCGCAGCGAGAACGGCGGCGACTCGTGGAGCCGTCTCGCGCGTGGGCTGCCGAAGAAGCAGAGCTACTTCACCATTCTGCGCGACGCGATGGACGTCGACCGGCTCACAGTACCCGCGCTCTACTTTGGCACGACGACCGGCCAGCTCTGGATCGGACGGGAAGGTGGTGAGAAGTGGGACTGCTTGTTCGATTCGTTGCCGCCGATCCACAACGTCAAGGTCGCGGTCGTATGACCTTCCAAGGAGCACCCAAACATGACATCAAAGAACACGATCTGCCTCTGGTTCGACAAGGACGCGCAGGAAGCGGCGCGCTTCTACGCAGCCACGTTTCCAGACAGCAAAGTGACCGCTGTTCATAAGGCGCCCGGTGACTACCCGAACGGCAAAGAGGGCGATGTGCTGACGGTCGAGTTCACCGTTCTGGGCGTGGCCTGTATCGGTCTCAACGGCGGCCCGGAGTTCAAACACAGCGAGGCTTTTTCCTTCCGGATCGCGACGGACAACCAGGAAGAGACCGACCGCTATTGGAACGCGATCGTCGGCAATGGCGGCCAGGAAAGTCAATGCGGTTGGTGCAAAGACCGCTGGGGCCTTTCCTGGCAGATCACCCCGCGCGCGCTCATCGACGCACTTGCGGCGGGTGGCGGTGAGGCCAAGCGTGCCTTCGCGGCGATGATGCCGATGAAGAAGATCGACATCGCCACCATCGAGGCAGCGCGGAAGGGCTGAATCTTCCGAATGGGCAGGTTTCCGCTTTTGACCAGGGTTGTCTACGCCCTGGTGTTCGTCTTAGGTCTTCGACTTTGCTATCTCCTTGTGCGGTATGTGTCCGGTAGCGGGACTGTCCAGCGGTTTCACGTCGAAAGCGCTGCTTTCCTTCTCGTTGTCATCGGTCTTTGCTTCCGTATGTGGCGCAAAGAGCGTCTGGCCGGATCCGTTTCAACGTCGAGACCACCTTCGTTCGTGTCAGCGTTTGCTTTCTTTGCGTTGGCATTTGGACTCTATTGGCCCGCACTCTCGCTCGGCTTTCTGTCTGATGATTTCGGGTTGAGCGAACGAGCGGCGACGTGGAGGGTCGGGGCGGTGACGCTGGAGCTCTTTCGGCCGTTACCACTCAGCGTGTGGGCGCTGATGCTTCAACTAGGTGCTGGAGCGAAGACCATTCACGCGCTCAATATCACGCTCCATGCAGCGAATGCTTGGCTAACAACGCAAATCGCGTCGGAATGGGTTAGAGACAAGTGGGCCGCTCTCAGCGCTGGACTGCTGATGATCGCGATGCCTCTTGCACCAGAGGCGGTGGTGTGGAGTGCTGGCGTGTTCGATGTCATGGCAACGACACTTGCCGTTACCGCAGTCTTGATCGGCCACCGCTACGCCAATGGTGCATCGTACAGGCTGCGAGCGTCATTTCTTTTGGTTGGGCTGCTTGCACTGTTGGCGAAAGAAACAGCAGCGGTCGTGCCGCTCATAGTAATCGTGGATGGTTGGGTCCGAAAGCGATTTCCCAGGCCGCTGGTTCTCGATACAGCTATCTTGTTTGGCGTTGTTGGAATCGTGGCTGTCGTTCGCCTGGCTTTGCGCTTTGGAGTAACCGGTCCGCCGCTTGCGATACGTTTGGTGCGTCGCGCCGTATTTAGAAGCTTCGGGGGTCTCGCGTTTCCGTGGCACGCGGATTTGCTCGCGACGTCGTCGACGTTGCCGTTATTGGCCGCGTTGGTGACCTCGGCCCTTGCGATCGCGTTCCTTCTTCACGCCGGCTCGGAGCGTCTCACCAGAGTTGCAGTGGCATGTTCGGGATGGATCCTGATTGGCATCCTACCTGTGTTCCACGTGTTCTTCATTGGCCCCGACTTGCAATCGTCACGGTACCTTTATTTGTCGTCTGTAGGTTGGTCCGTTCTACTCGTAACGTTGATTTGGGACCTTCCATCCAATCGTTCGTGGTCTCGTCCGGTAAAGCTGTTGCTCATGATCTTTTTGGTGAGCGCGTCAGTGCTTGGCACTCGGGCCCATGTCACGCCATGGATTGAGGCGGCAGCGCTACGAGACACCGTTGCGCGGGAGGCAAAACGAGTGCAGCAGGCAGAATCGTGCGAGAGAATCACCGTCTCGAATTTACCCGATAACAATCGGGGCGCGTACGTTTTTCGAGTGAACGCGATAGAAGCGCTCGGCCGCATATCGGGCGCGCAAGTACAGGTGGGCGACGAGATGGGTCCTTGCTCGTTCAGATGGAACGAACAGCGTCTAATTTTTCTCCCTAGCGATCGATAGACAAGCGTCTCCACTTACACACGGACAATTTGCGGCAGGTGATCGAAGTGCTTGCTTCGTGCGTGCAGTGCAACGTTGTGCTGCAGCACAAGAGCGGCCAGCCACATATCATTCGTGGGAATCGGGGTGCCTTGTCTGCGGAGCTGGCGGAAGACTGACGCGTAGTGGTGAGTCGTCTGATCGTCGGCGAAGATGACGCGCACGCCATCCTTCAGCAGAAACCGCCGGAGAATGCGCTCGTTCTCGGCTTGCCGGCGACCGTGTGCGAAGCCCGCCCGAAGCTCGCCGACCACAACGAACGGCAACAGAATCGCTTCGGCTTCCTCCAGTAGCGCCAAGGTGCCTGCGACGCCTTTACATAGATCGACGTATCGATTGGTGTCGAGAGCGACCCTCACCGCCAGAGGTCCTCGTCCACCCGATCCTGATCCGCGAGCGCCGACTCGACCGCCTTGTCCGCCTTCCACGTTCTGGCGATATCTGCCAGATCTCGCCGTTTGCGTCGGCTGCCGGTCATGCCGGACCCCTCTGCCAACGCATCGACAGCGGCTTCGTTCAGACTCTTTCCGGCCACACGCGCGCGCTCGCGCAGAGCGCTGTCGACGGCCACCGGAATACCGCGAATGGTGTACTGCATGCACTCATTATAGGCAGTGCAGGCATATTCAGCAAGCAACTAGTCGCGCTCAACTCACTCGCATGTAGAGCACATCCCAGATCAACCGCTTGCGATGCAGATGGCCACGGCTGCCGGCAAACGACTCGTTCAAGACTTCGCAAGCCTCGATCTTAGGCAAATCCAGCAGCCGCCAGCCTGTGACACTTCGCCCGGGCGCTGATGCCGTTCCACGAAGCTGATAGACGAGCAAGCGCTCGACGCCCTTTTGCACACCGTAGTCGTGTGGCTCGGCCTCGCGAACACGTCCGGCATAGCAGACTCTCAGTAGTCGCTTACGGCTGATCGCAGACCGGATCATCTGGTCGAGGGCAGAGGTATTCACGATTGCTGTCGGAAGGCGAAGGGCGCTGGCGCGACGAGGTCGAACGGGTCGCGCTGCAATTGCCGAGCGGGGCGTCCCAGACGATCGGACGCCCCGCTCTGAATCAGATACTCACAGTCGAAGAAGCCACGAACTAGAACTCGAGCCGAAGACCGATCTGCCCGACGCGGTTTCCGCTCGCACTCGTGATCTGGCCGAAGCGCGCGTCGAGCACGTTGGTGTTGATGCCGCCGAATGTCGTACGGTTGAACGCGTTGAGCAGCTCGGCGCGCACCTGCATGTGCGCCGTCCCGATGCGGAACCCCTTCTGAATGCTGATGTCCTCGTTGCGGGAGTACGGCTCTCGAATGTCGACCGTGAACCCGGCGTTCCCGAGCGTGAATGGAGCGTGGTCGACGATGAATCCCTGCGCGATGTAGCGGTGCGCGGCAAGGTTGCCTTGGGCAATGGCCGCGGCATTGAACTGCGATGGGTCGAAGCCCGCGAGCATTGAACGCCCGTCGGGGTTGATCAAATCGGGACGGTTTGCGCGGCCGTTCCACCCGGGGATGGCGCTTCCGCTGGCACGCAGCGGCGTGCCGCTCGCATAGTTCGCGATGAAGCTGACCGTCCATCCTCCGACGATGGCATCAACAACCGGCGGCAGGTCAGCGCCGAACTGACGTTGACGGCCGACAGGGATCTCGTACACCCCGGCGATCTTCCAGGTGTGCCTCTGGTCGAAGTCGCCAAGGTCGTATTCCAGATCCAGGTTGTACGTGTCGAGCGGCCGCCCGCCAAGGTCGCCGCGAAGTGCGCTCTCCATGTTCTGCATCGTCTTCGAGAAATTGTAATTGGCGAACATCGTCAAGCCATTCGCGTAGCGGCGGTTCACCGCGATCTGCAGCGAGTCGTACCTCGACTTGCCGAGGGGCGCGTTGTACGTCGTCAACCCGATTCCGTTCCGCGCAAGATGCGGAAACGGGACCAGCGCCTGCCAGAGCTGTCCACCGGAGAACGCCGGATACGGCAGTTTGGCCAGACCGAAGCGCTGCGCATCAGCGTCGGTCCGCAGAATCGTCTGCAGATTCGTCCCGTGGATCAGATGCTTCGGGTCGAGCTGGTTTTTTTGTGCCAGGTCGCCGGCCCAGATATCGTACGACCGCGTCCCGATGTACCCGATATCCACCGTCAGGGTACCGAACAACTGGCGCTGCAGGTTGATATTCCACTGGTGTGTCGTCGGAATCTGACCGGCGTCCGGATCCCAGTGGGTCACACCGCCGAGCCGCCACGCGGTCGGATCGATCGCAGCGTCGACCGCCGTACCCGGATATCCCGCGTCCCAGTTGAATGCCGAGGTGTGCGCCAGCGAATTCGAAATGTTGTTCGTTCCGCCGAATCCACGCGAGAACGGGACTGATGAAAACCCGTTGAACACGCTCGCACCGTAGAACATCCCGTACCCGGCACGCAGCTGCGTGCGATTCGTGATCGCGTACGTGGCGCCGACACGCGGGCCGAAATTCGTCTTGTCAGTCTTAACGAACGTGCTCTTTCCGGTGCGTCCCGGACCCTTGCCGGCGAAGACCACCGCGCCTTTCATCCCCGTCAACGGATCGATGACGTCGAGATCGAAATTCGACGTGCGATCTTCCGTCTCAGTTGCGGGCGGCTGGAGCTCATAACGGAGGCCGAGCTGCAATGTGAGGTTCGGCGTCACCTTGAAGTCGTCCTGCGCGTAGCCGGCATAATAGTACGTGCGCCCTTCCAGACTGAGCGGCACGCCCACGCTTGCCGTATTCACACCACCGAGCAGGAACGATGCGAACGAATGACCGACGAAATTGACGCCCGGAATACTCGTCTGTGCCGCGGTGAAGTTGAACGTGCCCGCAAGGTTCCCCAGCGGCAACGCGTTCAGCTGGTTACCCCGGATATCGACGCCAAACTTCATGAAGTGACGGCCCTTCGACCAACTGAGCGAATCGGCGATGCCCCAGGAGTTATAGGTCTGCAGATCATCCTGAGGGTCACCAAGTGGATCGAAGCTGACGCCCGCAGGTCCGCTGCCCCAATTGATGCGCGGACAGGGCCCGTCTTGCTTCACACCGCGGATGCCGATCAGCGCGCCGCAGCTGTCGGCGATGTGCGCCGATCGATTCGGGTTCGCCATGCGGTTGAAGGACACAATCAAACTGTTGACCATCGTCGGCGAGATGGTGGCATCGTGGGCTGTGCGCGCAAGCCATGAGTTGATGACTTGACGCCGCGCCGCGGAGAACGGGCCACCGACCGAGTCGTTGGAATCCCACAGGCCGCCCGCATCGAGTAGCAACCGTGGCCGCGTGTTCCGCGCGAGGCTGCCGCTGAGACGCTGACTACTCGACATCATCTGGTCGATCTTGAACGACCACTGGTTCTGATCGAACTCAGGCTGGTTCTGAGTCGGAAACAGATTGTTGCTGGTCAGTTCGGAGTTGATTGGCGCGTAGTGCCGCTTCGCAATGTCGCCGATGCGCTTCGAAAGCGGGCTGATGCGGTTGGCGGGAATCCTGTTGCCCGGAAACGGATCCGCGACAAACTGGCCGTTCACCTCTCGAAGCGTGAGCGGATCGTAGATCGCGCCTCGGAAAATCGGCCTCCCGAGCGCATCGTTTCCGACAACAGTCGTCGTCAGCAACCGGCTGAGATCGCCGTCGTACATCTCGAGCTGCGGCGCCGATCGGTTCGGAGCCCCAAACACGTACGAGCGAACCCTGAACTTTTCGGCCGCGGCATAGAAGAAGGTGCGATCGTGGCCGTCATACACGCCAGGAATGACGACGGGCGCGCCGAAGCTGCCGCCGAAATTCGACTGTCGATCGCGCGGCTTGGGACGGCCGGCGGCGTTGTCGAGCAGCGTGTTCGCGTTCAGGGCTTCGTTGCGGATCGTGCCGAACGTGGTTCCGTGCGGCTGGTTCTGACCCGACCGCATCACGAAGTTGAAGACGCCGCCAGCGGTGCGGCCGAACTCGGCCGAGAGGCCGCTCGTCTGGACCTTGAATTCCTGCAGCGCCTCCATGGACACGCTGGACTCGCCGAAGTGGCCGGCGAGATAGGTGGTGACCGATGCGCCTTCGAGCAGTACTTCCTTCGAGAAGGCGGGACTGCCGTTGATCCGCGCCGTCCATGTGCCGCCTTCAACACCGGGCGATAGTTTGTAGGCGAACGTTTCCGGGGATCGGCCGCCCCCCATGGAGAGCGGGAGCGACGTGAGGTACTCACGCGACACCGTCGTACCGACATCGGGAGTGTCCTGCTGAATGATGTGGAAGGCGCCGGCCACCGTAACCGTCTCGGCAAGCGCGCCGACCTCGAGCTGAGCGTCGAGACGCAGCGTCTGTCCAACCTGCAGGGTCAGCTCGTTGCGAACGGACGTCTTGAATCCCTGGATTTCGAACTTCGCAGAGTACGTGCCGACCGGTAGCCCCGGCACGGTGTACTGCCCCGACCCTCCGGTGACTGCGGTTTGCGTGAGGCCGCTTTCGCCCGTGATCGTAACGGTGACGCCGGGAATCGGCGCTCCTGATGGATCCGCAACCGTGCCGGAAATCATGGCCCGGTTTACCTGTGCGTCTACGACGGTCGCTACCGCGAGGCACACGAGGACGAACGAGGCACATCGAAAGATTCTCATCGCACCCCCTCTAGAAAAACAGCAAGATCAGCGCTGGACTGTTGGATGCGGCGATTCTGCTCCGCTGCACCACTGGTGTCAAGATCCGAAACGTGGTTTTGCGATCCGGTATTTCGCGAAACCGTACAATTATTTGGATTCTGTTCGGCTATTTGGATGCTGCTAGGAACTCTTACCGCTGGACGCGGCCGGACGCGTCTCCTTGCGCCAGCCGATCGACTTCGGCGACAGACAACCGGTTGAAGTCGCCCGGTATTGTCTGTTTGAGTGCGCTCGATGCCACGGCGAAGCGCAGCGACGCGTCCGGATCGCGTCCCGTGAGAAGGCCGTAAATCAATCCTGCAGCGAAGCTGTCACCGCCGCCGACGCGATCGACGACGCGCACGTCGTAGCGCTGGCTTCGCACGAAGGTCCCGGTCTTTTGATTCCAGAGCGCTGCGCTCCAGCCGTTGTCGCTCGCCGACACGCTCTCGCGCAGCGTGATCGCGACGAGTGATGGCCCCAGCTCCTTCGACACGCGCTGCGCCACGCTCTTGTAGCCGTCGAGATTGAGATGGCCGGACGTGACATCCGTGTTCGGTACGTCGAGGCCGAGGACCGATTGGATATCTTCTTCGTTCGCGATCACGACATCCACGTGATTCATGAGCGGCCGCATGACCTTCTGCGCTTGCGCCTCGGTCCAGAGTTTCTTGCGGAAGTTGAGATCGACCGATATTGTCGCGCCCGCCTGCTTCGCGGCTTCGATCGCCTCTTTCGTGCACGCGGCCGCTTTCTCACCGAGCGCCGGCGTGATGCCGGTGACGTGGAACCAGTCGGCCCCCTGAAAGACCGTCGGCCAGTCGATCGTCCCTGGCTCGACCTCGCTGATCGCCGATCGTGCGCGATCGTAAATCACGTTGGAGGCGCGCTGGCTCGCGCCGGCTTCGACGAAATACACGCCGATGCGGTCGCCGCCGCGCAGGATGAAATCTGTCTTGACGCCCTCCGCGCGCAGCGCGCGGACAGCCGCCTCGCCGATGTCGTGCTTCGGCAGCCGCGTGACGTAGTAGCTGTCGAGACCGAACAGGGCGAGGCTGACGGCGACGTTAGCTTCTCCACCGCCGAATGTCGCCGTGAACGCGGGTGATTGCAGGAAGCGCTCGTATCCGGGCGGGCTGAGCCGCAGCATGATCTCGCCGAATGTGACCACTTTTGGCATTACTTGGCCCCTCGCGCAGCCGCAACGTTGGCCACCATACGCCGCGCGTTGTCGGCAATCACGTTGAATTGTTTCGCCGCAATCGCTTTTGTATCAACGAGCGCGGATCCAGCACCGACGGCGACCGCGCCGGCGCGCAGCCACTCACCGACGTTGTCGATCGAGACGCCGCCGGTCGGCATCAGCTTCACCTGCGGCAACGGGCCTCTGATGTCTTTCAGATAGCCCGGACCGACCGCCGTGGCAGGAAACACCTTGATGATATCGGCGCCCATGTCCCACGCGTCGAGAATCTCGGTCGGCGAGAAACATCCAGGCATCACCGGAACGCCCTCGTCGTGCGCGGCCTTGACGACGTCACGCCGGAATACCGGGCTGATGATGAATTGCGCACCCGCGCCGACCGCGCGCCGGACCGTCTCGCCGTCGAGCAGCGTACCCGCGCCGAACAGAAAATCCGACGGCAGCGTCGGCGCGATCTCGGCAATCAGCTCGATCGCTCTCGGCACGGTCATCGTGACTTCGAGCGCCCGCACGCCGCCTTCGGCCAGGGCATCGACGACCGCTCGCAGCGCGGCCGGATCTGGCATCCGGATGATCGCAACGACGCCAAGCCTTTCAATGTCTGCAACCAGTTCAGTTCGTGATCGTCTCGTCATAGTCTCCAAGGTTCGCGCGGTCCGTAGGGTCCGGCTTCAGCCGGACCATCATAAACGCGGAATCGACAACCCGCCGTCGCCGTGATGATTGGCCAGTACGGGTTGCGTTCGGCGCATTCAGTATGTAGTATGCGCATTCACATGCGTGAACACCACCTGCGGAGCGTCCGGCGGACCCTCGTCGCCGTTCGAGATCAAGCGCCAGACGCGCTGTGGGTGAAATCGGCCGAACGAGCGCTCAGCGTCCTCGAGTTGATCGGACAGACCGAATCGGTGATGTCGTTCCGGGAGCTGGAGGAGGCGCTCGACATTCCGCGATCCAGCCTCCACGGCTTGCTCAGGACGTTGACGGAACGAGGATGGCTGCAGCGCGATTCCGAATCCGGAGCGTTCGCGCTCGGCATCCGCACGTGGCAGGTCGGTCGGGCCTACCTTCGCGGCCGCAGCCTGGCCGAGCGGGCGCGTCCGCACATGATCCGTGTGCAAACGGCCATTCGCGAGACCGTGCAGCTCGCCGTACTCGAGGACAGGTACAGCGTCTACATCGGCAAAGTCGACGGACCTCAGCGCCTGGTGGTCGCGTCGGAAGTCGGCCGGCGTCTCGAAGCGCACGCGACAGGTCTCGGCAAGGTTCTCCTCGCAAGTCTGCCGCCGGCGGAGCTGGATCGCCGGCTCGCGGGAGTGAAGCTCGAGCGCCTTACGCCCACCACGATTACCAATCACCAGCGGCTCATGCGTGAGCTGATGCGCATTCGAGAGCGGGGATACGCGCTCGATCACGAGGAATACACGATTGGCGTGCAGTGCGTCGCCGTACCCATCCGGGACCACACGCAACAGGTCGCGGCAGCCATGAGCGTGTCGGTGCCCAAGGTGCGGTTCGACAAGCAATTGCTCAACGATGCCCTGCGCACCCTCACGGAAGCGTCGCGAGATCTCTCGTCGGAGCTCGGGTGTGTCGAGGCGCCGCTCCTGCGGGTGGCGTCGCACACAACGGCACTTACATACGATTCGTCACATTCGTCACGAAGCTGACATTTGATGTATGCGTTCTGAGAAGGAGAGCTTTCACATGTTGCGGCCACACATGGATCGTCGTACGTGGATTCGCGGAGTCCTGGGCGCCGGCGCGCTCTACAACCTCGATGCGCTGTTTACCTGCGAGCGGGCCGACGCCGCCCAGGTCGGTCCCAAGGACTCGATCAAGGTCACCAACATCGAGACATTCGTCCTGAAGAACTCGTGGGTGTTCGTGAAGATCTCGACCGACGCCGGCATCGTCGGCTGGGGCGAGATGCTCAAGGATGACGCGAAGGCGTGTGCGGCGGGCGCGCTCGAAGTGGGCGACTACCTGATCGGGCAGGACCCGAGCCGCGTCGTCTATCACTGGCAGGCCATTCATCGCGGCGCGTTTTATCGCGGCGGACCGATCAAGACGGCGATTTCGAGCGGCATCGATCAGGCGCTCTGGGACATCAAAGGCAAGATGTACGGCGTCCCCGTGTACAAGCTGCTCGGTGGCCCGACCCGCGATCGCGTTCGGGTGTACGGCCGGCCCGATCCGCTCACCGGCGTCAACGCCATGAAGACCCAGCTGCGCGCGTTCGGCCGGGGTCCGAACAAGTACGTCGAGGGGCAGCGGTACGTCGATGGCTGCGTCGAGTTCTTCAAGGGCCTTCGGGCCAAACACGGACCGAATGTCGATATCGGCGTCGAATTCCACGGCGAAGTACAGCCTCCCACCGCGCTGCTGCTGATGAAGGCGCTCGAGCCACACGGTCCCTGGTTCTACGAAGAGATCGTTCAGGCGCTCAACGTTGACATCATGGCGGAGCTGGCTCGCAAAACGCATATTCCCATTGCCACCGGCGAGCGCATCTTCACGAAATGGGGGTTCAAGGAAATCCTCGAAAAGCGAGCCGCGACCATCATCCAGCCGGACGTCTGCTATGCGGGCGGCATTACCGAGCTCAAGATTATCGCGGGCATGGCGGAGGCCTACTACACGCCGATCGCGCCGCACAATCCGCAGGGGCCCTGCTCGCTCGCGGCGAGCCTGCAGATTGCCGCATCGGTGCCGAATTTCCTCGCACAGGAGCGAGGCGACAACGAGTACACCGATCTGCTGGCCAAGCCGCTTCCGCCGATGAAAGACGGCTACCGGCCGCTGCTGACCGATCCCGGCCTGGGCATCACGATAGACGAGGACAAACTGAAGGCCCAGGTCGGCGAGCCGCGGCCCTACCTGCCGCGCTTCGATCCCGATGACGGATCGGTCGTGGACTGGTAGCACCGGGCTGTCCAGAGGACAAGCCCGGCGCTTCGCGGTATCACTGAACCGAGAACCGAGTCCCTGCGGCGGTAGCGCAGCCACTTCCAACGACGACGTCGTTGACATCGAGAACCTCGATGACCGATCGCGTGGCGAAGGTATCGCCGTCTGCGCCAAGCTCCAATTCCCCCGTGATTTTCTGCGTGCCGAGGAAGGTCCCGCTCGCGTCGTAGCGGTTGAACGTGAAAGCGAACGAGTACATCTGCCAGCCAGCCAGGCGCTGCCAAACTCCATGCCCTGGACTCCTCAGGGCTGGACTTGAAACAGGCCGAATTCCATATTCCGCCATCGTGCCGCCTTGATGGAACGTGAACAGGCCTGCAAAGGAAGGAGCCGGATCACCAGTCTGACAATTGCGCGGCGTCACGACCGTTCGCCACGTGCCTTGGATGGTTCTTTCGTGGCCGGCGCTTTGCGCGGAAACGACAGGTATCGCTGTCATCAGAAGTGAAATCACCGCGAGCGCAATACCCAGTTTGTACCTTTCGAGCTTCATTCTGTCCCTCTTTCTGGCCCCAGGGCTGTCCGGATCCTGGGATCGCCTACCACTAAAGGCGGATTTCAGCGCCAGGAAGTGCAACAGGCTTCGAGTGAGCTGTCCGCGACGACTGGGATAAAATTGCGGATATTGCCGTGCGACAATGTCGCTTAGGACGACATGGTGAAGCCTGGCTTGAATGTAGCGCCCGAGAAGTTGGCCGAGTTTTCTCAGCGATGGAAGGTGACCGAGCTGGCCTTGTTCGGATCAGTCCTGCGTGCGGACTTCCGCGCCGACAGCGATGTTGACATTCTGGTCACGTTCGAACCGGATGCACAGTGGAGTCTCTTCGACTTGGCAACCATGCAACAGGAGCTAGCTGATGCGTTCGGTCGTCCGGTTGATCTCGTTGAGGAAGCGGCGCTTCGGAATCCGTTCAGACGTCAGGCGATTCTTCGCGGCAAGCAAACACTTTATGCCGCCTGAGAATCGTGATGCCGCGTACATCTGGGACATGCTTGAAGCGGCTCACGCGATTCTGACCTTCACGAACGGCGTCTCGCTCGAAGACTATCTCGCCGATCGGAAGCTTCAACTCGCGGTTGAGCGCGCAATCGAGATCATTGGCGAAGCAGCGCGTCTGGTGTCACCGGAGCTCAAGGCAAGCCACTCGCACATTCCCTGGCGGCAGATCGTTGCCCAACGAAACGTCCTGGCCCACGACTACGGTGAAATCAAGCAGGACCGGATCTGGCTGGTAGCAACCGATCGCATTCCAGAACTTATCTCGCAACTTCAGCCGTTGTTGCCGCCTCTGGACCCCGATTAATACCTGAATACCGAAATCAATCAATCGACGGCCGATAGATGTGTGAGGTTTTTTTCTTGACCGACGAATTTGGTCGGATATACGCTGCGCGGACCGCGTCGTTTGATTCAACCACAACCTCCTCCGCCGCAGGCGGAGATGTGAGGCTTCATGAAGCGTTTTCGCTCGATTCTGTTCTGGGTTCACCTGGGATTCGGCGTGATCGCCAGCGTGGTGATTCTGATCATGTCGGTGACGGGAGTGCTGCTGACGTATCAGCGGCAGATCACCGCGTGGGCGGATATGCGCGGCTATCACCGCACCGTTCTGACGCCCGACCTGAAGCGGCTGTCTGCAGACGCGCTGCTCGCGAAGGCGATCGAATCAACTCCGGGAACGCGCCCGACGGCAATGGTCATCCGATCGGATCGGACGGCGCCCGCTTCCGTGACGGTGGCCCCCGGAAAGCAATTGTTTCTCGATCCGTATTCAGGCGCAGTGCTCGGCGAGGGGAAGGGTCAATCGGTTCGCAGCTTCTTCCGGGCGGTCGTCGACTGGCATCAGGAGCTCGCGGTGTCCGCCGAGAGACAAACCACGGGTCGCGCTCTCACGGGCGCCTCGAATCTGATGTTTCTGTTTCTCGTGCTCAGTGGTCTGTGGCTGTGGTGGCCTCGCGTTCCAACCTGGGCGGCTTTTCGACAAGTGACCTGGTTTCGTAAATGTGCGTCGGGCAAAGCTCGTGACTTCAATTGGCACAACACCATCGGTTTCTGGTCGGCGATTCCTCTCGCCATCATCGTGGTCGGTGGAGTCGTCATGTCGTACTCCTGGGCCACCGCGCTCCTGTATCGCGCGTACGGAGAACAGCCGCCGGCTGCGCAAACACCGCGAAGCGGCGGTGGTCAAACGCCGCCGCCCGCCTTTCAAGGCGCCAGCGCGTCACTCGAGTCGATGGTCGTGACGGCGGAGGATCGGATGGCGGGCTGGCGGACGATCACGATCGCGCTTCCCAAACCAAGCGCTCGCAACGTGGTTCTGACCCTGGATGCCGGCGATGGCGGGCAGCCGCACAAGCGCGCAACGTTGACGCTCGATCGGCACACGGGAAGCGTCGACAAATGGGAGCCGTCCTCGACTTTGTCGGCAGCCCGGCGCGCCCGCAATTGGCTGCGGTACGCACACACCGGCGAGGTGTATGGTCTGGCAGGCCAGACCGTTGCGGGTGTCGTCACATTCGGGGCCGTCGTTCTCGTGTGGACCGGGATCGCGCTCACGCTGCGGCGGTTTCTCTCCTGGAGAAAGCGCGCGAGCGGTGTGCTGTCGAAGGCCGCCTGAGCCTACTGCACGATAACCGTGCCGTGCAGCATGTTCATTCCGCATGCGAACGCGATGTCTCCGGACTTCGCGGGCGTGAACTCAATCACCACTGGTTCATTCAGCGGGAGCGCTCGTTTGATGTTCAAGGACGGAAGCACTACTTCTGTGCCGCACGTCTTCTCAGTTGTGCGCACGAACGTGATGCGTGCTCGTGTCCCCGCACGCAGCGTTACTTTCGCCGGCTCATAGCCCTGCTCGCTCACAACCACCTTCGCAGTCTGGGTGGTCTCGCTGCGGCGTCCGTCGCTTGATGAGGCTGAGGCTGTGTTCGCCGTGCTTGCTGCCGGCCTCAGGCGTTCCCGCTCGGATCTGACGAAGAAGCTGCCCTCGGTGACAACCACATCCCCAGGCTGAACGCCTGACACGATTTCGACCTGTTCTCCTGAGGTTTGACCGAGGCGGACCTCACGTTCAACAAACTTCCCGGGCTCCTTCTGATTCGCCAGATAGACCACCGTGCGGTCACCAACGTTCTGCACGGCGTCGCGAGGGACTCTAGGAACCGACGTGCCAGACGCTCCGGCCACCACGACATTCGCGTACATCCCGAGCCGCAGCTCGCCGCCGGTGTTTGGCACTGCGATCCGCACCTTCGCCGTTCGTGTGTCGGCGCTGATCTGCGGATCGATATAGCTGACGCGGCCACGCAGTGTTAACTCTGGACGAGCTGACGTTGTGATCACGGCTTCGCTGCCCACGCGCACGCGGGAGAAATCTTTTTCGTACAGATCCGCCACGACCCAGACCATTGAGAGATCGACCACAGTGAATAGTTTCGTGGCGGTGTCCACGTTGAGCCCAACATTCGCTCCGCGCTCCGTCACGACACCGTCAATCGGCGCAGGGACGTTGGTGGTAGCGCTCACGTTGTGGCCAGGAACCATCTTCTCGAGGGCCGACGCCGAGACGCCGAGCAACTCAAGCTGCGAGCGCGCACTCTGGACAGCCGCCGTCTGCGCCGCATGCTCGGCGTGAATCTTCTCCAGTTCCTGGCGGCTCGCGGCTCCGATCTCGACGAGCTTCTGGGTCCGCTGCAACTCGCGGTCATGCGCGTCGAGCATCGCCTGTGCCGAGACATATCGTGTCTGTGCTTCGGCGAGCGCAGGGCTGTAGATCTCGGCCACGGTTTGGCCCCGACGAACACGATCGCCGAGTGCCGGCCCGACCTTCGTCACGCGCCCGGCGACGAGCGGTGTTACGACCACTTGGCGATAGGCGTTCGGCTCAACGACCCCCGGCAGACGAATCTCAGTCCCTGACGTTCCGCTCGTGACCGGGGCCACGACGATCCCGGCGCGTTCCACAGCATCCTGACTGAGTGGAACGATGACGTCCGGTAGCGGCGCGTTGCTCGAGGTCGCGGCCGCACGAGGAGACGGCTCTGCGCCCGCCGGAGACGGCATGTCTGCAACGTGCCCGCCGGTCCTGCCATCGTTTCGCATCAGCACATACGTGGCCCCGCCTCCGACTGTCAGTAGAGCGATAGCGACCAACGCCGCGGCGCCCTTGTGCAACGTCACGCATGTGTCGTTAGTCATCGTCCCTCTCCAAGCGCCCGTTTGAGCGCTGTTCGTGCCTCGTACGCCGCACGCAAGGCCTCCGTGTAGGCGCGTTCCACATCCAGGTATCGCCGTCGTTCGGCTAAAACCTCGAAAACGGTTACCCGCCCGAGTTCGTAACTCTGACCGACCACGGCTAGGTTCTGGCGCGCCAGCGCCTGCGCGCCGCCGCCATAGATCTTCACAGCCTCTCTCGCACGCTCGTCCCTTGCGCGAGCGGACGAAACTTCGGCCTCCGCGGCAAGCCGGGCCGCGTCGTAGGCAGCGGCGGCGCCCGTCTGCTCTGCGCGCGCCACGGCCACGTTTCCCTGATTCCGGTTCAGGATGGGAATCGTCACCATCGCGCCGGCCGACCAGTAGTTGAACTGTCCCCGCACGCGCTCGAGGCCACCGTTTGGCGCGAACCCACGCTGCGGGAACCCCGAATCCATGCGCATGTAGTTTCCGAAGAGGCTGAGGTCAACGTGGCCTTCTGATTCGGCGCGGTCGATCTTCGCCACGGCCGTTTCGATGCGGGCCGCCGCTGCTCGCACGTCACCCCGCTGCTCGACGGCCATCGATGCGTTCACGACCTCTGATGCTAGGGCTGACTCGCGTTGGACGAGCGCTTCGAACGTGTCACGCACGGTGAGCGGGGCATCCGCCTTCATACCGAGCACGCGTTTCAACTCGAACACGGCGGTCTCGGTCCGGCCCACCTGGAGCAAGCGGTCCGCCTGTACCCGCTGGAGCTCGACATCCACCAGGTCGCGCTCGAGCGGTGGTGAGGCTCCCTGTTCGACGCGAGACCGCAGCAGGTCGAACTGGTTCTGTGTCGCGGCCACGATTTCGTCCAGGAGCCCGAGCTCTCGAATCGTCGCCAGTGCGTCGCCGTATCGCGCCCGGACTTCGGCTGTCAGCAGCCGCTCGCGATCTGACGCTGACAGCTGCGCCACCGTGACTTCGTGGCCGGCGACGGCAAGACGCTCACTTCTCCGAAAGAGATCGAGTGGCCATTCGACCCCGACCGTCGTCAGATGGTCCGTGCCGCCAGGCTCCTGGCGACGCTCGAATGAGACGGAGGGATTTGGCCTGACCGACGCTTGGAGCTTCGTACCTTGCGCCACCTCCACCTGACTGCGCGCCGCCCGGAGTGAGGGCTCCTGCTCGATGGCCCGCGCAATCGCCTGTTCGAGTGACAGGCCGTTCGCTGGGTCCACGAATCGGCCGGCGAGCGCCGCCTGGCCACCGGGTGATTGAGCCGAGGTGGACACACCGGTGAGCAGCGTCGCTATGAGGACGCTCAAGACGATTCGCATGGTCATTGCACGCCTCCCTGGAAATTTACCGACCCTTGGCCCGCCGGCCCATTCCACTCGATGGCCATCGGCCAGGCGCCCGCCATGCCGAACTCCGCGGTCGCGGCGTACCGGCCGGGCACCCCGGTCGGCGTCAATTGGAGACCACTAGACATCACCATGCCGGGCATCGGCATGGTGGCGCTCGCGCGCACCGTACCGACTTCGACCAAAGTCGTTGTGCCCGTGCGCCTGAACTCGAACGTGAAGCTATTGCGTCCCTGCCGCAAGGTGCCGGTGGGCGACAGGAGCGCGATATCGAGATCGCCGGCGCGGATCGTTTGCACGACCGCTCCAGCACTTTGAGTCGTTGGCTTGCTGCTGCCCGGTCGAGTCCACCACAGCACGAACGAAATCAGTGCAATGAGAGCAACGACTCCCACGACCATGGCCAGCCGCCGCGGGCTGCGTGCGTGCTCGTCTCGCGAGAGCGGCTCGCGCTGTAGCCCCAGACGCCGCTCACGAATCCAGAAGAAGATCACCGGCGTGACGATCAGCACATGGAGCAGCGACGACACCATGCCGCCGAGCACCGGAGTCGCGAGCGGTTTCATCACCTCGGCGCCGGCGCGCGTGCTCCACATGATCGGGAGGAGTCCTGCGATGACGGTGGACACCGTCATCACCTTCGGCCGTAGACGAAGCAATGCGCCCTCCATCACGGCATCCCTGAGTCCGGCCCGCGTCAGCGTTCCGCCGAGCTTCTGTCGCTTCCGCTCGACGGCTTCCTCGAGATAGATCACCATGACGACACCGGTCTGCACGGCGGTGCCGAAGAGCGCAATGAAGCCGACCCACACCGCGACGGAGAAGTTGTAGCCAAGCAGCCACAGGAGATACACACCGCCCGTCAGAGCAAAGGGCACGGCCAGAAGTACGTGAGCGGCTTCGAGCACCGAGTGATACGTGAAGTACAGGAGCACGAAGATCACGAGCAACACGATCGGCAGGACGAGCTGCAGCCTGACTCGTGCCCGTTCCTGGTTCTCCCACCGGCCGCTCCAGCCGACGTAGTACCCCGCTGGCAACGCGACATCCCGAGTGACGGTCGCGCGGGCTTCTTCAACGAAGCCCCCGACGTCGCGATCCTGCACGTTCAGGAGCACCGTCGCGAGCAACAGGCCGTTCTCCGAGGAAATCATCGCGGGACCACGGGCGTGCTCGATCCGAGCGACTTGGCTGAGCGGGATCTGTGCACCATTGGACGAGGCCACGAGGACTTGACCGAGCGCCTGCGGGTCCGCGCGGTACTCAGGGCCATATCGAACCCGGACTGGGAATCGCCGACGGCCCTCGATGGTCGTCGTGAGAGTGGTTTCCCCAACGGCGGTCTCGATCACCTGCTGGATGTCCCCGACGCCGATGCCATAGCGCGCGGCGGCGCCGCGGTCGATCTCGATGTTGAGGTACTGACCACTGGTGACCTGTTCGGGGTAGACGTTACTCGCGCCCGGCACGCGGCGCACGGTGTCAGCGACCTTCCGCGCCAATCCCTCGAGCACGGTCAGGTCGGTACCGAAAATCTTCACCCCGACTTCCGAGCGGATGCCCGTCGTCAACATGTCGATGCGGTTGACGATCGGCATCGTCCAGATGTTGGAGACTCCAGGAAGTTGCACGGCTCGCCCCATCTCTGCTCGCAGCCCATCGAGCGTTGTTCCTGACCGCCACTCGTTCTTCGGCTTCAAATGGACGATGGTCTCGGTCATGTTGAGGGGCGCCGGATCGGTCGACGTGTCCGCGCGCGCGACCTTGGCCACGACGGAGGCGACTTCTGGAAACTTCATTAACGCGGCATTCTGACGGGCGGCGATCTTGGTGTTCTCTTCCAGCGAAATGCTCGGATCCGCGATGGGCATGAACATCAAGTCGCCTTCATTGAGTGGCGGCATGAATTCACTCCCGATCCCGCGCGCTAAGACCAGCGCTCCGACGAAGAGGACCGCGGCAGCGGTGATGGTGAGTGCCCGATGCGCGAGCGCGCTCTGCAGCACCGGTCGGTAGACTGCGCGAAGCCCACGCATGACGGGGTTGGCTTCTTCGGGATGGAACTTCCCCCCGAGCAGCAGCGTGCAGAGCACCGGGACGAGCGTGACGGCCATGACCGTCGCCGCGAGCACCGCGAACGTCTTCGTGAAGGCGAGGGGATGAAAGAGCTTGCCTTCCTGACCGGTCAGCGCGAAGACCGGAATGAAGGCGAGCAGGATGATCGCCATCGAGAAGAACACGGGACGCCCCACCAATCGGGTGGAGTCGCGAACCGTCTCCCAGATTCGGTGGCGATCAGCGGGATCGACACGGCGCTGCTCGACGAATCGGAACGCGTTCTCCGTCACGACGATGCCGGCATCGACGAGCACGCCAATCGCAATGGCAATGCCGGCGAGGCTCATGATGTTGGAGGAGATCCCGGCGTAGTACATGCCGAGGAACGACATCAGGACGGCGAGGGGTAACGGAAGCGTGACGATCAGGATCGAACGAAAGTGCATCAAGAAGATCACGTGGGCTAACGTGACGAGCGCGATCTCCTCGATCAACGCCGTTCGCAACGTTCCGACTGCTTGCTCGATCAAGTCCGAGCGGTCGTAGAACGGCACGAGCCTGACACCCTGCGGCAGGCCTGGCGCAATCTGGGCGATGCGGCTTTTCACCGCGTCGATGACATCTTTCGTGTTGACGCCGGTCCGCGCGACAACGACACCGCCGACGGCCTCCTGTGTTCCCTTCACGAGCGAGGCGACACGGAACGCGTTCCCGATCTGGACGTTCGCCACTTGCTCCACGTAGACCGGCACTCCGTTCGACCCACCGATGACGATCTGTTTCACGTCGTCCACGGACTTGATCAACCCGACGCCCCGCACGATGAGCCATGCGCCGCTCGACTCGAGCACATTGCCACCAACATTTAGGTTGCTGGAACGCACGGCCGTCACGACTGCGCTGAGCGGCAGGTTGTAGGTTCTAAGGCGGTTCGGATCGACGTCGATTTGGTACTGCTGCACATGCCCACCGACCGAGGCCACTTCCGCCACGCCCGGCACCGCATTGAGCTGATAGCGGATGAACCAGTCTTGGAGCGTGCGCAGTTCCTGGAGTGAATGCGTCGGGCTCTCGACCGTGTACCAGAACACGTGGCCGACGCCAGTTGCATCCGGTCCGAGCGTCGGCGTGACGCCCGCGGGCAGGATCTTCGTGACGAGACTCATGCGCTCGAGCACGCGGGTCCGTGCGAAGTACAGCTCCACGTTGTCCTCGAAGACGACGTAAATCATCGAGAAACCAAACGCGGATTGCGACCGGACCACCCGTACACCGGCGAGCCCCTGAAGGTTCGTAGTGAGCGGGTACGTCACCTGGTCCTCGACCTCCTGCGGGCTGTGCCCGGGCCAGTCCGTGAAGACGATGACCTGGTTGTCGGAGAGGTCAGGAATCGCGTCGATCGGCGCGGACGTCAGAGCCCACCACCCCCAGCCTGCAAGGCCGAGGTACGCGACGACGACGATGAACCGGTTCTTGAGTGCAACGTCAATGAGTCGATTGATCATGGGGCACAACACTCGTTCATACCGCGCGTGTCCACGCGCGAAGCTACGCGCCCGGAACACGGAGTCCGAGCAAACACACAACGACTGTGAATGGCTAAACGAGGAAGACCGAGAGGAGAACGTGCTTCGGCACTGGTCCGATGGGTCTCGGAACCGACGTGCGCCATGCGTCACTTAGAACGAGAGCAGGGACGTTAGTAGGTAGGACGACCCCGACGCCGAGAACGGCCGCTGTGATGGCCGCAACAACCGAGGGGTTGGACTGCTTGGAATCCTGGCTCTCGGATGATGCGCAGCAGCTGTCGGCCTGCGCTTGAGTGAAAACCCGTTCTGTCGCGGTACGCTGCGACTCACCCTTGTGCATCGGGCAGGCGCGGCCCTCTGCGCAGCAGGCCATGCGTGCCTCGGGGGTTGGCAGCCACCCGGCGCAGATCGCGGCGTTCCCGGCCACCAGGCTGAATGTGAGCGCGAGAGCTGCGAAACGCTGCAAGAGCCTCACCACCTGTCTAGGATGCGCGACCCCAGGGGCCCTGTCAAACCAGCCGACGACCCCGAGCCGGCATGCTTGACCATGGAACGGTTCCAGGCCGTACGGTACACATAAGAGGTCACATGCGACATGTTCCCGTGCTGTGTTTGGTTAGTGCTCTGTCGATATCGATACCGATATCGCTCGCTGCTCGCCAGGATCATCATGGAGCCAACGACCAGCGGGGGGCGATGATGATGGGCTTCGACCAAGCCCTTACGACGCACCACTTTGTGCTCTTCAACGACGGCGGTGCCATCGAGGTGAGCGTCAACGATTTGACCGACACAAAGAACCGTAACGCGATCCGTTCCCACCTGCCGCACATCGCGATGATGTTCGGCGACGGCAATTTCGAAGCGCCGATGTTGGTCCATGACGCGAAGAATGTTCCAGGCACGAAGGCCATGACGGAGCGTAAAGCCGCGATTCGGTATCAGTACGTGGAGACTGCTAAGGGCGGCCGAGTGGATATCGTGACTTCAGATCCGGCCGCGCTCGCGGCCGTGCATCAGTTCTTGAGGTTTCAGATCGCCGAGCACAAGACTGGCGATCCCACAGCCGTACGGACGCGATGAGCACTGTGTCGATGGGCCCTCGCGATGTCGCCCGGGCGACTGGGGTCAGCACCGATACCCTTCGGCACTACGAGCGAAAAGGACTTCTTCCGCGAGTCTCAAGGACGGCGGCCGGGTACCGGCAGTACTCGGCCGCGACGGTTGAACGCGTGCTGCTTATCCAACGGGCGCTCGTTGTTGGGTTTTCCCTCGCCGACCTGAAACGAGTGCTGGCTGTACGAGACAAGGGTGGCTCGCCGTGCGTCGGCGTTCGGGCTCTTGTGGGTGACCGTCTCGAACAGCTGAATCAACGCATCGAGGAACTGCTCGCTCTCCGCGACGAGTTGCGCTCGCTCGTCGCGGACTGGGACGGGCGATTGGCGAATACGCCTGCGGGAGTGCGAGCGCACTTGCTCGAAACGCTCGGGAGCCGGACCGTTATCGAGCACACCCGCCGTAAGCGCCGGGAACGCTGAGGGGACTGAGACGAGCGGCGTCAGTGGTGTGTCGGACTCAGACCGGTCAGATGCAGGATCACCACGAGCAGCGCGAGAGCCAGCGCGAACGATGGGACTCTGGGCGGCCTGGTCAGGCGCGCTTGCACGTGCAGTTGAGACACCCGTGCTCTGCACATGTGCCGCACGATTCGGTCACGCGCTTCTTGAGCGCTTCGCGTGCACGGAACACCCGGACACCGGCGTTGCTCGACGACAGTCCCTTCTGCTCGGCGAACGCCTTGACGGATGTGCCCGCGACTTCAATCGCTTCGAGTGCCTCGGCGTATTCCGGCTTCAGAGTGGCGGCAAGTCTTGATACGCAGGCGCAGATCTCCGCCTCCATATGGGCCGTGGGTGTTTCGTGCGTTTCAAGCTCACGTGCGAAGGCCTTGTACGCACGATCGGCAACTCCACGGCGCCGGAACTGATCGATCGCCGCGTTCCGCAAGGTGCGGTAGAACCACGGGATGACGGATTCGTCTGCGGGTGCCTGCTCAGGTCGCGCGATCACTTTCGCAAACGCTTCCTGCAGAATGTCCTCGGCCAGCGCGCGGTCTCCGACACGGCGCTCCAAATACTGCAGGAAGGCCCGGTGATTCTCGAGCAACGTTTCGACTGGGGCCGGATGTGCAGCAGCGTCCACCATGCAATTGTACAGTCGTGTCAGTCGCTCCACAGCGGATGAGCCTCTAACAGCGCTTGGCGAAGCGCACACGGCTACCCATTCTGAAGGTGTAATCGGCACGACCTCGCTGCGTTAGTCCTGTGAATGCTCTTAAAGGAGACCCCGATATGGAAAAAGACGTCGTTTGCGGGATGCAGGTCGACCCGGCGAAGGCAGCCGGCAGCAGTGAGTACAAGGGGAAGATGTACTACTTCTGCTCCAAGGGCTGCAAAACGAAGTTCGACGCGAATCCCGGCCAGTTCGTCAAATAGTGGGTGTAATGCCAATGCCAAGCTGCGTTGAAGGACTGGAGGCCCAAGAAAATGCCCTCGCATTCGCACGTTCGCGCAGCCGTCGCGCCCGTCGAGGTGCTCGACCCCGTCTGTGGGATGACCATCTCTCCTGACGACGCGGTGGGGCACGTCGACCACAAAGGCCATACGTACTACTTCTGCAGTCAGAACTGTCTCGACGAGTTCCGCGTCAATCCTGATGCGTTTCTCGTCGAGCGCCCGGCACCGGCGGCGACACCCGCAGACATGGAACGCGAGTACACGTGCCCGATGGATCCGGAGGTGCGCCAGAAAGGGCCGGGCGCGTGCCCGAACTGCGGGATGGCCCTTGAGCCTCGCGTCGTCACGCTTGAAGACAGGAACCCCGAGCTTGAGGACATATCGCGCCGGTTCTGGTGGTCGGCGGCCATTACGGTGCCAATCCTCGCGTTCATGGTCTCAGAGTTCCTGCCCAATCAACCGCTTCAGCGAGCGCTGCCGCACGGCTGGTTGAATTGGATTCTTCTCGCGTTGGCGACTCCCGTAGTTACGTGGGGTGGCTGGCCATTCTTTGTGCGCGGTTGGGCGTCGGTGTGGAACCGATACCTGAACATGTTCACGCTAATCGCGCTCGGCGTGGGCGCGGCGCATACCTACAGCGTTGTGGCGACGCTCGCTCCAGGCCTCTTCCCGGACTCGTTCCGAATGATGGGAGAGGTCGCGGTGTACTTCGAACCTGCCGCGGTCATCGTGGTCCTGGTGCTGCTCGGCCAGGTGCTGGAGCTCCATGCCCGCAGCCGAACGAGCTCGGCGATTCGAAATCTCCTCGGACTCGCGCCGAAGACAGCGCGCAAGATTGAACCCGACGGTGCCGAGCGTGACGTGCCGCTCGAGCACGTGCATGTCGGTGACCGCCTTCGTGTGCGACCAGGGGAATGTATTCCGGTGGATGGTGTCGTGCTCGAGGGCAAGAGCACCGTCGACGAATCGATGGTCACCGGAGAGCCCATTCCCGTAGAAAAGACTTCAGGCACCAAGGTGACAGGCGGCACGGTCAATGCCACGGGCCAGTTCATCATGGAAGCTCACCGTGTCGGAAGCGATACGTTGCTCGCGCAGATCGTGCGGATGGTGAGCGAGGCGCAACGGTCGCGAGCGCCCATTCAGCGGCTGGCGGATACGGTGTCTGCCTGGTTCGTTCCGATCGTGATCGTTGTTGCCGTGATCACGTTCATCGTCTGGTCGCAGTTCGGCCCAGAGCCTCGACTCGCACATGCGCTCGTCAATGCCGTTGCCGTGTTGATCATCGCGTGTCCGTGCGCCTTGGGTCTGGCGACACCCATGTCGATCATGGTCGGCACGGGTCGCGGGGCTGAGAACGGCGTGCTGATTCGAAACGCCGAGGCGCTTGAGACTCTGGAAAACATCACCACGCTGGTGGTGGACAAGACTGGCACGCTGACGGAGGGCCGGCCGAAGCTCGTCACGGTGATGCCGCTCGAACCCTTCGACGAAGGTTCACTTCTGCGACTGGTGGCGAGCCTCGAGAACGCGAGCGAGCACTCTCTGGCCGGTGCAATCGTGACCGGCGCCAGCGAGCGGGGTGTCACGCTTGCCGGTGTGACGGAGTTCGAGTCGATTACCGGCCGAGGCGTCGTTGGCGTCGTCGAGTCTCGTCAGGTGGCCGTCGGGAACCTGAAGTTACTCGAGTCCATGTCGGTCGATGTGGCAACGCTTCGCGGGAAGGCGGACGAGCTCCGTCGCAACGGCCAAACTGTCATGTTTATCGCCGTCGACCGGCGGCCCGCGGGTCTCGTCGGCGTCGCAGATCCGATCAAGGAGACGACGCCAGAGGCGATTGCGGCACTGCACCGCGAAGGCGTGAAGGTCATGATGATGACCGGCGACAATCGATCAGATTGAAGCGGACGTGTTGCCAGATCAGAAGGCCGCCGTCGTGAAGCGGCTGCAGGAGCGCGGTGAGCGTGTCGCTATGGCGGGAGACGGCGTCAACGACGCGCCGGCCTTGGCTGCCGCAGATGTGGGTATCGCGATGGGGACTGGAACGGACGTCGCGATTTACAACGTGCTCGGAGTACCGGTTGCGGCAGGCGTGCTCTATCCATTCCTTGGTCTGCTGCTCAGCCCGATGATCGCCAGCGCCGCCATGACGTTCAGCTCGGTCTCGGTGATTGGGAACGCGCTTCGGCTGCGGAGGGTGGTACTCTGATGGCTATGCGCCGCGTCGCAGCCGTTTTGCTTATGACCCTGCTGGGCCCATCCATCCTCAGCGCGGTCTGTGATGTGACGTGCGTTCACCACGAGCATCATGGCACCAAGGTGACGGCCGAGCAGAGCTGCCACGAAGAGCGCCCGTCGCAACATGGGCCCGCAGTGACCGACGGCGGCACTTCAATCTGCCATGAGCAGGACACGACGGTCACATCGACTTCGGCGGATGTCCGAGTTCCGAACGCGACGCCGGTGGCCATTCAAGTTCCCTCGGCGCCTGCCGTGCCTCGCCCGCAAGTTCCGGTTCTACCGAAGCGCACCTCTCTCAGTCCGCCCGATATCGTCATCCAAACGACACCACTGCGAATCTGATCGTCGGCTCTTCACCCGATTCTTCCAAACATTTTTTAGGTGGAGTCAGCCGATGTGCGCGAATCGCGTCATTTCTTCTCGTTTGATTGTTTCATTTCTCGTACTAGGAACGTTGGCGGCCGCGCCCGTGGAGGCGCAGGTGCCCGCAACGCAAAGTCAGCCGGCCGCAGCGACAGCCACGCCGGAACAGCATCAGCACCCGCCGCCCCAAGCGCCAACCGATCACACGCAGCACGGACCCGAGGCGATGGCACTGTTCCCGACTCGGGATGCCTCGGGAACCGCGTGGTTACCGAATGAGAGTCCGATGTACGGAATTCACCGTCCGTTTGGCTCATGGCACGTCATGGGACACGGCGCCCTGTTCGCGCAGTTTCTCTACGACGGAGGCGATCGAGGTGAGGATCAGTTCGGCAGTATCAATTGGCTGATGGGAATGGCATATCGCAACGTCGCTGATGGTCGACTCGGCCTTCGCGGGATGCTCAGCTTCGAGCCGTGGACGGTGCGTGGGTGTGGATACCCAGATCTCCTCGCCACCGGGGAGCGCTGCGAAGGCGAACCGATTCACGATCGGCAACACCAGCACGACCTGTTCATGGAACTCGCCGCACAATACGACCGTCCCCTGGCTGGGTCCTTGCGCTGGCAGGTATACGGCGGGCCAGTCGGAGAGCCTGCGCTCGGGCCCGTAGCGTATCCGCACCGCACGTCGGCCATGCCGAACCTCCTCGCGCCCATCGCCCATCACTGGCTGGATGCCACGCACATCACGTTTGGTGTCGTCACCGCGGGTGTCTACAGCGATCGATGGAAGGCCGAAGCCTCGGCCTTCAACGGCCGTGAGCCGGACGAAGATCGCACTAACTTCGATCTCGCGCCGCTGGACTCAGTGTCCGGACGTGTGTGGTTCCTTCCGACACCGCATCTCGCGTTGCAGATCTCGGCTGGGCGGCTCACGGAAGCGGAGCCCGCCGAAGACAGTGGACCGCGCATCGACGTGGCACGAGTCACCGCATCGGCCACATATCACCGTGCACTCCAGGCCGGCGGTATTTGGGCGACGACGGCTGCCTGGGGAAACAACGCAGAGGGAGATCACTCCACCAATGCGCTGCTTGTCGAAACGAACTTCACGCTCGCCGACCGAGATGCGTGGTTTGGTCGTCTCGAATTCGTCGGTAAGACCGCACACGATCTTGATCTGCGCGACGTAGATGGCGCCGAGAGGTTCACGGTCGTCAAGTTGCAAGGTGGCTACACTCGCTATCTCGGAGCGTGGAAGGGCGTAAAGCCCGGCTTCGGCGTGAGCGCATCAGCGGGATTGGTCCCGAGAGCGCTTGAGACGGCGTACGGAGGCCGCGTCAATCCTGGAATCGGCGTGTTCTTCACAATCCGTCCGGCGGCCATGCGGATGCCGGCTGCTGGGATTCGCCGCCCGGCATCGGACGAGATCCCGATGCTCCTGGCCCACTGAGCAGCAGCATGAAGTCTCCGAGTGACACACTCGCAAACGCGGGAAGTTGCTGACGTTCCAGCCTGAAGCCAAGATGGTCGGTGTAGAAGGCCGCCCGCGCGACATCCGTCACGTGATAGCGCACGCCGGTCTGATTGTCAGCAGTGCGGCTTGTACCTCAGGCTCGAGTTCATCATCAGTTTCCATCTGGAGAGCGGGCGCGGATCGCGCGAATCGTTCGCATCGCGCCTCAGGAGAATGGGCTGTGTTCGCCGCTGTTTCGCAGATGCAAAAGTGAGGGATCCAGACACCTCGTTCTCGCGAAAAACTCCCGCAAACGCGAATGTTTCGTCTCCACACCACGGCACGGTGAAGGTGAGTCGCCCGTTGTTTTTGTCGAGGGTCACGTTGGCAATGCGGGCACGAGGGAAGTTCTCGCTTTGTCCCCCGGCGTGGAACCATAAGCCCTCGAGCCTCTCGCCATCGTTCCAGAGTTCGAGACTGTACCCGTACACGCGAAGCTCTTTGAGCTTCCCGGCTTCGATCACGTCGAAACTGTCGTACGTGCCGACGAACACAACGGACGGCTCGGCTTTGGTTTGGGCGAAGCTCGACATCCCCATGAACGCAAGCAGAATGCAAAGAACTGGGATGTTGGCCGCAATCACGGGTCGCTCCAAGACAACTCCCCTCCATCTTCTCACGTGGCACGCGGGCGGTCCTGAATGTCACTCGCGGTCGATAGGGTTCACCATCTAACGAATTAGCTCAGGAAACACCATTGTGGTGGATGACACCTTCGGATCGGGCAGCACAAGTCGTCAGCAGAGGACTTTCGCGCACGAGTTGGGCCACCTTCTGGGTCTCGCCCACAATCTCTGTGACGGAGCAGACTCCGTCATGAGGACCGCTGCCTATGCTTGCGGCAGCACAGCAACGGTGCCGAATGACCCCACCCGAGCGATGTCAGGCCGGTGAACAATACTTCATACGGATCTGGGCCAAAGGTCAGCTGAGGGTTCTGAAAGCCGAGGAGGTCAACATGCGTACGATATTTTTTCGCTTATTGTCACCGCTAAGTGGTGTTTTGATAGCCACTCAGGTCGTTGTCGCGCAGACGATTCCCGAGATCGTAGCTCGGGAGGACCAGTCTCTCGGGCGGACCGTAGAGATCGAAACTGGACCGCCGCCGTCGATCGAGTCGGTCGTCCAGCAAGCAGAACTGATTGTTCGCGGTGTCATTGGTACGCCCAAGAGTTACCTCTCCGACGACCAGATGGAAGTGCTGTCCGACTACCCGATTCTCAATCCCATCGTTCTCTGGTCTTCAATCGTGAACGTGACGCCCCTTCCGGGAAAAGCACCGCCATTGATCGTCACCCATATTGGGGGGACGGTACCGGTATTGGGTCACACCTTCACGATGGAGCACACACTACTGCCTCCGCTCGTTCCAGGCACCGAGGGGATATTTTTGTTGAAACGGAAGGGAGACAAGTATCACATCGCAGGGACCTTCTATGGGGCATTCAAAATCTCCAGCGACCTGATGGTTCCGCTAATACGTGAGCCGGAATTCGCAAAAGACATCCGAGGTCTGCGTTCAGCTGACGGCGCTGCGCGGCTCGTGGAAATCAAGAAGCAGAAGACTCAGTAACGCCGAATGCGAATATCCCGCCTCGGCGTAGCGCTCTTTCTATTGCTCCTTGGTCAGACCGTCATACACGGGCAAGGCAAAGCGCGCCGCCGCATGGACGTGTCGACTGACGACTATTTCACGCGGTCGAAGACGAGGTGCGACGCGATCGCGCCCATCATGCCATCGACCGTCATAGTCTTCCCGTCTGCGCTGATAGTCGTCTTGGATGTGCCTGTCCCGCCAGGGCCGGCCACCGAGCCCTCGTAGGTATGGGGTCCAGTCTTCTTCCCGCGCAACGTCATCACAACTTTACCGGCCGAATAGACGGGCACTTCCGCGCCATCCAGCTTGGTGACGTACGTCGTGGTCATTCCTGCCCCGCTCCCGAAATCGATGACTGTGGTGAACTTCATCCCATCGGCCACCGGCTCAATCGTCATTGTCTGCTTCGACGTGTCGCCGGGCTTTCCGGAGGGCCGCGTCTTCCAGACTCCATAGAGCGGATCCGCCGCTGACAGCGGCAGGGTGAGCAGCAGTACCAACAACAGGACGCGGTTCAGCAGTTTCACAAGGCCTCCCTGCGAATCACCGACGACAGATCATTCTAAGTCTTTGCATCACGTGGATGAAGCACGAAGCTGAGCGTCGTTCGCAGAATACCCCCGTGTAGTCGCGAAGGTTGATCTAACGAGCTGAGAGATCCGGCTTCCCAGGCAATCCCGCGTAAACAGAAGTGAAGGGACGAAAGCAGATGAAAGAATCCGAAGAAGAACGAAAACGGGCGAAATTGGCTGGGAGGCAGGGATTCGAACCCCGATAACGTGCTCCAGAGGCACGCGTCCTACCGTTGGACGACCTCCCAATCTGGTATTCCGAGGCGGGCTGCACACCAACGCTCTCTCTAGTCGCTCGAGCGAAGGCGCACCGAAACGTCGATTATACTGGAAATAACTGCGCCTCCGCACCTTCGTCGCCTGGAGACACCTATGCACCGACTCGCGCGCATTCCGTGGCCGGCACTCGCACTCTGCTTCCTTACGCTGGGCGTGCAAACGGCCGCCGCTCAAACAGGCACCTTCCTGACGGGAGCTGGATTCGTCGAAATCAAACAATTCGAGAGCGTCGGGTACGACCCACAACAGCTCGCTCTCGGTCTCGACGTCGATGTTGCGTCCGGTAATGCGACAGGCGCCGGCGCGGGTATCCGGATAGGCACTTTCCTCGATCCACGCTGGAGCCTCGAGCTCGCGGTCGATGCGGGGAGCACGACCAAGAAAGTCTTCCCCCATCCGTTCGGATTCTCGCCTCGCTTCGCACTCCGCGTACCGGATGTCTCGGCGAGCACGCGGTTTCTGAGCATCAGCACTGTCGTAGGATTTCACCCGCAGAAAGTGGGACGCCTGCGCCTGGGTTATCTGGGCGGCTTCAGTCTCATTCGCGGCACACACGAATCCGAACTGCCTGATTTTTCGATTCTTTCGGGTTTTACCTTCACGTCGATCACGGATCAGTTCGTGGAAATATTTCCGCGGCTGCCAACAACGACGACAACGATTCGCCGAATCGATAATTCTCCAGGCGCGTTGCTTGGATTGGAAGCGGCAATCGACGTGACCAACAAACTGGCGGCCGTGCCTGAGATTCGCGTTCTCGCGTTTTCGAGCGGCGGCCGCAGCCTCTTTTTGATCCGACCTGGGGTCGGCGTGCGCTGGAGTTTCTGAGCTCTGAATCAGGTTGAAGAGTTTGAGGTCGCGTGGATCCTTTGCTCCACCTCCGCGAACCGCGATTCCGCCTCAGGCTCCGGCCACATCAGTGCGACCACAATTCCCACCACGAACGAGAGGGGGATCGACACGAGGCCCGGATTGCGGAGCGGGAACCACGCCGTGGTGTGCTTCAGCACATCGACCTGAATCGTCGGCGAGAGATAAATCAGGATGAGGCTCGACGCCGTTCCGATCAGCATGCTCATCTGCGCGGCGCGCGTCGTGAACGTGCGCCAGAACATCGACAACACGAGCGCAGGGAAATTCGCGCTCGCAGCGATCGCGAACGCCAGCCCGACCATGTACGCAACATTCTGACCCTTGAAGACGATCCCGAGCACAATCGCCAGCACGCCCAGCAGAACCGTGGAGCCACGCGCGACGCGCAGCTGCTCGTTGTCGGATGCGGCGCCGTGGCGCACGACGTTCACCCACAGATCGTGTGACAAGGTCGCGGCACCGGCGAGCGTGAGCCCAGCAACGACCGCCAGAATCGTCGCGAACGCAACGGCCGAAATGAACCCGAGAAAGGCGTCCCCTCCGACAGCCTGCGCCAGCAGCGGCGCGGCCATGTTTCCGCCCGCGTCGATCGCCCGGATCGCGGGCTGACCGACCAGCACCATCGCACCGAACCCCAAGATGAACGTCAGCAGGTAGAAGAACCCGATGAACGCAGTCGCATAGCTCACCGACAACCGCGCGGTCTTCGCATCAGGCACCGTGTAGAAGCGCATGAGGATGTGCGGCAGGCCGGCGGTTCCAAGCATCAGGGCGAGCCCGAGCGACATCGCGTCGAACGGATTCGAGACCAACCGTCCGGGCCCGAGCACCGCGACGCCGTATTGATCAGACGCGGCACGAAACAACGCAAGTGGGTTGAAGCCGAACCGCGACAGGGCCATCACCGCCAGCAGAAACGCCCCAGACAACAGCAGCACCGCCTTCACGATCTGCACCCACGTCGTCGCCATCATGCCGCCGAAGAGCACGTACCCCAGCATGACCACGCCGACGATGAGCACGGCCGCTTCGTAGGGAAGACCGAAGAGCAATCTGATCAGATTGCCCGC
>DATEEI010000066.1:0-28027 GCA_035281225.1 Vicinamibacterales bacterium
CGGAGGGGGCACGATTTCGATCTCTGGCTCCGTCTGGTACGAATGGGAGCCCGACTGACCTACCAGCGGAAAGTGCTCCTTCGCCGGCGCATGCACGACGAGAGTCTCTCTGGTGACTCACTCGGTCAGAAAGAACGGGAAGTCGCGGTGCTGGAGCGCTTTTCCAATCGGGGCGATTTGACCGCGCGCGAAGGGGCCGTTCTGAACACCGTGTTGGCCGGACTACGAGCGGACGTGTGTGTCGAACGCGCCAAGCGTCTGTTGGCAAGAGGGGATTACGCCGCCGCGAGTCAGCAGTTCAAGGATGCCAACAATCTGCGCAAAAACTGGAAGTTACGGCTCGTCCGCTTGTGCCTCTGGGTCGCGCCACGCGCGCTCCGGGCTGCCCAGCGATGGCGAACGGCCGCCTAACTCCGGATGAGTCTTTGTATTCGTCGTTTCACGCCACCAGGAACTCGCATCGCAAAGTTGAAGCCGGCCGCAACCCTGTAGCGAAAATTACGCGGCGCATCCAAAATCCGTCGGCGCCGAGCCGATGCCGCTCCGGGCGCCATCATTTCTCGCGTCTCCATGCAGAACACATCGTACCCGGTGAGCTCCGCGATTTCGCGGGCTTGCGGCAGGCAACTTTCGATGAACAACCAGGACTTCGTCTTGAGGAAGATGCCAGCTTTGAACGCCCCGTGCGAGTTCTCGGCTCTGCGGGCCGACATGTCCGGGTAGTCCATCATGAATAACTTCCCATACTTCACGCCATGGCGAGCCAGCCAGTCCTCTGTGCCGGCACGGTACTTTTCCAATCGGCAGGTGACCAAGTTCCCCACCGGATGAGTCGGCAGATAGAGCGGCTTGGCGTCGCGAATGAACGCCTCATACTTCACTCCATCGTCGTTTTCTTCGTCGGTGGGGTCACAGCACAAGACCCCATCGATATCCATGCAGCTGTTCTCCAGGAACAGTTTGTGGTGCATCAGGTTCCATTCGAAACAGCGAGGCGGCGGCAGGAGCTCTGCGAAGCAATCAACATGCTTTTCCGCTCCCGGAGCCACGTACGTGGCAGCGTAATGAAGATCGTGAAGGGCGCTCACAGCCTTCAACCGCTCCTTCACACGAGTCATCTCAGTACCATCGAGCACGCTGTCGTCAACCACAAGCACCTTGCGTCTGACAGACAGGAACGTGCGGGCGTCGAAGTGTCGATATCGTCCGCCTGCCTGCGTCACCCTTCCTTCGACCAGCCCTTCCACGTCGGTCATGGGAAGATTCAGGTGGAGGGCGAGCAGGTTGGCGACCAGCAGACCGCTGCGCGGAATGCCGACGATGATGTCCAGATCGCGCGGAAGCTGCGGGAGCCAGCGAACGACCTGATCGTTGAGATCCGCGACGCTCCGATAGTTCATCGTCACGATGTCTGCAGCAGGCGCAGCCCGCCCTTTCCGAACACGGTTTTCGCGACCATGGCAATGCCGCCCAGATCTCCGCGCCGCAACGCGGTCTTGCCACCGTGGCGAATCGCCTGTCTCAATGCCTGTATCTGGGCGCCAGCCCAGTCGGGCCGCGCTAACGCGGCCTTCCACCGCACGATCGTCAACTCGAGATCCGTTCCGGCGGCATTTGAATGATTCAGACTGCCCTGCCGCCAGCGATAATCGTAGAGCGTGTCGCTCACGATCACCACGGGGCCGGACAACACCGCTTTGAACATGAAATCGAGATCGACGCACGTCCTGATCCCCTCGTCAAAGCCGCCGATGCTCTTCCACGACTGCCTGGTGAAGCAGAAATTGCTGCAACTGCCGGAGAAGTTCCTTATCAGGAGCGCACGAAACGCGGTCTCCGGCGTTGGAATCGAAATCGGTTTCGCTGGATCGACTTGATCGCCGAGATCGGAGAACTGGCTCGTCGGCCAGATTGGCGTCATGTCGCCCTCCTGATACCCCATGATCGAAAACCGGCCGAGCGCGACACTGCAATCAGGGTTATCAAGCACGGCCTTTACCTGTGTCTCCAGGCGTCCGGGCCTCATCAGATCGTCCTGATCGAGCAGGGCAATAATCTCGCTCTGAGCTGACGCGATCCCGACATTGAGTGGCCTCGACGGCCCACCGCTGTTGACTGGAAGCCGGCTGAAACGGATCGGAATGCTCGCGCAGCGCGCGACGGATTCAACGACAGCGGCCGTTTCATCAGTCGAACAGTCATCGACGATGACGATCTCAGCGGGCAGCCGCGTTTGGGCCAGCACGGACGAAATGGCATCGCCGATGAATCGCGCCCCGTTATAGGTGGAGATGACGACGGAGATTCCATTCTTCATCGTTTATAAAGATAGAACGCACTGCAATCGGCCTCACCCGTGTCGTTGAGTTTGGCGTCCAAGTCGACAAAGCCGCGGAGCTCCTCCTTCGTAAACGTCTCTTGCGCAGGGTTGTGCCATGGAGACCGCTCGTCCATCAACGGGATATCCCGTCGGTACAATTCGCTGCCCCAATGACACAGCCCATCGGAGTCGAAGAGTTGTTCGGCCAGTTCAAATCCCGATTGAGACGCGAGAATCCGAATGCTTTCTCTGGTGTGCAGAAAAAAATGGCGCGGCGCATCCAACGACACCCAATTGGTCTGGTACTGGCGCCACCCGTAGCAACCAGCAACGGGGATCCGGAGTAGCAGATAGCGGTTTGGCTTGAGCAGCTCGTGAATGCTCCTCAGGGCTGGCAGGGGGTCTGGCATATGTTCGAACGAGTGATGAAGCATGATGAAATCGAACTGGCCGCTGAACCCATTGAGGGCCCGCTTCAATATCTTGACGCCCGGTCCGTGCACGATGTCGTCCTGGATGAACGGATCGATCCCTGTCAAATCCGAGAACCCCTGCTCTCGCAGGTCTAGGAGGAATTTTCCGTTGCCGCATCCCACATCCAGAATGGAGGCGTCGGCGGACAGGCCAAGATTGAGCTTCTGGCGCCGGATCCACAATGGATAGTCTCCGGAAACCGACGATCGTCTGGCGATCCATTCACCCACACGAGTCTTGCGATCGTAATAGTGTCGAGTGAGCACCCTGACGATCGCGCTGATCTTGTACCGCTGGAGACCGCTCCTCTTATAGTCAACCGTAGGACCACTCACCCGGTACGAATAGTAGTTGTTGGGATAGTACCGCGACATATCCGCTGGTACGTCCTCGATTTGCAGGCACCCACATCGCGAACACTCGAAGTAGGCAAACTCGTCTCGGAAGCCGAATTGCATTTCTCGAACAATGAAGGGCCTGTTCCCCTCCTCGTTTTCGCAAATCCGGCAGACTGTCATCGGTTCAGCTTCCCTGTCTTGACCTTCGATGTGATCATCTTTGCCTCGTCAAGCCGTCGTCGGCTTCTGGGTTAATAACATGGCGAGCGGCTTGAGGTCGCGCAGCGATCGTCGTCCCGCTGGAAGGGACACGAGCACGGCGAAGGTCGTGGCTGTCAAGATCAAAAACGCCCCGGCGAGCCCTGTCAGTGGTGCCGCAATCCCGCTCCACCTTCGAAATAGAAAGCCCACCGCGAGCGCGCAGAGAGCCGCACAAAGTGAGGGCGCGATCGTTCGGTAGATGTCGATCGCCCGCACCGGGCCGGTTCGACAGGCATACCAGAACACCAGCGGGATGGTGCACACGACGACCACCGAATAGCTTGCGGCTACGCCTACCGCTCCCCACCGAAGCCCGACGACAAAGGCAAGTATGGTGAATGGGGTCCCGATCAGACTCAACTGAAACATGTGATGCGTCCGGCCCTGCGTGATGAAGAGCCACCCCGCCGTGTTCGCAATCGGCTGTACCAACCCGACCAGTCCAAGCCAGGCGAAGATGCGGCCGACTTCCGACCACTGGGGTCCGAGGACGATGCGCACGATCCAATCGGCGGTCAGAATCATGAACGCCATGCTCGGCATCGTGAGCATCGCAACCTTCTCGACCATGCGGAGATACGCATCCCGGTACCGCTCAGGAGTTCCGACCATGCGACTCAATGCAGGTACGGCGACCGCTGCGATCGGCGCGTTGACCTGCTCGATCGGCAGGAGCAGAAGCTGATAGGCACGGGAGTAGAAGCCGAGCTGCTGAGGTCCCCAAAACCGTCCGATGAGCAGATTATCAAGATTGCGTGCGAAGAAATTGGCGATCTGGAACCCGGTGAAATGGCCGCCGAACTTCAGCATCACGCGGATACCGGAGTTTCTGACTGGTAGACCCGGCCGCCAACGGCACGCTGCCCACACGCCCATTGCCGTGGCAAGGGCCGCCGACAATTGACTCAACACCAACGCCCAGTAGCCCAGCCCGTACCATGCCCAAAAGATTGCCACACCGGCGCCGATGAGAATCGACGTGATTTCGATGACCGCGAGGACCATGAAACGCATTTGCCGTCGCAGCAGACTTTCGTGTTGCACGGCGAGTCCGCCGAGCACGAAACCGAGGGATGTCGCAACACCGATCGGAATCAGCCTTGGCTCGGAATAGAACCATGCGATGGCTGGTGCTGAGGCGGCAAATACGATGGCGAGCAGGACGCTGACGGTGACATTGATCCAGAAGAGAGTGCTGACCTGCCCAACACTGATTTCCTCTCGCTGGATGGTCGCGGTTGACAGACCCAAGTCTTTGAAGAGCGATGCAAAACCGGTGAAAACGGCCACCATGCCGATGAGGCCGTAATCGCCGGGTGTCAAAAGTCGGGCAAGCGTGGCGGCGACGACAATCGCCAGAACGAACTTGAGACCTTGCGAGAAGAGTGTGACGGCACCGCCTCGTGCGGTGCGTGCGCCAAGGCCAACCTTCAGATGATCCGTGCGAAAATACGGGTCCTGATGCTCTGTACTCACCGATATCTGGCTTGCGGGCGACTCATCTGCTCAGTATGTCATAGCCGGTTGGAGTCCTTGAAAATGGCTGGTCTTGTAACTCAATTACAGGAATGGTATCCATCCCCTCGAAATTGGTGAAATTGATCGTGGACTTTTGGGTTGTAAGTCCCTTCGCAGAACCAGTTAGACACCATTCACCATGGCATGAGGGTTGCTGAACAGCGCGGTGACTTTGTCAAAACCATTTTCCAGTGAGCGCAGGTTTCCGATGAAAAATCAGTCCTTCATTGCTCGAACTATCAAATTGTCGATCGTGACGTGCTGCGTCAACCTGTTTGCCAGCAACGCTCTGAATGCGGCGACATTGACTGTGGATTCCGGTGGCGACGTACAGGCAGCTCTGAACGCAGCGCAATGCGGCGACACCATCGTGCTGCAGGCCGGCGCGGTTTTCACGTTGCCGACGAATGCCTTCTACACCCTGCCGAGAAAGCCGTCCTGTGCGGGCACCGACGCCGACTACATCACGATTACCACGTCGAACACCAACGGCATTTCTCCAGAGGGCACGAGAATCAATCCCGCGGTGCACGCGGCGGCGATGGCGAAGATTGTGGGCTCGAACTATCCGGCCATCCAGACGGCGCCCGGTGCGCACCACTACAAGCTCGTCGGGTTGGAGATCACGTCGAGCGGGAGCACGTACACGCCCGACCTGGTGCAGATCGGCGGGACAGGTAGCGGACCCGGTGGTTACGCCACACGCTCGGAAATGCTGGAGCTCACGAAAATCACGATCGACCGATGTTTCATCCATCCGGCTGAAATCAGCGCTGCCAATCTGGCGACGAGCTCGCTCCATCGTAGTTCTGGTCGTGGCGTGCACTTTACGGGCACTCATTTGACCCTCTCGAATTCGTGGATTGGCGGCTTCACCGGTTACTACCCCGGCACGATGACGTCGATCGACTCTTACGGCGTGTATATGGATTCCGGCCTGGGGCCGCTCACGATCCACAACAACTACATCGAGGCGAACTTCAACAACATCTTCATCGGCGGCTCCGATCCACCAACGCCCAACACAGCAACGCTGGCAGGCGCGACGCCGACACAGGCGACATTCAGCAACGTGAGCAACCTCGCCGTCAACGATCTCGTTTCCGTCAAGCAAGGCGGAGTGTGGAAAGCGGTCCGCGTGTCGTCGATTGCGGGCGCGATCGTCGCTTACAGCGGCTACGGTAACAGTGCGTTGACTGGTACGCCGGACGTGCCCGGAGAGGCACGCTGGAAAGGCGATCTGCCTCGCGACATCGTAATTACGCGAAACACGTTGCAGAAACGGGCGGATTGGGTGACCCAGGGCCTCGGCGCGCAGGCGAAGGGGTTTGTCGAGGTAAAGGACGGAGACAACGTCCGGATCGATGGCAATCGAATGATTACCACGTATCCCACCACGTTGGCCCTGACGAACCGCAACCAGAATGGGTCGGCGGTCTGGTCCGTCATTCACAACCTTACTGTCAGCAATAACCATATCTCGGGCTGGGGCGCCGGCGCGATTATCGTCGGCGTCGACAATGAAAAGACCAGCTCCGTTTCCAGCCAGATTGTCTTTCGGAACAATCTTTTCGACGCGCCGGGACCATACAGCTACAACTTCCTCTTCGCAACCGAAGGCGGATACGACTTTACGTTTTCGCACAACACGTTCATCAATACGAACGGCAACAGCATCCTGTTCGGCGTCCGGAGCATGAATAGCCCATCGGTGACATTCAAAGACAACATCGCGTTCCACGGCGCTTACGGTCTGAATTGCCAGGTCAGCCCATACAGTGCCGCGACCTGCTGGCCAGGATTCACCGAATCGCGCAATGCCATCGTCGACGCCGGTGGGCACTACAACGGTGCCTTTCCGCAGAGTACGGTCGTTCCGAATATCGCCGCGGTGGGCTTCGTCAATGCGGCGGGCGGAAATTATCGACTGTCGCCGGACAGCCAGTTTCGCAACGCGGCGAGCGACGGCACAGACGTGGGCGTGAACATCGATCAGATGAACGAGGCAATGTCGGGCCAGCAACAGACGCTCTTGCCCCCCTCGACACCCAGCAATTTGCAGATCGTCCAGCAGTAGGTTCTCGCACCACATCTGCGCAGATGGTAAAATCGCCGGCGGTCGTTCAGATCGAACACCGCCGGTGACCTTCCAACATATCGAAAAGGCTGTCGGATGCCTGCGATGGCTGCCGGCGTACGTCGCGCAGCGACTGCGTCGCCGATTGCCCTCAGGTCACCTCCACCTCATGATTGCCGTCGCGGATCATTTCGAGCCCTCTTTTCTTTCTACCGGATTCGCAACGATCGACGAACAGGAACGGCGTCTCGAACGCTGGTGCGTTGAGTATCCGAAGGTGGCCGATCCCTGGCGGGATGCTGAAGGGCGACCGTTCCGTCATACGTATTTCTATCCCGCCGAGCAGTACGATCGCCGCCTGATCGAACGCCTGGCCCACCATTGCCACGAGGGATGGGGGGAGATCGAGATCCATCTGCACCACGGTCTGGAACAACCCGATAGCGGAGAGAACACACGAGCCGTCCTCGCCGGCTTCCGCGAAGCCCTCGTAGCGCACGGCTGCCTTTCCCGCTGGAACGGTGCGGGACCCGCCCGATATGCCTTCGTACACGGCAACTGGGCACTGGCGAACTCGGGTGGAGGCAGGTTCTGCGGCGTCGACGAAGAGATGCAAATCCTCGCCGACACCGGCTGTTACGCCGATTTCACACTGCCGTCAGCGCCCAATCGAGCTCAGATCTCCAAGATCAATGCGCTCTACGAGTGCGCCCTCCCGCTAGGCACGCGGGCACCGCACCGGCGCGGACGAGATCTGCGCCGCGGGCGCGCCCCCGAGACATTCCCACTCGTTGTTCAGGGGCCGTTGGGAATACGCTCGGACAGATTTCCGCGGCCACGGATTGAAAATGGGGAATTGACGGCATCCAATCCACCGAACATGGAGCGCTTCCGCGTTTGGTCCGAGATTCCCATCACCGTCCATGGCCGTCCCGACTGGTTGTTCATCAAGCTACATTGCCATGGCATGGACGCTCGCGACGAACGCGCGATGTTCGGAGACTTGATCGAGACGTTCCTTCGCGACCTGACGCAAATGGCTCGCGACAACCAGGCGTGCAGCGTACATTTCGTCACCGCGCGAGAGATGGTGAACATCATGCTGGCGGCCTGTGACGGGCACGACTCGAATCCAGGTGGCTTCCGGGAGTACCGTTTGCAGCTCGCCAAACCTCCCGGGCGCGTCTAGTCGACAGCCCTTGCGCGCACCCCCGGAACTTCATATGCTCGCCCGGGACATGCAGAGCTCCAGTCATGCGTACATTACAGGGTCGGTTGTCGAGAGCCCTGTCGCGATTCTGCTCGTCAAGGCGGGCAACCGGTCGAATGCGATGACCGTTTCCTTCTTTTCTGAAGTGGCCCATCATCCAACTTCGCTCTGGGTTTCGATCGCCACCAGCACTTACACGCACGCGCTCATCGAAGAGACGCAGCGCTTCAGCCTCGCCGTGCTCCACGTCAAACAGAAATACCTGGCGCTGGGTTGCGGAAGCGTCTCTGGGCGCGAGCACGACAAGTGCTCCACGCTGGAGGTATACGAAACAGCAAGCGGTTTCCTCTTCTTGAACGGCGCTCTCTCATCCACAGCGTGCCGCGTTCGAGATCGGGTGGCACTTTCAGACCACACCATCTTCATCGCCGATATTCTCGAAGGCCAGATCGAGTCGCGCCAAGCCCATCTCCGTCACTTGTTGCTGTCAGACCTCTAGCCCATGCATTGGCCCGCACGAAATATCTGGGATACGCGTATCCAGTGCGTTTGTGGAGTCATTACCGCGCGTCGCGCCGACGGCGTCGAGGTCTACATGTCGGGCAACTTCGGGCAGGTCTCGCTGTCACCACCGCGCATCGCCATCAACCCAAACCGCCTCTACCCCATCGAGCCGGCCATCCGTCAGGCAGGCAGGTTTGCCGTCAACGTCATGCCGGTCACCAGCAAGGACGTGATGATCCGGTTGATCAAGGTGCGGCGTCGCGAGCCAGACAAGGCGACTGCTGTAGGCCTGGAAATTCAGGAGGACGATCTCGGTATTCCGTTCGTTGACGGCGCGATGCGAACGATCTTCTGCGAGGTCGAGCGTGTCTGCGAAACCGGCGATCACACGCTCATCATCGGCCGTGTGCTCGAGTCTCGTCTCAACCCCCGCTGCACAACGACGCAAGCCCTGCTCTATCCGGACGTCGCAGGAGATGCACCTTCCGGCTCTGCGGTGCGGCAATTGATTCGGACCAGCCTCGGTTCCACAGGCGCGCTCGATCTCCTGAAGCGGGCCCTCTACAAACGGCGCCCTCCGCCGCCCCCGGATATTGCGGGAGCAACCTATCAGGATGGCGGGCAGACCGAATCCGAGATTGCAGAAATCGTCAAGCACGGGCTGCTCGACCATGGCCGGCGCTTGCGCCCTCCTCCCATCCCCAGGAGCGTTTCACAGCCCGTCGGGATCTGCGTTGTGGGCACTGGCTGGGGCTCGTTCCACTGCGACCTGATCCGTAAGGCGGCACCCTCGGCGCTCCTGTACGTCTGTGGACGAGACCCTGAGCGTACTCAGCGTCTGGCGAAAGCGGTCAATGCGAGCGGTATGTTTCTCGGCCTGGATGCCGCGCTCAAAGACGACCGGGTTCAGGCCGTCAGCCTGGCGCTGCCTCACGACTTGCACCGGGAGGCCGCTGAGCGAGCGGCGGCCGCGGGCAAGCACGTGCTTGTGGAAAAGCCGATCGCAACGACGTTGGCAGATGCGCAAGCGATGATCGAGGCAGCCCGTCGCGCTGGCACATTTTTAATGGTCGCTGAGGACATGCATTTCCGACCAGTGGTGAGAGAAGCCGCCAAGCGAATCACCCGTGGAAATCTCGGCGAGCCGCTTTATATGCTCGTCAATGCCGGAGGTATTCGGCGTCCGCAGGGCTGGTCGGCCGACAAGACGCGCATGGGCGGAGGCGTGTTGATCGACATCGGTGTCCACTATATTCGTGGTCTGCGGCTGTTGATGGGAGAACCGGATCAGGTAATCGCCACACGCGCGATGCAAGTCAACACGAAGATTGGCGGTGAAGACAGCGTTCAGCTGCTCCTGTCGAGCAGTGTGGGCTGGCAGGCCCATATGCTCCTCAGCTGGGCCTCCACCCGCGGCCATCTCCCCGATATCGTCGTCGCCGGCGAGAAGGGGACACTTCATCTCTGGCCTGGAGAAGGGCACCTCGATTTCTATCGGGCGGCCTCCGGCGATGAGGATCTGCTGGACAAACTGCTGGCGCGTGTCCTACCAAGCCGACTGCAGCGCGACGAGGGACGCCCGGAGCGTATCGACGTCGCCGATCCCGACCGTACCGGATATGAATCTGAGATGCGGGAATTTCTGTCTGCTGTCGCCGAACAGCGCCAGCCGACGTCGTTGGCCGAAGACGGTAAACGAGATCTGGAAATTGTGCTTTGCGGTTACGACGCGCTGGCCAGCGGCGCACGAACGCCGATTCCGGCTTCGACCGTTCCGTAACATCAGGGCCCCGGTATTGACATGAATCTCTTGAAGGTTTCCCGCACCACCTCGACATTGGCACCGGGATCGCCACGGTCGGTCGCGACGCCGCGGTAGCGACTTTTTGCCGCCAGGGCAAAATCCTTCTTCATGGGATCGCGAAATCCGACATCATCGACTGCCGACACCCAGCGCTGCCCGGAAGGATAGATGTGTGTCGGTGCACCCTGCGGATTGATCAGTACGTTCCCTGCGAACGTCCACGCGCGAAAATGACCGGCCAGGAACGTCGCTGGGCCGGTCCCTAGTCCAGGATTCTCCGCAAAGAGCCCGTAGGTGCCGACACCAAAGATGTTGTCGGCGAAGACAAAGGAGTTGCCTTTCTTGGTATTCGCGTTGGCAAACGCCAAGTACGTCGAACCAAGCCCCGGAGGGGTCAGCACCGTGTTGTGCCGAATCGTCACGTCATCCGGCCCCTGATTGATCAGGATCATCTTCGGGTTCGGCTCACCTTTGTCATAGATGTTCTCCGCAACGTTGTGCTCGACAGTGATTCGCCTGGTCGGCTGACTCTGATGGTACTCGTCGAACCCGGACACATTGAGAAGCGAAGAGACCTGACGCATCCAATTATGACGAATGGTCACATCTTCAACTGTGGACCACGGCGCCCCACCTGACTGGTTCCGTGGGGTTATGACAATCGCGAATCCATGAAAGTTCTCAAAGACGTTGGCCTCGAGAAGCACTCTTCGAGCGTTCTTCAGCTCGAGAAGATTCTTCATCGTCCAGCGTGAGCCGTCGTAGCCAGTGTTCCCCGAATACCACCTAGGGTTCTTCGAGAACGTATTCCCCAGGATTTCGATGTCGGACGGAACAAGCCCAGCAATCGCGGAGTCGGCCCCACCGAACATGACGTTCTCCGCCCCACCTTCGAGGTAATTGTCCAGGATCTTGAAAGGGCCGGATCCATTCCATCCAGCAAGAGCTTGCGAGTCGGCACCGGCCTCTTTGAAATCGGACAGGTACGAGTGGATCACGGCAATGTACCGGCCGTTCAATGCAATGGCCCGGCGCGTCCCACGTGTGGCATCACCGTGCAGGTAACACCGATCGACAATCAGATGGTGCGGCTGGTCTGCCTCCGACCGCGGCTCGACAGAAGGAGCAACGAGATTGTACAGAAAGGCACCTGCGTTGGGAGCCAGCTCAAGGCCGATGAGGCGATAGTTGTGGGCGCCTGGCGCCAGCGTAATGACCGACCCCGTCGAGGCGACAAGCTTCGGCATGAGCCTCGCGCGGCCGGGGTGCACCCGAATGCCTCCGCCGGCCAGAAGCGCAGCGTCAGTCTCACTCGTTCGAAGAACGAGCCAGCCGGTTCCGTCTTTCTTTGGCAGGACGATGGGACCTCGATACGTCGCCCCGGGCTGCAACGTAATCTCATCGCCGAGGCGCGCAGAATTTATTGCGGCCTGAAGATCGGCACCCGGTGGCACGTGAATCGTCCGACCGACCGTTCTAATGGTGTCGGTGTCGACACGCTCCCGGGGAAGCTCGGCTTGCACGGGCTGCGACACGACGGAGGTGACGAGAGTCAGGGAGGCAAGGAGGGCAAGCGTCGTTGTCTGCACGCGCACGCCTGACATCGCAGAGCACATCAGATCCACCCGCGCACGAGGTAGTAGACCAGGGCTCCGGTTTCGCGCGTGAGGTCGACAAAGATTCCCCACCGAGTCGAGAAGGAGCCACTGCGCTTCAGGGCGTCCGGCAACGGTCTCGGCAAGATCTCGACGTCGACTTTTCTGAACGCGCGCACTGCCCGCGTCATGTGGTAGTCGCTCGTCAAGAGTACCTTCCTGCCGGGCAGACTCGCGAGAACATCCTTGGTGAACAACGCGTTTTCGCGGGTGCTCCTCGAATGTAGTTCCAAGTGGATGGCCTGAGGCGGGATGCCATGGCAAATCAGAAAATCTTTCATCGACCCCGCGGCGGTCCGGCCCGACTCGCCACCGCCACTCAGGACGATATCGCGGAACCCTCCCTGACGGAACGCGGAAATGGCATAGACGCTACGCCAGTATGAGCTTTCCCCCATGATGCCGGTCTCCAGGGTCGAACCACCGAGGACGACCAGCACCTCTCCATTGGGATCGTGCCATGGTCCGGCAAGCTGTCTGGCCCACCACGACACGAGAGGAGTCGACGTAACAGTGAGGAGCAGGAGCCCCAGCGCGACCAGCACCCGCCTTAGGACTCGAAGAACCGTCCTAAGCCAGTCAGGCCTCACGGCCGTGCGGCACGCCCACGGAGCAGAGGTACACCAACGACCAATCCCACGCGGACGACCTGCCGGTCGAGCTTTCCGACTACGCCCTGGGGAAGCACGACCTGTCGCGAGAAGTTGTAGCTGTAATATGCATATTCGCCAGTGACCGCCATCCTGGAGGTGAGGGCATATCGCAGGCGGACCGAGCCGGCACGTGTGTCGTGATCTCTCGTCAAGGAGTCGACGGCAATGGCTCCCTGTGAATAACCCACACTTCCCACAACATCGACGCGGCGGCTCAATCTGCCGACCAGGTTCGCGCTGACGTCATTGGAAAAAAATGGCTGCGACACTCCCTGGAGCAATTGCAGCGCGCGGCGGTACTCTGCGCCGGCGCGCCACGTTCGATGAAATACGTAGGTGAAGTTGGCCGACCCAAGCGCCTGGTTATGCCGTCTCACCCCGAGCTCCGGATGGTTCTCTTCCTCCCGGCGCAGCACGGACACACCCGTGCCCACACCGAAGGCTATCGAGCGGGTCGCCGAAAGAGCGCGTTGGTACTGCACGCCGGCATTGACTTCCTGATTGACGTTCTGCTTGAGGCCCTCCGTGGTGTCATATTTGGAATCCTGATAGCCGTACCCGGCCCGGAGGGACACATAGCGGCTCACCGGCACGTTCAACGTCGCACGCGCGGAATGGTCTGTCAGGTCTGCCAACCCCCCGGAGAGATCGCTCACGCTCAGCCCGTAGTTGAGCGTGAACGACGAGCGGCGGCCTATGCCCTGCGTAAAACCAAGACCCGTCTGGTAGCTGGAGGAACCCTCCGAGAAAACGGCAAGGTCTTGATTTCCGGCGAGCGGCGGAGTGAAAACCGAACCGGGATCGATGATGACGGGGTTCGGCGTGACGACTGGCACGGAGCCGAGCACGAAAAATGGCAACCAGCTGGCACTCTGCGAGGCCAGGAACGTCCGTCTTCCCCTGACGACCGACAGATCTGCTCCGGTGTGATATGAGGTCTGGGTGAGATCGTCCAGCCTGGGGTAGTACTGCAGCGATGCTCCCGCATTGGCGCCAAAGCGGACGCGATCGGAGCGCCTTCCATAAAACAGCGTGGCGTCTCCCCCGGAATAGAGTCCGCTGGACTGAAACGTCGGGTCTGGTGTTGCGACACCGAGTGTCTGTTCGCCGACAATGTTATCGTCGTACGATTCATAGGCCGAGGCCGTCAGAAACAGAACATCTCCGCGTTCGTTGCCAGGGCCGCCCTGAAAGAGACCTTGATCGCCACGTCTCTGCGGCGCCTGCGCGTCTTGAGCAGTCGCAGGAGAAACGCCGAAACTCGCGACCAGCGTCATGACGAGCGCGGCCGGACGCACGTGTCTGTAGATCACTAATCCTCCCCTTGAAGATTATAGCTGACGCCATTGAGTCTTCCCCCGAAAGAGGGCATTATGGTGGCCGTTTTGTGAAGCTGTGCGCAGTGCCGACGAGCTAATCTTTCGCGCGGGCCAGGAGCTCGCAAATCTCCGCCTTTGGCTGTGGACACCCACATCGAGCCTGAATCCGGGGGTTCCGCGCGCCCGCCTTTCCGATCCTGTCATCGTCGTCGATCGGCTTCGTGGCACACCGTTTTCGGCGGAAGTTGAGCGCCTGGCTGACAGCGTGCTGCAACATCGTTTCCCGTTTCCTTGGGGCACGCTGGAAACTGGGCCGCGAATCGAGTGGAGGCGCGACTACAGATCGGACGTGATCTCCGATACGCGGTATTTCCGTCTGATCCCGTACCTGGATATTCGGCAAGCTGGTGACCACAAAGTCATTTGGGATCTCAATCGACACCAGCATCTTGTGCTGCTCGCGCAAGCGTTCCTGCTCACCAAGCGAACGGAATTTCTCGAAGAAATCGAACGGCAGATCGAAAGCTGGCTTGACGACAACCCCTACATGCGGGGAATCAACTGGACCAGCGCGCTCGAGGTGGCGTTTCGCGCGCTGTCGTGGATGTGGGTGCTACATCTTGTGGGAGCGCATCTGCATCAGCGTGTCATCACGAGGTTGTCCGTGGGGTTGTATCAGCATGGCCGTTATCTCGAGCACAACCTGTCTATCTATTTTTCGCCGAATACACATTTGCTCGGCGAGGCGGTTGCCCTCCACGCACTGGGAGTGATGCTTCCCGGCCTTGCCCGCGCGGATCGTTGGAAAGAAGTGGGAGCCGCCATTGTCCATCGCACGATGATCGAGCAGGTGCGCGCCGACGGCAGCCACTTCGAGCAATCCAGTTACTACCATGTCTACGCCCTCGATCTGTTTCTGTTCCATCACGTCCTCGCCGACGCCGGCGAAGCGTTTCGAGCGAATCTGCGGAGGATGGCCGACTACCTGTACGAGCTGATGGGTCCGGCACGTACGCTGCCTCTCGTTGGAGACGATGACGGTGGACGGGTATTTCATCCTTACGGCCGGTGCGATCGGTTCGGACGTGCCACGCTCGCCACGTGCGCCCTGTTGCTCGACGAACCGGCGTGGACCTACGAAGAACCCGACGTCCACGAACAGGCCGCCTGGTGGCTGGGAACACACGGGCACGGCCAGACTCCAGAGCCTGCGGCAGTGCAACGCGCGCCGGGTGCGTCACGGCTTTTTCGCGAGTCCGGAGCGGCCGTGTTGAAATCGCGTTCCGTGCAGGTGCTCGTGGACGCCGGTCCGTTCGGCTCCGGCAGCGGTGGGCACAGCCACTCCGACACGCTGAGCCTCGTCGTCCAGGCCGGCTCAGACGAAATCCTCGTCGATGCGGGCACCTACACTTATGTTGCCGACCCGGCGCTGCGAAACTGGTTCCGAGGGTCGGTCGCCCACAACACACTCCGGATAAACGGCGTGGATCAGGCGCAGCCAGCAGGTCCATTCCGATGGCTGGACAAGCCCGTGGTCGACATCTTGAAATGGTCCAGCACTCTCCAGCACGATCTGATTGATGCCGTTTGCCGTTATCAAACGCCGGTCGCCCCCGCGGGGTTCATCCATAGGCGGAAGGTGCTTCTCATCAAAGCCGAAGCTGGCGGATATTTGGATTCGGAGTTGTTGATCGTGTGCGACATGATCGACGGTGGCGCCGGAGTGCACCGCCTCGAACAGTTCTGGCATCCCGGAGAAGCTACGGAGCGTGAGGGCTCCGGGCCGTTTCGAATAGGAACAAGAAGCTGGTTGCTGATACCAGAAACAAGTCAGGTTGATGTCGAAGAAGGCTGGCGGTCGCGGGCCTTCGGTGAGAAATCACGTGCGCCCATGCTTGTCGTGCGACAGCAATGTACGCTGCCCGCTGTAATGTGGGCGGCGTTGCGCATCGGCTGCGATGGCGCGGGCGGTAACCGCTTTCTGGCCTCCAGCTCTGACGGCAACACAGCCGCTTTCGGGTTGACTGACGGAAAACGCCTTCAGGTGGACTTTGACGGTTCTGGCGACGTGGCCATTAGGACGGACTTCTGAATGCCGCAGAGTGACTATGACGTGTACGTGAGGACGGAATGGGAGTTATTCAAAGCCGATCCCCCAAGGGCCGGCTTCGAACTTGAGGCCGCTTCCGGTATTAATGTGAGACGCGTTCTGGACGTGGGGTGTGGTGCCGGACAGATGATGGCACCGTTCGTCGAACAAGACGGGGTCTTCGGCGTCGGGATCGATCTGAGCGAGGAAGTAGGCCGCGCAGGCCGCGAGCTGTTCGCCACGTACCATCCACGTGCGCGAATCGCGTTCGGGCGCGCACGAGCCGAAGCGTTGCCTTTGAAGTCCGGAAGCGTCGACCTTGTAATTTGTCGTCTGGCTCTTCCCTACACCGACAACGTACGTGCCCTTGGCGAAATGGCGCGCGTCCTTCGGCCCGGGGGCCGGCTGCTGCTCAGGATTCACCACTGGCGGTTCTACCTCAACGAAATGTTGAGCGGCGTCAGTGCATTAAAGCCGCGGGTTGTCGTGCACGACGTCCGGGTTCTTCTGGCAGGCGCTCTTTACTCTCTCACAGGACGTCAGCCGCGCAACGCGTTCGTTGGCACCGAATCCTTCCAAACGAACAGGCTGGTCCGGCGCGAGCTGGCGCGATATGGACTCGCCATCCAGCGCGAGATGCCTGACTCCACGTCAGACACTCCGTCGTATATTATCGAGAAGCTTCTTACGTACCCCGCCGCAGGACAACCGTCTTAATCGTTTTCAGGATGATAAAGAGATCGAGAGCCAACGACAGGTTCTTGATGTAGAACAATTCGTACTGCAGTTTTTCGAGCGCATCCTCGCGGCTCGCACCGTAGGAATACCGCACCTGGGCCCATCCGGTCAGGCCCGGTCGCACCACGTGGCGCTGGCCGTAAAACGGGATTTCACGCGTCAGCTCCTCGACGAACTCTGGCCGTTCCGGACGAGGCCCGACGAAGCTCATCTCTCCCACAAGAACGTTCCAGAGTTGCGGCAGCTCGTCGAGCCTGGCCTTCCTGAGAAATCGTCCGATGGGCGTCACGCGCGGATCGCCGCTCTTCGCCCACACCGGACCGCTGTCGGCCTCGGCATCGACCCGCATCGATCGGAACTTGTGCACCATAAAGACACGGCCGCGATACCCGACTCGAGCCTGATGGTAGAGCACCGGACCCCGGGAGGTGAGCCGTACCATGATGGCGATGAGCAATATAAGAGGCGCCGACAGTAGCAGACCCATCACCGCGGCAAGCACGTCCATCGCGCGCTTGGCGGATCTCAGCGTGCGCCCTCCCTGGAACCCCGACGAGAAGATCAGCCAGCTGGGGCGCAGATTTTCGACGGCGATTTTTCCCGTGTACTCCTCGTAGACCGACGCCAGATGATCGAAGGTGACGCCTTCGAGCTTGATCTCGAGCAGCCTGTCCATGGGAAGCTTGCCGCGGGCGTCGGCGAGACTGACGACCACGCGATCGACCGCACGCGTGCGAACAATGGATGAAATGTCGTCGAGCGTGCCGATGACACCGGGGTTCAGCACGTGCTCCCCGACCTTTTTGGGATCGGCGTCGATGAACCCCACGATTTCCACGCCGAGCTCCTGGCGTCGCTCGAAGATCTCGCGGGCCAGCTTCACCGCCGCGATGCTGGTCCCGACGAGCAGCAAGCGCTCTCTGGGGCCGACTTGCTGCATCAGCCAGTCGAACCCCATCCGCCACCCTATGATGAATGAGATGACCAGCATCGCGGCGATCAAGAACACCCCGCGGCCGATCATCATCGACGGAGACCAGAAATAGATCACCGCGAGAATGAACGATGCCGCACCGAGCGCTTGCGCGATGCGAATGAACTTGTCGCGATGATCGCCCACTTTCCGGAAGTCGTACAAATCCGTGTAGTAGAGGCAGGTCTGGCACACGAAGGCGATCAGGAGCGCCTTGAGGAATCCGTTCTCCTCTGCCATGACGACCCACATCCACTCTCCGAACCGCGCGTACGCCGCCAGCCCGACAGCGCCGATGATCAGGCCGCTTTCGGCGAGCACCAGCACGAGGGCGCGCAGCGTGACACCTCTTGGCATAGCCCGGCTCACGAACGCGAGTTCGTGCCTCCGGCGCGGATCGATTCGCTGTTGCCGTAGTAGTGGTAGTAGGCCGATTCATCCAGCTCGCTGTTGTCGATGCGATTCAAGATCACGCCCACGATTTTTTCCCGGCCAATCGTCTCGATGGCGTGCTGGATGACCGCAGAGCGCGTCTTGCCCGCGCCAATGACGAAAATCGTTGCCTCGACGATGCCGGCGAGCAGCGTCGCATCCGGCTGAAGGGCCACGGGAGGCGTGTCGAGGATGATCCAGTCATAGTTCGCCGACGCCTGCTCGATAATCTGTTCCATCCGGCCTGATGTCAGGCCCGACATTGGGTCGGCGTCCGGAGTGCCGCCCGGAAGCAACGCCAGCCGTTCCGACAGTTCCAGCACGCGCAGGGGACCCTGTGAATGCCCTTTGAGGCGCTCGCTCAAACCGCTGACGCTCTGAAGCCGGAACAGCGTGTTCAGCGACGGCCTGCGAAGATCCGCATCGATGAGGAGCACGCGGCGACGATAGGATTCGCTCAGCGTGAGCGCCAGGTTGGCGGCGGTGAGTGTCTTGCCTTCACCAGGCTGCGCGCTTGCGACCATGAGCACCTTGGTGCCGCGCTCTTCCTGCAGCTGATGCAGCATGGCGGCGACCCGCCGGTACTGCTCCACGCAGGCACGGCCGGTCTTCTCATGGACGACGAGCTTCTCGGCCGCAAGCGATCGGACATCTCTAGCCGCGGGCTGTGACCGGGCGGAGTGCGCCGCCTGCGCAGGCTCCACCGCATGCTGCACGCGCTCCCGAACCGGTGGGGCTGCAACGGCCCCCGTCCGTTCGCTCGAGACACGAGGTGTGTCCATCAATTCGGGCTCAGGTCCCAGTGGAAAACTGTCGAGGTTTGCCAAGGGCTCTTCTGTCGGCACGCTGGTCTGCGATCGCAACCCCGCCTGCCTCAACGCTTCATCGATTCGACTCATATCATTGACCTGCTCTGATAATCATTTCTAGAACGAAGAAAAAAATCCGCGGCGAGAGCGGAACACGTTCGCAAACAGATCGCCGGCGAGACCGCGGGATTCCGTAGGTGCTTGGGTCCGTGACGCCACATCCGATGGCACGTCTCTGTCGCCGTCGGAAATGCTCGTGTGTCTCAACGAGACTTCGGGCAACGATGCCGACGCATTTTCAAAATCGAAGTCGCGGCACACCTCACGCACCACGTCGGCCGCAACCGGCCGTCTGGTCATCGCAAACCCGCTGATGAGCGCGTTGTGGCAAATGACGCTAATCGTGCGCGGAATCCCCTTCGAACGCTCGTGCACGAGACAGACGGCTTCGCGCGTGAACAGCGTCGAGGCCTCTCCACCCGCGACGCGGACCCGTGCTGTGATGTACTGGCCGGTCTCCCCCAGGTCGAGAGGGCGCAGGAAGCAGCGCAAGCCGACGCGCTGCTTGAGCTGGCGCAATGACTGCTGATTGAGGCGATCGGCCAACTCGGGCTGTCCTGCGAGGACGATCGGCAGCAGCTTCTCGGTCGTTGTTTCGATGTTCGCCAGAAGTCGCACCTCTTCGAGCAAATCGTGCGGCAGACTCTGCGCCTCGTCGATGATGAGGGCCGCAGTGACGCCGTCAGCGCGAAACCGTCGAAGTGCAACTTCAAGCCGCTCGAGGAGCTTCGTCTTGGAGGCCGCGACGTCTGGACCGAGATGAAATTCTCGCGCCAGAAACTCGAGGAACTCCGACCGCGTAAGGGTCGGATTGTTCAGGTACACCGCATGGGTCTTCCTTGCCTCACGTGATTCCAGCGTCGCCCTGATGAGCGTGGTCTTGCCCGTGCCGGCGTCTCCAACAAGCACGGTAACGCCGACTCCGGTCGCAATCCCGTAGTCGAGACTGCTCAATGCCTCGCGATGACTGGGTGCAAGGAACAGGTACTTGGGATTGGGCGTCAGATCGAACGGACGCTCCGCAAGGCCGAAGAATTTTTCATACATCTGAGCGGCTCACGATCACCGGAAAAGACTGTTCAAGACGCCGAGCTTCCAGACGAGCGCCCCGGCGCCGAGAAAAGCCGTCACACCGGCCGTCGACATCACCAGACGGCGGCGATGCCGTCGGCTGAGATCCAGCTCGGTGACCATCATTGGAATACGCGCGAGCACGGGCAACGCCAGCACCGTCACGACATCATCCTCGGTCCTGAAGCTCGAATCCCTGAGCTCGACCGCCCCGGTAATGGCGACGCCCAACACCAGTCCAAACAGGATTCCGGCCAAGTTGATGCGGAGCCGATCGGGACTGAACGGCTTTTCCGGAAGCCGCGCCGGGTCCAAGGTCTTGAACTGCTCACCAATCTGCCGACGTTCGAGATTGGCGGCCACTTTGGATTCCTGGTTCTTGGCCAGCAGATCCCCGTAGATCTGCTGCATCGTGTTGTAATCGCGCGTCAGCTCTGCCAGTTCGGTTTCCCTCGCCGGCACCATCTGCACGCGCGCCTGATACTCGTCGGCCGTCTTGCGCAACTCCTGCTCCTGCGTCTGCTTCGTCGCGATCTGCCGGTCGAGGCTTTCGAGCTCGAGCTGCAGATCCTTGAGACGCGCCCTCTTCGCCAATTGAGCGGGCGTCAGGATGGGCGCCGCTTCGGGAGACAGCGGTGATGCCAGCGCTTCGGCCTGCGCGCGCTCCTGCAGGTCGGCGATTCGCCGCTGCAACCGCTTGATGTCCGGGTGCTCCGGGGTCAATCGGGATTCTGCGATCCGCAATTGCGCCTGATTGAAAGCCAGCTGATCGCGGGCGGTCACACCGGGTCCGTCTGCGCCGCTCCCGGGCGTCGTCGCCACGACTTGATTCTCGGGAAGGCTCAGATCGGCAATGTGACCCTGCACCGTCAGCCTGCGATCGCGGTCGCGATTGAGCGACTCGAGAATCGCCTGAATCTGCATCTGCGCGTTCTGGGCGAATTGCAGATTCGACGTCGCCTGAGATGGCAGCTCGCCGGCGTATTTCTTGCGAAAGGCCTCGAGCTTCTGCTCCTGCTCCACGAGCGACTGCCGCGCATTCTGAAGTGTCGCTTCGAGGAACTGGTTGGTGCCCTCCGCGAGCGACTCCCTGTCCTGCAGGTTCTCTTCGATGAACAACGACGCGAGCCGTTCGGTGGTCTTCATGACCGTCATCGGATCCCGCCCGACGTAGCTCACACGAAACGCGTCCCCCTTGATCACGACGACGTCGATGTCCTTCCGCATCTGCTCGACCACATCCTGCATGATCCCGGTGCGCCGCTCCTCGGCGTACAGGTTGTTATCCACGATGATGCGTTCCAGGCGCGTGCGGCTCAGGATCTCCTCGCGCATCGACTGCAGCCGGTCCTCGATTCTCGTCGTCACCGTCGATCGCACGTAGCTCTCGGGCACCCGTTGCGGCACCACGAGGATCAGGGTCTCAGACCGGTATTTGTTCGGCAGAAAATGAGCAACCGTGGCGGTCCCCACCGACACGAGGACGAACGGGATGAGGATCAGCCATTTCCGGCGCCAAGCGATTTTGGCGAAGTCGTCGAGCGTATATTTTTTCCCTGGCAGCACGAGAATTCCTTTCGGCAATCGAACGGACGTTACGGAACGATGACCGTATCGCCCGGCTTCAAGTCGAGGTTCTGTTTCAGATTCTTGCGTCGAACGACTTCCTTGTAGTTGAAGCTGTACGTCGCGGTTTTTCCGTTTTCATTCCGCATCACCACGATGTCCCCGCCGTCGGCATACTCGAGCAATCCCCCGGCGCTCGAAATCAGCTGCAGCACGTTCATGGACGCGGTCAGGGGGTACGGCCCCGGCTTGGCCACTTGTCCGGTGATGAACACCCGGCGGCTGTTGATCTGCTTGACGACTACCGTGACGTTCGGATCCTGGACGTAGCGCTGAGCATCGGCCGCCAATTTCTTACGGAGCTGCTCCGGCGTAAGGTCCGTGACCACCACATCGTTGAGCAAGGGGATCGAGATCCGACCATCGGGACGCACCACGACTTCGGTAGACATATCGGGCTCGCGCCAGAACACAATCGCCAGCACGTCACCCGCACCGATGACGTAGTCGGGCGGAGGCGCTTCGGCGGTGGGTACCGCAGGCGTCGGAGGTGTCTTGCCGGTTGCGGGCGGGGTGCCCGCTCCCTGCTGCGCGCTGACGCCGGCCGCCGTGCTCACGACCACGGCCAGTAACATGAAGTCCCTTTTTATCCGATTCATCGGTAATCCTTGAAGGGTAGCTGGCAATCGTGCTTGCGCAGGAAGTTCAGAAACTTCTTGTACTCATTGGCTTCCATGTTGAAGATGCGCGAGACGATCTTGTAGTTGCCTCGCGATTCTTCCAGACCTTTTCGCACGAGCTCGCGCACGTTGCCTCGCGTAATCTCCCGCTGCATGTAAAGCGGATACACCGCCGTCCAGAACGACTCCCGACCCTCGGTGAGCTTCTTGTAGAGATCGTCGGCAACGGTTCTGCGGCGCTCGCGCTTGGGGCGAATCGCCACTCCCCGCTGGGACCGCACTTCCGGCGGTAAGTCGTCGAGCGTGACGGTTTCTCCACGTCCTCTGACGATAATGCGCTCGATAACATTCTCCAACTCTCTCACATTGCCCGGCCAGGAGTGCTCGGTCAGCGCCTGGAACGCCTCCGGCGAAATCGACGGCACTTTCGTGCCGTTGCCGTTGTTATTCCGGGCAAACTGCGTGAGGAAGTGCTCGATGAGAAGGGGGATATCCTCTTTGCGGTCGCGAAGCGGCGGCACGGCGATATGAATGACGTTCAAGCGGTAAAACAGGTCTTCTCTGAACAAGCCCTGCGCAATCAGCTCGCGAAGGTTGCGATTGGTCGCTGCAATCACCCGCACGTCCACGCGGCCGTCGGCGCGATGGGCACCCACCTTCTGCAAGTCGCCCGTCTCGAGAAACCGCAGAAACAGTCCTTGCATGCGCAGCGTCATCTCGCCGATCTCGTCGAGAAAGATCGAACCGTCGGCGGCCAGCTCGAGCTTACCGGGCTTGTCCCGGTAGGCTCCGGTGAAGCTGCCCTTCACGTGGCCGAACAGCTCGGACTCCAGCAGGGTCTCTGGAATCCCGGCGCAATTCACGGCGACGAAGGGACGCTGCGCCCGCTGACTCTGGGCATGAATGGCGCACGCGACCAGCTCTTTGCCGACGCCGCTGTCGCCCGTCACCAGGACTTTGGCATCCGAGCGGGCGACGCGCTCGATTTCTTCGCGCAGCTCTTTCATCGCCGCGCTGTCACCAATCAACTGTCCGTTCTGCTGTCCGTCTTTATTCATCTGTTTGCTCTCGCGCTCCAGCTACGCGTCTACCGCTAGCGTCGCGCGTCTCCAATAAAGTCCTCGAGGTGCAACCGATTTCCGTCATCCAACGACACGAACATGGCGCCAAGGCGATGGCTCGTCTGCGTGCTTTTCCGCGCGTCACTGCGCCTGACTTCGATCTGGGCAGCAAAGCTTCGATCTCCCAGACGGACGCGCAACTTCCCTTTTTCGCCGACATCCAGGCCCATGGGCGAGGCGAAGAGCACGCCGGTCGTGCTGATATCGATGAGCTCCACCGTGCACCAGTTGGGCTGCCCGATCTCGGCGTCGGCTCCGGGCGTGAACCGTGTCGTTGCCCGGCGATCGAGACCCTGCCTGAAATTGCTCTGTACGGGTCGCATCGGCTCCACATTGAGCAAGTCGGCCACTGGCGCCGACGCGTCCCACTGGACGCCCACCAGGTAGAACAGCCCTTCGTCTCGATCGGTCAACGTGGTGATGTGCCGTACTTCCCCTCGAACCTCCCGGCCGTGTCCTCGCAAGGAGAGGCGCCCGCTGATTCTGCTGCCCGGCGCCACCGGAACGGTGGTGGTGACCAGCGCGCCACCGGCTCCGATGTTTCGAATCTCGAAGCGCCGCACTGTCTCGAGGGTCCCGGTGAACGTGCCGATGATTTCGAACCGTTCGCGGCCCCGCCGGTCTCCCATGCGTCTCTGCACCTGTGGCCTTCTACAACTCTTCGACTTGGCGGGCCGGCGGCCACCGGCTCGTTCGCCATCCGAAGTGCAAAGAAGTCGCCAGCCGAGGAGAGAATTCTCTCGGCCGGACAAACTCCGCTTTTTACAAGACTTTTGAGCTGAACCTAGACTTTGCCTGGTCTGAGATCATTCTCAGCCGCCGAATTTACTGGATTCGTCTCCTCAATTTAGCTGACAAAAGTCTTCCTTTTAGAGGCACGAACCAGTCGACTGTCCCATAATGGCACGCGTACACACCCATAACTAGAGGTTTACACCTCCGGATCACGGCTTAATTTCAATCTGAAGACTCAGACGACCAGTCTCTCCTTATCTGCACTGAGGACATCGCTCGCCACCAGCGGCTCGATCTCGGGACCCCCAGCGAGAACGTGGTCGGCCACCGTCCAGCTATGCGGCGCCTCACTCCGGCGATCGGCCGCCCGACGGTCCCATCCAACCGGACTTGGCTTGGTTCGGCGATCCGACTCTCGTCGCCTATCCCAAATAACTCTGAGACCCGCGATACCCCTGCAGCTCTGTTCCAGGAAACGGAACGTCGAAAGCGCGCCCTTCTTAACGATAATGAACCGCATATCTGAACCGCTGTTATCGCAACCTCAGTGCCAGCTCGGCGAAAGCTGATCCCCTGAAAACTGAACATTGTTTAGAGGAGGACAGCGAGACATTCACCCAGAAAGCAGGAGAAAGATCTTATTTTGGAAGACTTCTCCTCGATGCGAACATTTAAGACGAGGCAATCGACCTAAAGTTCCAGTAAGAACCGCGCCGCCATTCCGCCTTTGTTCTTCCATCGAGGGGACATATTACCTGGACCGTCTATAAATACGGCGGTTAGATGATGATTCCTTTGGTGCGGGGATTGCACGGTGGCAGCATTGCAATACATAAGGCGCATTCGGACCTGCATCCCCAGGAGAAGCGATAGCTTTCAGTGGCTCAATATGCCCTTATCGCCGAATTCGATCGGCAGAGGTCGGAACTCTATCGCGACGTGGTCGCAGCCCAGCGGCTCGAGGCTATCGTCGTACGCGATGGGAATGCGGCTTCCCGGGTGCTTCGGTCTCAGGGCGCCCCTATCCTCCTGATCACTGACCTCTCGCTACCCTACACCGACGGTTTCTCTTTAATTAAGGACGTGCGGCAGATCTCGCCGCCTGAGAAGACCGCGATTCTCGCGTGCTCGGCCTTTGCGGAGCTCCGGGCTGCCGCATGGGGGCTTCGAAAAGGCCTCGGCATCTCCGATGTCACCGACAAGACCGTCTCCGCTGAGGGCCTCACGCGTCTTGTCGCCCGGGCACTCGCCGGCGTTACCCGCCCCGACGTCAGTCGCCAGACAGACGCGTCCGAGCCCGATGCCGTGGTCCGCAAGATTCTCTTCCGAGCAGCAGAGACCTTTCGCGTGCCTATCGTCCTGCTCTCGATCGAGTTTCGCGATCAGCGACGATTGATGGCGTACATGAGTGTCAATGAGCTGCAGGGGTCGCCGAGGCAATGGCCGGTTCTTCAGCAGGTTCTCAACAGCCGCGAGCCGCTGGTGGTGCCGGACGTCACCAAGCATCCGCTCTTCGGGATTGCGCCAATGGCGCCGTCGCTTGTTATTAGGGGCTTTGCGGCCGCCCCGTTGATTACCTCGTCAGGTCATTTGGTTGGCGTCATAAGCCTTTTGGATTTTGAACCGTTGAGACTGGCGGGCGAACAGATCGATCTTCTGATGAAGGCCGGCCAGAGAATCGGCGATGAGCTGGAGCGGCAGTATCAGGCCGATCTGGCTGAAGCGGAGCTCGCCGAACATTTTCGGTCCGAGGAGCATTGGGCGGCGCTGGAGCGTCTGGCTCTCACCGACTCACTGACGGGGTTGTCCAACCGCCGCGCCGGTGAGAGGGCGCTCGAGCGCGAGGTGGCGCGCGCGCGCAGAGTGATGTCCCCCTTCAGTCTGGCCCTCCTCGACCTGGATCACTTCAAGAAGGTCAACGATGTCCATGGCCATGCCGCCGGCGATGACGTCCTCTGTGAGGTGAGCCGCATTCTCACGTCGACGTTTCGTGCCTCGGACCTTGCCGTCCGCTGGGGCGGGGACGAGTTTCTGGTGCTGCTGCCCGATGTGACGCTGGATGGTGCGGTGATCTTCGCCGAGCGCGCGCTTCGTCAGGTCGAGGCCCTGTCCTTCCCCGGCGTCGGGCCATTGACGATGTCTGCTGGGATCGTCGAAGTAGGCCCAAACGAGGACCCACGGTCTGCCCTTACGCGAGCCGACGCCCAGCTCTATGAGGCCAAGGGAGCCGGCCGCAACCGGGTGAAGAGTGCCCGGACGTGAAAAACTAGTTGCATAGCAAACGACGACAAGCGTATCTTCGACCTCCCAATGGTGACGGGCGAACAAGCAGCGTTCGGCACGATGCTTCGACGGGAGAGGGAGCAGCGAACAATCACGCTCGCCTCCGTTGCTGACTCGATCAAGGTCAAGCAATCCTTGCTGGCGTCGCTCGAGCGCGGCGACGCGTCGAAGTGGCCGGGCGGGATCTACGGGCGGGCATTCCTCCGTGCGTACGCGGCGGCCATCGGATTGCCCTCTGAACCGATTGTGACGGATTTCCAGCGTCTGTTCCTGTCGACAGGCGCCACCGTGCCGGCGCCCGATCGGCAAGACGCACCAGATTCACCAACGGACCTCCGACTCACACTGGCGCCTGAACGGCGCTGGCCGACACGCGTGCTCGCACTGCAAGGCATCGCAGCGCTCCTCGATGGGCTCGTCGTCCTTGCTGCTGGCATGACTTTCGGCGCGCTTTTCGGCTTCTTGATCTGGAGCACGACCGCAGTGGTGGCGGTGGCCTACTATTCGCTGGCCACCACGTTGCTGGGACTGAGCCCGATGCTTTGGCTGCTGAACGCAGCGTTCCGGTGCCGTACCGATCTAGAAGAGACGCCCGTCCGTGCACGGCCCAGCTCGCGGGAGCTGCTGCGTATCGTCGCGACCGCGGCTCCACGCCCGGCGCAAGTGGGACACGACTTCACTCGAGTCGTCGAAAGCGCTCGAACAGCTTCCCGGTAGCGCCGAAGATCAGAATTCGGCGCGAAGCCCGATTCCGACGTGCAACCCACCGGCGCGCACAGAGAATTTCGAGCCGTCAGAGCCGGTGAAGCTCATCGACGCGCGGCTGAACCTGACTAAACCGTCCACGCCCACATGTCTGGCCACCATCGTGACGATGTTTAGTTGAATGTTCGCTCCCACACGCGTCCTCTCTTGCAGCTCGGTTTGTGCGCTCGCGAACGAGACCTCGTCGAAGGGATATTCCTGCGTGTACGTGACGTCTTTGACGATCGTCTGCTTGAGTCTGAAGAGAGATGGGCCGAGACCGAGGAAGAGATGGACGCGCCGGTTGATCCGCGTGATACCGGCAGCCTGAAAGTGCACCGCAATCTCTTCCCGCTTCAGGGCGGTCGCTGTGCCTTTGAGTGTCCTCATCTGGTCGAAGAAAAACGGGTGAGGAATCTGTTGATCGATATCAACATCGCTCGACCCGTCGAATCGCGAAACGGCTCCCGCAAGGAATAGACCTCGCGTCAATTCAACACCGTAGCTCACATCGATCAGTCCGCCGCGCTGCGTCTTGTACTTCGTCGTCCGCGATCCTTCCTCGATAAACTCGGTGAACGAGACTTCGTTAG
>DATEEI010000067.1:0-93769 GCA_035281225.1 Vicinamibacterales bacterium
CGTGTCTTCGTGGTTCGTGTCTTCGTGGTCATTGGAATATAGTGGTCGCTTCCCATGAAGCAGTTCCAGGGCGCCGACGTTCCCTTCGAGCCTGCCGACCCCAGAAACTTTGTCGGGATCGCGCGCGTCAAGCGCCTACCACTCGTCGAGGACGGCGCGCAGTCCGTCATCGTCTATCTGGTCGAGTTTCAGCCTGGAGCCAGGACCAACTGGCATCGGCACAGCGCACCGCAGCTTCTACTGATTAAAGAAGGACGCGGTCTCGTGCAGAAATGGGGCGAGCCGGTGCGGGAAATGGCTGCAGGCGACGCCGTGGCCATCGAGCCCAACGAAAAGCACTGGCACGGCGCTGCCGCGGAGACGAGCATGACGCACTTCGCCGTCAACCTGAACCTCACAACCGAATGGCTCGAGCCCGTGTCGGACGACCAGTATCGGTGTTTCCTGAGCTGACGGAAGCCTTCGATCGTCAAACAACTAACAGGAGTCAAGAAACCAGGAGTCTTTTTGCTTCTGAAGAAAAGAATTCTCCTAATCTCCTGAACTCCTGTTTAAGATCACATGTGCTCGATCACCGCGTCTCCGAATTCGCTGCACTTCACTTCCTTCGCGCCGTCCATCAGGCGCGCGAAGTCGTAGGTGACGCGCTTGGCCGAGATGGCGCCGTCCATGCCTTTCACGATCAGGTCCGCGGCTTCCGTCCATCCCATGTAGCGGAACATCATCTCGCCCGACAGGATGACCGAGCCCGGGTTCACCTTGTCGAGGTTCGCGTACTTGGGCGCAGTGCCGTGTGTGGCCTCGAAGATTGCGTGCCCGGTCAGGTAGTTGATGTTTCCGCCGGGCGCGATGCCGATGCCGCCAACCTGCGCGGCAAGCGCGTCGGACAGATAGTCGCCGTTGAGGTTTGGAGTCGCGATGACGTCGAATTCGTCGGGTCGCGTCAGCACCTGTTGCAGCGTGATGTCGGCAATCGAGTCCTTGATAACGATGCCGGCGCCGGGCTTGCCCTCGGGAATCCTGCACCACGGGCCGCCGTCGATTTCCGCCGCGCCGAAGAAGTCCCTCGCGATCTTGTACCCCCAGTCGCGGAAGGAGCCCTCGGTGAACTTCATGATATTGCCCTTGTGAACCAGCGTCACACTCTTCCGGCCGCTCTTGATCGCATAACTGATGGCTGTGTGGACGAGACGCTCGGTTCCGAGATAGCTGATCGGCTTCAGTCCAACCCCCACCTGAACGCCGACCTCGCGCGTGGGCATCCCGATCGACTCGAGCACTGACTGCCACTCTTTCGACGCCTGCGCCGATCCGAACCGTATCTTCTTGAACTCCTTCGGGAATTCCTTCTCGAAGAAGTCGAGCACCTTCTGTGCCTCGGGGGAGCCGCCCGCGAACTCGATGCCGGCATAGATGTCCTCCGTGTTCTCCCGGAAGATCACCATATCGACTTTTTCTGGGTGCTTGACGGGTGACGGTACGCCTTTGAACCAACGGACCGGCCGCAGGCAGACGTACAGGTCGAGCAGCTGCCGCAGCGCAACGTTCAGAGACCGAATGCCCCCGCCAACGGGCGTCGTCAAAGGCCCCTTGATACCGACCAAATAGGTGCGGAACGCATCGAGCGTTTCGTCGGGCAGCCAGTTGCGCACCTGCAGGAATGCCTTCTCTCCGGCCAGGACCTCCTTCCACTGCACATGCCGGGTGCCGCCGTAGGCTTTTTCGACGGCCGCGTCGAACACGCGCACGCTGGCGCGCCAGATGTCGGGGCCGGTGCCGTCTCCTTCGATAAATGGAATTACAGGATTGTCAGGAACCTGAAGTTTGCCACTGGTGATCGTGATGCGAGCGTCCTGTGTCATGCGCGTGTCGTGTCCTTGTAGTGAAGAATTCGAACGAAGCTGTAATCCTACACCGGGTACAGGAATCGCAAGGTATCCGCGCCGGCAGTCGCGGACGTCGAATTTGTGTCGTTCGTAAAGACAGGATCGGAATACGTGTGTAGCGGACCAATTCAGCCCGATTCAACTGGGAGAGGTGCCTTCATGCTTCACGTCACAACCGCAACCAACAGAGAGCTCACCATCCCGGCGAACCGGCAGACGGCGATTGTCGAACGCGTCCGCGGGGAGTTCCGCGAGATGCCCGGTCTGACTCTCACACTGGCGCAGGCCGGCCGGCTGTGGAGCGTCGACGCAACCACCTGCCGTGAGGTGCTGACCGAGCTCGTCGAATCCGGATTCCTGTCCCGGAGGGCCGACGGGGCCTTCTGCCGCACGTCCGATCTGGCCGTTCGCCGTTTCGTCGAAGCCTGATTAGAATGGCGGCATGAAAATACAGCCGCTGCTTGCCGAGTTTCTCGGGACGTTTTTTCTTTGTTTCGCCGGAATCGCCGCTATCCTCAGCGCCACTCCTGCCGTGGGGTCTGGCGCCGGGATCGTCGGTATCGCGCTCGCCCACGGCCTAGCGCTCTCGGTAGCCGTCAACGCCTTTGGCGGCATCTCAGGTGCCCACTTCAATCCAGCCGTCAGCCTTGGATTCTTCGTCGTCGGGCGCCTGCCGCTCTTGAGCCTCGGTCCCTATATTGGCGTGCAGCTTCTCGGCGCGACGACAGCGGCGTTCATCTGCCGGCTCATCTTCCCGGTCGAGGCGGTCGTGCAGGCTCAGCTCGGGCTTCCACTGCCGGCGGTTTGGGCTTCGCCGGGGGTCGTAATTCTCGCGGAGCTCGTGATGACGTTTCTCCTGATGACCGCCATATTCGGTACGGCGGTCGATCAGCGCGGCCAGGCGGTGAAGATCGGCGGGTTCGGCATAGGGCTGACGGTAGCGTTCGATATCCTCGCCGGCGGCGCACTCTCGGGTGCGTCCATGAACCCCGCGCGGTCCTTTGGCCCCGCGCTCGTCATGGGCAATTTTGCGTGGCACTGGGTCTACTGGCTGGCGCCCATCGCGGGCGCGTGCGTTGCAGCAATCGTGTACGACAAATTGCTGCTCTCTGAGCGCGCATAAAAAAAAGGCGCAGGGACCGAAGTCCTTGCGCCTTTGTGTTGTCGTCCGAAAGCCCAGAGCCGAAAGCCCAGAGCCCAAAGCCTAAAGCGAGCCTTACTTCGCCAGCGTCCTCACGTAATTCACGATATCAGTGATTTCTTCCGGCTTCAGGCGCTTGCCGAGTGCCGGCATATTGCCAATCTCGGTTTTCTTGCCTTCCGTAATTGCCTGGTGGATATGCGCGTCGGTGTGCTTCGCCATCACGGCCTTGTCCGCCAGACTTGGCAGCTTGCCCTTCAGGTTTTTCGCTGCGGGACCGTCGCCGAGACCCGCCGCGCCGTGGCACATCACGCACTGGCGCTTGTAGAGCGCTGCGCCGTTTGTCAGCGATTCCGGGCTCGCCGTCGCGACAGCCGCCGCCGGTTTCTGACCGGCCGCGGGCTTCGCCTGGCCGGCATACACCGCGGTCATGCAGGAGAGAGCGAGCATCCCAGTGAGCGAGACAAAGATTCGAGTGGTCATCATTACACCCATTTTACCGTACTTGCCCCCGCCGCATTGACGGCGTTCTCCACGGAGGTGCGGGTATTGTCGCCGCACGCGACGGCAAGCACGACGCCGCCATCAACCACGCTGGGATCGTAGGGGAGATTCTTGAAATTCGGCAGCCGTAGCTCCACCAGCAGCCCGACGAGCGTGGCCAGCACCGCGCCGAGCATCGTCGTCTCGTAGGTGATGAGACCCACGGTCCAGGGCGACACGATGGGCATTCCGCCTTTGATGAGCGGGTAATTCAACGCCGTGATGGTCGCGAGCGAGAAGCCGCCGAGCAGGCCAATGGCCGCGCCGCACAGGGCCCAGGTGCGCAACTGCGTCGGCTTCTTTTCCGGCAGGAACGGCTCGCCGTGAATCGGCTGCGACGTCATCACTTCCATCGAGTCTGCCAGAACTCCGTCCTGGAGCAGCCGGCGGATCGCCTGACGCGCGCCAGTCGGCTCAGAGAATTTCGCGAGGCACCAGGTCTGCGTCATCGCCATTCCTAATGACCGGGGTGAACGTCGCCGGCATGTTTAGAGGCCACCTGCAGTCCTTCTTCGTACTCCCAGATGGAAATCATCGGGCTGAACTTCGCGAACAGGAAATACAGCAGCACGAACAGTCCCAGCGTGCCCGCGGCGATCGACGCCTCGGTGAGCGACGGCCAATAGGTACCGTAGTTGTACGGCAGGAACGGATGCGTCAGCGTCGGCACGATGATCAGAAACCTCTCCAGCCACATGCCGACGAGGATGCAGGAAGACGCGAAAAAGATCAGCGGAATCGTGCGCAGCTTCTTGATCGCGAGAATTGGAAACGGAATCAGGAAGTTGCAGGTCACCATCAGCCAGAACAACGGCGCGAAGCGGCCGGAGATCTTCGACCAGAACACCGGCATCTCTGGCGCTTCGTTGCCGTACCACGTCACCAGGTACTCGGTGAACGTGAAGTAGAACCAGAGCAGGCTCATCGCGAAGAGCATTTTCGCAAGGTTGTCGAAGTGGATCGGCTGCAGGTAATGCTCGAGATGGAAGTACTTCCGGATGAGCACCATCGCGATAAGCAGCGCGGCGATGCCGGAGAAGATCGCGCCGACGACGAAGTACGGCCCGAAGATGGTGCTGTGCCACATCGGCATCACCGTCATCGCGAAGTCCCACGACACGATGGTGTGCACCGAGACGGCGACGGGAATGATGATGAGCGCCATGATCGAAATCGCCTTCTCGAGCCGCACCCATTCGCGTTCTGTGCCGCGCCATCCGAGCGCGAGCGTCCGGTACATCTTTTTGCGCCAGCCAGTCGCCTTGTCGCGCGCGACGGCCATATCGGGGATCATCGGCAGGTACAGATAGGTCACGCTGCCGGTCAGATACGTGTTGATGGCGATGAAGTCCCACATCAGCGGCGACTGAAAGTTCGGCCAGAGGTACCGGCTGTTGGGGTACGGCACCATCCAGTAGAACAGCCACGCGCGCCCAAGATGGATCAGTGGAAACAGCGAACCCGTGATGAGCGCGAAAGTGGTGATGGCTTCGGCGCAGCGTGTGATGGGCCTGCGCCATTCCGCCTGCACGACGCGGAGAATCGCCGAGATCAGCGTGCCGGCGTGGCTGATGCCGATCCAGAAGACGAAGGTCGTGATGTACAGACCCCAGAACGATGGCCGGTTCTTGCCCGACATACCGATGCCGAACATGATCTGCAAGGCCCATGCGATGAAGACGACGCTCGTGAGGGCGCCGAACAGGGCCACGGCGATGTAGTACCTCGGGCCTGTCTTGAACAACGGGCCGAGGAGATCGCGGTTGATTTGGGCTTCGTTCGGGGTAGCCACTAGGCGTCCGCCTCTTTCAGGTACACCACGCGGGGGCGCGTGCCGAGCTCTTCGAGCAGGCGATAGCCGCGGCGCGAGTTGGCCAGCTGTGAGACCTGGCTGTCCGGATCGCTCATGTCGCCGAAGACCAGCACCTTCGCGGGACACGCCTGCGCGCAGGCTGGTTGAATCTCGCCGTCGCGCACGGCGCGCGTCTCGTCCTTCGCGGTGTCCTGCGCGCGGCGGATCCGCTGCACGCAGAAGGTGCACTTCTCCATGATGCCGCTCGAGCGGATCGACACGTCAGGGTTTAGCTGCTCGTTGAGCGGGCTCGGCCACTCGGGCGTGAACCATGTGAAGTACCGGACCGTGTACGGGCAGTTGTTGGCGCAGAAGCGCGTCCCGACGCAGCGGTTGTACACCTGCGCGTTGAGACCGTCAGGCGTGTGATAGGTCGCGTTGACCGGGCACACCGGCTCGCACGGCGCCGCATCGCACTGCTGGCACATGACGGGCATGAACCGCGCCCGAATGTTCGGGAACTCTCCCTCCCAGTAGCGCTCGATGCGGATCCACTGGTGGGTGCGTCCCATCGCCGCCTGCTCCGGTCCGACGATCGGCAGGTTGTTTTCGGCGTGGCACGCCACGACGCAGGCCTCACATCCCGTGCAGCGATCGAGATCGACGGTCATTCCCCACTGGGGCATTGAGATCTCCAGAACCAGTACCCAGAACCCAGAACCTAGAACCCAGAACCTCGTCTATCTGTGCAACGGGTGCTCGTGATGCCCTCGCGCATCGCTCGCCCCGAATCTGATCAAGCTCTCGTGACGTCCCGTTTTTACCGCACTGACTCTGACGCCCGACTGTACGACAGCGCCCGATGCCGGATCGAGCGACGAACCGGCAAGTCGCAGCGGGTTTACGCCGCGGCTGGCGTATCGGCCGTACTGCGTGTGGCCCTGGCCAACCGGAATCGCGATGACGTCGGGGCGAAGCCCAGGATAGAGAAACGCCGGCAGCTCGATGCTGCCTTGCGGCGAGGTGATCGTCAGGATGTCTCCCTCGTGAATCTCGAGCGTGTGCGCGGTCTCGGGGTTGATCTCCACCCACGATCCCCACATCACCGTCGTCATCGGGTCGGGCATTTCCTGCAGCCAGGGCAGGTGCGCCACGCGGCCGTCGGCAAAGGCCGCCGACGGATACAGATGCAGCATGAACGGCATCTGCGCCGCATCGCCAGCAAACGCGCGCGCCGCAATCGGTGTCGCCGGCATGACGAAGTTGAAGCGTGCCGCCGCCTTCCCTCCGCCCTCCGCCCTCTGCCCTCCGGCGTCTGCGGTAGTCTGCGCCGGCGCATTCCACCAGCCTCCAGCGGCCGTCACCTTCCGATAGAAGGCATCGAAATCCGCATCGACGGTCGAACCGGATTGCAGCGCATGAACGGAGCGGAACGATTCCTTGACCGCGGCCGCGACGTTCTCGAACGGCATCGCGGTGGCTGCGTTTCCGCCCAGCGCCTTTGCTGTGTCGATCAGGACGTCGCCGGGATCGCGCGTGTCCCAGCGCGGCTCGACTGCTGGCTGACCCAGCGTGCGGACCGAAAATCCGACGCCCGGCTCCGGCACGTCATCGACCCACCGCTCGAGCGTGACGTGGCTGGGAAGAATGAGGTCCGCCATCACCGACGTCTCATCGAGGAACGACGCGAAGCTGGCGATGAACGGGACGGTGCTCAGGGCCTTGGTCAACGCATCACCCTGCGGCAGGGTGAAGACCGGATTTGTATCGAGGATCAGGAGGGCTTTGATTTGATTGGCGCTCATGGCCGAAAGCAGCTCGAGGATGTCGGGTGCTTTGGCTTTAGGCTCTAGGCTCTCGGTTCTTAGCGTTGACGCCGTCGCCGGCCCTCTCGTCTCATCCGGGCCGAACACGATCCCGCCGGGCCGGCCGTACGCGCCCACCAGGGCATTCAGCGCGTAGATTGCCGTGAGCGATGCGACGTCGCGGCTGTCGCCGACGGCCACACTCGGCCGCCGCTGGGCGAACTCGCGCGCGACGCGCTGAATCTTGGCCGCAGGCACGTCGATCTGCGTGGCGATCTTCTCAGGGGCGTAGTCGGCGAGCGCCGCAGACCACTCGGCGAATCCGTTGGTGCTCTGCGCGACGAAGTCGGTGTCGTGCAGGTTCTCGTTCACGATGACGTGCGCCATCGCGAGCGCCAATAGTCCCTCGGTACCCGGCTTGATGGGCAGCCACTCGTCGGCACACGCAGCCGTTTGCGAAAGACGAGGCTCGGCGTGGACGAACTTGCCTCGAATGCCCGGGCGACCCTGCCGGAACTGTCCGTACGAATAGATGTTGCGGACGGGGGACAGGAACGTCTCGAAGAGGTTGGCGTTGAACGACAACAGGAAATTCGCGTTGGCGAAGTCGACCGCGGGAAGCCGGGAGACGCCCGTGGTCAGTTCAGCGGCTTTTCGAAGCGGCGCCGGATCGAACGGATCGTAGGAGACGACATTCGTCGTGCCGATCCCGGCTGCGAACCGCTCGACGATCGTGCCCATCGTGCCGCGGTTCGGCCGGCCCGTGAGCATCGCGATTGCCTGCGGAGTTGCCTGCAGCTGTTGAAGCTGCGTAACCAGCAGTTGCTGCGCGTCTTTCCAGGTGATCGGCTGATATTGACCAGAGCCGCGAGTCCCCGATAGCTTGAGCGGCGTCTGCACGCGGTCCGGATGGTAGAGCGCCTGCACGCCGGCCTGCCCCCGGGCGCAAGTGCCACCCATACTGATTGGGTGTTCCGGATTGCCCTCGATCTTCTTCGCCTGCACTGCCTTCACGCGCTTCTGCTGTCCGTCGATCGTACGAATCGACTCGCCCTGCATAACGCGAACGGTGATGCCGCAACCCGCCGCGCATTGCTGGCAGAGCGTCCGCACCCATCCTTCCTCGCCGGGCACGAACTGATCTTCCGACACGAGCAGCGGAATGAGCTGCTGCGGCTTGCCGCACCCGTCGAGGATGAGGCCGGCTGTTCCGACAATGCCGCCGGTCTTGAGAAAGTCGCGTCGTTTCATTTGTGACAGACCAGGCAGTCGATGCTCGCCTGTTTCTCACGATGGCAGTCTATACACTTACCCATCGTCCATTTGACGTTCTCGCGGATGTCCATCGCGTTGGCCATGTCGCCGTGGCACGTCGAGCACTCGATGCCCGCTTTCACATGGCGCTTGTGTGTGAAGTACACCGCCGCTTCGGGGTGGAAACCGTAGACGCGTACCCAGGGCGGCTCCTCACCGGCTTTCGCGAACGCCGCGAGCTTCTGAATCTCGGGACTTTCCGGCTTGACGTTCTCGTGGCAGACCATGCACTCGGTGACGCTCGGAATCGTGGCCGCAATGGAGCGGTCTGCGTTCACATGACACGTGAGACATTCCATCTGGTTGTCAGTCACGTGGGTCTTGTGGGGATACGCAATCGGCTGCTTGACAGGCTGCGCCGGCCAGAAGGCCATCGCCGCCGACGCAATCACGAGCGTGAGCACAAGAGCGCCGAAGACGTATTTGCGCATGCGAAGTATTGTTTTATTGTCGGAGTAAAACCGCGAAAGTTTATCCCGCTTTCGATCCCAAGTCTAGGGAGCGGGGAGAACGTTCGGGTCGTTTTGCGTGGGAACCGCCTCCGGTGTGTAGGGGAGCTTGCGGACGTACCTCTCGAACCATTCCATCTCGGTGTTCATCTTGTAGAGCTGGTGGCGAGGTTGCGTCCAGTCGTGCCCTTCGTTCGGCGCGATGTGCACTTCGGTCGGCACACCCTGGGCTTTCAGCGCACGGCTGAGCTCGATCGCTTGCGACATGGGCACACGCGAATCGTTCTCGCCGATCAGGAACAACGTCGGCGTACGCGCGTTGGTGATGTGCTTCAGCGGCGAGTGTTCCCAATAAGTCTCGATGGGCGCGTCCTTCTGCCAGAGGGTGCCGCCGAGCCAGAGATCGCGATCGGATCTCGTATCCGACACTCCGTAGAGCGAGATCCAGTTGGCGACGCCGGCGCCTGAAGACGCCGCTTTGAAGCGGGTGGTAAACGTGATCAGCTTATTCACGAGATGGCCTCCGGCGCTCCATCCCATCATCGCCAGGCGATCCGGATCGGCGACGCCCATCGCAACGATGCGATCGACGCCGGCCAGCACGTCGAGATGGCTGTTCTTGAAATAGCCGCCGACGGGCTCGCGGTAGGACGTGTTGCCGTATCCCGAGCTCCCGCGATAGTTCGGCCGCAGGATGGCGTAGCCTCGTCCAGCCCACGCCGGCTGGTAGTAGAAAAAGATCGAGCCCCAGCCAAAGCGATCCGAGGCTTCGGGCCCGCCGTGCATCTGTACGACGAGGGGATATCGCGTCCCCGGTTTGTAGTCCGTCGGATAGGTAAGGATGCCTTCAACAGCGACGCCGTCCACGCCCTTCCATTCGACCTGTTCCTGGCGCGGCAGCGCGAACGTGCGATCGAGATAGTCGTAGATGCCTGTGACGCGCGTGGGCGCCGCGTCACCCGGTGCCCACGTCCAGATGTCGCCGATTCTGGACGGCTCATCGATCATGAACAGATGGCGTCCGCCCGCGTAGCTCCACGACGGAGGCACAACAGCGTGATCGCCCTTGGTGATGTGGCGAATTTCTCGGGACGCCACGTCCACCTGGATAAGCTGGATGCGCACTCCCAGATTGACGATCATCCAGATCGATGTGCTGTTGGACGACCAGCCGGCGCGCAGCACTTCGTATCGGAAGTCCGGCATGAGCGCGCGCGCCGGGCCGCCGTTCGCGTGAACGAGAAAGAGATTCGCGTTGTAGTAGGGCTGCTGGCGGTGGTTGGCTCGGGCGACGAAGAGCACCTGTGTCCCATCCGGCGCGAGCGCGCCGTCCTCTTCCGGAATCTCATTGGTCGTCAACCGGATCGGCGCCGTGCCATCGGCGGCGATGCTCCAGAGCTCCGCCGCATCGGCGTCGGCCGGCAACTGCGACGGCCCGCGGCTAATGATGATGCGCTGGCCGCTCGACGCGATCTTAAAGGCGTGGATGTAGTCCGTACCGCTGGTCACGCGCGTTTCGGCGCCGTCCACCACCGCCATCTTCCACAAGTGGCGCTGCCGGATCTCGTCGAGCACCCGGACGTCGCCGCGAACGCGCTGACGCTCTCGTGCGGCGTCGGTCGGAGGATCGACCGCCAGAAAATAGATGGCGGCGCCGTCGGGATGCCACGCGATGTCGGACGCGCCAACTCGCTTCGAGACCTGCCGTGACGGACCTCCCGCCGAGGGCACGACAAAAACGCTGCCGCGAGAGAGGTAGGCAATGGTCGATCCGTCTGGCGACCATCGCGCGCTGGCGGCTCCGTCTTCGCTCGACGTCAGGCGGCGAAGCTGCGTGCCATCGGTGTTGATCTGCCAGATCTGCGGCACGCGTCGATTGGCCGTCCAATCGGTGGACGCCAGCAAGAACGTGACGCGCGTTCCGTCAGGAGCCAACTGCGGATCTCCCACCCGCGGAATATTCAACAGGTCCACGAGCGTCATGGGACGCTTGGCTTGTGTGGCGGTGGTTGACGTGAACGCCAGGACGGAAGATACGGCCAGCGTGAGCAGGACAAACCAGTGGCCCGGCATGGAGGTCAACCGAGTATAAACTGTCGAAATAGACTTCAGGCTTCTGACTCCAGGCCCAAAGCCAAGAGCCCAAAGCCAAGGAGCATCCATTCTTGTCCGACGACCGCAAGTATCGGCAGCGGGGCTATCAGGATTCCGGGCGCGAGCGACGTCCCGAGCAGGGCCGACCGAAGCTCCCGCCCAAGCCTCCCGGTGACGGCCGAATCGAAACGCGCGCCGATAAGGCCGAGCGCAAGGCGCTCGATGGGCGCGGGCCGAACATGCCGGGCTTTCACGAGGTGATGCGCTGCGCCCGTTGCGGCAACGTTTTCACCGATGCGATTGCGGCCGACTCGAAATGCAAACGCTGCGGCGCCGATCTTCGTACCTGCTCCCAGTGCGAGTCGTTCGACGCCGGGAGGCGATTCGAGTGCGTCCAGACGATCGCGATCCGCATCTCCCCCAAGGACGCGCGCAACACCTGCGAGCTCTTTTCGCCAAGAGTGACGGTCGAGCGCGAGACCCACTCGCAGGTACAGCCTCAGGCGCCGGGCGGCAGTGCGCGCAAGGCGTTCGATGACCTCTTCAAATAACCAAGTACGCCTGATTTTCTTCGAGCAGTCGATTGGGTGCGACACGTGCGCTCCGACGCGGCGGGCGCTCGCGCAGCTCGCCGAGGCCGACGAGCACGTCACGCTCGACACGCTGAATCTGGTACTCGACAAAGAAAGGGCGGCCGAATACGGTGTCGACCGCGTGCCGGCGGTCATTGTCTCGGCGCCCGGCCGCGATCGCGTCCGCTACTACGGCGCGCCGCTCGGCAACGAACTGCCCACGCTCGTCGAGGCAATCGGCATGGCGGCATCGGGAGAGACCACCATCAGCGAACAGAGCAGGATCCAGTTGAAAGCTCTGACGAAGCCGGTCACGCTGCAGGTGTTCTTTACGCCCTCATGTGTGTACTGTCCCCAGATGATTTCGCTGGCGAATCAGTTCGCAATGGAGAGCCCGCTGGTCTCCAGCGCCGCGATCGACGCCACCGAGTATCCCGATCTGGTCCGCCGATACAGAGTGAACGGCGTGCCGAAGACCGTCATCAACGACACCGTTGAACTGCTGGGCGCCGCTACCGAAGCTCAACTTATCGCGGCCATCACCCGACAGTGATGCCCGCCCTTTGCCACAGAGGACACGGAGGAAAAACCAAGAAGGCGGTACGGATCTGGGTTGCTGCCGGTGTTCTGGGTGTCTGCTCGTCGGCGTTCGCGCAGGCGCCGGTGACGTATCACCTTTCGTTTCCCGAAGCACAGCATCATCGGATGCAGGTTGAGGTCACGTTTGCGGACGTCCCGGCTGGAGCCCTCGAAGTGGTGATGTCGCAGGCCTCGCCGGGGCGGTACGCTCTCCACGGGTTCGCCAAGAACGTCTTTGACGTCGAGATCGAGGATGGGAACGGTGCGCCTCTACGCCACCAGCGCCCGAACACGAGTCAGTGGGATGTCCCTGCTCACAACGGCGCCGTGCGCGTTCGCTACAAAGTCTTTGGCGATCAGGTGGACGGAACGTTTCTCGGTATCGACAGCACGCACGCGCATATCAATATTCCAGCGGCCCTCATGTGGGCGAAGGGGTTCGAGGGCCGGCCGGTGCGTGTCACGTTCGACGGCGCTCCCGGCTGGAAGGTGGCGACGCAGCTGCACTCCACGAGCGACCCGCGGACATTTACCGCGCCGAACCTTCAGTACCTCATCGACAGCCCCACCGAGCTCAGCAATTTCACGCTGCGCACGTTCCGGGTCGGCAGGGAGTTCCGGATCGCTCTGCACCATGACGGAAGCGAGGCCGACGCGGATCGGTTCGCGGCGGGCGTGGAGAAGCTCGTACGCGAAGAGCGCGCAATCTTCGGCGAGCTGCCGGCGTACGAGGTTCCGTATACCTTCATCGCCGATTTCCTGTCGCACGCCTCCTCGGATGCCATGGAACATCGCAACAGCACGATCCTCACGAGCTCCGGATCGCTCCAGACGGCCGATCGACAACTGGAGATGCTCAGCACCGCCGCTCACGAGTTTTTCCATAGCTGGAATGTCGAACGCATTCGGCCTGCGTCGCTGGAGCCTTTCAGGCTCGACGCCCCAAATCCATCTGGCGAGCTCTGGTTCGGCGAAGGCTTCACCACCTATTACGAGCAGGTGACGCTGCATCGCGCGGGGCTGTGGAGCATCGAGCAGCTGGCGGCGCGCCTCGGTCATAACCTGGATACGGTGATACGCAGCCCGGCACGGAAGTACATCAGCGCGGAAGAAGGGAGCAGACTCGCGCAGTTCATCGACCAGGCATCGTGGAGCGATCCCACGAACCTCTCCAACACGTCTCTGTCGTATTACGAGTGGGGCGCGGCTATCGGCCTCGGCCTCGATCTGTCGCTGCGCGCGCGCTCCGACGGCAACGTAACGCTGGACGAGTACATGCGGCGCCTGTGGCGGGAATTCGGGCGACCCATGCCAACGGTCGAAGGTACCGTTCCACGGCCATACACGGTGCAGGATCTCCGACAGGTCCTCGCGGATGTTTCTGGCGATCGCCGGTTCGCGAGCGAGTTCTTCGATCGGTACGTTCACGGAAGGGAAGTCGTCGACTATCGTCCATTGCTCGCGCGCGCCGGGCTGCTCCTGCGAAAGAGCGCACCAGGCCGCCCTTGGATCGGGCCGATCGCTTTTGACTTCAGCGAAGGGGTTGCCCGCATCGGAGCGGTGACGATCGAAGGCACACCGGCATACGCCGCCGGCCTCGATCGTGGCGACGTTCTGCTGTCTTTCGAGGGCACGCCGATTTCCGATCCTGCGAGACTGGATGAGCTCGTGCAACGCCACAGACCCGGCGATAGAGTCCGCATGTCAATCCGCCGTCGCGGCGTGGTGCAGGATCTCACGATCGAGATCGCAGAAGATCCGCATCTGCAGGTCGTCCCCGTGGAAACCACGGGAAGGCCGCTCGCGCCGGCAGAGCGCGCCTTTCGCCACGCCTGGCTCGGATCGCAACAGTGAGCGAAGAATCCGCCCGCAACTGGACCCTGACCTACGTCACCGTCATCCTCGTCGAGATTGTGGCACTGCTGGCGCTGTGGTGGCTGCAGAACCAATTCAAGGTCTGAGGCATGCACCTTCTCGACTGGGCGGTGATCATCGCCTATATCGCATGGCTCGTCTCCGACGGCATCAAACGTACGAAGCTGGACCGGACGCCGGAGTCGTACTTTCTGGCGAATCGTTCCATGCCCTGGTGGGCGGTCGGGCTGTCGGTCATGGCGACGCAGCTCAGCGCCGTCACGCTCGTCGGCACGACCGGGCAGGGATACACCGACGGTCTGCGCTTCGTGCAGTTCTACTACGGCCTACCGCTCGCGATGGTCATCCTCTGCGCGACGCTCGTGCCGTTCTTCTATCGAGCGAAGGTCTATACCGCATACGAGTACCTCGAGCGGCGCTTTGATCTGAAGACGCGTGCCTTCACCAGTTTCCTGTTCCTGCTCTCGCGCGGCATGTCGTGCGGCGCGATTGCGGCGGCGCCGGCGGTCGTACTTTCCGTGATTCTTGGATGGAGCGTCACGATGACGACCCTCCTCATTCTCGTGCCGGCCGTGATCTATACGATGCTCGGAGGGGTGCAAGCCGTCACCTGGACCGACGTCAAGACGATGAGCCTGACCATCCTCGTACTCGTCGTCGCAATGGTGTTTCTCGTGATGGGCCTGCCAAGCGGCGTCGGCGTCGACGACGCGCTGGCGATCGCCGGAGGCACGGGCAGACTGCAGGCGTTTGATTTTGATTTCACGCTGACGGAAACCTACACGTTCTGGTCCGGGATGCTCGGCGGGCTGTTCCTGATGCTGTCGTACTTCGGCTGCGATCAGAGCCAGGTGCAGCGATATCTCACTGCAAAGTCGGTAGACGATGGCCGCACGTCGCTGCTGATGAGCGCTTACTGGAAAATTCCCTTGCAGGTACTGGTGCTGCTGGTCGGCGTCTTCACGTTTCTCTTTTACCTGTTCAATCAGCCGCCGCTGCTGTTCAACCCGATTCATGACGAGCGGGTGCGCGCGAGCGCCGCGGCGCCGGCTTATGTCGAGCTCCAGGCCGAATTCCAGGACGCGTTTCAGGCACGACGCCGGGCCGCGGTCGACATCGCGTCGGCCCGCAATACGGGCGATGTGAGAGAACAGGCGCGGGCCACCGACGCGTTCAACGGGCACGACGCCGCTTTGCGGGGGGTGAGGACCCGGGCGGCCGCGCTGGTCAAACAGACGACAGGAGACGCGTCCTACAACGACGTCAATTACGTCTTTCCCACATGGATCGTCACCGCTCTCCCCATCGGCATCGTCGGGCTGTGGATTGCGGCGATCATCACCGCCGCAACCGATTCCATCGCGGCGGAGCTGAACTCCCTGTCGACAGCGAGCGTCATCGATTTCTACAAGCGGTTGGCCCAACCTGAAGCCACCGACGAACACTATTTGCTCGTGTCGAAGGTGACGACGGGCTTCTGGGGAATCTTCGCCGGCGTCGTGGCCGTCTATGCCAGCAGTCTCGGGTCGTTGATTGAGGTCGTCAACCGCTTCGGGTCGTTTTTCTACGGCTCTATCCTCGGCGTGTTCATGCTGGCGATCCTGACACGGCGGGCCACGGGAACGGGCGCCTTCGTCGGGCTCATCGCCGGCATGATCGCGGTGGCCGCCGTGGCCTTCGGGCGGCCCGACATTTCGTTCCTCTGGCACAACGTCATCGGCGCCGCGGTGGTCTTCACCGTGGGCCTGACCTTGAGCTCGTTTTTGCAGGAGATTAAGAGAGTAGGAGACAACTGATCAAAGAATCCTGCGGCACTGGCCGGACGTGGGTGCCGATTTCTGCAGACGGGCGACGGCGTCGGCGGTCCGGCTGAAGCCGGACACTACGTACTACCTTCTGCAGCTGGGTGACGTCGATGTTCTGCGGCGCGGCGAATGGACACGCGAGGACACGTGAGCCGCAAGCAGAACGTCGCCGTCACCCGGCTCACAGCGACACCGGCACGGCCGGCTTTGAAGGACTGCGTGATCTCCGACGGCTTGTGGCCGAATGTATCTCAAAGCAACCTTCGGATAGATTGACTCCGGTAGTTCGTCTATCGTTCTCTGTATGACATCCCAGATTGAGCAGATTCAGCAGGCGTGCGAGATCATTCGGGCGAACCCGGAAAAGCGCCATACCTTGGGCGTGCTCGCCAGCCGTGTCGGGCTGAGCCGCTTCCATTTTCAGCGGGCGTTCACGCAGGTTGTCGGCATTTCGCCGCGTGCCTACGCCGATGCGTGCCGTCTCGGCCAGGTGAAGAGCGCCTTGAAACGCGGCGAGCATGTGACGCCAGCGCTCTACGATGCGGGTTATGGATCGAGCAGCCGGTTGTACGAGCGAGCGGATGCCGCCCTCGGCATGACCCCGGCGACGTATCGCAAAGGTGCGCCAGGTGTAGAGATTGATTTCACGATCGCGGAGTCGCCCCTGGGACGACTACTACTGGCCGCGACCGCCCGCGGCGTGTGCCGTGTGATGATTGGCGACAAGGACGCCGCGCTCGAGCGCGATCTTCGTCAGGAGTATCCACACGCCACCGTGCGAAGAAACGATCGCATCCTCAGCGCCCAGGTTCGCGCGCTCCTCGGGCACCTTCAAGGTCGCGCGCCACATGTAGAGTTGCCGCTCGACATCAGAGCCACTGCGTTTCAACGGCGCGTGTGGGCACAGCTTCAGACGATTCCCTACGGCGAGACCCGCACGTATCGCGAGGTTGCAGCCGCCATCGGAAAGCCCACAGCCACGCGCGCCGTCGCCCGCGCATGCGCGACCAACCCGGTTGCCCTGCTCATCCCCTGCCATCGGGTCATCCGGACAGACGGCTCGATGGGCGGCTATCGCTGGGGCATCCCACGGAAAGAGACACTGCTGAAGCAAGAACAGGCAAGACGGATGCGTTAGGTGCGACAGGTGCGACGGGTGCGCGGGGTGCGAGAGGTGCGATCGACGATGGCCGATCGCCGATCGACGATGGCCGATAAAGACCATCGACTAGAATGGTCCGACCGTGCCCAAGACCCACTACGGGACCGTCTATTGGACAGATAGGTTTCCCGCCTCCAGGCGCCCGGCCTATCCCCGGCACCGGGGGGCCCTTCAGACCGAGGTGGCGATCGTTGGCGGTGGAGCGATCGGCTGCGCCACTGCGTACGTCTTTGCGGCCGCCGGCATAGACGTCGCACTCTTCGAGCAGGGTCGCGTTGCCCAGGCGCAGGCTCGGCGTGCCACCGGCGTCGTGATGCACGAGCCGGAACCTGATTTCTACCGGCTCGTCGCGCAGCACGGCGTGCGCGATGCGCGCCATATTTATCAGACCGCCCGCCGCGGTTCGCTCGAGTACATCGCTGCCCTTCGACGCCTGCGTATCGAGTGCGGCCTTCGAGTGCGAAAAGGGTTGCATTTCAGCACGACCCCCGAGGGCATCGAGCGGCTCGAGAAGGAATATAAAGCGCGCCGCGATGCGGGGCTCGACATCGCGGCCGTGAAAGGCGCCGCGCTGTTCCGCCAGATGGGAACGAGCGGCTTTGCCCTGCTGACACACGGCAACGCGAGCGTCGACCCCTACAGGGCCACGCTGGGACTGGCGAAAGCTGCGGTTGCGCGTGGGGCGATGTTGTTCGAGCAGTCACCGGTCACGCGCATCCGCCCGTTGCGTAAGAGCGTCGAGATTAGAACCGAAGGCGGTGTCGTGACCGCGTCGAAGGTCGTGGTCGCGAGCGGTTATCCAACGGACGACTTCAAACCACTGCGTCGCCGATTTTCACGCTGCGACGGTTACGTCGTCATTACCCCGGAGCTTCCTGCGGGAATGCGGCGCGAGATGACGCCCGACGATCTCATCCTGCGCGACACCGCCTCGCCGGATCATTGGTTGCACTGGGTAGGGAACAGGGTGCTGTTTTCGGGCGCCGATCAGGCCTGTCTGCCGAGTCGTGCGAAGGAACGCGCAATCGTTCAGCGCACGGGACAACTGATGTACGAGCTGTCCGTGATGCGTCCGGCGATCTCAGGTCTCATGCCGGAATATTCCTGGGACGTGGAGTACTCGCGGACAATCGATGGCGTGCCGTATTACGGACCGCACCGGAATTACCCGCATCACTACTTTGCGTTTGGCGGCGGTCCGGGCGGGCTCGGACTGTCCTTCGCCGCCGCGCGAATCATCCTTCGCGATTACCAGGGCCAGCCCGACAAGGGCGACGAGCCGTTCTCGTTCACTCGGATTCGGGAATGAGCCGCGAGCGGGGCGTCGATCTGCTGGGGTTCGGTCCCCATCCCGACGATCTCGAAATCGGACTCGGCGGTACGCTGGCCAAACATGCGTCTCTCGGCCACACGGTCGGACTTTGCGATCTGACCCGCGGCGAGATGTCGAGCAACGGATCGCCCGAAGAGCGCGTGCAGGAAGGCGAGGAGGCAGCCAGAGTACTCGGCGCGGCGTGGCGCGAAAACCTTGCGCTGCCCGATCGAGCCATCGGCTCAACGCCCGACCATGTGCGGCGCGTGGTCGAGCTGATCCGCCTCGTGCGGCCAAGAACGGTGGCCATTCCTTACTGGCAGGATCGTCATCCCGATCACCAGGCTGCGGCAGTCCTGCTTCGCGAGGCGGTGTTCAACGCGAAGCTGCGGCGTTATGACGCGGACGGTGAGCCTTGGCAGCCGCAATGGGTTTGTCACTACTTCATCAACGACGCCGGGCCGGCGTCGTTCGTGGTCGACGTCTCCGCGCACTACGAGAAAAAGCGGCAGGCGCTTGCCTGTTATCGCAGTCAGTTCACTCGTGCAACCGAATCTGCGGAAACGCGTCTAAACTCACCGGGCTTCAGCCAGCTCATCGAAAGCCGGGATGCGCAGTTCGGAGCGCTCGCCGGCGTGCGGTTTGCCGAAGGCATCTTCGTGAGCGAGCCCGTCGTGCTCGAACATCTGCTTAAATAGGAACGATGCACATAGGAGTGGTGTGTTACGCCTCGGTCGGCGGCAGCGGCATCGTCGCCACCGAGCTCGCGAAAGCGCTGGCACGCCGCGATCATCAGGTGCATCTCATCAGCACGGAACCCCCGTTCCGGCTCGGCGACTACGAGGCGGGGCTCGCGTTTCATCGCGTGCACACGCCAACCTATCCGCTGTTTCGCGAGCCGCAGTATTTGCTTTCTCTGGCCAATAAAATCGTCCAGTTGTCGCGCGAGTTCTCGCTCGATGTTATCCACGCGCACTATGGCATTCCGCATGCCACGGCCGCATATCTTGCCAAGCAGATCCTGGCGGCCACCACGACGGAACCGGCGTTACGTGTCCCCAAAGTCATCACGACGCTGCACGGCACAGACATCACGTTGCTCGGCAGCGACCCGTCGTACTCGGAAACGGTGGCGTTCTCCATCGATCAGTCGGATGGCGTCACGGCGGTGTCCGACAGCCTGCGGCGCGACACCTATCAGGCGTTGCCGATCAAGAGCGAGATACGAGTCATCCCGAATTTTCTGGAGTGCGATGTCCATCGGCGGCGGGATTTGCCGGAGCTGCGCGCGCGACTCTGCCCGCCCGCGAAGTACGACAAGCTGATCATTCATCTCTCGAATTTCAGACCGGTCAAGCGGGTCGACGTCGTGGTTGACATCTTTGAACGGGTCCGCGCAGCGGGCGTGCGGGCGAAGCTGATATTCGTGGGGGAAGGGCCGGAGCTCGGGCGCGCGATGCGCACCGTGCACGAGCGCGGACTCGCCTGCGACGTAGAAGCGCTGGGGGAGCAGGATCAGGTCGTACCCCTGCTCTCCGTGTCCGATCTCTTTCTGCTGCCGTCTGCGCAGGAATCATTCGGCTTGGCCGCGCTCGAAGCGATGGCGTGCGAGGTTCCCGTCGTGGCGTCGCGAGTCGGCGGTCTTCCCGAAGTGGTGGAGCACGGTGTTTCAGGATATCTCTGCGAACCGAATGACGTGCAGGGCATGGCGAAGGCGTCGATTGCGCTCCTCACCGATCCGGTCCTGCAGAGCCGCTTCGCGAAAGCAGGACTCGACCGAGTCAGGCGCGACTTCTGCGCAGGCCGCGTCGTGCCCCAGTACGAAGCGTATTACCAGGAAGTCATGCAGAGCTGAAAATGAAGGGACTGACGCGCGCGATCCTCGTGGCGATAGTGGCCGCGGTGTTGGCCGCGTTAGGTCCGGCCCGTGTCGGAGACGATGAGATCTCCGCACAGCTGCGGGTTCGCCCGGTCGATCTCGAGGACGGCGCCATTGCGCTCGGCCTCGTGTTGCGACAACTTCGGACAACCGGCGTGTTCATGCAGGCGACCGCGCATCCCGATGACGAGAACAACGCGCTGCACGTGTACTTGAACCGCGGACAGGGCGTGCGCACGATTCTCGCGACGGCGACAAGAGGCGATGGCGGACAGAACGAAATCGGCCCAGAAATATTCGATGCCCTCGCGGTGCTGCGCACCGAAGAGCTCGAGACGATGCATCGGTTCGACAGGAGCGAGCAGTATTTCACCCGCGCCGTCGACTTCGGCTACTCGTTCAGCATCGAAGAGACGTTCGAGAAATGGGGACGGGACGAAATCCTCGGCGACTACGTGCGATTGATTCGATCGACGCGACCCGATGTCATTCTCGGCATGAGCCCTGCCGGCACCGGCGGGGGACAGCATCATCAGGCCTCCGCGATCCTGAGCCGCGAAGCATTCAAGGCGGCTGCAGACCCCGCACGATATTCAGAGCAGTTGAAGGAAGGCCTCCGACCCTGGCAGCCGAAAAAGTACTACTCCCCGGCAACTACTCCTCTTCCACCCGGAGCGCTCGCGGTGGCGGCCATCGATACTTCTGGGTTCGATCCATTGCTTGGGAGGACCTACGCCGAAGTAGGAACCGAAGAGCGCGGCATGCACAAGAGCCAGGCGATGGGGCAGTTCTCGGACCTTCCGAGCGGGCCCAGTGCCCGGCGGTACCTTCTGGTCGATTCATTCGTCAAATCTGTCGCCGTGCAGGAGGCGTCATTCTTTGAGGGCATCGACACGTCGCTGCCAGGCCTGGCGAATTTTGTAGCGGGACTTCCGCCGCCAGTACTGGTCGCCGGCTTGCGCGAAATTGCCGAGCATGTTGCGAGCGCGCAGCAGCGGTTTGCATTCGAGGGACCTTTTGCGAGCGCGCAGGCTCTCGCTGACGGTCTGCGTGCCGTGCGGGCGCTGCGGCAGCGGCTCGGGACCATGGGTCTATCCGAAGATGCCCACTACGAGATCGATGTGCGACTTGGACGCAAAGAAGCCGAGTTCACGAGCGCGGTTGTCCTGGCACACGGGATCCGCATCGAAGTGCTCGCCAACGACGGCGTGGTCGTTCCGTCGCAGAGCGTTCGCGTCTCGGTGATCGTGGGAGACCGCGGTCCGCGCGATGCTGGTGTGGGAGCGGTCTCGTTCACCGGGTTTTCAACCGATGGCGCATGTGAGGCGTCGCTTCTCCGCCCGGGCAGCGTGCACCGATGTGATTCCGAGCTCGGCATTCCAGCGAATGCGAGAATAACGAAGCCGTACTGGAAACGCCTCGCCAACGCCGCGAGGTACGAATTCGAGCCAGATGCGCCGTTCGGTCTGTCCTCGCGCCCCACGCCCTTTCGAGCGAAGGTTCCCTTGACCCTCAGCGGCGTCGACGTCACGCTCGACCTTCCCGTCGAGTTCCGCTATCAAGGGCAGAATTTCGAAGGCGAGAAGCGCATGGCAATCAACGTTGTCCCGCGACTCGCGCTGCGCGCCATCCCGCCGATCGTAATCGTACCGGCAGGGAGGGGAGCCACGGCTGCGGTGGATCGCGAAGTGCGCGTCACCGTGACAAACCACGGAAAAGAGGCGGTTGCCGGCCAGGTGCGGATCCCGCCGCCCGCAGCGGGATGGACCGTGACGCCGACATTGTTGCCGGTGTCCTTTACGCGCGAGGACGAGTCGCAAACCCTCCGCTTCATCGTGCGCCCTGGCGCCAAAGCCGCGCTCGGTGAATACAGCGTCAAGGCCATTGCGTTAGCCGGTCCCGACACGTTCGAGGCCGGATTTCAGACCGTCGAGTATCCGCACATTCGCCGCAGCCAGCTGGAGATCCCCGCGACCGTGGCTGTGAAGGTGATGGACGTCCAGCTCGCACCGAACCTCAACATCGGCTACGTGATGGGCACCGGCGACGAAGTGCCAGCAGCGCTTCGCGGCCTTGGCGCCTCGGTGCAGATGCTCGACGCTGACGATTTGTCATGGGGAGACCTCAGTGGCTACCACGCCGTCGTAATCGGCGTGCGCGCGTACGACAGCCGCGAAGATCTCCGTGCGAGTAACAAGAGAGTCCTCGACTACGCGGCTTCCGGAGGGACGGTGATCGTCCAGTACAACCGGAACAATTCGTGGACGCAATACGCGCCGTACGCCACGCGATTCACGAACACGCGCGTCACCGACGAGAACGGGCAGGTGCAGATTCTCGCGTCCGACGATCCCGTCTTCCACTACCCGAACGAGATTGGCGAGGCCGCGTGGCGCAACTGGGTGCAGGAGCGGGGCACATACTTCATTGCGCCCGACGACCAGCGTTACACCGAGCTGATTCAGATCCAGGAGCCATTCGAGTACAACGCCGGATGGAAGAAGGGGGCGCTCGTCAGCGCGCAGGTCGGAAAAGGCCGTTGGATCTATGTCGGTCTTGGGCTGTGGCGCCAGGTCGCTGCCGGCACCGACGGTGCCTATCAGCTGCTCGCCAATCTTGTAAGCCGAGGAAAACTTCCAGGCTCGCGTTAGTTAAGTGGGATAATACTGCTCTCCCCCAAGTCGCGGCGCTCCGTCGATTTTTCATGGCTCACGATCCGAATATTCAGCACCTGCTTCGGCGTGCCGGCTTTGGCGCTACGGCTGCGGAAGCCGCGAGCTACGGCCAGCGTGGCCTTGCCTCGACGATCGACGAGCTCGTCGATTTCGGCCGCGTTGCGGACGATGTCGATGAGCGATTTGCCGCGAACGAACCGCTGTCTCCGTCGACGGTCATCAACGACGCCCGGCAGCGCTGGCTGTACCGGATGGTCCACACGCGCCGGCCGTTGCAGGAAAAGATGGCGCTCTTCTGGCACAACTATTTCGCCACGGCCTACAGCAAGGTTGCGGGACGCGTCGGTGGACTGGAAGCCACTCGGATGCTGGCGGCGAAGAGCACCGAGCATCCGGCTGGGCTCCGCGGCCAGCTGGAGCTGTTCCGCGACTACGCGCTCCCGAACTTTCGCGATCTGCTGGTCGAGATCGCGAAAAATCCCGCAATGCTCGTATGGCTCGACGGCCGCAACAACACCAAGGCCCGCCCGCAGGAAAACTTCGCGCGCGAGGTGATGGAGCTGTTCACCATCGGCATCGGCCAGTTCGTCGAAGCCGATGTGTATGCCGGCGCGCGCGTGTTCACCGGTTGGAATCTCCAGCGGATCGGCAATGCGGACGATCCGAATGCGTTCTACCAGTTCGTCTACAACGCCGGCCAGCACGATACCGACGCGAAGGCATTCAGCTTTCCAATTTACCAGGACGGAAGCCGGACGATACCTGCGCGTGCCTCGGCGGGCGGCATGCAGGACGGCCTCGACCTGCTCGCCGCGCTCGCGCGTCACCCGGAAACGGCTCGCAGGCTCGCGCGACGGCTCTGGGCGTTTTTCGTGAGTGAAATTCAGACGCCCGACCCTGCGTTCGTTGAGCAGATCGCCACTGTGTATCTGCAGGGTGATTGCCACATGGCTTCAGCGGTGCGCGCCGTGCTTTTGTCCAGAGACTTCGGATTGCCGTCGAACCACTTCGCGCGCTACTCGTGGCCGGTCGAGTACGTCGTGCGCGCGTTGAAAGAAGTCGGCTCCGCCGGATATCCGCTGAACAGCGCGCTGAGCCCGCTCGCGAACATGGGACAGCAGCTGTTCGAGCCGCCCGACGTCGGAGGGTGGACGCTCGGCCCGTCGTGGTTTTCGACGGCCGCCATGCTGGCCCGCATGAACTTTGCCTCCAATCTCATCGGCAGGCAGCGAACCGACATTGGACGGGCGGCGAGCGGCAATGGGCCGACGCCGGAAGCGCTGCTGTCGTTCTATCTCGATCGTCTGACGCCGGCGCCTTACGAGCCGGCTGCGTATGAGGCCCTTCTCGCGTATCTACGCGGCAGCACACCATGGACCGGAACCGAGGCGCAGCTTCGCGTAAAGGCACCCGGACTGCTGCATCTGATCGTGGGCTCATCGGAGTACCAGCTCGTATGAAACACACCAGACGTGAGTTCGTCCGGGGTGGCGTTGCGGCGTTCACGCTCGGCTTCGCGGCTCCGCGATTTCTCTGCGACGCCGCACTCGCCCAAAGCGCCGGCTTCCGGAACCTCGTCGTCGTGTATCTGGCGGGCGGCAACGACTCGCTCAGCATGCTGGTCCCGTATCGCGATCCGTTCTATGCGACGCGACGTCCGACGCTTGCGGTGCCGGCCGGTCAGGCGCTGCAAATTGGCAGCGACTCTGCGGGAAACGAGCTGGGCCTCCATCCTCGTCTGACAGGACTGAGAACGATCTTCAATGAGGGAAAGCTCGCATTCATCCAACGCACCGGCTACGAGAACTCGAGCCGATCGCACTTCGAAGGGACCGACATCTGGTCCACGGCAAATCCTGCATCGACCCAAGGGCCGGGATGGCTCGGCCGCTACCTCGATTCCATTCCGGCGCCCGTCGACCCGCTTGCCGCCTGGAACACCGCGGGCGAGACGCCCCGCACGCTGCAGGCACGAACGGTCGCCGTGCCCTCGATTCTGAACCCGGCGACGTACGCGTTTCAGAGCCCGAACGGTACGGTGGAGGCCGAGAACGAACGGGCCGCTGCCGTGCGGATGTCATCGCATTTGCCGATTCATCGCCCGCATCTGTCGTTCGTGAATGCGAGCGCGCAGGCGGCGTTCGCGACGCTCGATCGGGTGGCGTTGGTGGGTGCGTACGCGCCGTCGATCGTGTATCCGAACAACGGCTTCGCACTCGCACTGCGTGCCGTCGCCGGCGCGCTCGCGTCGCAGATCGGCACGCGCGTGTTCTGGGTGCAGACGGGCGGCTACGACACTCACGCCGCGCAGAGCACGCTCAACGGCTCGTACGCAACGCTGATGACCACCCTCAACGACGGCCTTACGGCGTTCTATCAGGACTTGAACAACCAGGGATTGATGAACGACACGCTGATACTGCAATTTTCCGAGTTCGGCCGCCGTGTCTCGGAGAACGGCAGCAACGGCACCGATCATGGCGCGGGCAGCGTGATGATGGCGCTCGGCGGGCAGGTGAGAGGCGGTCTGTACGGCACCGCACCGTCACTGTCGCCCGATCCTGGAAACCCCACGCTGGAAAACGGCGCGAACGACGTGCGTTACGAAACGGATTTTCGATCCATCTACGCACGTGTTCTCGATCGATGGCTCGGTACGGATTCCGCCACCATCCTCGGCGGCGATTTCCGCGGCGGCTCGCCGGAATTCCTGTAGTCGCCCTCGACCCAGTCAGCTGTGTAATACTTCTCGGTTGCATGCTCCGGACGGGTTCCTTCCTGCCGATCGCCCTCCTGTATGGCAGTGGATTGATGACGGCGGCTGCACAAGAACGTGCCGCCGATCTCGGTTCCGCTCTCCTTCAGACACCGGCGGTTCGGGCGGCTGTTGAATCCGCGCGTGCGGATGACGCGGAGACGCTCGCCGATCAGATTCGGATCTGCCAAGTCGAAGCGCCCCCGTTCCACGAGGCAAAGCGCGCGCAGCTGTATGCCGGAATGTTCCGCGAAACCGGGCTCAGGAATGTCCGAATAGACACCGAAGGCAACGTCATCGGCGAACGCCCGGGCGCGAGCGCGCGGCCGAATCTCGTGATGAGCGCCCACCTCGACACCGTATTTCCGCCCGGTACGAACGTCAAGGTCCGGCGCCAGGGTGCCATCCTCCGCGGCCCCGGCATCGGCGACGATTGCCGCGGCCTCGCAGTGCTGATCGCGGTCGCGCGGGCGTTGAACAAAGCGGGCGTGTCGACGCCCGGCACGATCACATTCGTCGGCACCGTCGGCGAAGAAGGGCTCGGTGATTTGCGCGGCGTCAAGCGTCTGTTCAACGAAACGCTGAAGGATAGAATCGATCGGTTCGTGTCGATCGACGGCGATGGTCTGGGCATCACGCACGTCGCGATAGGCAGCACGCGTTTTAGAGTCACGTTCAAGGGGCCCGGCGGTCACAGTTTCGGATCGTTCGGGATCGTGAACCCGATCCACGCGCTCGGCCGCGCGGTAGCGCGCATCGGTGAGTTGCAGGTACCGAGCTCTCCTCGAACCACCTTCAACGTTGGGCGCATCGGCGGCGGCACGTCGGTCAATGCCATTGCAAGCGACGCGTGGATGGAAGTCGATCTTCGCTCCGGAGATGCGCCGGCGCTGCGGGCGCTCGAGAAGCAGTTTCGGCAAGCCGTGCAGGAGGCAGTGGCGGCTGAGAACACGCGTTGGCAGAGTCAGGCGCTGACGGTCTCGATCGAAACGGTCGGCTCGCGTCCCGCCGGTCGCCTGCCTGTGACCGCGCCTATCGTCCAGGCGGCAGTCTCGGTGTCGAAGGCGCTCGACCTTCCGGTCTCATTTGCGGAAGGTTCGACGGATGCGAACCTCGCGCTCAGCCTGGGAATTCCCGCGCTGACGATTGACACCGGCGGCCACGGACAGGGGGCGCATACGGAGGCCGAGATGTTCGACGCGACCGATGCGTGGAAAGGTACCCAACGCGCCGTTCTCCTCAGCATCGTCCTCGCCCAACCCTGAATCGTTTGGATTTACACTTACTCTTTCGATGCCTCCAATAAAGCGAACCAAATTCAAACTCAGTACGGAAGAACTGCTGGAGATCTTCTATTGGCTCAAGCTCATCAGGGCCTTCGACGAGCGTTTGAGCCTCGGCGTGCGCCAGGGAAAGGTCCGAAGCGGCGTGTACACCGGCATCGGCCAGGAAGCGATCGTCGTTGGCAGCTGTTTCGGTCTGCGGAAAGAAGACTGGATTTTTCCGCTCCACCGGGATCTCGGCGCGCTTTTGATGAAGGGCGTCGAGCCTCGCGTCATGATGGCGCAGATGTACGCCAAGACGACCGGTTTGTCGAAAGGACGTGACTCGGCGTTGCACAGCGGCGTCAACGAGCTGGGCATTTTCGGCAACACGAGCATGCTCGGCGCAAACCTGCCCGTGGCTGCGGGCGTCGCGTTGACGTTCAAAATGGAGCAGAAGGACAACATCTGCGTCGCCTACTTCGGCGAGGGTGCGAGCAATACCGGCGACTTCCACGAGGCGCTCAACTTCGCGGGCGTCCATAAGCTGCCCGTCATCTTCATCTGCGAGAACAACCTTTATGCCTACTCGGTGCCGATCGAGAAGGCCATGGCGATCGACGATGTTGCGGATCGCGCCGAAGGGTACGGGTTCGACGGCGTGGCCATCAACGGCAACGACGTCCTTGCCGTCTACCAAGCCGTGAAAGGCGCCCGCCGCCGCGCGCGCGCCGGTGAGGGGCCGACGTTGATCGAGTGCAAAACCTATCGCTGGCACGGTCACTCCGAGCACGACAAGGCGTTCTACCGAAGCAAGGAAGAGCTCGCGATGTGGAAGAGCCGGGATCCACTTGTCACGTTCACGAGTTACCTCGAGCACATGAGCGTCCTGACTCCGGAGAAAGAGCAGGAGGTCGATGCGCGCATCAAGGACGTGCTGGACGAAGCCGTGAGGTTCGCGGAAGACAGTCCCGATCCGGCTCCCGAGGAAGCCGTCACCGATCTGTACGCGTAGATCATCGAATCATGGCGAAAGAAATTACCTACCTAGAAGCAATACGCGAAGCGCTCTTCGAAGAGATGCGGCGCGATCCGAACGTGTTCGTGCTCGGCGAAGACGTCGGGCCCTACGGCGGTGCATTCGGCGCGACGGTCGGCCTGGTCGACGAGTTCGGCGAGGCTCGCTGTCTCGATACGCCGATCTCCGAGTCGGCGATTATCGGAGTCAGCATCGGCGCGTCGCAGCGCGGATACCGGCCGGTGGCGGAGATGCAGTTCGCCGATTTCATCAGCTGCGGATTCGATCAGATCGTCAACCAGGCGGCCACACTCCGGTACCGCTGCGGTGGCCGCGTGACCTGCCCGATCGTCGTGCGCGCCCCGAGCGGCGGGAATGTCGGCGGCGGCCTGTATCACTCGCAGAACCCTGAGGGGTGGTTCATCCACCGACCTGGCTTGAAAGTCGTGGCTCCTTCGACGGCATGGGATGCGAAGGGTCTGCTGAAGGCTGCCATCCGCGATGACAATCCTGTGGTGTACTTCGAGCACAAGTATCTGTATCGCCGCGCCAAAGGACCCGTGCCGGAAGGCGAGGAGATCGTGCCGATCGGCGTTGCGGCGGTGCGCCGCCCTGGTAGCGACGCGACGCTCGTGACCTATGGCGCCATGGTGCAGCCGTCCCTCGAGGCAGCAGACCGGCTTGCGAAGGAGGGCATCGAGGTGGAAGTGATCGATCTGCGCTCGCTCATGCCGTACGACAAGGCGGCGATTTTCACTTCCATCGAGAAAACGAGCCGCCTGATGATCGTGCACGAAGACGTGAAGACGCTTGGGATCGGCGCCGAGCTCTCAGCGGTGGTGGTGGAGGAGCGGTTCCACGTGCTGGATGCGCCGGTGATGCGCGTCACGTATCCAGATACACACCCGCCGTTCTCGCAGGTACTCGAACAGCACAATCTGCCGAACGCGGACAAGATCACGGACGGACTGCGGAAGCTCGCGAGTTACTAGACGGTGCTGGGTTCTTGGGTTCTTGGTGCTGGGTTCTGGTTCTGGGTTCGGGGTTCTTGGTTCGCAGTTGCTGCTCAAGAACAGAACCCAACACCTCAGAACCTAGAACCAGAACCCAGTACCTAGAACCCAGCATCTAGAACCGAAGAGTTCCCCGTCAGTTCCTTTCCTTGAATCCCACCGGCATCGCGACGTCCGCTGAGGTGACGTTCGTCGCAATCTTCAGCACTTCGTTGTTGATCGTCATGAACGTCGACCGTGCGGGGTTGGCCTTGCCGCCGGCGGTGGTTTCCTGCTCCTTCTGCTGCTGGCGCCGGCGCATGAAGCCGCCGATCGCGCCGCCGATGGACGCCGGATTCGAGCTGTCGCTGCCGCTCGAAGACGCTCCCGAGCTCTGCTGCTTCATCTGCTCGGCGCTCTTCACTGAATCAATCCGCGTCGTTGACTGAATGGATGTACCGCCGAAGTCTTCGCGGCTGAGACGTGCGAAGGCTTCTTTGAGTCCCGGGAACATCGCCATGGCCGTGGCCATTTGCTGCGCGTCGACGGCAGACACGGGACCGGCGAGCTTTTCGAAATATCGGCGTTCGAAGTCCGCAATCTCCTTCAGCGACACGGCTTTCGTCAGCCACGTGTCGACGGTCATCACGATACCGCCGCTGTCTTCGAGCTTCTTACCCTTCTCGCGGACAGTAATGGTGGCGAGCACCTGACGGGTGTCGAAGCCGTTGATCGTCTTCGTCTGGCCGGTGTTCTTGACGTCGAAGTCGATCTCCAGTTCCTTGCCCTGGTTCGGCGGCGCCTGTTCTTCCTTTGGCTGTCGCGCGGCGCTCTCGCGCGCCTTCTGTTCGGCTTCGCGAAGCTGGCGCCGCACTTCTTCGAAGGTCGTCACTTTGTAGGTCTTGCGGCGCAGGTCGAGGTCGTAAATCTTCTCTTCACGGAGATCGACGATCTGTCCCGCGGTATCGCCAGTCGTCATCATCTTCCGATCGCCCGACACCGCGACCGTCGAGACGACGCCTTCTTTCGCGGATTTGCCGCCGAAGAAGTTGAACATCCGGCCGAGCATGCCGGAGAAGGACACCTGGTTCCGTTCTTCTTTTTTGACCTCGGCGTAGGCGGGGGCCGTTGCGAGGGTGACGGTCAGTAGAAGGGCGGACAATATGTGTTTGCGGTTCATTGGTGGATCGTCTCCTTCATGAGATGTGATTTCTGAAAATATCGGTCAATGCTTCATCGACGTCTGTATATCGGAACACAAAACCGAGATCGGTCGCGCGCACGGGGAGCGCACGTTGTCCGCTCAGCAGCAGCGCGTCGGCCATCTCGCCGAGCGCGAGTCGGAGCGCAAACGCGGGTGCGGGCAACAGGCTGGGCCGCGTCAGCGCCCGTCCTAACGCGCGGGAGAACTCGCGATTCGTGATCGGCCGTGGGTTTGTGGCGTTGATCGCGCCGCGTGCTCCTTCTGTCGTCATCGTCCACGCGACGAGTCGAATCCAGTCTTCTTTGTGAATCCACGGCATGTACTGCTTGCCCGAACCGAGCGGCCCGCCAGCAAACATGAGGAAGGGCGGCAGCATTTTCGGCAGTGCGCCGCCGCGACGATCGAGCACGATGCCCGTTCGGATGAAGACGACGCGCGTGAGGGTTGCGACCTCGGTGGCGGCGGTTTCCCATTCTTGCGCGAGGCCGGCCAGGAAGTCGCGGCCGGGCGCAGACGTCTCTGTCAGCGTCTCCTCGCCGCGATCGCCGTAGTATCCGACGGCCGATCCGCTTATTAACACGCGCGGTTTGCTCTTCGCCTCGCGGATGGCGGCGGTGAGGCTACGTGTGGCCATCAGCCGGCTGTCGCGAAGTTTTTGTTTCTGGGCAGCGGACCATCGTTTTGCGGCAATCGATTCTCCGGCGAGATTTACCACGACGTCTGCGCCGTTGATGGTGGAAGCCCAGGGCCCGCTCTCGCCGTTTGGATGCCAGGTGACATAGGCCACGTGCAGCTCGGCTAGGTGATCCGTGCGGCTCTGCCGGGTCAGCACGGTCACGTTATGACCGTCGCGGCTGAGGACCCGAGTAAGGGCGGTGCCGAGGAAGCCTGAGCCGCCGGCGATGACGATTTGCATGGCTCAAGGATACGGCTGCTTGACAGCGAGGCGTTCTTTATATTAACTAACCATTCAGTTAACATAATGGGACGACCCAAATCGGCCACCCTCGACACCCGCACCCGCATCCTCGCCGCCGCCAGCGACGAGTTCGGTACCCATGGGTTCGCGGCCACCACCGTCGACCGCATCGCCCGCCGCGCGCGCGTCAACAAGGCGATGATTTACTACCACTTCCCCAACAAGCGGGCGCTCTACACCTGCATCATCCGCGACGTCTTCTCGCCCATCGTCGCGCGCGTGCGCGCCGCGGTGGCCGAAGACGCGCCACCCGAGAAGAAACTCGCGCGCGTGATCGACACGCTCGTGCGATCGGTTGACGCGTCGGTGCACTTTCTGCCGATTTTTCTCCGCGAGGTTGCCGACGGCGGAGCCCATCTGGGCCCGGAGGAGCTCACGCTTCTTGCGGGCATCTTCGCGGCAGTCAGCGGAATCGTTGCCGATGGGGCGAAGCAGAAAGTGTTTTATCCGGTCCATCCAGCGCTGGCGCATTTCACGCTGGTCGGGCCGCTCGTAATGTTTCGCGCCACCGCGCCCGTTCGCGCGCGGATCAAAAGCCTGCGGCACGTCGACATTCCAGATGCGGATTCGGACACGCTGGTGCGCCATCTGCAGATGGTGGCTCAAAGGATGCTTCACGTATGAGAACCGTGCATGGTGTTTGTGTCGTGGCAGCGGTCTGGCTCAGCGGTTGTCAGGCGGATACACCGGCGGCTGGTGCGCGCGTGTCAGGGCAGGTTGACGCCACGGAGGTGCAGGTGTCGGCTGAAGTCGGCGGCCGGGTGATCGAGCTGCTCGTTGCGGAAGGCGATCGCCTCAGGCAGGGCGACGTGATTGCGCGGCTCGACGTGCAGGATGTGGATCTTGCGCTGCAGCGCGCGAGGGCCGAGCGCGCGCAGGCGGATGCTCAACTGCGTCTGCTGCAGGCCGGAGCGCGCCCCGAAGACATCCGCCAGGCCGAAGCGCAAGTCGCGGCAGCCGCTGGCGATGTGGCGGCGGCTCAGACAGACCTCGGCGCTGCGGAGATCGATCTCCAGAGATTCGAGCGGCTCCTGCAGACCCATTCGGGATCGCAGAAGCAGCGCGATGATGCGGCGGCGCGAAGAGACATCGCGCGGGATCGCGTGCAATCGGCGAAAGCCCGCGAAGCCGCAGCCCGCGAGAGCGTCGCCCGTCTGCGGTCCGGATCGCGGCGCGAGGAAATCGAGGGCGCGCGCGCGCGCGTGGCTGCAGTCGACGCGCAGATCGCGACACTGGAGAAATCGCGCGGCGACGCGATCGTGCGCGCGCCGATTGCCGGCGTCGTGAGCGAGCGCGTGATTGACCCCGGCGAGATGGTCGGGCCGCGCGCGCCGATGGTGATCCTCACCGATCTGGACAACGCGTGGGCTGAGGTGTTCGTGGATGAACCGCAGGTGCCGAAGATCACGCTCGGCCAACCGGCGACGGTGTTCACCGATGCAGGCGGTCCAGGCCTGCCGGGAAAGGTGAGCTTCATCGCGTCGAAAGCGGAGTTCACGCCGCGCAACGTGCAGACGGCAGAAGACAGGTCGAAGCTGGTCTATCGCGTGAAGATCGCCGTCGACAATCGTCAGGGGGTGCTCAAGCAGGGCATGCCTGTGGAGGCGGAGATCCCACATCGCTGACTTAGGGACTGGGTACTGGGGACTAGGGGTTGGGGACTGGGGACTGGGGATTTGGGATGCACGCACTGGACTTGGAACGGGTCACAAAAAGATACGGCGTGGTGGTCGCCGTTCGCGATCTCTCCATGTCGATCGAGGCCGGCGAGATGTTTGGACTCATCGGCCCTGACGGCGCGGGCAAGACGACGACGATCCGGTTGATGTGCGGGTTGCTGAAGACAGACGGGGGGAACGTGCGTGTGCTGGGACGCGATCCTGTCAAGGAACACCGGCACGTGACGCAGTCGCTCGGATATCTCTCGCAGCGATTCAGCCTCTATGGCGATCTCTCGATCGACGAGAACATTGCGTTCTTCGCAGAGATCCACGGTTTGAACATGCGCGAGCCGGCGATCAAGGCACGCTGCGAGCGGCTGCTCGAGATCACGCAGTTGGCGAGGTTCCGCACGCGCCTGGCCGATCAACTCTCCGGCGGCATGAAACAGAAGCTTGCGCTGGCGTGCACGCTGATACACGAGCCACAGATCATTCTTCTTGATGAGCCCACCACCGGCGTCGATCCCGTGTCGCGACGCGAATTCTGGAAGCTGCTGTCGGAGTTTCTCGCGCAGGGCATCACCATTCTCATGGCGACGCCGTATCTCGACGAAGCGGAGCGCTGCTCCCGCGTCGCCTTGCTGCACGAAGGCGCGCTCATCGCACTCGACACGCCGGCGAATCTGCGTGCAAGCCTGCCCGGCGATGTGATGGAGGTCATCTCCGGCGATCGCGATCGCGCGACTGGTGTCCTCCAGCGTCTGCCTGGAGTGGCCGACGTGCAGCTGTTCGGAGAGCGCGCGCACGTGAGGCTGGTACCCGGCTCACCACTGCGTGAGGCCGAAAGGCTGGCGGGCGCGCTCCGCAGCGCTGGTATCGCGGCGGACAGCATCCGCCGGGTGCCTGCATCGCTCGAGGATGTGTTTATTGCCAAGGTCGCGAAGGAAACGACATGAGACGTTTGCTGTTTGCCTGTATCTGCTGCGTGAGCGCTGCCGGCGCCGGAGAGGCGCAGACGCCGCCGATCGAATTGACGCTCGCGGACGCCGTGGCGAGAGGGCTCGAGGCCAGTCATCGTGTCGTCGAGCTCACCGCTCGTGCGGATGCGGCCAGGGCAGTGCAGGATCAACGCAAAGCGGCGACGCTACCGCAAGCCACCCTTGTCGCGAGCTACGTCCGCACCAATCACGTCGAGGAGTTCAGCGTGCCGAACGCCTCGGGCGGCGTGCGTGTGATCTACCCTGACATCCCCGACAACGTACGATCGCGCGTCGATCTGCAGTGGCCGATCTATACGGGTGGCCGGCTGCAGTTGCTCACGAAGGCGGCCGGTGCAGAGGCGGATGCCGCGGGTCAGGATCGCGAGGCGATGCGGGCAGACTTGAAACTGGAAATTACCCGCGTGTACTTGGCCGTCCTGACCGCGCGCGCCTCGCAGAATGTCGTGCAGCAGGCACTGGAACGCACCAGCGCGCACCTTGCCGAGGTGCGAAACCAGTTCAGCGTCGGATTGGTGCCGCCGAGCGACGTGCTGTCGATCGAAGCACAGCAGGCGCGTCAGCAGATGCTGCGCATCGAAGCCGAGAACATTCTCGAAACCGCATCCGCCGATTTTCGGAGATTGGTTGGTCTGGATCCAGACGCGCGGTTCGAGTTGGCGGATGCAATGGCCGACCTAAAGGTCGGCACCACGATCGGTAGGGCGGGTCTTGAACTGCAAGACCCGCCCAACAACAAAGCTGTCGTCGATCTCGCGCGTGCGAACCGCCCAGAGCGGAAAGCGCTGACGTTTCGGATCGGCGCCGCGGCAGAGCGCGCATTTGCTGCGTCAGCGGGCAGCTTGCCGCTGCTGACAGCTGTCGGCGGCTACGACTTCGCGCGGCCCAATCCCCGCATCTTCCCGATCCAGAATGCGTGGAAACCGTCGTGGGATCTTGGCGTCCAGGTTCGCTGGCCGATCTTTGATGGCGGTCGCACCCGCGCGGAGGCTGCCGAAGCCTCAGCTCTCCACCGCGTAGCAGAAGCCCGCCTCCGCGATTTCGATTCGAACATCGAGGTGGAAATCCGGCAACGGTCCGCCGATCTCCGATCCGCCCAGGCATCGGTCGAAGCGGCTCAGGCGGGCGTGCGTGCTGCCGCGGAAGCGCGCCGCGTGCTCGCGGAGAGATTCGGAGCGGGCGTGGCAACGAACACCGATGTGCTCACCGCTCAGGTTGCGCTGCTGCAGGCCGAGCTGGATCTCACTCGCGCGCGGGCCAACACCCTGCTCGCCAGCGCGCGCCTTGACAGGGCGATGGGGCGGTGACGTCTGCCGATCGCGCGATCGTCGTCTCTGGCTTGACGCGCAAGTTCGGCAGCTTCGTCGCCGTCGATGGCGTCAGCTTCGCGGTCGATCGTGGAGAGATCTTCGGTCTGCTCGGCGCCAACGGCGCGGGAAAATCCACGGCGATCCGCATGATGTGCGGGTTGTTGAAGCCGACGTCGGGTACCGCCACAGTAGACGGCGTCGATGTCGGCCGCGATCCCGAGCAGGTGAAAACACGCATCGGGTACATGTCGCAGAAGTTCTCCCTCTACGAAGCCCTCACCGTCGATCAGAACATCCGGTTCTTTGGCGCCCTGTATGGTCTTAGCGACGATCGAATCGCCGATCGTCGAAAGTTCGTGCTGGAAATGGCGGGGCTTGCGGGACGGGAGAACACCAAGGCGAGGGACCTCGCCGGCGGCTGGCGCCAACGGCTGGCGCTGGGGTGCGCCATCCTGCACGAACCGCGGATCGTGTTTCTCGACGAGCCCACCGGCGGCGTCGACCCGGTGTCGCGGCGGCAGTTCTGGGCGCTCATCGAGGGCATGTCCCACGATGGCGTGACAATTCTTGTGACGACCCACTATCTCGACGAAGCCGAGCATTGCCATCGCATCGCCATCTTCAATGCCGGCCGGCTCGCGAAGATGGGCACCACCGGCGAGCTGAAACAGATTTTTGCCACTCGTCCAATCGTCGAGATCTACTCGGCGCGCCCCGTCGATGTGATGCGCGCACTCGAGGAGATGCCGGACGTCGAAAAGACGACGATCTTCGGAGCCGCCGTGCACGCGGTGCTCCGAACGGCGGATGTGAATCTCGACGAGCTGATTTCAGGTCTGCGGGCCGGGGGGCTGGCTGTCGAGAGCATCGATCGCGTCATGCCGTCGCTCGAAGACGTGTTTCTCGATGTGGTTGAGCATGCGCATGCGTAAGATCCTGGCCGTCGGGCGCAAGGAATTCCGTCAGATCGCGCGCGATCGGCGCTCCCTCCTCGTGCTGCTGTTCGTGCCGGCGTTCTTTCTGCTGCTCTACGGATATGCGTTGAACTTCGACGTGCAGAACATTCAATTGGCGGTACAGGACAACGACCGCACGCCGGCGAGTCGCGAGCTCGTCGCCACGTTCGTCAACTCCGGATACTTCAAGCTTGTGGGCGAAGTCACCAGCAGTCGTGAGTACGAGGAGATGATCGACCGCGGCGAGGCGCGGGCGGTGCTGGTCATCCCTGCGCGCCTTCAAGAGGATCTGCTGGCGGGCCGCCGTATCCCGGTGCAGGTCATCATCAATGGAGACAACTCCAACACCGCGACGACCGTCATGGGCTACTCGCTGCGAGTGCTCCAGGCTGCTTCCGCCCAGTATCAACTTCAGCCGGCGTCCAGATCCACGGGCCCGCCGATTTCGATCGAGGCGCGCGTGTGGTACAACCCGCAGCTCCGCAGTGCGCTGTTCCTGATCCCAGGCCTCATTGCGTACATCGGGATGATTTCATCGGTCATCTCCACGTCGCTGTCGGTCGTGCGCGAAAAGGAGAGAGGCACGATGGAGCAGATCCGGATGGCGCCGCTCGGCACGGGCGCCTTCATCATCGGCAAGACGCTGCCATATTTCGTCATCTCGCTCGCCACCTCACTCTTCGTGGTGTTGGCGTCGATGTTCTTGTTCGACCTCCCGATGAACGGCTCGTGGATCCTCTTGCTGCTCGCGTTGTCGCTGTACCTTGCCGGCGCGCTCGGCCTCGGCCTCATGATTTCGACGGTCGCAGATTCGCAGTCGGTCGCTTTTCAGATCGCGGCGCTCGTGTCCTTCCTGCCGACGATGATGCTGTCGGGGTTTGTGTTTCCGATCGCGAGCATGCCGGCGGCGATCCAGGCGATCACATATGTGGTTCCGGCGCGGTACTTTATCGTGGCGCTTCGTGCGATCGTCCTGAAGGGCGCCGATCTGTCGGCGTTCTGGATGCAGCTCGCGGCGCTGGCTCTCTACGCGGTCGTCATGTTGACGCTGGCGTCCAAGCGATTGAGTGTCCAGTGGACATAGGGAAGTGCTCGCGATGATCCGGCGCATCCTTTACGTGATGTGGAAGGAGGTGATCGAGCTGCGCCAGGATCCGCGCATCTTCGGCATCATCTTCGTCGCACCCGTCCTGCAGCTCGGCATCCTCGGATACGCCGCCACCACCGACGTCCGCAACGTCCCCATCTTCATTGTCGATGCCGACCGCAGTGCCGGCAGCCAGGAGCTGATCAGTCGTTTCGTGGGCTCCGGGATCTTCGAGTTGGTGGATGTTGCGTCGAGCCCAAGCGAGCTCGATCGTTATTTGGAAACCGGACGCGCGTGGATGGTGCTGTCGATACCGACGCGGTACGGCGAGCTGGTCGCGGCGGGACGGCCGGCCACGCTGCAGGTGCTGGCGGACGGATCGGATGCGAGCTCGACGAACATCGCGATGGGATATGCGACGAACCTGGTGGCCGGCTACTCGCAGGAGATCGTCGAGCGGCGCGTGCGTGCGAGCGGCGCTCCGGCGCCGCCGGGAGGAGGTTCGGGCATCGAGCCCCGCGTACGGATATGGTTCAACCCGACTCTCGAGAGCCGCCATTTCATGCTGCCCGGTATTGTTGCCCTCCTGCTGCTCGTCGTGACGTCGAATCTGTCGTCGATGGCGATCGTGCGCGAGCGCGAGGTCGGCACGCTCGAGCAGCTGAACGTGACGCCGCTGGGCCGCATCGAGTTGATCCTCGGCAAACTCCTTCCATACGGCGTCATCGGGCTGATCGACGTCGCCATCGTGTTGATGGCGATCGTGTTCTGGTTCGAAGTGCCGTTGCGCGGCAGCTTCTGGCTGCTGTTCGGCACGAGCCTCATTTATTTGTTGACCACACTGGGGCTCGGCCTGTTCGTCTCCACGATTTCGAACACCCAGCAGCAGGCGATGATGACCTCGACCTTCTTTGTCCTGATTCCGATGATGTATCTTTCGGGTTTTATCTTTCCCATCGAGAACATGCCAGACATCATCCAGCCGATCACATTTCTCATCCCGCTTCGCTACTTCGTCGTGATTCTTCGCGGCATTTTTCTGAAAGGCGTGGGGCTCGAAACGCTGTGGCCGCAGACGCTCGCGTTGTTTGCGTGGGGCGTGACGATTCTGACGCTGGCGGTCATGCGTTCGAGCAAGCGGCTGGCCTAGATATGGCGACCATCCTGGAACGTCTTCGCGATGCGGCCGACCTGCTCGATGCTATCGCGTCGGATCGAACCGTGCTCGAAGGCGTACCGGCCGAGGATCGGAGGCGGCTGCTGCAGGCCGTGGCGCTCGTGTACAGCCCCGATCGTGCGGAGCGACGTCGAATGGCGAAGGCCGCGGCGGGAAAGCGCAAGGCCGAGCGCGTGAAACAGGACGAAGCCGCGCGCGCCTCGACCGGTATTCGCACCCTTCGCCGAAAGCCGATCTTCCACACGCCGAACGTGTTTCCGCCAGAGAACTTCGACCCTATCGTAGGGTCCGACTTTAGCCGGACCAACGCGGGCACATGCACCGCCGAGCTCCAGCACTGCTACGTCTGCAAACAGAAGTACACCCAGATCCATCATTTTTACGATCAGATGTGCCCCTCGTGCGCCGACCTGAATTTCAGAAAGCGTACGGAGCTTGCCGATCTCCGCGGCCGCGTCGCGCTGCTCACCGGCGGCCGCGTGAAGATCGGCTATCAGGCTGGCCTCAAGCTGCTCCGATCGGGCGCGCACGTGATCGTCACCACGCGCTTCCCTCGCGATTCGGCTTCACGATATTCACGAGAGCCCGACTTCGGCGAGTGGGGCGATCGGCTCGAAGTGTTCGGGCTCGATCTCAGGCATACTCCGAGCGTCGAGGCGTTCTGCCGCGAGCTGCTCACAACGCAAAGCCGTCTGGACTTCATCATCAACAACGCGTGCCAGACCGTGCGGCGTCCGCCGGCGTTCTACGCGCACATGATGGAGGGCGAAGCGGCGCTGAAGGCGTTACCGGAACACGCGGGAAAGCTGATTGGCCGGTTCGAGCGATCCCGGGCGCCAGACGTTGTTCATGCCCCAGCGCTCTCGCAAGTGCCGCTTCTCGTCGAAGAGCTCGTGTCGCAGGAGGATCTGTTTCCGGCCGGCCGGCTGGACAACGATCTTCAACAGATCGATCTGCGCGACCGGAATTCCTGGCGGCTGCTGCTGGCGGAAGTGTCGACGGTCGAGATGCTCGAAGTGCAGCTCGTTAACGCGATCGCGCCGTTCATCCTCAACGCGCGTCTCAAGGCGCTGATGACGCGCACGCCGGAGCGCGACAAGCACATCGTCAACGTGTCCGCGATGGAAGGGCAGTTCTACCGCCGGTTCAAGACGACGAGGCATCCGCACACCAACATGGCGAAGGCCGCGCTGAACATGATGACGCGAACGTCTGCCACCGACTATCACGGCGACGGCATTCACATGAACAGCGTGGACACCGGCTGGATCACCGACGAGGATCCGGTGGAGATTGCCGCGAAGAAAGAGGTCGAGCAGCGCTTTAGTCCGCCGCTCGACAGCATCGACGGCGGCGCGCGCATCGTCGATCCGATCATCAGCGGCTTCAACACCGGCCGCCACGTGTGGGGACAGTTCCTGAAGGACTACGAGCCGACCGATTGGTGAGCCGGTGGACGGAATCCGCATCTCCTCACCTCCTGCGAGAAACCGCCGGTTTACGTGGCAAGATAAAGCCGCGTGAAGAAACCCCTCATTATCAAACTCGCCCTGGCCCTCGTCGCACTCGCGCTCTTCGGATTTCTCTTCATGCGCTCGCTGGAGGATACGCGCAGCGCTCCATACACAATCGAGGCGCAGCATTTACGCAGCTGGACGCTGGCGCTCGAATCAGCATCAGGAGCCAATGAGCCGCTGCTGGTCTTGCAGCCCGTTCCCGAACTGGCGAGCGTGTTATTCCGGCAGGTGTTCGCCCGCGCGATGGAGTCGCTGAACGCGCCTGTCGCTCCGGCCATACCAATAGTTCTCCGCGGCGAGTTCGATCGTGTGGTCGGCGATCAACTGACGCAGGAAGCGCTCCTCACTGCTGCGCGCGCGGCAGGGCTCGAGCGCGCCAGCATCACGCCGCGCTGCATCGTTCATCGCCGCATCAGCGAGCCCGGCGGCACGAAGCAGGCCTACCTCGTGTTCTTCGACGCGCCGGCGATCGCCCGGTTTCGCCAACAGCTCGGCCTCGACCCGCACGCGCTCTCGCCAACCCTTTTCATCGCGGGCGCCGGCGCCGATCCAAACAGCTGGCTCCCGCAGCGCGTCAGCATCGAAACCGACTGCCAGGCGCCGATTGAAGTAGCGAGCTAGCATGAGCCTGTACGATATTCCGCTGAAGACGATCGACGGCGGAACGATCACGCTCGACGCGTATCGCGGCAAGGTCTTGCTAATCGTGAACGTCGCCAGCCGCTGCGGATACACGCCGCAGTACAAAGGTCTCGAGGCGCTGCATCGGCAGCACGGCGCCCATCTCGCCGTGCTCGGGTTTCCGTGCAATCAGTTCGGCAGGCAGGAACCGGGGAGCGAGTCGCAGATTCGGCAGTTCTGCGTCGAATACTACGACGTGACATTTCCGCTGTTTGCGAAGATTGACGTGAACGGGCCGAACACGCATCCGCTGTACCAGCACCTCAAGTCGGCGAAGAGGGGATTGTTCGGTCGCGAGGCTATCTCCTGGAACTTCACCAAGTTTCTCGTGAGCAAAGACGGGGAAGTGCTGCGGCGGTACGGTTCCCGAAGTACGCCGGAAGCCATCGAGAAAGATCTGAACGGCCTTGTCTGATCTCGAACGCCAGTTCGGGGCCATCGATATCTATCTGTTCGATCAGCTGCTCCGCGGGCGTATCCGCCCTGGAATGCGCGTGCTCGACGCCGCCTGCGGCGGCGGTCGCAATCTTGTCTATCTCCTCCAATCCGGCTACGAGGTGTTTGCAACAGACGAAGACCCGCGCGCCGTCCACGTCGTGCGACAGCTCGCCTCGGCGCTTGCACCTCACCTGCCGCCAGAGAACTTTCGCGTCGAGCCGGTCGAGCGCATGACCTTCCCCGATGCCTTCGCCGACGTCGTCCTCAGCAGCGCCGTCCTGCACTTCGCGCGCGATGACGCGCAGTTCGACGCGATGGTAGAGGAGATGTGGCGCGTGCTGAAGCCGGGCGGTCTGTTTTTCTGCCGTCTGGCGTCATCGATCGGCATGGAGAATCGCGTTCGCTCGACCGGCGGCCGGCGGTTCTCGCTGCCCGACGGCAGCGAACGCTATCTGGTTGACGAGAAGATGCTGATGGATCTGACAGGCCGCCTGGGCGGCGCGCTGCTCGATCCGCTGAAGACGACCGTCGTCCAGAATCAGCGTTGCATGACAACCTGGGTTGCTCGGAAGAATGACGGATAGGACTATGGCTGACGATCAGACATTCCGGACAATCCTGATAATTGGCGCGGTGTTCCTGTTTCCAGTCGCGATCTTCCATCGCATTCGATCGCAATCCACAGGCGAGAGTCTCGATCGGTGGCAGGAAGGACACCTCATTCTCTTTACCTTGCGCCCGATCGGCATCGCGACAATGCTGGGCCTGCTGGCCTACATGATCGATCCCGAATGGATGGCATGGTCTTCGATGACGCTGCCAACGTGGCTGCGATGGGTCGGCGTCGTACTCGGCGCGGCAGGGGGCGCATTGGTCGTGTGGACGTTTCGCCACCTCGGCAGGAACCTGACAGACACGGTTGTCACGCGGCGGGAGCATACCCTCGTGCTGAAAGGCCCGTATCGATTCGTCCGGCATCCTTTCTACGATGCCGTCGCCCTTTCGATCGTGGGGAATGCGCTCACCGCGGCGAACTGGTTCCTGCTGGCCGGCGGCCTGCTGGCTTTGGCGCTGATTGTGCTGCGGACGGGGCGGGAAGAAGAGCGGCTGATCGCGCGTTTCGGGGATGCTTACCGCTCCTACATGGACCGCACCGGACGCTTTCTACCCAGGCTTAGACGACATCTTGACTGTGATACCATCGTTCGCTGGCCACCACAATTGAGTGCAGGAGGAAGAGATGGATCCGAAAAGAACGGCCGTAGTCCTCATTGAGTATCAGAACGACTTCACCTCAAAAGGCGGAACCCTCCACGACGCGGTGAAGGGCGTCATGGACAAGAACAACATGCTCCAGAACACGGTCGACACCGTGAAACAGGCGCGCGCGGCCGGCTGCACGATCGTGTTTGCGCCGATCACGTTCGTCGAAGGGTACGGAGAGTTGAGCGATCAGCCGTACGGCATCCTCAAGGGCGTTGTGGACAGCAAGTCATTCCGCAAAGGCACCTGGGGCGCCGAGATCGTCGATGTGCTCAAACCGCAGCCGGGCGATATTGTCGTCGAGGGCAAGCGCGGCCTCTGCGGGTTCGCCAGCACAAACCTTGATTTCATCCTCCGCAGCCGCGGCATCGATACGATCGCCCTTGGCGGGTTCCTGACGAACTGCTGTGTCGAGTCGACGATGCGCACCGGGTACGAGAAGGGCTACAACGTCATCACGTTGAAGGACTGCACGGCTGCGCTCAGCGAAGACGAGCAGCGCCTCGCCACCGAGAAGAACTATCCGATGTTCTCGCGGCCGATGAACCACGACGAGTTTCTGATGGAGCTTGCCGGCCAGAAGTCCGGCGCGGCGACGACAGGACGAGGGTATTCCGCGTAGCGACCGATGATTGATGATGACCGATGAGCGGCGCACGCGATTTCGCGCCGCTCATTTGCCCTACGAGACGCGGGCGGTCACCTCGCGCCAGGGCTGAGAAGCGACCATGTCGTCTGCCGCCGCCCGATCGATAGGGCGCGAGAAGTAGAAGCCCTGGGCGTTCCCGCAGCCGAGCGTCTGCAGCTCGAGTGCCTGCTCGACGGTTTCCACGCCTTCGGCAACCACATCCATGCCGAGAGTCAGCGCCAGCGCGATGATGGCGCGAATCATCTCCGATCCTTTTGCGCCGGCGCCCCCCATGCGGGCGACGAAGGAGCGGTCGATCTTCACGGTGTCCGCCTGGAGCCGATGGAGATAGCTCAGCGAAGAGTATCCTGTGCCGAAGTCGTCGATGCTCCACTCCACGCCGATCGATCGCAGGCGCGCGAGGACAGTTTCGGCGCTGCTGACTTCGCTCACGAACGTGCTCTCCGTGATTTCCAGTTTCAGCTTCGACGGGTCAAGCCCTGTCTCGAGGAGGATCGCTTCGACCTCTCCAGCGAGGTCGTGCTGGCCGAACTGTCCGGCCGACACGTTGACGCACATGACGCCAGGCGCCTCGTTGCCGAACTGCCTCTGCCATGTCGCCATTTGACGGCAGGCTTCCGTGAGGACGAACTTGCCAATCTGCCGGATTAGGCCGGTGTCTTCCGCGATCGGAATGAACTCCGTCGGTCCAATGGAGCCTTGAGTGGCATGTTCCCAGCGGGCGAGTGCCTCGAAGCCGACGAGCGCCCCGGAGTCGAGCGAGATGATGGGCTGGTAGGCCACCGTCAGCTCTTCGTTGTCGACCGCGTTTCGCAGGTCTGTCTCCATCTGCAGGCGAGTCGCTGCCCGCGCACGCATGGCCGGATCGAACAGCTCGACTGTCGTCGTGTAGTCGGACTTCGCGCGGTGCAGCGCGATGGCCGCATCCTGCAGTACCGCCTCCGCTCGATCGTAACCGGTCGTGCTTATCGTGATTCCGACGGTCGCCGACACGAAGATCTGGTGTCCTTCAATTTCGAACGGCGCTCGCAGCGCGGCTCGAAGGCGATCCGCCGCGCGGAGGGCGTCGCTGGCGTCCGTAATGTCGTCCAGGAGGACTGTGAACTCGTCTCCGCCCAGTCGCGCGAGCGTCAGGCCGGACGTGCTCCGGGTGAGAACGTCGGTTCCGCGCAGGCTCGTCTGCAGACGGCGCGCTACTGCGACGATGAGGCGATCGGCGACCGCCACGCCCAGGCTCTCGTTGATCACCTTGAAGCGATCCAGGCCGAGCACGAGAAGCGCGAAGACGTAGTCCTTTCGGCGCTCGCTTCGCTTGATCGCGCGATCGAGCAGATCCACGAAGAGCAGTCGGTTTGGCAAGCCGGTAAGCGCGTCGGCGACCTTGCTGTCCGTGATGTCGGTCAGCGACCCCGCAAGCCGCGTGACGCGGCCGTTATCGTCGGTGACGGCCGCTCCGCGGCACCGCATCCATCGGTAGGTGCCGTCGGCATGCAGCATCCGATGCTCGTTCTGGTAGTGACCGGTTCCGCTCTCGAGATGGCCGCGAAGCGTATCCTTGACGCGCTGAATGTCCTCGTGGTGGATGCGCGACATCCACTCTTCAGGGTCGTTGCCAATCTGATGCTCTTCGTAGCCCAGCAATGCCTTCCACCGTGGCGACCAGTACACCGTGTTCGTCGTAATGTTCCAGTCCCAAAGGCCGTCATTGGCGCCACGTACCGCGACCGAATACCGCTCTTCGCTCTCTTTCAGATCCTCCACGGCCCACTTGTGCGAGAGATGCGTGTTGACGCGCGCAAGCGCAACCGCAAAATCGACAGGCTTGGTGACGTAGTCGTTGGCGCCCAGGCCGAGGGCCTCGACGACATCCGCGCTTTGCGTTCTGGCCGTGACCATGATCACGGGAAGCTCGGTCCGCGAATACGTCTCGCGGAGGCGGCTCAGGACCTCGAGTCCGCTCATGCCGGGCATCTCCACGTCGAGCAGGATGAGGTCGTACCGCGACTTCGACACTCGCTCCAGCGCCGCGGTGCCGTCAGACGCCGTCTCGACCAGGAACCCTTTCTGAAGCAGACGGCGCGAGAGCGCATCCCGGTTGAACCGGCTGTCGTCGACGATGAGTAGGGAGGCGTTACGTGTCATGATGCCACCACGCCGCTGACCAGCAACGATTCGATCTTCTGCAGAAGGGACTGAAATCGAATAGGTTTCGTGTCGAAGTCGTCACCTCCAGCAGCGAGCGCCATGTCTCGATCGTTCGTCATCGCATGCGCACTGAGGACGATGATGGGGATGTGGCGCGTGGTGGTGTCACCCTTCAGTTGCCGGGTGGCTTCCCAGCCGTCGATCACAGGAAGGCCCAGATCCATCAGGATGATGTCGGGCACGGAGCTGCGTGCCATCGACACCGCCTGTTGCCCGTCGCACGCCAGCAAGACGCTATAACCTCGGCGCTCCAGCCGGCGAGACAGCGCGTCCCGGCTCGCCTCGTTGTCCTCGACCACCATGATCGTTGCCATCTTTTGCGCCTCCTCGTACGTCATCCGACTGCTACTGTCTCGGGCACATCCACGACGGCCGCTTCGAGCGGAAGGCGCACGGTGAAGCGCGATCCCACTCCTGGCCGGCTGACAACCGAAACAGACCCGTGCATCAGATCGCAAAAGCGCGACACGAGCGCCAGACCTAACCCGGTGCCACCGTACTTCCGGGTCGTCGTCACATCGGCCTGCGTGAACGCATCGAACACTTTCTGCGACTGCGCCTCCGTCATGCCGACGCCCGTGTCGGTGACTGTGAACTCGACCAGGGCCGCGCCGTTCTCGGTCCGCCGTACAACCGACACCGTGACCTCGCCGTTGCGGGTGAACTTGCCGGCATTGCTCAGCAGATTGAGCAGGATCTGGCGTGTCTTCATCAGGTCGGAGTGCATCATCCCGAGGTGGTCGCCGTAATTCACCGACAGCACGTTGTTGTTCTTCCGCACGAGCGGCCCGACCGTGTCGAGCAGCTCTTCGATCATCTCTTGCACGTCGAACGAGTCCCGCGAGAGCGCCATCTTGCCGGCCTCGATTTTCGACAGGTCGAGGATGCCGTTGATGAGCTCGAGCAGATGCTTTCCTGCGGACTGAATCTTCTGGAGATCGGCGATCGATTCCGCTCGCTGCTCGCCTTCGTCCTCGGCCTGCTCCTGAAGGAGCTCGCTGTAGAGAATGATCGCGTTCAACGGCGTCCGCAGCTCGTGGCTCATGCTGGCAAGGAAGTCGCTCTTGGCCCTGGTGGCATCCTCCGCCCGCCGCTGCGTCAGCCGAAGCTGCGCGACGAGCGCTGCGAGCTGCTCGCTGTTCTCCCGTTGCGTCTCGTGCGCTACCTCGAGATCGCGCGTGTACGCGGCCAACTCTGCCTCGTTGCTGCGCCGCTCTGTGATGTCGCGCATGTAACCGGCGATCATCGCCGAGCCGTCCGCCGAAATCGGTGCGATGGCCACTTCGACCGGGAAGGCCTCGCCGTTCTTCCGAACGGCCGTCAGCTCGAGACGTGCGTTCATGACCGAGGCATCGCCGGTTTCGAGAAAGCGCGCCAAGCTTCCCCGATCCGTCTCGGGCTGGTGTGACGGAATGATCAGTTCCGAAAGATGAAGTCCAACCGCTTCACGAGACGTGTAGCCGAACGTCTGCTCGGCGGCTGGATTGAACTGAACGATGCGGCCGGTCTGATCCATCAAGATGACGCAGTCAAGGGCCACGTCAAGAATGGCGTCGTTGCGCGCCTGGCTGTTTCTGGCGTCCATCTCAGCCTGCTGGCGCGTTCGAACCTCGTGCTCGAGCGCTGCAGTGCGGTCTGCCGTCTCCTGCATCTCGACCACGCTCTGCCGAATGGCGAACAGCAGGATGATGTCCTCGAAGATGACCCACGCCGCGTGCTCGACCCATCGCCACTGGCTGGCCACCAGCACGCCGTACACCGACTGCGGCCAGAAGACTCCCCGCAGCATGTGATCCAGCGCCACGACGACGGTCGCGGGAACCAGCACGCGCCAGTCTCGATAGCAGGCCAGGAACGCGAGGGACCCGAAGACGTGAAAGTGTGTTTCGATGCGCCCGCCCGTCAGATGGATCAGCAAGGCGCCCATCAGCATTTGGGCGATCGCTATCGTGTAGCGTGTGGAGGGCAGGCCCGGTCGCAGCGCCGCAAGAGCGGCCGGGAACAGGCTGATGACGCCACCCAACAGGACCGCCGCCCATACATGAAGATGCGTGCTGCTGGCCGTGCCGGCCCACGCGAGGGGCGACACCCATAGCGCGAACAGAATGCCGCCGATCCATTGCAGCACCATCAACGCTGCGAACAGCCTGTCCGTCTGGCGGTAGATGTCCCGCCTGGCGGCAGCGAACAGCTCGCTTGCGCGTTCGCGCGCCGATTTCACACCTGGTATTGCTATCTGCTCGGCATTCATCTGCGTTTCGTCCACGCCCATCACATCCTAGAGTTGAAGAGAGCACAACCGAACACGTTCGTGGTGGCGCGTTGTGCCGTTCCACGATTCAAGAGATCGACAATTGCCCGCCGGCCGTCGTTATCGCCCTGGTGCGCACGTGCGCCGGTAATGCCTCCGGAAAAACGCAAGGTACCGGCCTCGTCGTACAAGAGCGTTTGACCCGATGTCGAGACGCCGAAGCGGCGCGCCTCTACCCCGTCATCGTCGCGCACGACAGTGACACCAGGAATCGCAGCCGCGGTTCGCCACAGATCGCTTTTCGCCCAGTCATCGGAAAAGCCATCGGGCTTCAAAAAGAGGACGTACGTTTTTGGCTGAACGGTCGCGCGCGCGAGTGTTTCAGCGAGCTCCGCGAGGCTCGCGCGCGTGCACGAGCACTGCGGATGTGCGAGCAGCACGAGCGTGGCGCCATTGTGCGATCGTGCAAGCGCCGTAGCGGCGGGCCACCTAGTAGGTGCCGTGGCCGATTCGCCGGGGGCGTTGTCGTACGCCCAGAGCACGGCCAGGCCGGCCGCGGCGACAGCCAACCAGACGGCAGCCAGCCAAGACCAGAGACCGGGCCTCAAGGCGTGCGATGAACAGTGAAATCGGGGGAACACGCTGCCGGGTGAGTAGCAAACCGATCGCCACGTCAAAATAGAGCGGCTTAACTAATGTAAATAGCAGTAATGAAAAGACTTAATCTCAGGAGTGCATTATTTCTTGAAATGGCGCAGTCGTGCCATCTTGGAACACGGTTCCTCCAAAAATGGCTCTGAATTTTGGTGGACGTGTAGGAAAAACGGCAATACGACTGAAAGCTCTATTTCGGTACAGGAGTCTCTTAATGGAGCACTCCGTCAATCACCGGATGGCAACACCCCAGGGGCTCCTGCCCGCGGGAATCGTGGCGATGATTGTCATGGTCTGGGCGTCCACGACGGAGACGTCGCCAGAAGGGCCGTTCGCCGTATAGAGCCGTTTGCCGTCCGGGCTAATCTCGACACCCCACGGCCGGGTCCCAGCCTTCACTGACCCGACGACTTCATTGGTCGTCGTATCGATGGCCATCAGCATCGTGCCGCGCCCTGTCGTCACGTACACCCGTTTGCCGTCAGGCGAGACCGTGATGCCCATCGGCCGCACGACCTCTCCCGCCAGCGTTAGTGTCTTCACCGCCGAGTGAGTGTTGGTATCGACGATGTGCACGGTGCCGCCGTTCTCTGCCGTCACATACGCTCGAGAGCTGTCGGGAAGAAACGCGACGGAGCGAGGCCTGGCACCCACGTTGATCATCTTTAGAACCTTGTTGCTGGTGGTGTCGATCGCTGCGACCTGATTGTCTTCTTCCGACGTCACGTAGACCCACCGTCCGTTTGGGCTCGTGGTCACTCCTTCAGGCTCACCGCCAACTTTGATGCGGGTGGTGATCGTGTTGCTTGCGATGTCGATGATGCTGGCTTCGCCGGTATCTTCATTCGACACGTAGAGTTTGGTCCCATCGGTGTTCAATGCGATCTGTTCCGGATCGGAGCCGCTCGTCAGGACACGCGTGATCTTGCGCGAGGCGATATCGACAATACCAATGCCGTCGGCCTTCTTGTCGGCGGGAGGCAGTGTGGTTTCGTCGACGCCCGGAGGGGCGATAGGCGATCCGCTCAGCGCCACGAACAACTGCGTTCCATCAGGACTCACCTTGATGCCCCTCGGGCGCTTTCCAAGCGGAATCGTTGCGACCACCTGGTTGCTGCCGCCGTCGATGACGGTCAGGTCGCCGCCGACCTCGTTGGTGACGTAGACGTAGTACGGCGCTTTCGGCGGTTCGGGTGCTGGCGCAGCGGGCGGCGGCGTAGCAGTCCGTTGCGGCGTGTGACCACCACCGCATGCCGTAGACAGCAGGATTAGCGACGCCAGCGTGAACCCCTGTATTTTCATGCTCTCCTAGAATCCAGACGGTTTAATCCAGAAACTCTCCTGCCAGGTTCCACCGGGTTGAATGTACTGCAGCTCTTTATAAATGCCCTTGTGCCCAAGGTTCAACGCGTTCGTGATGCCGGCCATCGGCTCGAAGCAGATGAAGTTCGGTGTGTTCAGCGGGTTCGCCGGAGGCGCTCCCGTGCCTTGGGCGGCCGGAGCCGCAGCTGGCGCGTTGGGGTTCGGTGGCGGAATCTGACTGCCAAGCCCGGTGTTCAGCGGATTCGGCGAGTAGACAACCAGCGATCTGTAGTTCGGTCCCTGGCTGATGTCGAGCTGCTGCTTGCGCCCCTTCAGTGTGACGGTCGCGCGTCCCCGCGCATCCCTCACGAGATCGCTGAACACATCGTCGAGGTTGTAGTCCCTGAGGGTGCCCTTGCCGCCCGGAAAGAACTTGTCGGTCGATTCGGTGTCTCCCGTCGGTATCTTCTGATATGACACGAGCCATCGCGTGCGTGCCGGGATCGAGACGGTCCACTCTTCGCGAGGGGAGTCGGTGAGCTGGTAGTACGGATGATAGCCAATCGAGACCGGCATAGGCTCCACTGCGAGGTTCGTCACTTTGGTGTGCACCTCGAGCACGCCGTCCTGCAGGCGGTACGTCATATCGATCGTGTGCGCGAAGGGCCACTGCTTCATCCATGACGGCTGCTTGTGGGTTTCGAGCCGGCTGGTTACCCACGCGGCCTTGCCGTCGTGTGCCGCCTCGACGACTTGCCACTGGTCGGTGCGGGTCATGAACCCATGAATCGGAATCGCGCCGGTCACATTTCCCAGCTGCATGTCGAACGGGTAGCGCTTACCGTTCGCGTAGAACGCCTGCTCGTCGAGTCGGTTTGCCCACGGTCCCATGAAAGGAATGCCGTGCATACCGGCAGGCTTGGCCCTGAGGTCGTCGATTGAGGGCCTCGTGAAGCGAAGGATGTTCTGGCCCTTCACTTTCATCTCGTACGCCATGTTGCCGACGGACGTGATGATCGAGACCAGGATCTGATTCTTCTTGTCTTCGATCTGGACGACGTCGCCTTTGCGGCGGGCTTCGTACTGCTGCGCTTCTGCGGAGATCGGCATCATCAGGCCGATCAGCAGAACAGGGAGAGCGATGGCGCGTAAAACCCGCATCAGATTACTCCTCCAGCGCAAAGCTGAACACTGCGTTTCCGGCGGCCAGCGCCACGTACTGTTTTCCGTCGATGGCGTAACTCATCGGCGACGCGGCGTTAGCGCCACCCGTTTGGAAGTGCCAGAGGTATTTTCCGCTCTTCGCGTCGAGCGCGATGAGGCTTCCATGGCGCTCCGAGACGAACAGCACGTTGCCGCTTGTCGCGAGCACACCGTTGGTGAGCGATCCCTGAAAAATCTTGAACGACCATTTGGTCTCGCCCGTCTCGGGGTCCAGGGCCTTGATGCCCGCGTTGGTGGCTGGCTGATTCGGTCCCCGTGCAGGAAGGGCACCGGCGGCGCGGCCACGACCGAGATACTGTTGTCCTCGCGTAATCGGCTGTGGCGCGCTCGTGTACACCGTGCCACCTTCAGAGAATGCCAGATAGAACCAGCCGGTCAGCGGGCTGTAGGAGGGGCTCTGGAAATTCGTTGCGCCCCCTACGGTTGGATACACCAGGAAGCTGCCTTGTGGAGTCGCGTTCGATCCGGGGATCTGCTGCGGCCGGCCATTCGCATCGAACCCCGCATTCCAGTTCTGATAGATGAACGGTGTGCCTGACAGGAATGTGCCGTTGGTCCTATCGAGTACGTAGAAGTGCCCGTTGCGATCCGCGTGGAGCAGCAGCTTGCGGTTCTGTCCACGCCAGACGCGATCGACGAGCATCATGTCCTGCACCGAGTCCCAATCGTGTCCGTCATCGGGCGTGAATTGATAGTGCCACTTCATCGTGCCCGTGTCGGGATCGAGCGCCACGACCGAGTTGGTGAACAGGTTGTCCATCTCTCCCCGGCTGACGCGATCGAACTCGGGAGCCGGATTGCCGATCGCCCAGTACAGAAGATTGAGCTCCGGATCATAGGTGCCCGGCAGCCATGTCGGGCCACCACCGGTCTTCCAGCTGTCGCCCTTCCACGTGTCGTTTCCAAACTCACCCGGTGCGGGAATCGTGTAGAAACGCCACCGGCGCTTGCCTGTCGCCGCGTCGTAGGCGTCGAGGAATCCCCTTGTCGCGAACTCGCCGCCGGTCATCCCGGTGATGACCATGTCCTTGATTGCCAGCGGCGGGCTGGTGATGCTCGAGCCCTCCATCGTGTCGACCACGGGTGTTTCCCAGAGCGGCTGACCTGTACGTGCGTCGAGAGCGACGAGGACTCCGTCGAGCGTGCCGACGAAAAGACGGTTGCCGAGAATCGAGACTCCCCGAGCGAACGGGTTGATCTCGTACGGGTTGACGGTTGCCTGCTGTCGAGTCCAGCGCCAGATTTGACGTCCCGAGCGCGCGTCGATCGCTGTGACGGTCGCTGGCCTGCCGCTGCCGGTCGTATACATGATGCCGTCGACCACGAGCGGTGTCGCCTGCAGCACCGAATTGCCGCCCAGAATTGGGAGCGACCACGCGGCTTTCAGGTGCCGGATGTTGTTCGGGGTGATCTGGCTCAAGGGGGAATAGTGAGTGCCTTGATAATCGCCCCAGTACATCAGCCAGTTGTGCGGCTCAGCTTTCGCCTTCAGCAGACGGTCGTACCCGACACCACCGGTAATCGTCTGCGCGACCGTCTTCGTAAAGTCCCGTCCCTGCTGCATCCGCAGAAACGCCACGATGTTCGTAATCTCGTCTGCAGACAGACGACTCGCGTAATCGCCGGGCATCAGCGACTGCGTTTCGGCCGTCAGCGACACGAGTTTGAGCTTGTCGAGCATGTGCAGCTGGCCAGAGGCATCGACTATCTGCACCGAGAACGTGTCTTCGTTGCGCCGCACGCCGCGAATCTCGCGGCCATCCTGCATACGCGCCACGATCGTGACCGGAGCCGGACCGCCGCGACCACCTCCTCCGCGAGCTCCTGGCGCCGGCGGGAGAGGCTGACTCGGAGCAACAATCTTCTGGCGGATCGCTGCTGACGCGAGGCGGCCTGCGTTCGACAAGTCTGGTCCGGTGACACCGCCTCGCGCGTTCACCTCGTGGCACCTCGAGCACGCCGCTTTCCCGAAGAACAGCGCTTCGCCCGAGGCGACGTCTCCTTCAGGGGCCTGCGGTGTTCCCCTTGTGGAGGCCGGCGCGTTCTGCAGCAGCCGGATGTAGCTCACGAGCTGCCAGACCTGCTCGTCTCGCAAGCCCTTGTACGACGGCATCTGAGTCCCGGTGACCCCGGTGCGGATCGTGCGAAACAGATCGGCGTCTCCGTCGCCCTGCTTCAGGCCAGTTGTGTTCAGCGGCGATCCACCGCGATCGCGGTCGCCTACGCCTGCGGGTCCATGACATGTCTGGCACGTGCCGTCGTAGATGCGCTGACCTTCGGCTGCGGCCGTCGGGTTGTCCGCCAACGGGTTCACCACGGTGTCGGACATTGGTGCCTGCTGAGCGAACAACACACCAGCCGTCATTCCAGCGACTGCCAGCAGGAGAAACTTCACGCTATCCATCTTCGGTATGATTGAGACCGCATCAGCGTACTCTGAAGCCGCATCGTTTGAGAAGGAGTCCTAGATGGCCCGTACACCGTCCGCGATGATTCCGATCGGAACGACGGCGCCCGATTTCAGTCTCCCGGACGTCGTTACCGGGAAGCCGACTTCGCGCGACAGTGCCGCCGGCCCCAAGGGGCTTCTGGTGATGTTCATCTGCCGCCATTGCCCGTTCGTGAAGCACGTGCAGGACGAGCTGGCCCGTCTGGGCCGCGACTACTCCGGACGCGGCGTGGGGATCGTCGCCATCAGCGCCAACGACGAATCGGGGTTTCCTGAAGATCGGCCGGAGAAACTGGCGGAGATGTCCAACGAGCTTGGTTTTACATTTCCTTATCTGTTTGACGAAACACAGGATGTCGCGCGCGCCTACGATGCGCAGTGCACTCCCGACTTCTTCCTCTACGACGCCGGCCATCGGCTGGTATATCGCGGCCAGCTCGATGACAGTCGGCCGGGGAGCGACATCCCCGTGACCGGCGCCGATCTTCGCGCGGCGCTCGACGCGCTGATCGCCGGGAGGCCCATTTCGGAGAATCAGAGAGCCAGCATCGGGTGCAACATCAAATGGAAACGATAAGGTTTCAGTCCGCCAATCCGAGGTTGCCGACAATCTGAGCCGTGGGACGAGATTTGTTCATGGTGTAGATGTGCAATCCAGGGACGCCTTCGCGCAGCAGCTCTTCGCACTGTCGAGTCGCGTACTCGATGCCGAACTGGGTGACCGCATCATCGTCTTCACCGCGCTTGTCCAACTCACTGACAAGAGCGGGCGGAAGCCTGGCACCGCACATCGCCACAATGCGCTTGATGTGCGACGCGCTCATGATCGGCATGATGCCCGGCACGATCGGAACCTTCACGCCGAGCGCTGCCAGGTAGTCCCGGAATTCAAAATAATCACTGTTGCTGAAGAACAGCTGCGTGATGACGAAGTCCGCACCCTGATCGATCTTGTGCTTCAAACGCTGCCAGTCTGTGTGCTTGCCCTCCGTGCACGCGATATGTCCTTCGGGAAATCCCGCGACGCCGATCGAATAGCCACCTAGTCCTTTGATGAATCGCACCAGCTCGTACGAGAATTCGAAGCCGCCTTCGGTCTTCTCGAAGTTGCCGATGCCTCCAGGCGGATCGCCGCGAAGCGCCAGGATGTTGGTGATGCCGAGCGCTCGCGCCTGCGACAGCACGCCGGCCGTATCCTCGCGTGTCGCATTGACACACGTCATATGCGCCATCGTCGTCAGGCCGTGGTCGCGCTGCATGCGATCGACGATGGTGAGCGTTTTCTCGCGGGTGCTGCCGCCGGCGCCGTAGGTGACGGAGCAGAAGTCTGGCTTCAGCAAGCCAAGAGCAGGAATCGTCTTCTCCAACAGCGTCCGCTCACCCTCGGGTGTCTTGGTCGGGAAAAACTCAAACGAGATCACCGGACGCACTCCGCGCGCCTCGTCGTAGATGTCACGAATCAACCGCATGTGCAAATATCCTATCCCACTGGCCTTCAGCCCTGTCGCACGGCGGCCTGGCCCTTCGCGACGTCCACAAACGCCAGGACGATGGCGCCGGCGACAAAGAACACCATCACGCTCAGAATCGCGCCTCGGCTCGATCCAGTAGCGCGGCTTGCCATCTCGAACGCCGCGGGCCCGGCGATCGCTCCGAACTTTTCGAAGATTGAGAAGAACCCAAAAAATTCCGCCGATCGTTCCCTCGGGATCATGCTGGCAAACAGCGATCGACTGAGCGCCTGACTTCCACCTTGCACCATCGCCACCATCAGCGCGAGCACGTAGAAGTCGCGCTCGGTCTTCATGGAGTACCCCATCACGGTGATCAGACTGTAGACCGCCAGGGTAATGAAGATGGATGCCTTCGCGCCGATGCGTCCGGCCAGCAGGCCGAAGAGAAACGCGAACGGGATGCCTGCAAATTGCACCAGCAGAATCGCCGTGATGAGCGCCCCCTGATCCAACCCGAGATCGGTGCCGTAGCTCGTCGCCATGCGAATAATCGTGTTGATGCCGTCGCTGTAAATGACGAACGCGATCAGGAGCAGAAGGGCATGTTTATACCGGCGAAGGTCGCGAAGCGTCTGAAGAAGACCGAAGAACGATGCACGCATCAGGTCCGATGTCGCGCGGACTGCAGAGCTGACGCGCGCCTTCGGCTCGGCCACGCGCCGGAACAGCGGTACGGAGAACACGATCCACCACACCGCGACGCTGAGAAACGACAGTCGTGACGCTTGCCCGGCATCACGTAGTCCGAACGTGGCCGGAGAGAGGATCCACGCGACGTTCAATGCCAGAAGAAGGCCGCCGCCGAGGTAGCCAAACGCGAAGCCTGCAGTCGACACGCGGTCGATTTCGTGCGGCCGCGCGATGTGGGGAAGCAGAGAGTCGTAGAACGTCAAGCTAGCGGTAAAGCCGACATTCCCTATGCCGAAAAGAACGGCCGCGAGCAGCCAGTCTCCACGGCCGACCAGCATCAAACAGCCGGCCGCTACACAGCCGATCGCGGTAAAGACGCCGAGCAGCCGCTTCTTGATCGGCACATAGTCTGCGAGCGCTCCGAAAAACGGTGCGAGGAGAGCGGAGATCGCGAGCGCAATCGTGGTTGTCCTTGCCAGGAGTCGCGTGGCTTCGCCCGGTGGAAGGCCGGCGCCCGCGACCGACGTGAAGTACACCGGAAAGATGGCGGTGATGATGGTTGTAGCGAAGGCCGAGTTCGCCCAGTCGTACATCGCCCACGCTCGCACCTCCGGACGTGACAGGCCGATTCGATCTAGAAGGTTTTTCGGGCGATCCATTCGCGCATCAGCGAGTCGACCACGACATATCGTTCGCCTTCCCGGGCAACGAGATCTTCGCGAGCCAGGGCGACCAGGGCCGTCTGCACGGTTGACGCGCCGCCGAGCCGGTAGCGAGTACGGAGATCGGCAGAAAGCAGCTCGCGTCCGTCCGCCAGCACGACCGCTCGCAGCGTGGCGCGCTGGCCGAGTGTTAGCCGCTGCCAGACCGCTTCGAAGATCGTTGCCTGCTCCGCGAGGAGCCGATGCAATGTGTCGTGAAGATCGTCGACGCCGACCCGGCGCCGGCCCGCCGCGCGGGCATCATCCCAGCTCTCATGCGCGAGGCGTTGCACGTCGTACGGCATGTTGCTGGCAAGATCCACGATGGACGCGCCCAGTCCGGATTCGGGTTTGATGCCTGTCTTCGCGAAGCGCGATTCGATGAAGGCGGAGAAGATATCGGGCGGAATTTTCTCGAGCCGCATCACCGGGCCGGCTTTGTAGAACGGCCGCTTCGGCCCCAACATCCGCTCCATCAGACTGGGCTCGGATCCGGCGAAAACGTACCCCACGCTTCGCTGATGCTGCACGGCCGCACGCATCGCATGCTCGACGCTTCCGCCGTTGAATCCGTTGATCGCCTGAAACTCGTCAAGTGCGACGACGATGCGCGTTTTTCGCACGTCGCTGAGGTGGCCTGGCAGCGCGAAGACATCGGCCGCCAACCGGGAGATATCGCGTTCGGTTCTGACGCTGGGGAATTTCACCGACATGCCCATCTTTCCGGTGGAATCGGCCTCCAACCGGAGCTCCGGTTTCGCGGTGCCGATGGCTCCCTTGAGCCACGTCCGCGCCTTGTCCCAGCCGCTCTGCATGTCGAGAAGCGCACGTGTATAACCTTCCAGGAAGGCCAGGTACGAGCTGTAGCTGCTGACGGTGACTTCCGTGGTGAGCACGCCGCTGCGGCCGACGGCGCGGAGCGCCTGCCGGATGAGAGACGACTTGCCGTACCGCCTCGGCGAGATGAGGAAGACCTTCTGGCCGGATGCCAGGTCGCGGACCAGGCGATCGAGCTCGTCGAGGCGATCGACGAACGACGCCGCCGGCACGACTTCGCCGTACACGAATGGATTGTCCATTACGTCAATTTACGTAACCGTTACGTAGTATAGCGTAATGCGTGGGGTGCGGGGGGGACGTGGGGTACGGGGGGACGTAGGCAACGCGGGCAACGTGGGTGTTTTCCCCACGCCGCCCACGCTCCCCACGCACTACGCAGGCGCCTGCCAGACCGCCCGGCCCACGAAAAATGGGCCCAGCCGGTCCAGGTAGAGCGAGGTCTGCTGCGTCTTTCTCATCGCCTGGACGATGTGCGAGAGTGGGTAGAGGTCTTTGCCGAGCAGTCCGATCACGAAGTCGTTGTCGTTCTTGTCGAGGCCGTAGCAGGCCAGCCGGACGTCATGCGCGTAATCGCCTGCCCCGTAGGACATACCGATGGCGCCGTGCTCCGCCAGAATGACCCGCTGCTCTTCAGGAGGAAGCTGCGCGAATCGGCCGCTCCTTCGGAGGGGATACCACACGACCCACGGCCAGTCCTTGTTGAGGACCGTGCGCCGTGGCCGGTGCAGGATCGCCTCCGGAAGATCCGGCTCATAACCCAGCGCATACGTGCGGCCGAGCATCGTCAGCTCGGGCTTGGCCACCAGCGGCAAAAACGGGCCGCTGTTCAGCACAGGTCGCAGCGTGTTTACGAAGAAGTTCGGATCCTTCGTCAGGGATAGGACGGCGATGCCCTGCGGATCGTTCGCATCTTCGTAGAGGGCGCCTTCGATGCCTGCGCGCGCGAGCGCCTCGGCGACCGCGCGCGAATCGCGGCATCCGCCATAGGCGAGAAGCTGCATGAAGAGCCGCTCGTCGGAACGCTGCGGTTGACCGCTCTTCATCCCTCCGCGTTCGGCAATATCCGGTGGTTCGGGTCCCTTGCGAGCTTCGTGTGCCATGTATCCTGTCTTGTGGTCCGCCTAAAGGCGGACACTACTTCAACTCTAGTGCCCCAGTATAGATGGCCATCCCGACGACGGCATCGATACCCAGGGCGTCGAGCTCGTCGATTTCCGCCTGAGTCGTGACACCGCCGGCGGCGATGAGTGGCCGTCGCGTCGCATCCCGCACGGCGCGGATGGCTGCGATATCGGTGCCTTTCATCAGCCCTTCCTTGTCTACATGGGTATAGAGAAACTCACCGCAGTATCGCTCCAGTGCCTTGACGGCTTCGACAGCGGTAGTCGCGGTTGCGCTCTTCCACCCGTGCGTAACGACCCGCCCGCCTTTGCTGTCCACGGCGCCGACGACACGGTCGATGCCGACCGCATCGGCGAAGCGCTGCGCGCTTTCTGCATCAGCGCAACCATCCTTGAACAGCGCCGAGCCGACGATGACCTTCTTCGCGCCGATTGCGCACAGCTCGACGGCGCGCTCGGGAGTGCGTACGCCCCCGCCGACCTGGCAGGGAAGGCGCCCGCAGATCTCCCGCACGAGCCCATCGTTCGATCCAGCGTTCATCGCGGCATCGAGATCGATGACGTTGACCCGTGCATAGCCGGAGAACCGGCCGATCCAGTAGTCGAGGTCGGTCGTTTCGATTGCGAGCTTCTCGCCCTGGATTAATTGCACGACTTTGCCGCCCTTGAGATCGATGGCTGGAATCAGCATGTCTAGATCTAGAGTCGCACCGGGATTCCCCGGCTGCGCAGCATCTCCTTGAGATCGCGGACCGCGTGTTCGGAAAAATGAAAGACGGAGGCTGCCAGCGCCGCGTCGGCGCAGCCGGCGTCGAACACCTCGAAGAAATGATCGAGCGACCCGGCTCCGCCGGACGCGATTACTGGTATGCCGACAGCCTTCGAGACGGCAGCCGTCAGCTCGCAGTCAAAACCTGTCTTGGTGCCGTCGCGATCGATGGACGTGAGCAGAATCTCGCCGGCGCCGCGGTCGGCAGCCTCCTTGGCCCATTCGACCGCTTCGCGCTGCGTGCCCGATTGTCCGCTCCGGGCGTACACGAGCGCGCGGCCATCGACCCACTTGGCATCGATGGCGACGATGGCGGCCTGGCTGCCGTACCGTGACGCGAGCCGTGTGATCAGTTCGGGATCGGTGAGCGCGGCCGTGTTCAGGCTCACTTTTTCGGCGCCCGCATCGATGGCAGCCGCGGCATCGTCCTCCGACCGGATGCCGCCTCCGACGGTCAGTGGAATGAAGATGCGCCTGGCGACCGCCGAGACAGTCTCTGCGAGCGCACGACGGCCTTCGAGCGTCGCAGTGACGTCGAGGATGACCACCTCGTCGATGCCTTCCTCGTTATAGCGCTGGGCAAGCTCGGCAGGGTCGCCGGCGTTCCGGAGCCCCTCGAAATTGATCCCTTTGACGACCTGGCCGTTGCGCACGTCAAGACAGGCAATGATTCGCTTAGACAGCATCGAGGAAATTCTTCAGGACAGCGAGGCCGACGTCGCCCGATTTCTCCGGGTGAAACTGCACGCCGAAGACATGGCCGCGCTCGACGGCGCTGGCGAAGGGCACGCCGTGCGTGGTGACGGCGATCGAGTCGTTCGTCACCGGCGCAGCATACGAGTGAGTGAAGTAGACCTGGGATCCTTCGCGGATGCCCTCGAACAGACGCGACGCGCGCGGAAACGCCAACGCGTTCCAGCCTACGTGCGGCACCTTGAGGGGCCACGTGCCTTCCAGGCGTTCGCATTGCCCGGTCATCAGTGACAAGCCTTGGCAGGCTGGTGCTTCGGTGCTCCCTTCGAACAGCCACTGCAGGCCCAGGCAGATGCCGAGCAGCGGTCGTCCGCGCTCCACCACCCCGATGATCGCGTCACGCCAGTCGCGATCGAGAGCCGATGTGCGCTGGAAGTTGCCGACACCCGGCACGATGACCCCATCGGCGCGTTCGAGATCGACCGAAGCGGCGGGCACGTAGACGTCTGCGCCCACCGCCGCGAGCGCTTTGCGCACCGACGTCAAGTTACCCGCGCCGTAGTCGATCAAGGCAATCACAGCAGCCCCTTCGTGCTTGGAAGCATGCGTGCGAGTTGCTTGTCGCGCGAGCACGCGACGCGCAAGGCCCGCCCGAACGCCTTGAAGACGGCTTCAACGTGATGATGGCTCGAGCGGCCGTAGAGCACTTTTACGTGCACGTTGCCTCGAACGCCCAATGCGAACCCCTCAAAGAAATCGGGGATCAGCTCCGCCTGAAGGTCTCCGACGCGATCGACCTTCAGCGACAGATCGACGGCGGCGTGGGGCCGTCCTCCGAGATCGATTGCCGCGACGCCGAGCGTCTCGTCCATCGGCATGATGAAGTAACCGGCCCGATTGATGCCGCGCCTGGTTCCCAGTGCCTTTGAGATCGCCTCGCCCAGCGCGATGCCGAGATCTTCCACGGTGTGATGCTGGTCGACATCCAGGTCTCCGGTCGCCCGGATCTCCAGATCGAACGCGCCGTGGCGCGCCACCAGCTCGAGCATGTGATCGAGAAATCGAATTCCCGTGCGAACGTCGTAGCGGCCCTTGCCTTCGATGCCGATACGCACGCGAATCTGCGTTTCACGCGTTCGTCTGTCGATTACGGCACGGCGCACACATCCTCCAACGCCTCGATGGCGATCTCCGTGTGTCGAACGAGCCCGGCCGTGATGCGGACGCAGCCGCGGCAGCCGGCATCGCGAGAGCGATCGCGGATGAGAACGCCACGCTCGGCAAACGCCTGGACGATCTCTTCGGGCGCGCCCGCGCGTTCGACGTTAATCAGCACGAAATTGCCCGCGCTCTTCCAGTAGGGAAGCGACAGGCGCTCGCAGGCCGCATACATCAGCTCGCGGGATTCTGTGACCTGCGCTCGATACCAATCGAGATACGCGCGGTCGCGCAGAGCCGCCCGCCAGCCCACGGCGGCGAACACGCTGAGGCTGTAGGGCGGGACGGTATTGCGCACGGCCTCGAGGCGGCCGGGCTCTCCGATGAGGCACCCCGCGCGCAGACCGGCGAGGCCGTGGGCTTTGGCGAACGTCCGTCCGATGATGACGCTGGGATGGGCGTCCAGCTCGGGCAGGAACGTCTCACCGCAGAAGTCGTAATAGGCCTCATCGAGCACGACGGTGACCTCGTTCGGGAGCGATCGCACAATCTCTCGAATGGCATCATGGGGAATCAACTGGCCCGTCGGATTGTTCGGATTCGTCAGAAAAATGATGCGCGTGCGATCGTTGATGGCGTCGCAGACGTCTTTCGTCGGAAATTCGAAGCCAGGCTTCGGTGGAATCGCGACGACTTGTCCGCCCGCCGCCTTGACGAACACGGAATACATCTCGAACGCGGGAACGGGGACGATCGCTTCGGGCAGACCGCCGGCGATGGGCATCGCGCTGAACGCGCTGACGGTCAAGGCAAGCAGTCCTTCGTCGAGACCATTCGTCAGCACGAGCTGGGCCTCGCGCACGCCGAGATACGCGGCGCACTCGCGCGACAGCGCGGCGTAGTCGGGATAGTAAGCGACCTCTTCTGATGAAATCTGCCGAATGGCCTCCAGCACGCTGGCAGAGCACCCGCCCGTGTTCTCGTTCAGGTGCAGGCGTAGCGCGCCGACGCGGTCGGTCGGTCGGGAGTAGGTCATCGCAGGCGGACCTCAATCGACTTCGCGTGCGCGTCGAGCCCTTCCTGGCGCGCGAGCGTAATCACCGTTGGCGCGAGGTTCCGCAGGCCTTTGCGGGTCATCCGTTGAATCGTGGAGATGCGCACGAAATCCGCTGCGTGCAGGCCACCTCGGAATCGCGCGGCGCCGCTGGTTGGCAGCACGTGATTCGATCCGATGGCGTAGTCGCCGGCTACCTGAGCCGTGTACGGTCCGACAAAAATCGCTCCTGCCGCGCGCACACCGTTGGCAAACCGATCGTCGTCGCATACCAGGTGCTCAGCGGCCGCGCGATTTGCCAGATCGATCGCCTCCAGGCGGCTCGACGCGATGATGATGCCGCCGTGGCGCGACAGGGACTCGCGCGCCGGGCCGGTCATGGGCACCTGCGATGCCACGGCGCGCGCCACCTTCAGCGCCAGTTGTCGTTTCGTCGTGATCAGGATCGCGCGCGCGTCGGGATCGTGCTCGGCCTGCGCGATTAAATCCGCCGCGATCCACTCCGGATTGCCCTTGTCGGATGCGATGACGATCTCGGTCGGGCCGGCGTAGAAGTCTATGGCGCAGTCGCTCGCGACCAGGGCTTTGGCGGCCGCCACGTACTGATTGCCGGGCCCGACGATCTTGTCAACGCGGGGAACCGTTCGCGTGCCGTATGCGAAGGCAGCGATCGCCTGCGCGCCTCCCATTCGAAAGAGCCGGGTGACACCCGCGGCACGCGCTGCCGCCATCACGACCGGTTCGGGTCTGGGGCACGCCACGATGATGTCGCGGACCCCAGCCACCCGCGCCGGGATGGCCGTCATCAACAAGGATGACGGGAGGGGATAGCGCCCGCCCGGCACGTAGCAGCCCACCCGATCGAGCGGCGTGACTCTTTGTTCGACGGTGACGCCGGGCCGTGTCGCGACCGTCCAGCCTTGCGGGCGCTGACGTCGCGCCACCTTCTCGATGTTTCGCGCGGCGGCTGCGAGCGCCGCGCGAATCCTTGGGGCCACTCGCGCGGCCTGCTCGTCGATTTCATCAGGCGGTACTTCGAGCTCGCCCTCGAGGGCATCGAACCGTCGAGCGTACTGCAGCAGTGCAGCATCTCCTCGCTTCCTGACCGACGAGACGATCGAGGCAACTGCCGCCGCGACCTTTCGATCGCCGCCGCTCGGTGGCCGCAGCAGCCGGTCCACGGCACTCGCGTTCTTCGAGGAAACAATCTTCATCACACCACGATCTTGTTCAAGGGATATTCGACGATGCCCTGGGCGCGAGCGGCCTTCAGCCTGGGGATCAGATCGCGGACGGTCTTCTCTTCGATGATGGTGTTCACCGCCACCCATCCGTCTTCACTGAGTGGTGAAATCGTCGGCCGCTGCAGGGCAGGGAGCAGCGCCAGGATGACCTGCAGATCATCACGCCGCACGTTCAGCATCAGTCCGACACGGCCCTGCGCTTCGATGGCCGCCTTCAGCAGCAGCGAGATATTTTCGATCTTTGTCCGCTTCCAGGCATCGGCCATCGCCGCCGAGTTGGCGATGAGCTGGGTGTTGCTCTCCATGACGGTGTCGAGGATGCGAAGGCGGTTCGCGCGCAGCGTCGATCCGGTTTCGGTCGCCTCGACGATGGCGTCAGCCAGAACGGGCGGTTTGACCTCGGTCGCGCCCCACGAGAATTCGACGTTGACGTTGACGCCCAGCCGGTCGAAATAGGTCTTCGTGACGCGCACGAGCTCGGTGGCGATCGTGGCACCTTCGAGATCCTGCGGCTTCTTGAACCGCGACTCCTCAGGCGCCGCGAGCACCCACCGGACTTTGCCGAAGCTCTGCTTCGAGTAAATCAGATCGGCGACCGGGACGAGCGCCGCCGGCGTCGCGAGGTTGCTCTGGTGCTCGGCGATCCAGTCCTGGCCGGTGAGACCGCAGTCGAGCACGCCGTCGGCCACGTATCGCGCCATTTCCTGCGCGCGAATCAGCATGCACTCGATCTCCGGATCGTCGACCGACGGAAAGTACGAGCGCGAGCTCACATAGATCGTGAAGCCGGCGCGCGCGAAGAGCTGCACCGTCGAATCCTGCAGCGAGCCTTTCGGAAGCCCTAACTTGAGTATGCTCATCTCTGCCCTCTGCCCTCTACTCCGCCAGGTCACGAAAGCAGCTGCGTGCCCCCGTGTGGCACACATTCCCATCACCGAGGCGATTTACCTTCATCAGCACGGTGTCGTCGTCGCAATCGACGAGCATCTGCCGAACAGCGAGCTTGTTGCCTGACGTCTCGCCTTTCGTCCACAACTTTTGCCGCGAACGGCTATAGAACGTGGCAAATCCTGTCTCCCGCGTTCTGGCAAGGGCGGCGTCGTTCATGAAGCCGACCATCAGCACCTCGCCGCTCTCGGCGTCCTGAACGACGGCGGGCACGAGCCCGTCTAATTTTGTGAAATCCATATTGATCTACTAAGCAGAAAACTGCTCCCTGAAACAAAAAACCCCGCCGGAAGATGGCAGGGCAGTCGGTGCTCGGTTGTGTGATCGTCTCGATCTATCCGAAGCTCCGCTGACCCGTCGCAAGACGGTGATGGTGATGATGGTGGTAGTGCCGGCCCGTGAGGAGCGTCATGAAGCACTTAGCCTACTGCACGGTCGCAAATCGTGTCAAACGGTGGCAAACTGTGGCGCATGAAAGCGATTAGAGTCCATCAGTTCGGCGATCCGTCCTCCATGAAGCTCGAAGAGGTGTCCGATCGCTCTGCTGGCGCGGGACACGTGCTGGTTGGCATCAAGGCAGCCGGCGTCAACCCTGTCGATACCTATATCCGCAGCGGCAACTATGCGGCACTCCCTCCACTGCCTTATACCCCCGGAGCGGACGCGGCGGGCGTTGTTGAATCGGTGGGCAGTGATGTGCACGAATTCAAACAGGGCGATCGGGTGTACATCAGCGGTTCTGCCGACGGCCGCGCGTTCGGTGCCTACGCGGAACAGGCGCTGTGCACGGTCGATCAAGTTCATCGATTGCCTGGCAGCGTGACGTTCGCCGAAGGTGCTGGAGTCGGCATCCCGTACGTCACGGCCTGGCGCGCGCTGTTCGAGAAGGGCCGCGCGATGGCGGGGGAGACGGTGCTGGTGCACGGCGCGAGCGGAGCCGTGGGCGTTGCAGTGACGCAAATCGCCCGCGCAGCCGGCCTCCGAGTATTTGGTACGGCCGGGACCGAGCGCGGCCGCCAGCTTGCGCGCGAGCAGGGCGCGCACGAAGTGTTCGACCATACGGCCGCCGGCTACGAGAAAGACATTCTCGCAAAGACCGGCGGCCGCGGGGTCGATCTGGTCGTGGAGATGCTCGCGAACCTAAACCTCGTGCGCGATCTGGAGCTGCTCGTGAAACGCGGCCGCATCGCGATCGTCGGCAATCGGGGCTCTCTGGATCTGAATCCACGGGCGATCATGGGAAAGGACGCGACGATCGTCGGTTTTACGCATTGGAATGCCACCCCGCCGGAGCTCGCCGTGGCTCACGCAGCCATCGTCGCGGGAATGGAGCGTGCCGGCTACAAGCCGCACGTCGGCAAGGAAATGCCGCTGGCGGAGGCGCCACGCGCGCACGACGAGGTGCTCAAGCCCGGCGCATACGGGAAGATTGTGCTGCTGACGTAGGATCCGATTTCGTAGGGCGGGTCTTTAGACCCGCCGTGTACTAAGATCTCACCGGAGCGTCCGCAGCACTTCGAAGGCGCTGATCGCGGGTCCTGTCCGCGAACAGCCCCACCCGTCCTCGGCGCCAAGCGCACTCGTCACGTGTGAGGCGCCTGCGCGGCGGGCGGGGCGGCCCCGTTCGCGGCCACCCGCTTCGTCGTCTTCTACAATTGCTCGGACGCTCCGACGGAGACGCCATAGTTGAGGAGCTCTAGTTGGTCAGCAGGCTGAAAAGAGGTTTCGCCCTTCGTCACGGAGGCCGCTCATGTTCACCCTCCTCCTGATAGTTGCTGCAATCTCAGCCGCGAGCCTGGTCCTGCTAGGGGTTCTGCTGCACCGCTCTGCCTCAGGATCAACTGAACGGGCACTTCGCGAAGAGTTGAGACAAACCCGCGAGGACGCATCTCGTGCAGGCCGCGATTTGCGTGAAGAGATTGCCCAAAGCACAACTGCCCTCCGAGACGCCACCGAAACGAAACTGAGTCAGTTTCAGGACAGTAATCAAGCCGTTCACGAAGCATTCCGCAAGACTTTTGAAGAGAAACTAGACGCGACTCAGCTTCGGGTCTCTGCTTCAAGCCGCGAGTTAAGAGATGAGGTTGCCGGAACCCTGAAGTCAAGTTCGGATTCCATCGTCAAGACCATCGGAGAGATGACAACCACGGGGCAGTTGCAGCTCGATGCGCTACGAAAGGTTGTAGAGACTCAACTGAAGGAAATACAGGAAACGAATGCGAAGAAATTGGACGAAATGCGGCGCACGGTTGATGAGCAACTGCAGAGCACTCTTGAAAAGCGTCTATCTGAGTCCTTTAAGGTTGTGAGCGGGCACCTAGAATCTGTTCAGCGCGGGCTTGGTGAAATGCAGGCCCTCGCGACCGGCGTGGGCGACTTGAAGCGAGTGCTGACGAACGTTAAGGCCCGTGGGACATGGGCGGAGTATCAATTGGGTGCCATTCTTGAAGAGATATTGACGCCCGACCAGTTCCAGAAGAACGTCCAGGTCAAGGAACTCTCGAGCGAACGAGTGGAATACGCAGTAAGACTGCCTGGCCGCGCCAGTGACGCTGCATCTTGTGTTTGGCTCCCCATCGACTCTAAGTTCCCGCGTGAATCATATGACCGCTTGATGGAGGCACACGAGCGCGGGGATGCCATCTTGATTCAGGCAGCGGTCACTGAACTGGGTCGGAACATTCGTGGACGAGCACAAGAAATTCAAGACAAGTATCTGTCGCCTCCGGGTACCACCGACTTCGGCATCCTCTTCCTCCCAACAGAAGGTCTGTACGCAGAAGTTCTGCGCATTCCGAATCTCGCAACTGACCTGCAACAGAAATGCAGAGTCATGGTTGCTGGTCCGACAAACCTCGCGGCCCTCTTAAGTAGCCTGAGAATTGGGTTTCAAACGCTGGCTATTGAGCGACGAGCCAGCGAGGTCTGGAGTGTGCTGCGAGCGGTCAAGACCGAGTTCGCCCAGTTTGGTCTCGTTCTGTCAAAGGTAAAAAAGAAACTTGAGTCAGCCACACGAACAATTGAGCTGACGGATGTAAGAGCGCGAGCAATGCAGCGAAGATTGAGGGAGGTAGAAGATCTCCCCCAGGCCGCGGCGGCGGATTTGTTGCAATTGCCGGAGGATGTTGAATCGCTCGAGCTCGCTCAGGAGCTCATGAGCGACGAGCTGGATCGGGAGGATGCGTAGATATGCGTGGAAGCCAAGAGCCAAGAGCCAAGAGCCTGAAGCCTAGAGCCTTTTGACGTGCTATATCTGGTTCACCACGGAGATGCAGTCGGCCACGGCGTGAACCCCATGCGTCCGCTCTCCGATCGCGGTCGTGTCGAGGTCGACATGCTCGCGCACGAGGCGTCCGCCCGCGGCATGAAGCCCGACGTCATCTGGCACAGCGGCAAGATGCGCGCGCGTCAGACGGCCGAAGCCTACTGGCGCTGCTGCAATCCGCTCGCGTCGTTTTCCGCAACGCGCGGACTGCAACCCACGGACCCCACCAACTGGATCGTCGACGCCATGGCGGGCGAAACGCGGCACGTCATGCTCGCAGGCCATTTCCCGCATCTGCCACGATTGTTAGGAAGGCTGCTCTCGGGAAATCCCGAAGCAGGACCGGCGGATTTTCCGCTCAACGGAGTCGTGGCACTGGAAGAGACAGATGGAAAGTGGATTGAGCGGTGGAGGTTGAATACGTAGGCGGGTCCAGAAGGAACCCGCCTACGGTGAAGTTATCGCTCTACTGTGACGGTCGCGGGTGAACCGATGCGTACCGTCACCGTAGAACCCGCGGGAAGCGTTGCGGCATTGGCCTCGCTGGTTGCAACAGCCACACCGCCGCCGGCTGCTCCAACCGTGCTGCCGATAAGCGCACCTTTTTTGCCGCCCAGAATTGCGCCGAGCACTGCGCCGCCGACCGCACCGCCGCCAATCTTGGCTGCGCTCTCGCGCACCGGCGAATCGCCCTCGCGATATATCGTCTCGGTGTTGATCGGCAGCCGCGTGCCGTCCGCGAGCACGATCGTATGGAAGCGGACGCCCAGACGCGCCCGGTCTTTCAGCCGTCCGCCCCGCTCCACGAGGGAGATGGATCCCTCGGCACGCGCGCCGGCAGGAATCGCCACGCGGTCCTGCACACGGACGTCGCGTGTGACACGCGCGCGAACCTGTTGTTCGACCTTCGCCGAATCGCTGCTGATCGTGTTCTCGACCTGCAGCCCAATCACTGAATCGGCTGGAATCGTGAGCTCGTCGTACGTCCGCCGCGGAGGATCCTGCGCTGCTGGTGAGCGCTCAACCGTGGTCGTTTCAAGCGGCTCGATCGCGGCCGCAACAGGCGAATCGACTGGCGAGCTCGACGGTGTAGAGATCGGCGCAGACGGCTGCGCTGGACGCTGTGTTGCGCGTGCGCGTTCGGCCGCAGGTGCCGTGCGGGTCGTTGCGCGGCGAGTCGTGGCCGCCGGTCGGACAGGAGCCGCCTCGTGCACCTGCGCAGGCGCCACGTTCTCCTGAAGGGCTGCGGGCGTCGTCGCGATGCTGTTTTCGGTCTCGGTGACCACGCCGGTCGCCGGGACAGGAGAGAGCGGCGCCGATTGCTCGAGCGCCGGCTCGTTGTGCCGGTTCGCGAGATACGCACCACCGCCCGCCGCGAAGATGCCAAAGACCGCCAGGGCTCCAAATGCCGCCCGATTGATTTCCATGGGGATACTCCTCGACACTCTCTAGAGCAAGGCCCGTACCCAGGAGAAGCCCTCAAAACAAGCGAAAAATAAGGCATTTCCGGGAATTGAGCGCCTTTGACTGTCCCCTCCACGTCCGCGGTGTCCTGCGGAGGGAGCAGATCAGAGATGATAGGGATTATGACCGACTGCGATGTTGCAGTCATCGGCGCGGGGGTAATCGGCGAAGCCGTCGCCTACGAGCTCGTGGCTCGTGGCGCATCCGTCACGCTGCTCGATTGCCGGGGGGCAGGACTGGGCTCGACGCAGGCAGCCGCGGGCATGCTGGTGCCGTATCTCGAGGGGTTCGGGCGGCCCCTTCTTCCTCTCGCCGTGCAAAGCCTGCAAATGTACGACGCGTTTGTCGACCGCGTGTCCCGAGACTCAGGAATGCGCGTGGGATATCACCGGACAGGATCGTTGCATGTGACCACAGCCGACGAGCCGCGGGAGTATCTGCTGCGCATCGCCGAGGCCGCGAGGGCGGCCGGCGTCGAGCTCGAGCTGCTCGATGCGAACGGCGCACGGGACGCAGAGCCGCAGCTCACCTCCAAGATTTCTTGCGCACTGCTCGTGGAAACGCACGGGTTCGTCGTCGCGTCAGATCTGTCTGGCGCATTGTCCGCCGCCGCAATCAAGCATGGCGCGCGGCTGCGTGTGCCTGCTCGGGCGCATCGGATCGTCGCCGGAAACGGCGGCATCGAGATTCAGCTCGATAACGATCGTCTAACGGCGCGGCACGTCGTCGTTGCGGCAGGCAGCTGGTCCGGACAGATCGCGATCGACGGAGTGCCGTCGCTACCGGTCAGACCCGTGCGTGGACAGCTCCTCCAGCTCGCCTGGAACCAGCCACCACTCCAGCGCATCGTGTGGGGAGCGCGGTGCTATCTAGTCCCCACTGGACCTACTACGATCCTCGTTGGTGCGACGGTGGAAGAGGCCGGTTTCGACGAACGGACCACGGTTGAAGGCGTGCGCGAGCTGTTGGATGCGGCGTGCGACCTCGTGCCTGGTCTGCGCCAGGCGACATTCGCCGGCGCGCGCGTAGGCCTTCGCCCGGCGACGGCCGACGAGTTGCCCCTCATAGGACGCTCCGCAAAAATACCTGGGCTTGTGTACGCGACAGGGCACTATCGCAACGGGGTGCTGCTCGCACCTCTCACGGCGCGTGCCGTTGCCGATCTGATTCTGGACAATCGTGAAGATCCGCTGCTGGCGTGCGCGTCGCCCGGGCGGTTCGGGGAGTATTGACATGGGAATATTGTCTGAGCAGGAAGTCGAACGGCAGTTGAAGAACGTCACCGATTGGACCGTCGAGGGCCGCGCGATCAGAAAGCAGTACACGTTCGCCGATTTTCCGGCGGCGGTGGCATTCGTCAATCGTCTCGTCCCAGACGCCGAAGCGGCCGATCATCATCCCGACATCATCATCAATTACCGTCGCGTGACGCTGATTTACAGCACGCACAGCGAAGGCGGCCTAACGCAGAGGGATTTCGACGGCGCGGCGATGGCCGATCGCAAGGTTCGCTAAATGAGATGCGACTGGACCTGAAGAAGAACTACAGTTCGCGTGAGGTGGCGTCGATCACCGGACTGAGCGCCCGTCAGCTGCAGTGGTGGGATACGCACAAGCTGCTGAAGCCGTCGATTGCGACGCATCGTACCGAAGCGGGTGGGTTTACGGAGCGCCGCTACTCGCCGGTCGATCTCTTCGAATTGATCGCCCTGGCCGATCTCAGGCGCACTGGGCTGTCCGTCGGCAAGCTCCGGATCCTGCTGGACACGCTGCGCCGGCGATTTGGCGTCAGGCTGTTCGATGCGATCGGCGGTGGGGGAGCGATTACGCTGCTGACGAACGGCAAGGAAATCTACGCGCGGACCGACGCCGGGCAGTTCTTCAACCTGCTGCGCTCGCCCGGCCAGCCTCTACTGGTCGTCGGGAACGAAGGCACGTTGAAGGAACTGAAGCTCCGAATGCGCTCGAAGACACGGAAGAAGAAAAAACTTAGTACGTAGGGCGCTCAGGACGTAGGGCGCGACTTTAGTCGCGCATCTAGCCGATCGGGAAAATCTTCTCGAGATCGTCTGCGGGGCGGGCGATGACGTGGACGCCGATGAGCTCCCCGACGCGCCGGGCTGCCGCGGCTCCCGCGTCGGTCGCGGCTTTGACGGATGCGACGTCGCCGCGGACGATGGCGGTGACGAGCCCTGCATCGACTTTCTGCCAGCCGACGAAGACGACGTTCGCCGCCTTCACCATCGCGTCAGTAGCTTCAACCATTCCGACGAATCCGCGTGTTTCCACCAGGCCAAGCGCTTCACCAAGCTCGGGCTTGGGCAGGGCGGGCGCTTTCGGTCGATCCGCACTCATGGAAAGTGGGCTAATGCTATCACGCCTATGGCGGCGCCATTTCCAGATTCAGGCTCAGCTTTTGACCTTCGGCGAGCGTCACGGAACGCGCGCGCCCGCGCAGTTGCGCCAGCAGCGCAACGTCGTTCTGCAGGCCGTTCTCGAGAGAGGGCAACGCCACCGCGAGGTAGCGCGCTGGCGGGAGGCCGGTAATGCTGAAGGTGCCGTTCTGGTTCGGACGCGTCGTGGCCACGTAGCGCGATTGCGCTCCCCAGAGCGCGTCATTTTCCGGAAAGAGCACGAGCACATAGTCGGCGACGGCCTGTCCTCGCGAGTCGCGGACCGAACCTGTGATTTCGGTCACGCGGTCTGTGAGCGTGATCACAAGGCCCGTGACGCTCATGCCTGGCTTGAAGTCGAACGGCGCGTCTGTGATGTCGACGCCGTCGAGGGACATACTCTTGACCGCCCAACCGGTCGGAAGGCCTGCCGCGCGTATGTGCTGTGGCCCCGCAAGTCCGCGCAGTTCGAATGTGCCGTCGTTGTTCACGCGTCCGGCGCCGAGCGCGCGCCCGGCAAACGCCATCATCAGCGAGCCGTCCCCTGTCGGCGCAGTCGCCGTAATCTGGATGCCACGAGCGGTGGGCCTCTGCCCGGTTGTTTCCTGAAAGACCACTCTGCCCGGCACGCTAACACCCGTGGTCGTGACCACCGACAGGCCGTCGATGTCGCCGGAGACGCTGAGAGGCACCGACGCGAACTCAAGATCGCCGAGGTTGATGCTTTGCAGGTTCTGGAGATCGCGCGGACGCTGCTGCACGTTGAGCACGTAGTCACCTGGCGGGACGTTTGTCAGCCGGAACGTTCCGTCCTGGCGCACCGGGCTCCCGCCGCCGATGTTGAGCCTTACCGCTCCACCGGCGCCGGCAGCTCGAAGCAGGACCATCGCGCTGGCAAGAGGCCGTCCGTTGGAGCTCGTCACCGTTCCCGAAATGCGAGAGAGCTTCGCCGGCACGAGCGAAAAAGCGATAGAGCTCAGCTCTTGTCCAAGCGCCACCGTCACGGCTTGTGCCTGACCGACGTCGGCGACGCCGGGATAGTACGTGCCGGGATATCCGGACGAAACCTCCGCTGCCGCGTCCGGCTCTGCAAGCGCGGGGTTTGGATTCGTGCGCATGGACGCCCGCACCACGTATTCACCCGGCATCAGGCCGAAGATCCGGAACTGGCCCAGGTCGTCCGTCGTCGACATGCGGCCGGCGTTCACGAGCTGCCGTTCGCCGTTGACAAACTGATACCGCATCGCCTGCACCTGTACGTCGGTGACGGCTTCGCCGAACTCGTCGGTGATGCGGCCTGTGATGACGCTGCCGCGCGGCAGGCCAAAGTCGATTTTCTCGAGCGACTGGCCGGCGGCGATATCGAGCGGCTTACCGGTCTCGAATGGTCGCGCTTGTCCGTACTCGAGTGTGACGTAGCCCGCCTTGCTGACGTAGAGCCTGTATCGCGAGGCTGGCAGCGAGAGGATCTCGAATCGTCCGTCGCTGTCGGTCGTGGCGTTCCGGTTGATGCGCGCATCAGGCGACGTGAGGCGGATGTGCGCGCGCCGCAGCGGCGTTCCCGTATCCGCAGAGACGACGCGCCCGCTGATCTTTGCAGTCCCTGTGGGCTGGATATTGTCGCGGGGCGGAATCCCTCCAAAACGTCCACCGCGGCCCCCCGGAAACGGGCCTTGTCCGCCGCGGCCGAGCGGCCCCGGCTCCTGCGCGAACGCGGCGGTGACGATCGACAGCAGCAGGCTCGCGACGAGAAACAGTCTGGTGTTCATGGTGATTAAACGCCGCGAATACGAACCCGGCTCTGTTCGCGCATGAATTGCTGCACGTAATACGGTCCGCCGGTTCCGCGGCCGGTCGAGCCGCTGGCCTTCCAGCCTCCGAACGGGTTCACTCCTGGCCAGGCGCCTGTGGTGGCTCCGGCGCGGCGATTCGCATACGTGACGCCTGCTTCGATGCGCTCGAAGAACATCCGGAGATCGTCTTCGTTTTCGGAGTAGATTCCGGCCGTCAACCCGTACTCCGTGCGGTTGGCCAGATCGAGCGCTTCGTCGAGCGACATCACGTCGGCCAGGACGGTGATGGGAACGAACAGTTCTTCTGAGAACAGCGGATGTCCCGGTGGAAGGCCGTCGATGATGGTCGGCTCGACAAAGTACCCGCGATCGAACGGCGGCGCGGTCACGCGTTTTCCGCCTACGAGAATCTTCCCGCCATCCTTCTTCGCACGCTCGACAGCCGCAAGGTAGGTGTTGACGGCCGCGTCGTTGATGACAGGTCCGATCCAGACGTCGCGCTCGAGAGGGTTGCCAATTCTGATGCGCGTGGTCTTTTCTATCAGCATCCGAACGAACGTGTCGCGCACGTCCTTCTGGATGTACACGCGTGAACACGCGGAACATTTCTGCCCCTGAGCGCCAAATGCCGAGCGCATCACGCCGTCGCTCGCCTTGTCGAGATCCGCAGAGCTCGTGACGATAGCGGGGTTCTTCCCGCCCATCTCGATAATCAACGGCCTGGGCACCGGGCGCGCGGCATTGTCGCGCAGCAATTTCATCCCGACCTCTTTGGAGCCGGTAAAGACGATGCCGTCGATGCCGCTGTTGTCGATGAGCTCCTGGCCGACGGTCGATCCCGGGCCGGTGACGAAGTTGAAGACGCCTTGGGGCAGGCCCGCCTCCATCACCAGCTCGCTGAGCCTGGCGCCGAGGAACGGCGTGTCGCTCGCCGGTTTGAAGACGACGGTGTTGCCAGACGCGAGGGCGCCGCCCGCCGGTCCCGCGGCGAGCGCGAGCGGAAAATTGAACGGCGAGATGACGGCCCAGACGCCATAGGGCCGCAGCACGCTCACGTTGTCTTCGCCCGGGCCGAGGGTGTTCATCTTCTCGACGAACCCGCCGCGCTGCTCGATTTGGTCGCAGTAGTAGGCGATGAGATCGGCCCCTTCTTCGACGTCGCCGACGCACTCCAGCCGGTTTTTGCCGACCTCGTAACCCATCAGCGCCGAGAGCTCCGATCGATGCGTGCGAATGGCGTCCGCGATTCTGCGTACGTACACCAGCCGCTCCTGCCACGGTCGCGCAGCCCAGGCCGGATAGGCGGCGCGTGCCGCCGCAATCGCGGCCCGCACGTGATCCTTCGTGCCCTGCTGAAAACGTCCGAGCAGAATGCCGGTGTCGATTGGGCTGCGATCCTCGAACTGCGCGTCGGCCCTAACCGTCTCGCCGTTGATGTGAAGAAAGTGTTCGCGACCGAAGGTCTGGGGAGCGCTGGCGATCGCTTGGTCAAGCTCGCGATGAAGTTCGTCCAGCGAATCGCCACCAAGGGTGGCGTAGGTGATCTTGGCCGCCATCAGGCAATGGTGGCACAGCCCTTTAGGGCTGTCGACTAATCGTTGGAGGTTGCTGTCGCCGGGCGCTGATAGACGATCTTGCCGTCGAAGATCGTGACCGTCACGGCGGTCTCGCGAAGCGCGTTCGGCTGGGCTGCGAAGATATCGTTGGACAGGATGATGATGTCGGCAAGCATGCCGCGGGCGAGCGTGCCTTTGCGCTGCTCGTCGCGCGATGCATAAGCCGCGTGGCTTGTGTAGGCATCGATGGCGTTGCGCAGCTCTCCGGGCTCTGCGACGCCTTCGTCCAGCGTCTCTCGCGGATCGAGCGGTGCAGTCGGCCAACCGCTGCTCGAAAGAGTTCGCGCCTGGCCATCGATCAGCATGCTGTTGTCGACGCGATGCCGCCGCTCGCGATGCGCAGCCGAATTCGCATCCGCGGCATATTCGAAGGCGCCGACGGCAGCCTGAACATCAGCTCCGGTGACGGTTCGCACCATCACGGTCCATTCGTGCTTGTCGAGCAGCATGACTGCGCGCTCGAGCTGCGGCGCGTCGCAGGGGCAGATGACCACGACGCCGCCGAGCTTTAGCGCGGGATCATCGGGATACTCCCGCCGCAGCTTGTTGAGCTCGAGCACTGCGGCTTCGGTGACCGTTGGCGGTACGGCGATGGAGCCGTGGATCCGCACGCTGAGATCGCCCTGCTGGCGGATCTCGTCGAGCAGCTCGAGCTCTTCGCCCGTCGTGCTGACCGATTGAAGGCTGGTGATGCCGACCTTGTGTGCTTCGCTGATCGCCGCGCGCAGAGCGGTGACCTTTTCGGCGCGCGTCGGTTGGGGCAGCTTTCGCGTAACGATCGCGATCGCATCATTCTTCAGGACACCCGTCGGCTCGCCGGTGCGGCGGTCCCTGACCACGATTCCCGACCTTGGATTTCGTGTCTGACGATCGATACCGGCAAGCTCCAGCGCTTTCGAGTTTGCCCAGGCGACACGTCCATCGGCGCTGGTGATGAGCACCGGGCGGTCGGGTACGGCCTCATCAAGGATCTTTCGTGCCGGCACGTGTGCCGTTCCGAGGATGTCCGCGACGCCGTTGCGGCCCAGCAGCCACGGACGCGCCGGTTGATCTTCGGCGTACCGTCGGAGCTCGCTGCCAATGGCGTCGATCGTTGTGGCGGAGGAAAGGTTCAGGTGCTCGAGAGCGAGCGCGCCGATCATGAGCTGCACGTGGCTGTCGTTTAGGCCGGGCAGCACCGTCGCGCCATGCGCATCCAGCACGACGGTCTGCGCGCGCCGGAGGCGTTTCACTTCGCGATTGCTGCCGACGCGGAGAATCTGGTTCCCGCGCACGGCGACCGCTTCCTGGAGCGCGGCGCCGCCGCCCGGATACACCTCGCCGTTGACGATAATCAAATCGACCGGGCCGCTCGCATCGTCGCGCTGCGCGCCGACGATGAGGCCCGCGATGAAGGTCGCCCCGACGATGACGATGACGAGGATGGTCGTGAGGCGCGTCGCCATTTTGCGGAGTATAGCGTAGCAGAGGTATCAACGGCGCCGGTCGAAATCTAACGCGCTGAATGCGCGCTCGCACCCCCGACTGCTGTTGGCAGTTGTTAGGGGGCTTCCTGCGCCGTCATCGTGAACCGAATGGGTGCAAGCTCGGAGTTGCTTACGAACGCCCGCCGGAATTCAAGCATTCCGGCGCTCGTCAGGGGCAGTTCTTTGATAACTACGTGCCAATGCAGGTATGGGGGCGCCGGAAATGTAGGCTCACTGATCACGGTGCTCGCGTACGCCTCCAGAGCAGCGCTCTTGGAGAAGAAGGGTTGGTGGTAGATATCTTTGACTATCTGGACCGCGCCGAAGGTATTCACGCGTACAAACTCTTCAGCTGTTTCCCAGACAGAGGGCGTGGGCCAGGCAGGAAATCCGCCGATGCTCTCCGGTCGAAGGAGGTTGAGGGGCATGTTCGGCGTTACCCTCCAACTCCTTTCCTTGACGAGGTGCCAACGTGGCTCTTCAATCGCAAAATTGTCATAGACCAGCTTAGATTCCCCATCCCTCACCGGATTGAACGTGGCGAGTTGCATACTGACGCTGCTGTAGTTGGGGTCGGTGAAATGTATCGTAAGAAATAGCTTGCTCTCGCCTCGGGCCGCAGGATCTGAAATCGAGAGACCATCCGGATGGGTGCCGTCCTCTCCCTGTGTCCAAATGCCCGTAGGATAAGACGTTCCGTTGACGGTGAGTGGTGCTGGTCCACTGGCGCTTCCGACCCACGCCGCAATGATCCTGCTAATGCCTAGACTTGCGGGATCTGCCGAATCGCGTCCACTAAAATTTGTGGCTAGCCGTACTCGAATCTGGTGGTTTACTGGGGTCAAGTCACAGTAGTGGCTTGCATTCTCGTACCAGGAGAGTTGATTTTCGACAAAGCCGCAGCTCTTAGTGACATCAGCGTTGTAGGACTCCTGGACGACCTGCACAAAAGGCACAGCAAAAACCTGCGGGACGACCGCATCAGTCTCCAAACCCAGGCGGCCGCGGAACACGAGCACGTAATAGGGAGTGGGAGCGGTCGCGGAGATGTTCCATCGATGCCTCGCGAATTCTCCTGGTTCGAGCACTATCGGCATTCCATCGTTCAATACCGCCACTCGTTCGCGGCGTTCTGACTGGCTGCCTTTTTCGTACCGGGCGTACACCTCGAACACGCCATCCATTTGTTCGGAAGAGGTGTTAATAAAATCGAGGTAGAGACCATCGTTCCGTGGGTTCGCCCGTACGACGCGCAGGCTCCCGCGGAAGAAGTATTCCAGCACGCCCCGCGCATAGCCGACGGCGCGCGGGAGCATGTGGACACCGGTCTGATCCCACACGACGCGATCCATGCACCAGTAGGGCTTCGGCTTGACGAGCCACGCGAAGAACGCATCGGCGGCGCATTGTGCGCGAGCCGGGTTGGCTGGGAGGAGACCCAGTCCCTCCGGACGGGTCCAGTACCGGCGCACGACGTTGCGGCCATCACGAGCCGGTTGTGGGCCTGCCATTTCAATCGGAATGAGTCCCACCGTACTTGGACGTGGATTGGGGTACCCGGCCTCGAGCGTATCCTCGCTGAAGAAATTGGCGTTGCTGATCTCCGACAGACCAATCGGAGCCGGCAACCGCGGATCAGTGGCGTTGAAGGTGACCCATGGATTGCCGCCATGGTAGGTGTCCGAGTCGATCAATCGGGCGATGGGAACCTTCGCGGGCTCTGTTCCTGATATGGGAATTTGCAGGATGCTGGGATCAAAACCAATGGGATTGGCGAGCAAGCTGGGGACGAACTGGTCCAATCTGTGGTTTCCGGTGTGCCGGGCCAGCATCCACTTATCGTAGTTCCAATATCCGAGCTTCTTTACCGAGGCGAGCGGATGTGGGTCGTTGCGCGCGTGGTCCGGGTTCGAGGCATCAACGACCAAGTGCATCATCTGACCGATCGAGCGGAAAGTGGCTGCCAATAAGGCGTTTCTCATGTCTCGATCGGGTTCGGTCAATGACTGGTAGTACATGCGCCGTGCGTCGTGCCACGACCAATTGCCGCCCGCCGCTCCTGATGCCGCCTGATTCGGGTTCTGCATCCACCTAACCGACGACTCATTGGAACCCACAATGGCGGACGTCAGGCCTGCCGTGGCCCATGGCCGAAGGGGATCATGAAAGTGGTTGTAATAGCGGCCGCTCTTCGGGAAAGCAGGTTCACCCGCGTCTTCGAGTTCACCGCCCATTTCAATCCATTCCCCCACCTCGTGTGGAACGCCATCGAGGGGAGGCAGGATCGTCCTAGAGCCATCTGGTAACCCAAGGCCATTCCGAAGAAAACCCTCAAAATCAAAAGCGGTCGCCATCCGAACCGCTGCTCGGTTGACGAGCACATGAGTCTCAACTTCCAAGGCCACAAGCCGACCGGTCGTTAGGATGGCAATGATCAGAAGTCCGACAACAAGTGATCTCTTGAGAGGCGCTGTAGTCATTTTCGGGGATGCTCCCTCAGTTCGTAACAACGAAGTCCGCGATGGTACGTGTGCACGGCCTCGAGGAACCGTGGCGCTTTGTGATGCAAAGGTGCGCCCCCGAGGTCCGCGCAACGTTCCTCGCGCGTCTTGAGCGGGCGCAGTTTGACGACCGTTGGATCGACAAGGTAGCGACCGCCTGGCGGCGTGACATCGAACGCGCCCCCTAGCATGGTGTAGCCGGGAGCGAAAAATTCGAAGTCGGGTTCTCGCGTCCAGTACGACCAGCGCTCCAGCCGCGGAATCTCAAATCGGCCCGAGGCATCCGTGACGGTTTCTGTGGCATCGTAGAATTTCGAAATGCTACTCACGGGGTTCAATACCGTTTGGCGCCACTCGGCCATCACATGAACGCCGGCTAGCGGCAGCCCGGTCTCGCTGTCGACCACCTGCGCACGGAAGGGGCCCCACGTCGTCTGCTCTCGCTCTTGGCAACTCACGAGCAGGAGCGACAGCGCGATCGCCGCGAATCCCATGACACCGCCCCGCCGGCGGCGCGGCCGACTGAGCGGGCCTGCTAGAACTGCCATAGCCGCCACCTCCCATCACTATCGGCGGTGAAGACCACCGGATACGACATCAGCTGGCCACCTTCGTCGCGGAGCATCTGGTACTCAGCCCCGCGTAGCCCCACCTCAACCAGCTCGATGGATGTGAAGGCTGTCGCACTTTCCGCCAACGCTTCAGCGCTCGCGTCACTGAGGTACGCGTGCCAGCGCGCGCGGCGGTCACCGTGGATGAACGAGACCGCCTGCGCGAGGTTGCCCACGCGCAGCGCGTCCGTGAAGCCGCTCCAGACGGCCTGGAGCCGCGCATCGAGGGCGGTTGGATCATAGACTTCCACGCTCGTGTGGAGGGTCCTCACCTGACCATTCGAGGCCGTCACCCGTAGCGAGGACACATAGATCCCAGGGTGCAGGAAGGCGAACGCCTGGCCGTCGACCGCGCTGCCTTCGAAGTCGATGACCCCGTCACTCTCCAGATCGAGCGCAACGTGATCGCCTGCATTCAGCCTGGCGTCAAACCTCACGACATGGGGTGCGGCGCCTCCCGCCGGGTATGCCTTGAAGAACCCGAATGGCGGGTCAGGGTCAACCTGCATGGTCAGAGTGATGGTGTGTGTCGCTGTGGCACCGCTCACCACATCGGTCACCGTAGCAAGCAGACTTGTGATCGCCGGATTTACGGCGACCTCTACAGCGAAGGTCCCGGCCTCCACGCCCGCCATCACCGGCAGCGCATCTGGGACGGTCGGTCGATTCACGCTGACCGTGACCTCCCGTCCACCACTCTCGACCGTCCCTCGGACCCAGACCGAGGAGCCCGTGACGAGGGCGCCTTCGACGGGCTCAGTCATGCGAATGACCAAGCCGGCGACGCTGAAGGTCTGCACAGCGGGTACCGGATCCTCGTTCCCGGCCATGTCCCGTGCTTTCACTTCGAATCGATGCGCGCCAAACGTCAGTCCGGTGATGGTGATCGCTTCGTCCGGTCCGAAGGCGGACCATGGCTCTTGGTCGATGCGCCACGAGAACACGAGCGAGTCGGAGCCAGCGATGGCGTCTGTCCCGCCCACGCCGAAGGTGACCGATGTTTCGGCCGTCGTCGCTCCCGGTCCACTCACAATCTGGGTCTCCGGCGCGGTCCGATCCACGACGAACGTCTGCGCCGCGAAGCTGGTGTTGGTGGCCCTGTCGCGTGTGGTGACCGTGAGCGTGTGCGGGCCTTCGGTCAATGCGGTCGTGGCCAGCCCAAACTGGGCGACGAACGGCTGCGTCGGATCGGTATTCGATGCGTCAGCCATCGACTGATGGTCCACCGCGACGGAGACGGTCGCGACCCCGCTGGCGTCATCTTCGCCGCGTCCCGTGACGGCCAGCATGCCATTCGTGTGGAGGTCTACAGGCGGAGCGAGGATCGTCGTCGTGGGCAGCCGATCGTCGTGCACGACGACCAGAGCGACCGGAGTCGACGTCAGACCGGCGCCCGCTGCGGCCGTGGCCATGAATACGAGCGGGTTCGGCGCGTTGGGCGTGAGCGCGATGGTGACGGTGAACGCGCCGGTGCCGGCGTCCGCCGTGGTGGCGCCCAGCACGCTGCCATAGTTACCGTCGCGAAACACCTGCACCCGCGACCCTGGCTCCGCGGTCCCGGTGATCGTGGCGGGTGACTGATTCGTGAACGCGGGCGCGTGGACGATCGGTGCGCCGGGCGCCCGCAGTCGCAGCACTCGTCCGCGCCGCTGTTCGGCGACCAGGACGTGGCCGTCCGCTTCAATGGCAATGCCGTATGGCGCGGCCAGTCCGGTCGCGAGCGTCACCAGCTCGCCCGTGGGCAACCGCTTCAACAACACGCCGTCCTGCTCGTCATCGCCATCGCCATTGTCGCGGTCGTCGCCGTCCACACCGCGCGAGGGCGCCGCGGTCATGTACACCGCGCCGAAGCGATCGACGGCCACCGCGGCTGGCACCGACATGTTTTCGGAGAGCAGACGCACGGCCGGCCCGAACGATCCGGGTGTGACGAACGGCAGCAGAGCGAGACGCGTCCAGTCACCGGCGGTCTCCGTGGCCAGGCGTCGCATGGAGAGCGCGAGACCCTGAGAACCGAGCGCTAGCCCTTGCAGGCCGATGAATCCCTGGCCCGCGATCGTCACGACCCCCGTCGGCGACACCTTCATTACGCGCATGCCACCCGATGCGCCCGGGTCGTCATCATCGTCATCGCCGCCCGGGCCATCGCCGGACACGTAGGCAGCGCCATCAGGCGACACGGCCACCCAGCGCGGGACGGACAAGCCGGACGCGCGTACCACGATCGAGCCTGTGAGGTGGCGCTCGAGCAGCCGACCGCCGCGCTCCTCAACAATCAACAGGCTGCCATCTGCTTGGAACGCCAGTCCGACTGGACGTTGGAGTCCACTAGCCAGCAGTGCGTGCTGCCCGCTTGCCCCCAGTTGCGTGACTGTGCCCGCACGGCGATCCGACACGACGATGGCCCCCGTGGGACTCACCGCGATACCGATCGGCGCGCCCAGCCCGGATGCCACCACTTCGATCGGCGTCACCGGAGGAGGCGGCATAGAATTGAGCGCCGTCGTCGCGACGAAGAACAGCATGAACGACAGTGCCGCTACACCCACAAGCGGAACAGCGCGCCGACGGACCGACTCCATCATTGGGGCTCCCGGATAACGGGCGACACACACACGCACGTCGCGCCCAGATCCAAAACCGAGAATTTATGTTGCTGATTGGTGATAGAGCGTGGAGATTCGAGTGCTCTATGCGGAGTCAGTGTAGGGAACGATGTCGAGGTGGTCAACAAAAATACAGCTAATCGTTTCACGTGTAGGTATATGTCCTACAAGAGTTTCGTTCGCTCGCTCCCTACATCTTCATAAACTCCTCAAACGCTGCGGTACGCACCTCGACGGGCACCAGCGGAAAGGTGCTCAGCACGTGTTCGAAGTCTCCCGCGCTCAGTCCGTAGCACCGCGCGGCGAGTGCCTGTAGGCGTGCATACTCGCGTCCGGTCGCGCCTCGCTCGAGCGCACGCACGAGCTCGACCACTTCTACGAACCAGGGCGCATCGTATTTCAACCTGGGAACGCGAAGGCTTTCCACGGTCGCCGATCCCAGATGCGTCGTCATCACCTGACGGACGAGGTAGTTGGCCACAAAGCTGTTGAGCATGCCGCAGAGGAAGGCCTGGCTGTCGCTGGACAACTGCGTCTTCAAGCAGAAGAGCGAGTGAGTCGTGACAATACCGGCAGGCAACACCGCGGCAATCAGCGATAGCCGGTTCGTCGAGCTGGCGACGTCACGATACGCCAGGCGTGGTCTCAGGAACGTGTGGCGGGCATCGAGTAGACGCTCCGCGGCCTTGTGGGAGATCCGCGCGCTCGTTCGAGCAACATGGGCGCGGAACGGCTCGATGTGTTTTCCCTCGAGGACGGGCAGGCCGGTGCGTCTCGTATGGAAGTGCCGACGATCGTCGGTGGCGTTCAGCTCCCGGCCAAAACGCACGCCCCAGCCATCGGCATCGCCAAGCCTGGGAATGCGATGAACAACGCTTTCGAGAATGCGCACGTCGGCCTCACTTCGCAGCTCGGGGATTGCGAGCCTCTCGCCGGCCAGCGCTGTTAGAAGCGCTGGCGTCAGCGTGATGGGATGAGTGGGGTTCGCCTTTCGGTCGCCTGTGTCAGGAATGTTCTCGAGCATCGTTGGATCGTCGATACCGAAGCGACATGCGATCTGGCTGGTCGGCGTGCCGACCGTCGATGTCGAGATCATGAAGCGAACGCTCCGGTGAATCGGAAAGATGGCCTTCCGGTTGTCGAACCCGCTGATCGTGTCTACGTTCGAGTGCGCCAGCAGCCGGCGCCGTAACGGTGCAGCGGTGTGGTCGGTCGCGAAGCCGGATGGAAGTACCAAGCCGATCCGCCCGCCGTGTTTCGCGAGCATCAGCGCGCGCTCGACGAAGATCTGATAGCGGTTGATGTGACCCGCGCCCTGATGACGATAGATTCCCGCTTGCCGGAAGAACGGCTTCTCGCCTGAGTCGGCGCGCAACATGTCCCAGGGCGGGTTGCCGAGCACGGCGTCAAACCCGGGATGAGCCAGAGGCCGGCCGGCCTCGTCAAAATAGATTTCCGGAAATTCCAGCATCCAATGAAAAAAGCGCCGATGCCTGGCCACGCTGTCTGCCTGCTTCAACAGAGCGGCCGCCAGCCTGCGGGGCAGCGTGGTATGACGCTGGTTCAGTTCGTCGGCCAGCGATGCGAACACGGCGGGGCCGGGCGCCGAGGCGCGTTCCGGCCACATCCAACAGGCGCACCAGAGATCGGCGACGGCTTTCCATGGATCCCTGCTCTTCACGGCGTTGAGCCGCCTCTCCTTTTCCCTGACGACATCGACCGTATCGTCGCTCGTTTCCGCCATCCAACGCCGTTGGCCGACGGCCTGCGCAAGCGATGGCTCGAGCTCGTCTTCGGCGAACAAAGGCGGCTGGTGCCACGCGGCGGCTCCGCCTGCCTTACCGGCAGAGGGCGGCTGGCGCGCGATGTCGATCGGCGAGGCGCCCAGGAGGCTGTTGCCGCAGACGAGGCGGTGATCGAGAAATGTGAGGGGCTTGTTTGCCGCCAGCGTTGTGAGCCATAGAGACAATCGTGCGAGCTGCACGGCCGTGGGATTCAGATCCACGCCGAAGAGACATCGCTGGGCGATTTGTCGTCTGAAGCCAGCCCGATCGCTTTCAGAGAGGTCCGCCTCTCGGCACCTGTCCTCGCGGATCAGCGAGCGTTCGTACGCGGCGGCGAGATAGCGGCAGGCCGAGACGAGAAATGCCGCGCTGCCCATCGCTGGATCGATCACACGGAGTTGAAGAATGCGATCCGAAGACGCCGTTGACACAAGCGGGTGAAGCGTGCGGCGCACGACGTAATCGGTGAGCGATTGCGGCGTGTAGAAGGAGCCGGTTGCCTTCCGACGATCGCCACATCGACGAAGAGTGATCTCTCCCTGGCGAGACGGCGCGGGGGCATAGTCCAGAACGCTCTCGTACACGGCGCCAAGCTGCTCGACCCCCAGGTCGCGATAGTCGATGCGCGATCTCTTCTTTCGCACGGTTGTCGTCGACAACCCGAGCAGCGCCTTGCGAGCGGTCTCATCCTCTACCGCACACGACTCGGCAATGGGAGCGCGGGCCGGCGAGAATAACCGGCCGTTGAACGGAGGAACCACGAGAGTCCCCGCGTGGCAGCCACGGTGCGCAAGGCGGGCGATCGCCTGCAGCGTCTCCCAGAGCCCGTGAACGCTGCCGGGTTGCTCGACCCGATCTCTCAACGATTCGATGGTGTAGCTCGTCCTGTAGAGAGGATGCCAGGTCGGAACCAGTCCGCGGGCTTCGGCAAACATCAGGAACAGTGCGCGATAGACGACCGTGAGCGATTCATCGAACAGCGCATCCACATCGCGCTGACCGCATCGGCTCAACCCCGACAGCAGGTGCTGAACGGCTTCGATCACGCCAAGCCGAAGCGATCGATTGACGGCCTGGCCGTGACGGGCTGCGGACTGGATGATTTCTGCGACGAGCGATCGACCGCTTTCGAATGCACGCGCGTGCAATAGCCCCCAGAACAGGTGAAACGTCTCGGCGTTCTCAATCGTCTGCTCGAGATCGAACTCAACGAAGGCGCGCGAGTAAGTGCGTTGCGTATCGACCAGCCTCAGTTGGTGCCCGTTCGTGCACAACGACCACGACGTCTCGAGCCCGATCCCGTTGCGGACAGCTTCACGCCAGAGATTGTCGAGCGATAGTGTCCAATGTCCGGCAACTAAGCCGATTCGCGCGTCGCCCGACGTCAATAGCGCCCGGCGCGTGTCGTCGTGGTCGTCGAGCACTGCCACGGCGAACCCCAGCTGTTCAGCGAGCGGTATGGCTGCTGCGTTCCATATGGACCTGAGACTCGAGGCTGGCCCCAACTGCGATGCGTGAGCGGACCACCAATGACGGAACTGCCGGTGAGCTTCGCTCGCTGACCGCTCGCCAAGCCGTCCTGCGAATTCGAGGTGAAGATGCCGCTCCGCAAAATGGTGCGACAGCAGCGAGCCGCTCAACCCGGTCAGCATGCGACCAGCATCAACGTGATGCATGGCTCCTGTGCGAGAAACACCGAGGCGCCGGCTTCGAGCAGTGAGGACCGGCTGTCACTTTGGGCCACGATGCTCCGACGCTGCTGCTCCAAGTCGTGCTTGCTGGCGAGCGCACGGTTGTCGAATAGTCCCGCCTGAACGGGAAGTGGTGCTGTACTCGTGACCGCTCGAGAGAGATGGGCTTCCCGTCGTAACGCGCGCTCGACCCACCCGGCGCCTTCAACATCCAGGTCCTTCATGCGATCGCCGGCCACCTGTGTTGCAAGTGCGACGACAGCCGGGCGGATTCGATCGAGCAGCCGCTCTGCCCGTGCGCGAATGTCGCGCCTCCGCTGTCGTACGTAGTGTGCGGCTTTAGCCGCACCGTGATCCGGCACGAGGATCGGCACCAATGCATCCTCGATCAGGCGCCCTGCGCCGTTTGCGATGCGAATGCGCACGAAGCAAATCGTCGAGCCTCGCAACGATGGAAGGCACGTCACGGGGATGACGCCCTCGCGCGAGCTCGATCGAATCTGGCTCGCGAAGCGCAAGGTGTGGAGCCGTGCCGCTTCCGCGTTCGCGCGGGCCCTCAGGTCCACCGTTTCGGTCGCGCCTTCGACGAGGGGCTCCGTCGTGCGGATCGGGAGAGCGGAGCCGGCAATGATGCTGCCAGCGATGTCGATCTCGCTCGCCTGTATGCGGTCGAGCCGGCGGAGGAGCGCCGCGAGGACCGTGCCTTCGGCGGTCCCATCCGCAAACAGATGTATCGCGTGAACCGTCCGCGACTGGCCGATGCGGTCGACCCTGCCGATCCGCTGCTCGAGGCGAATGGGGTTCCACGGAAGCTCGAGATTGACGACGAGCCTGCACCGGCGTTGGAGGTTGAGTCCCTCGGCGCCCGCGTCGGTTGCTAGCAGCAGATCGGCCGAGCCGCTGGTGAATGCGTCAACCGCATCGCGTCGTTCTTGTGATGTTTGGCCACCGTGAAGCACGACCGTCTTCCTCGTGTTGGCGAACGCCCGCTCCAGCGTTTCGAGCGTGTCGCGATACTCCGTAAACACGATCACCGGTTCTTCGATCCGTTGAAGCAGCTTGTGCAGCACCCGCACCTTGTCCTCGTCGACCTCTGCGCGCCTCGCCGCGGCGAGCAGCTGCCGCAGCGCTGCTTCTTCCTCATCCGGACAATCAAACGCGGGGGCATCGGGACGCGGTGCTTCGTCTGCGGAGTCGACGTCGGCGTCGAAGGGAAGCGCCGGCTGCGACGAGACGGGCAACGATCCTGAAATGGCCGCCAGCCGTCGCTCGATCGACGAAGCCAGCGATCCCGCGCTGGAAAACGCGCGCTTGCTCAGGACCATGGCGGCCAGCTGCACCTCGGGCCGCCCCGTCGCGCGGGCAATCTGCCACAGCTTGGCGACGTACGCCGCGAGCGCGCGGTGCATTTCACGCGTTTCCGGAGCAAGCCTCACGTGCAGGAGGTGCACGCGCCGCGTTCGAGAAAGCGTCGACTGTTGTCTCGTGCGGCGAAAGAGAACCATCGGGTCCGCGCGATCGAATCGGCCGAGCTCGCAGAGGGCGCGGTAGGCCGATTCATCTCCGGCGTGAGGAGTGGCAGTGAGCAATACGACGTGGCGTGCCTGTCGGGCCAGCGTCCTTGCCGCTTCGTATCGCAGCGACGCCGCAGATGCCTGATGCGCCTCGTCCACGATCAGCAGATCCCAGAGTTGACCGGACAACCCCCGCAGCACTTCCGGTTGCTTGATGAAATCGATGGACGTGATGAGCACGCGTTCGATTCCCCACGGATTCACGTCGAGGGGCAGCGAGCGCTGGAGTCTCGAGAGTGCGTCCGCGTCGAGGACGGCTGCGGAAATGTCGAATCGCCTCTGCAACTCGCCCGCCCACTGTTTTCGCAGACCCGAGGGTGTGAGGATGAGGGCCCGCTCGCACCATCCGCGGCGCCGCAGCTCGGCGAGCATGAGACCGGCCTGAATGGTTTTTCCAAGGCCCACTTCGTCCGCCAGCAGAAAACGCGAGGCTCGCCCGGTGATGAGCGCCAGCGCCGGTTCCAGTTGAAAGGGGAGGATGTCGATGGTTGCGCCGGCAGCTTCGAGGAGCTCGCCGGCCATTCGGAGCTCCGACAACTCCGAATGCAGATGCCGTATCCAGCGTCTTCCTGTGACCACACGACTTCGAGAGACCGTTGCCGATTTGATCGGTCGATCGAAGGGAACGAGCAGTTGCGAAGACGAGCGGCCCGCGTGATCGGCGGCCGACAGACTGAGCACCGCACAGTCAGCGAACTCTGTCGCGTCGTCGACGATCCAGCGTTCCCCGCGGACCATGACACGATCACCCGCCGCAAACTGCATGCAGCGCAGTTCGCAACGCCCGTGCCGGCCAAAAAGCCCCGCCGTTAGCCGGGCAGAGTCTTCAGGATCGCAATAGTTGCACCCAGATTCGAGGCGGTGTCGTCAAAAAATTCCACTACCATTGGATGCTTCTCGAGCGCTTGCTGCACGATGCCACGCTGGATGCCGCGACCGCGACCGTGGATCAGCCGCACCTCTCGCAGGCCTATCGCTTGCGCTTGTAGGACGTACTCCCCTACCACCGACGGAATATCGCGCGGCGAGAAGGCGTGGAGATCGAGTGAGGCTTCGATGGGAATGCGGATAGGATTCTGATCGGGCACCGGACTTCGCTTATGCTGGCTTCTCGTAGCGGACGGTCACCTCGGTCTTGATGCCGCCGCGGACCGAGAAGTCGCCCACGACGGTCATGCGGCGCGGTCCGCACGCGGCGACGAGATCGTCGAGGATCTGATTCGTGACATTTTCGTAGAAAATGCCCTTGTTGCGGAACTCGACCAGGTAGTATTTAAGGGCTTTCAATTCGATACAGAGCCGGTCTGGCACATAGGTGATTCGAATCTCTCCGAAGTCGGGAAGGCCGGTTTTTGGGCAAACCGATGTGAACTCAGGACATCGGATGGCGATCTCGTAGTCACGGTTTGGTTGGGGATTGGGGAAGGTTTCAAGGGTCGTGCTTGACATGTCGAAAAAGTCTAACATCTACTGCAGAAACACGCCGATTTCCGGCCGCTTCGCGATTGACACGTTGGGGAGCGCGAGCTAGAGTACGGCGTTTTTTTCAATTCGTAATCCGTGGATGCCGACGCGCGCACCGGCATCCGCGGCCTTCCCACGCGCGCTCAAGTCAGGGGGACGCCGATGGCGGACGCCCGAAGAATGGGCAAGTCGGAACTCTTTTCACACTTCGCGGAACGTTTCGAAGTGAAGCGCACGCAAGCTCGCGAATTTTTCGATGAGTTGACGGCGCTGGCGGAGAAAGAGTTGAAGCGGTCGGGCGAATTCGTGCTGCCCGGCATGGTGAAACTCGTCAAGCAGCATCGCAAGGCCCGCATGGGGCGCAATCCGGCCACAGGCGAAGCCATCAAGATCCCGGCAAAGACCGTCGTCAAGGCCAGGATCGCCAAGCAATTGAAGGACGCGGTTCTTCCGCGTAAGTAGCGACGCGACCCCAACGCGGCCGCCGCGTTGGGGATCCTGCCGCTTATGCGGCAGCCGCGCCACCTCAGAACTTCTCTATCCTGCTGCCGCCGCGACGGCAACCGGACGTCGTGCGGCAGGAAACTGCATGGTGAAGGTCGTACCTTTGCCGATCTCGCTGGTCACGACGATCGTGCCGTCGAGCTGTTCGACGATGCGCTTGGTGATGGCCAGGCCGAGTCCCAGCCCGCGTTTCTTTGTGGTGACGAAGTCGTCGAAGATCGCGCCGAGGCGCTCGGCCGGAATGCCGGAGCCGGTGTCCGTGACGCTCACCTGGACTGCTGCGCCCGCCTTCTCAGTAGCGACGGTCACCCGGCCGCCGGCCTGTGTCGCCTGAATCGCGTTTGTGATGAGGTTGCGGTACACGCGCCCGAGCGCGAAGGTGTCTCCCTCGATGACGACGGGCTCGGCCGAGTACTTCGCTTCGAGCGCGACGCCGGATTCGTCGGCGAATGCGCGCATCGATTCGACGATGTCGGCGATCGAGCGGTTCACGTCGAGCGGGAAGCGCTCGACAGGCGCCGGCCTCGCCACGTTCCGCAGGTCGTCGAGCACCCGCTTCAGCGTGTCCATCTCACGATCGATGGTGCGGGTGAATGTCTGGCGGTATTCCGCGTCGTCGAACACGCGGACGATGAGCTTGCAGCTGTTGCCGATGTTCTGCACCGGATGCGACAGATCGTGGACGAGGCCGGCCGCCATGCGTCCGAACATCGCCTGCCGCTCTTTCTTCCTGACGTCCTCGGTGAGCTCGACGAGCTTATCGGCCATCGTGTTGAAGGCATCGCCGAGCTGCTTGAACTCGTCTTTCGAGGTGATCGTGACGCGCTCGTCGAGACGGCCCTCGGCCACCGCGTGGGTGCCGCGCATGAGCTCGAAGATTGGGCGGATGAAGGACCGGCCGAAGAAGTAGCCGACCGTCACGGTGACCAGCAGCGCGAAGCCGATGATGAAGATCAGTTGTCTGGTGAGCTGATCGGCCACGGCATATGCTTCGCTGCGCGGCTGTTCGACCATCACCGTCCAGTCGAGGGGCATCAGGGGTGCCGCGACGCCGAGCATCTGCACGCCGGCTTCGCTCGTGTACTCGAGCGAGGCTGGGCCTGTGTTCCGCTGACCGTGCACGAGGCGCACGAGGGGCTGGTTCGCGAGGTTGTCGCTCCGTGCCACGCGCGCCTTGTCGTTCGGGTTGCCGTGCGCGATCAGCTGACCGTTCTGAGCGACGACGAGGGCGTACCCCTGCTGGCCGACCCTGATGCGATCGACCATGCGCCACATTTCTTCGAGGCTGATCTCGCCCACGAGCGAGCCTGCACTCTGACCGGCCTGCGTCAGCTTGATCCCGACGATAGCCGTGGGCAATAAGTCGTTGTCGATTGCGATCGGTGAGACCGTGATGTACGGACCAAAGCCGGTACCGGTCTGCGGAAACTGAACTTGGGACTGGCCGACACGACTCGATGCAATTTGTTCACCAGTAGGCCCATACAGGGCGATCTCACGGAACTCCGGGAAATCAAGCGCCGCGTTCTTCAGGATCCGGTCTTGCTGCCAGGGCTCTAGATTGGTTCCCTGAAGGTTTGCAGCAACCGACTGCAGGATGTCGACATTCGTCTGGATATACAGACCGATCTGTTCTGCCACCCGCCTCGCGACGTTTTCGTTTCCGGTGATCACCGAACGACGCGTGGCATCGCGGAGCGAGAATATCGAGACCGCTCCGTAAACCAGGAGTGGCAGGATGCCCGCCGCAGCCAACAGCAGAACGAAGCGGGACGTGATCCGCTTCAATTCGTCATCCTCGCGGCTCCATCGGCCAGTCGCCAGTCAGCAATCGTAGACAGGATGTCGCTCCCGGGAGGAGCGATTACCTGAAAGCGCTTGCTGACAGCCCTGGTGACCTGTCCCAGAGCAAGAAAAATCGCGGGCGGATCCTCGAGGAGAGCGGTTTGGAAATTGGTGAAACCCTGCCGGTAATGCCGTTCATCGGACGCCCTTCTGATAAGGTCGAACGCGGTGTCGACTTTCTCATTGCTGTACCCTGTGAAGTCTCGAGTGCTCTTGGAGTACCAGAAGGTGTAGGGTCGACTGGGGGTGTTGCCGACGACAAGTTCGATGAGAACAGCGTCAAAGTCACCAGTGGCTATGCGCTGATTGAACTCGCTGAAGGACACCGTTTCAAGATGCATGTCGATGCCGATTTCTGCAAGGTCTCGCTGTACCAGTAACGCCACTCGTTCCCATAGCGCAAAGTTCTCAGGCAAGAGGCATGAGAAGTGTAAACGAGAGGGTGGCCGACCAGCACGAGGAGGACTGCTCCCCTTCATGACAGCAGCGTCTAGTAGCGCTGCCGCGCGCGCCGGGTCGTAGGCATAGTTGGGAACCGTCGAGTCGTAGGCCCAGTGTTCCGGCCATGCCGAGCCGCTCGTCTCGCGTCCGTGCCCCTTGAACGCCTGCTGCAGGACCGTTTGCCGATCGACTGCGTGATTCAACGCTCGTCGTACTCGCAAATCCTGAAGAACTCCCCGCTTCATGTTGAAGGCGACTGCGAAAACATAATTTCTCAGAAAGGGAAATGTCTGGATTGAGGCCTCCCCCGCGACGAATTCGCGCGCGTCTTCGCCCACCTCGTACAGAAAATCGATCTCGCCGCGCATCATCGCCGCCCACGCCGTTCGAACGGTCGGATACGCTTTCCAAACAATTTGTCCGACTCTTGGGTTGCCCCGATAGTACCTGGGAAACGCAGTCATCGTCAGTTCTCTGCTCGGGTCCAGGCTTGCGACGTACGCGCCTGTGCCTACTGGGGGTTTTCCCGGCTGCACTTTCTGTATTGAAACCCCGAGATCATCAAGGAGAAAAGTCGAGCGGTCTCTCAACCGAATCAGGAGCTCATTCGGAGTGGGAGACTCAATGCCGACGATGTCAGCCAGTCCTGGGTATTGATCCTTGTCTGCGTTGGCCAGAGATCGCTCGAGCGAGTTTTTCACCGTGGTTGCATCGACGACGGTGCCATCATGAAAGAAAGCGTTCTTCCTCAACTGGAAGCGCCACTCGAGTCCATCAGCGGATTCTGACCAGCTCTCGGCCAATCTCGGTTGGACACGACCAGATCGGCTGGGAAGCACCAGTCCTTCGAAGCTCATGAGTCGAGCGGCTTGCCGCATCCCATGACGCGGATCCTGGCCGGTTACGTGGGGATATCCAACTGTGAGGACGATCGGAGCATTGTCAGGCGTGGTGGGGACGGTAGCACCTGAACAAGCTGAGATGGCCAGGAAGGCGAGACAGACAGTAACCGGCCGCACCATAGCCACTATAGTGCCAGCATTGTCGAATATCTGACGCCTGAACATTCGCCGGCTCCTTTATCGACCTCATAGTCGAAGGGGCGGTGGACTGTTATTGTCCACCGCCCCAGTCCAATCTGGTAGCGATCTAGGAGCTTTTCGGCGCAGGTGGCCGAAACGAGTAGCCGGGCCTATTTCTGTGGCGCCGGTTCACCGGTGTCCACGACCCAGGGGCAGTAGTTTACGGGCTTGGCAGTTTCTTTACCGGACTTGATGACCTTGATTTTCGCCATGTTGGAGTCTCCTAGGATACGCTGGCCGCGTCATGCGCCAGCGAGATGAGCGCTGATTCAAAGCTCGGCTTGTGACATGTCGGGATGTTCATGTCTCCGAGCTCCGTGTGTGAGGCAACCGAACAACCACCCGCGCAGACGGGGATAAACGCGCAATCGCCGCAGTTGTGCCATGCGGCGAGATGCTCGAAACGCTCCGCCGCCGACATCCGCCAGCCCTCGCTCCGGCCGTCGATGTGGCCGGTTGCCAAGGTCGCCTCACCCGTGAAGCCCGGGCAGGCGTAGGTCGCGCCGTCAGGTCCAATCGTGTACGCGTGCTTCTTGTGAATCTCGCACGGTCCCATGTGGACGCCATCCACTGTGGGAAATCCGCGCTTCTTGGTCTCTTCCCGCAGGTGCGACAGCTGCTCGTCGACGAACTGGCATGTGTCGCAGATGCTCGAACCGCCGGAGCCGGCTGCTGTCATGCACGTCCCGTTGAGCGGTTTGTCGGTGATGACCGTCAAAGGGATGATGCTTTTCGGAACCTGCTTCTGACGGACGACGGGCTTGAAGGCGACCTTCGCCAGCTTGTCCGAGAAATCCTGCTCCTTGAGAAAATCGAGCAGGGCTGGGAAGCTCTCGACCGAATCGGCGTCGAAGTTTCCACCGACCGCAATACGCACTTTCCCCGCCACTTTGCGGACGTTCTCGATGATCTTGTCGAACGTGCCTTGCCCACCGCGCAGCGGCCGCATTCTGTTGTGCGTGTCCTTGTCGCCGTCCAGCGTCACCTTTACGTACCCGAGGCCGTAAGGCAGCAGCCGATCGACGAGCTCTTCGGTGAGCAGGAGGCCGTTGGTGATGATGCCGAGCGCCAGCGTCACGCCGCGCTTCTGACAGGCTGCAAACGCGCGCTCTGCCTGGTCGTACACCACCGGGAGGTTCAGGAGCGGCTCGCCGCCAAAGAAGGTGATCGTCAGCCGTTTCGGCTTCAGCTCGTCGAGCCGCTTCTCGATCCACTCTGACAGTCGCGCGCTGTCTTCGAGCGACATCCGATCGGCGTGCTTGTTGTAATCGCCGTGATCTCCCTGGAAACAGTAATCGCAGGCGAAATTGCACTGCAGCGTCGTGAGCACGGTCACGCGCATTTGCTCGGTGTCTTCGCGGTAGTCGGTAAAAAACTTGTTGAGCGCCTCGGTGTCCGACGCGCGACTAGGCACGATGAACCCATGCTCGGTCAGCGTGACCAAGGCTTCCCGCTCTTCAACACTCAACACCTCGGGCCGCACCGCCTCAGGAGCGTCACCCACGCGATCGAGCAGCTCCGCGATGTCGGTAGAGACGATGAGCTGCGCGTCCGTGAGCGTGTTCATCAGGAACACCTCCCCACGCTCGGCAAGGGGGACACGAAGGTTGAACATTGACTGCTGCATAAGGTCGTTCTTTTGAAATCAGGGATGAGCGCGTCGGGCTGGTCCGCGGGTTAGGTGAATCTCAGCGTGGTGTAGAGCAACGTGCGTTCCATGAGATTTGCGCGGAAATGCGCGTCTGTTAAATATCTGCAAAAGCCAGACTTATCGAGTGATAAGCGTGTTCAACGGCAGGTGAACGTGATGCGATTCAGGCTAACGCTTTGGCCGAGCGGCCGTAGAGTTTGTCTGACACGAATTCTCTAACTGATTAAAAAATTAGATCTTAAAGAATATGATTTGGAGTTGGCCTGTGCGGCCAATGAATTGGCCGCGAGTCTAGAGCGTTTTCCGATTGTACGTAGTACGGCAGTTATGGTACTTCTGTCGCCGGGAGGGACCAATGGCGCCGTACTCGATGGATCTGCGGACGCGCGTGTTGGCGGACTGCGATGGCGGGCTGGCGGCGAAGGATGTCG
>DATEEI010000068.1:0-3427 GCA_035281225.1 Vicinamibacterales bacterium
CAGCCGGGTTGCGGGGGAAGGCGTGGGGATCAGTGCGCGTCTGGCGCTCCGTCCCCAGAAGAAAGTCAATCTTCGGCTTGATCCGGTTGATGACGATGGGCGCCTGCCCACGGTCCTTTAGTTTCTGTTCTTCTTCCGAGGTCCACTGCTTGTTGTCGTAGTAGTCCCGGTCGCGCTCGGCCAGGTTGCGGGCACTGAACGTCGCGGTGACGGAATCCTCGTAGTACGAGATAAGGCGGGCCAATGCCTCATCGCCGGACTTCTTGGATTTGTCTACGCGCTTCGCCATGTCGTTCCGTCCGTATCCTCGTCATCGCCCCACGGGTCGCGCTTAGTCGCTTTCTTCTCTTGCGGCGGCACGATTCCGGGGTGTGCCTCGTCCAGAGCGCGGCCGATTAACGACGCTGTATCCACCTCGTCGTCGTGCTTGCCCGCTGGGAACTGCAAAAACTCCGTGAGGTCGGCGCCCTGCTCGAACCACACTCGAGACGACGCAGCCCTAGCCTGAAAGCCTCTGGCCCGTGTCGGCTTGTCGTGGATCGACGGAAGCCACTCCATCCGGCAAAACACGCTGCGCTCCCTCATGCGGCGCTTGATTGCGGGCTCTACGGCCTTCGCAATGACGCCAGCCTCCCCAAACCAGCAGAGCGGCTTGTGCGCCTTGATGAGGTCTAGCAACTGCTCAATCCACACGTCAGAGGTCGTCTGACCCCGCCATCCGGCAAGCCGGTACAGGTCGCCATCAGGGCTCACACCCCACACCCGGTGGACGGTCCAGTCCCCGTCACCATCCGTCACGGCGTAGTCGCTCGAGCCGTAGACGTTCAGGCCCTTGGGCTTATCAACCCATGACCGGAACCACGCCTTTTGGAAGAACGTTCCCTCGTCCGGAGCTGGGCGCTGCTGGTACAGAGCGGACCATGTGCGCTGGTCGCGCTTGGCCTCGGCCCTCATCTCGTCGTTGAACCACTCAGGCCACAGCGGCTCACCGACCTTCCGGCCAAGAGGGTCGTTGCTCTCTGCCTCCATCGGCAGCTTCAACACTTCCCACTTCGGCCCGCCAGACTCCATGTCCGCGAGTAGCCGCCCGCCCAGGTCGTCCTCGTGCCAGCGCGTCATCACCAGCACGACCCGTGCGTCAGGCTTAAGACGGGTGAACAGGTCGTTGCGCCACCATTCCCAGGTGCGATCCCGGATGACTTCGGAGTCGGCGTCCTGCCGAGATTTCACTGGGTCATCGATCACAGCTAGGTCAGCGCGACGGCCCGTGATAGGCCCCATCACACCGGCAGCGAAGTACTCCCCGCCTGCATCTGTGTCCCAACGTCCTGCGGCTGCACTATCAACCCGGATTCCATACCCGAGCGTCGGCGCATGTTCCTGAATGATGTTCCGGACCTTCCGTCCGAACCGTTCCGCCAGCTCCGCCGTATGCGATGCAGCGATGATGCTGGCCTGTGGGTTCTGAGCCAGGAGCCACGGCGGGAACAGGACCGAGACGTACGTAGACTTGGCCGAGCCCGGCGGCATCAGCACCATGAGGCGCCGAATCTCACCTCGAGCCAGCCTCTCAAGGGCCGCAATCAACAGGCGGTGATGCGAGGCAGGAAGCTGCCCCTGGTTGGCTAGCGCCTCAATGCACCATTCAGTGAGTGAGCGACGAATCCCCCGCCGCCTCAGAAGTTCCGTCGCCGCTAACGCCCGCTGCGATTGCGGCAAGCTCGGCGTCAGACATAGCTCGCTCATCGCGGATCGTCAGGCTCGTATCGACGGTCTGGGCAGCCTTGCCGTCCACCCTGTCCCAAATCTCCCGGCGCGCTTCCTTGTCGCCCGCATACGCCTCGTCCACGAGGTCTGAGGCAATCTTGTCCAGCCCCGCAGCGACAGTCCCCGCCTTGCGGGCAAGCGCGCGCTTGATGGCGCTCTGCCATTCCTTGCGGTTCGCTCCGAACTTGTTTCCTACAGGCGCAGCCATGGCGCTTCACTCAACCCTTTGACCTGTGGATAACTTTAATCGTCGTCCCCGACTTCGACCTGTTCGATCTTGGCCGGTTTCTTCGGACGCCCGGGCTTACGCTTCACCGGGACCGGATCTGCCTTGTCGCCCTGCCGGAAATGGTTGTTCCACGACAGCTTGCGAATGCCCTCGGGGTCCGTGACTTCCATCCCTGGGCCGTTCAGTTGGAAGGTCACCCCGTACATGGTGATTTCCTCCTGGTCGCCGTCGCCATTCCCGACAAACACGAATTTCATGCAGCCTTCCCGTAAAGAGTGATGGGGGTCTTGGAGTCCAGTGCCCCGGACTTGCCGTGCTTCTTCTCGAGCCTAGCCATCACGTCCTTGCGGATGAACGAGTCAGAGAGGTCCGGACAGTCAGACTTCAGCACCACCGCTTCCCACCAGAACGCGAACAGCGGGTGTTCCATCGGGTACTCAAACGGGCCGTCTTTCCGGTACATCCGGGCAGAGTCGATGCCCTGCTGAATGGCTCTCTCACGCTGCATAGCGATCCGGCATTGAGCAGTCAGGGTCCGTTACGTCGCAGCGGAACAGGAAAATCTGGACTTCCCCGTTATCGAACACCAGTGAGGCCTGAACCACCTGCACCCCAGCCGTCACAGCGGTCACTGGACACGCCGTGGTCTTGGTGCTGGTGGCGGATGAGCCCAGCGTTACAACGCCGTCAGGCTCAACCAGCCCCCACGTAGCGGAATCAATCTCCGTGTCCTCGATCCCGCAGTAAGCCCCGGCGTCCACCGTGAGCTGGCGGATATCCCCAAGGACCAGAGATACCGGCCTCGTCGTCGCAGTCAGGTTTGAGCCGACGTAGATCGTGTCGAGTCGGCTCACAAGTCCCCCAACTGGTCATGAAGAAACCAGACCAGAACGCCGATAAACCCCAGGATGCCGATGCAGGCGCCCATGACCAGGCACAGTCCGATCTCGACTGCGGGCATGGGGACTCCGAATAAAAGCCCGGCTGAACCGGGCACCGCTTGCCCTCTTGGGGGAGCGGCTGTGAAACCCAAGCTGAGACGCCCGGTCGCTTTCCGCCGTTGTTCAAGGCGGGCGCTTCGGACGCGCTCTTGGGGAGTTTGGCCTAGGGCCTGACGCCGCAACGCTCGAGGCGGAGATTGCGAACGACAGGCCCTATAGCGGCATATCCCCGGGTCATCACTCCGGAGATTTCAGGCACGCAAAACCAGCCTGATGCTGGATGCTGGAATAGTTTTCATGCCTCTGCAAGTCCTATGTTTTCGCGCTCGGCTCGCGCTGCCATTTGGCCACCCAGGACGTGCCGGATTCGGCTCAACCCAGTGTGTAGATTGGCGCGCGCTGCGGTTCTCGTCCTGCTCGCGGTCGAGTCACTGACCTTGAGATAAGCCGCGAGGTCGCGAACTTCATCCCCAAGGGCGTCGTTGAGAAG
>DATEEI010000069.1:0-5226 GCA_035281225.1 Vicinamibacterales bacterium
GTAGTGGCATGGGCATCGGGTTGTTTGTCAGCCGCTCCATCGTCGAGTCACATCATGGCCGTCTTTGGGCAGAGCCGAACGATGGGCCGGGCGCCACGTTCTCGTTTTCCATTCCAATTCAGACGACGTGATGAACGAGGCACGAGTCGACGGACGGCGATAATCGCCGCCGTATCGACGCGTTAGCATCAGAAGTCGCGCGCCACCAACGGGATCCCCTCCTGCGCCGCCTGAACCGGATAATGCTTCACGCAGAGTTCACAGCGAAGCACGCAGTCCGGCTGCTAACGACAGACGCTGGAATGATGCTTGCTGTTTCGATCCACAGGAGGCTAACTGTGGATTCTCAAACCCTCATGATTATCGGGGTTGGTGTGGTTGTCCTGCTGCTCGCGCTTGCAGTGTGGTTTTACACGAGCCGGCGACAGCGGGTCAACTTGCGCGAACGTTTTGGACCCGAGTACGAACGAACCGTTGAGGCTGTCGGCGCCGAACGTGCGGACGCCGTTCTGCGCGAGCGCGCCGAGCGCGTCAGCCGGTTCAACCTGCACAAGCTGACTGAGGAACAAGCCAGCGCCTTTGCCCGCGAATGGCGTCGCATCCAGTCGCGCTTTGTGGACGACCCTGCCGGCGCCGTGGGCGAAGCCGACCAGCTCGTCACCCAGGTGATGACGGCGCGTGGCTACCCGCTTGAAGACTTCGATCGGCGCGCCGCCGACTTGTCCGTAGACCATCCGGTGGTCGTTCAGAATTACCGTATCGCTCGCACGCTGGCGTTACGACGGCAGCGGGGGGAAGCCGAGACGGAAGAAATGCGGCAAGCGGTGGTCAACTATCGCGCGCTTGTTGATGAACTGCTGGAAGTTGATACGCATGATGCGCATCGGAGGGCCTCATGAAGAACCCATTCAAACCGGAACGCTCAGCTCAGCATCGCGATAACCCTGCCGTACCTAACGTGGTGGAGCGGCCGCTCGAGCGGACGGCGGATCGGGCTGCCAGGCACGACAACCCACTCGTGCCGAATGCGATCGAACGACCTGTCGAGCGGGCCGTCGCCGGACAGGGCACGACGCAAGCACCCATTGTCGACCGACCATTCGTCGATGACGGGCCCGGCGACCGGCCTGGAGTCATGGACACTCCGTCAGACCTGAGGCGCGGTGCGACAACGACGACGACATCGACCGACGGCACGCGTCACATGGATCTGTTTCCGGACGAGGAGCTCCTCGGATATCGCACGCGGTGGGAGGCCATCCAGACCGGCTTCGTCGATCAACCGCGTGCCGCCGTTGAACAGGCCGATGCGCTGGTGTCTCAGGTGGTGACGCGGTTGACGGAGGTGTTTACGCGTGAACGCTCGACGCTCGAAGGACAATGGACGAAGGGCGACGATGTTTCCACTGAAGACCTGCGGATCGCGCTCACACGCTACCGATCGTTCTTCCATCGACTACTGTCAATGTAGTCACACCGACGCGCACCAGAAAACGTGTGCGCCGACGCCTACCAATCTGCGGCGGTTGCGGCAAGCAACCGCCGCCGTGGAGGGTGAAAGCGTTCTCATCGCGGTCCTTCCCTAGTCTTCGCTCGCCACCAGGAAGCGCGTCATGATCGCTGACGTCTCGGCCCACTGCCGCGTATCGCGCTCGATCTGTTTCCGGCCGGCCTTGGTGAGCTTGTAGAACTTGGCCTTGCGGTTGTTGTCGGACAGGCCCCACGCGGAGCTGATCAGCCCTTCCTGCTCCAGCTTGAGCAATGCCGGATAGAGCGTGCCGTAGTTGATCGACAACTTCCCTTCGCTCGTCTGCTCGATGCGCCGGGCAATGCCGTAGCCGTGCTGTTCCCCGATGGCCAGCAGGGTGCGCAGCACCATTAACGACAGCGTGCCTTGCCACACGGAGTTCTTTTCGAGTTGAGTCATCCCTATGGCCTTCCCATACGAATGATACGGTTCGTCCTATGGGATTGCAATAGGAATGCGCACTCGATGAAGTTGCTGCGAGAAAGTGAATGACGGGGCTTAAGCTGCCGCAACACGCATGAACGTTCGCTCCTCCAATCTGGCGGCGGACACGTGTCCCGCCGCCCTTCAGCAACTGTTTACTGAGCAGGGCCGATTGAAAATGGCCCGCCGTAGTACGGAGACACACCCAGCCGTTGCGCGGCACCGCCGCTCGTGCTCACGCGCATCAATCGATAACCCATCAGGAAATAAACCGACGCGCCATCGGGCGCCCATCGCGGCGCGTATGCCGACTCGGCGAGACGAGAGAGGCCCGTCCCGTCGGCGTTGACAACATAGAGCTCTCGCTTGCACGTCGTGAACACAATGCGGTCCTGCGCTGGGGACCAGTCCGGCGCCCACACCTCGCACGCTCCGAATTGCTTCTTGCCGACAAGCTCGCGCGTACGCCAGGTGGTGACGTCGATGACATCGATGCGGCGGCTGCCGCCTCGGCCGACTTCATAGGCAATCGCGTCGCCTGCAGATGACCAAGAGTGCCAACCGTAGGCCGGGCTGGTGTTTTGAAGCGGTATGTCGGCGCCGCTACCGAGTTCCACGATATGCAGCCGACGATCGAGCGGGCTGTTATACGACAACCGGGTGCCGTCACGTGACCAGCGGACATTGACGCAAGAATCGCCATCGAGGTCGACGAGGCGTCGCTCGTCGCTGCCGTCGATGCGAGAGATGTTGAGTCCGCGATCCTCCTTGCGACACGTATCGAAAGCAACCAGTCTGCCGTCGGGAGATATCTCCGCGCCGTGCCGCAGGAACGGCACATCCTCGACGTCCAATACACCGTCGCCGTCGATGATCCCAAAGGCAACGTGTGGCTTCGTCTCGACGTAGCCGTAAAACAGGACCCGCAACCGGGAGCTCTGTGCACCAACACCCGAATCAGTAGCGATAGCCAGGAATACGAATGCCAGCACTAGCGGAAGGCGTTTGGAGATGCCGCGCACGTTCATACTTCCTCGCATGATACGCAGAAGAATTAGATACCGAAAGCGCCATGATCTCGCCGGCTGATACACTCGATGGGTCACGCGCCCTTCGCAACAAGGTCGAATCTGTCGAGAGTCATCACCTTGTCCCACGCAACAACGAAGTCACGCACGAACTTCTCCTTGGCGTCGTCAGACGCGTAGACCTCGGCGAGCGCGCGGAGCTGGGAATGCGCGCCAAAGACGAGGTCGGCGGCCGTTGCGGTCCACGACACCTTACCCGTTGTGCGATCGCGCCCCTCGTACACGTGCCCGGCCCGCTCGGATGGTTTCCACTCCGTGCGCATGTCGAGCAGGTTCACAAAGAAGTCGTTGGTCAACGTCCCGGGCCGGCCGGTGAAGACGCCGTGCGGCGACTGGCCGACGTTCGCGTTGAGAGCCCGCATGCCGCCAACCAGCACCGTCATCTGAGGAGCGGTCAGCGTCAACATGTATGCCCGCTCGAGCAACAAGGTTTCTGGAGATAACTTCTCTCCGGCGCTCAGGTAGTTGCGGAACCCGTCCGCGGTCGGCTCGAGTACGGCAAACGACTCGACGTCGGTCTGTTCCTGCGAGGCGTCCGTGCGTCCGGGCGCGAACGGCACTGCGATGTTGTACCCAGCGTTCTTTGCTGCTTGCTCGACGGCCGCGCAGCCGCCCAGCACGATCAGATCAGCAAGCGAGACCCGCTTTCCGGACTGCGACTGATTGAAGCCCTGTTGGATCTTCTCCAAGGCCTGCAACGCCTTGCCGAGCTCGGCCGGCTCGTTGACCTCCCATTGCCGTTGGGGCGCCAGGCGGATCCGAGCCCCGTTGGCCCCGCCGCGCTTGTCGGTGCCTCGGAAACTGGCGGCGGCTGCCCACGCGGTCGACACAAGACGCGAGATGGACAACCCCGATGCGAGAATCTGTTCCTTGAGGACAGCGATGTCCGCCGCGTCGATCAAGCCCCCATCGACGGGAGGGATGGGATCCTGCCATAACTGCGGCTCCGGAACCCACGGGCCGAGATACCGCGACACCGGTCCCATGTCACGGTGCAACAGCTTGTACCAAGCTTTCGCGAACGCCTCCGCCAACGCTTCAGGGTTCTCGTGAAAGCGCTTCGCGATCGGGCCGTAGGTTGGATCCAACTTGAGCGCAAGATCCGTCGTCAGCATTATCGGTGCGTGCCGCTTCGACGGATCGTGAGCATCGGGCACCGTGCCCTGGGCCTCGGGATTCTTCGGAGTCCACTGGAAGGCCCCGGCGGGACTCTTGGTCAACTCCCACTCGTACTTGTACAGATTGTCGAGAAATCCGTTGCTCCATTTTGTCGGCGTGTTGGACCAGGCGCCTTCGAGACCGCTGGTGATCGTGTCGCCGCCCTTACCGCTGCCAAAGCTGTTTCTCCAGCCACAACCTTGCTGCTCGAGGGAAGCCGCCTCTGGTTCGGGCCCGACGTTATTGGTCGCAGGCGCGGCGCCGTGAGTTTTGCCGAATGAATGGCCGCCAATAATCAGCGCCGCCGTCTCCTCATCGTTCATCGCCATGCGGGCGAACGTCTCGCGGATGTCTCGCGCTGCCGCCAGGGGATCAGGCTTGCCGTTGGGGCCTTCCGGGTTGACGTAAATGAGGCCCATCTGCACGGCGCCGAATGGCCTGGCGAGCTGCCGGTCCCCACTGTAACGCTCGTCTCCGAGCCATGCATCCTCAGCGCCCCAGAAGATCTCCTCGGGCTCCCAGATGTCGCTTCTCCCGAAGCCGAAGCCGAATGTTTTGAAACCCATTGATTCCAGAGCGACGTTTCCTGTGAAGACCAGCAGGTCTGCCCAGGAGATCTTCTGGCCGTACTTCTGTTTGATGGGCCAGAGCAGGCGGCGCGCCTTGTCCAGGTTCGCATTGTCGGGCCAGCTATTCAGCGGGGCGAAGCGTTGTGCGCCGCTGCCTCCACCACCGCGGCCATCGACGATGCGGTAGGTGCCGGCGGCATGCCACGTCATGCGGATGAACAGTCCGCCGTAATGGCCATAATCTGCCGGCCACCAATCCTGCGACGTCGTCATCAGCTCAATCAGATCCCGCTTCAGACCGTCGAGATCGAGCGTCTTGAATGCCTCGCGATAGTCGAAGTCCTCGCCAACCGGATTGGATAGAGATGAGTGCTGGTGGAGAACCGACAAGTCGAGTTGATTCGGCCACCAGTCCTTGTTCGTTCTGGGCCGGGTGCGCTTGGGAACCGGGGAAGGGATT
>DATEEI010000070.1:0-20933 GCA_035281225.1 Vicinamibacterales bacterium
TCGCCTCGCGCCTCGAGACGGGCACGGTCTGGATCAACCAGGTGCACGTCTTCTCTCCCGATATTGCCTTCGGCGGACACAAGCAGTCCGGTGTCGGGATCGAAAACTCGCTGCATGGGCTGGCCGAGTACTGCAACACGCAGACCTTGATGCGCAAGCCGCTGGCGGCCTGATCGTCCCCTGCGTTGCTTCCGGGCGTCCCATCGCGCGGCTGGCAGGAACTAACCTGACTTTGAGAAGCCTGCAGCATGATCACTGCGAAAGACATCGACTTTCACCACGGTAGCGTGGTCGATCACGAGTGGGCCGAGACGAACTTCTTCGGGTTCTATATTCCGGAGGAACGCTTGCTCGGCAGCATCTACACGGTGGCGCGCGCCGGCACCGGCGCTTGCGCCTCGGAGTTCATCGTCTATCGCGGGCTGTCGCAAGATCGAATGAACGTCGTGCACTACGACGTTCAGGAACACCTGCCGCTGCCGAAGAGTCTGGCGGACTACCGACTGCCCAACGGGATGCAAGTGCGCGCGGTGAACGCGCCGCGGGACTATCGCATCGAGTACACGGGCCGCGAGGGGACGGAACTCAAGCTCGACTACACCGGGCTGATGGAGCCCTTCGATATCCACGATTCAAGCCAGAACGTGCGCGCTGCCAAGACCGATGCCGCGCGCGCTGCCGGCTCGAGCTTCGGCGAAGCCTACAAGGGTCACTTTGATCAGACATCGCACGCGACCGGAACGCTGAAGCTCGGCGGCCGTACGTTCCCGATCGACTGCATCGACACGATGGACCACAGTTGGGGCCCGCGTCCCGAGTACGGGATGAAATCCCAGTGCTGGTTGCACGGGCACTTCGGCCTGGACCTGGTGGTGCACCTGATTCTTTCGTTCAAGCCCTGGGCCGCGCGCGAGCAGCAGTACGAACTTGCACACGGATACGTGCTGCGCGATGGGGCCGTGCACCCCGTCACGCGTGCGGCGGTCGTCGCCGACCGGGTGAACCTGCAGGGCGTCGCAATGTCGGTGGAAGTCACCGATAGCACCGGGCGTTCAGTCTCGATGCGGGGAGGCGCCATCGCCGGGGGCGCTTGGCCGGCTTACTTGACGCTGCACACCCACAACACCCTGCACCAGTGGACGACCGGCTCTGGCCAGCTCGGCTACGGCGTGGTGCAGGAGAACTGGCCGATGGACAAGATCGCAGCGCGAAACCTCGCGGCGATGCTGGGCACGCCGGCGTGAGGAGCGCAAGCCATGTGACGCTGCGCAGTGACCCCGTGGCCGGGCACCCGCTGGTCGATCGGGAGGCCGACTTGACGCCGACATGGCTGACAGCGGTGTTGCGGGCGATCGGCGCCTTGCCCGAAGGCGCAGTGACCGCAGTGCGCGGCGAGCCGGTCGGCAATGGGCTTGTGGCCACCACGCGACGGCTGCACCTGTCCTATGACACGCCAACCCTAGCCCCGGCGACGCTCGTGGCAAAGATGACGTCGGTGGATGAGGCCAGCCGCAAGACTGGGGCGACGCTGGGCCTTTACGAAAAAGAGGTCCGCTTCTACCAAGACATCGCGCCTCGCATCGGCGCAGCCGTAGCTCCGGCGCTGTTCGCCGACCTGGATCACCTGGGCGAGCGCTTCCTGCTACTGATGGACGACCTGTTCCCGGCCCGTTCGGGCGAGCAGATCGCCGGCTGCAACCTGGAGGATGCAGCGGCAGTGCTGGATGCGGCTGCCGCCATCCACGCCCCTTTCTGGGGCCAAACACAAATCGACGAGTTGCCGTGGATCGATCGTGCGCGCGACGTCTCACTCTACGTGCAGGGTTACCGCGCGGCCATCGACCCGGTGCTGCAGCGCTTCGAGCATTTGCTGCGACCTGAGGTTCCGAATGTGATCCGCCGGCTTGGCGAGAGCCTGGACCGGTACTACGCTGCACAACCGCGTCCGTGGACCATCACCCATCAGGACTTTCGCCTCGACAACCTGCTGTTCGATGCCAAGAACGGCGCAATGCCCGTCGCCGTGCTCGATTGGCAGACCGTGCGCATCGGCCCCGGCGTGAGCGATGTGGCTTATTTCATCGGGGCGGGCCTTCCGCTGGAAACACGTCGGACCTATGAGCGTGTTCTGCTCGGGAGCTATCGGGAGAGTCTTGGGGCCTTGGGTGTCGACAGCCTTCCCTCGGCGGAGGCCTGGGAGCAGTACAGGCGCTTCGCGGCCGAGGGACTGATCACCGCGTTATTGGGCGCGTCGATGGTCACGCCAACCGAACGAGGAGATCGTCTGTTCACGACGATGATCGAGCGCCACGCTCAGCACATGATCGACCTGGACACCATTTCGCTGATCGGTTGAGCGGCGCCGCTGGCGACGATCAAACCGGTTTTATTCCCGTCAGCGATGCGCGCGCGGAGATCTCGATCCAGTTGCCGTCGGGGTCTTTCACGAGCCCATAGCGGGCAACGTCCCTGAAACTCACGGCCTGGCGGCCGACGCGGCCGCCTCGCGCTGCGATCTCGCGCAGGGCCTGGTCCGCGTCGAAGATCTGCACGGTGAGGTATCGATACCCGGGACCGATGAAATCCTCCATGTCGCTGCCACCCGGACCCTGCTCGACGAAAATGAGGCTGTCGCCGGCGCGCACGGTTCGCTCGTCGACGGGGTGGAATTCCAGCACGTCGCAATAGAAGGCCAACAATCGGTCGGGCTCGGGCGAGCGTACGGTGATGCCGATCCGCACGAGCCCATGGGTACCGGGCGAGACAGTCCGCACTGCATTGCCATCGGCGTCTCGCGCACTCAGCGGCGGGCCGTTGGTGACGATGCTCAATCCCACGTATCCCGACGGTGGAAGCGCAGGCAGTAGCTCGGTGCGGTGATTGACCTTGATCACCGAGCCCAAAGCATCGAAGCGATGCTGGACCCACCCGGGGCCCATCTCCAGCTCGTGGTCGAGTCGCAGCCCGACCGTGCCGCCCCAGAAAGCGCGCTGCTCTTTAATGCCATTGGTGAACAGACCTAGGTCTAGATGCGGTTTCGCCAGTTTCATGTCAGCTCCCGCTGCGCCCTCCACCAGGGGCAGGACGGTCACGATCTCAGAAATACATCAACAATCCAAGTTGACACGAAACGTACAACTACATATCTTGACGCCTATGCCCGAATGAGTGCCCCGATTACGCCGGGAGCGCTCGGATTACGCGCTCGGACCGATGAGAGACGCGTATTCACGACCGAGGAGAGACGTCGGATGAACAGCTCTGTCGGCGAACTGATTCGCTCCGCCGCATCCGCTTATCGAGACAAGGTCGCGCTGGTATTCGAGCGGGAGCGCTGGACGTTCGACGAGCTGGATCGGGCATCGTCCCAGCTGGCGGGGCGGCTCGCTCAATTGGGCGTGGTCCAGGGCGAGGTGGTATCGCTCTACTCCCCCAACTGTCCGGAATGGATCATCGGCTACTACGCGGTGATGAAACTGGGGGCGGTGGTGAACCCGCTGAACCTCATGCTGACGCCCGACGAAGCCGCCTTCGCGATGAGCGACTGCAGCGCGGTAGCGGTGATCGGGTCAGCCGATAAGCTCGACGCGCTGCTTCCTGTGCTGGCTAAAACGAAGCTGCGTCACCGCATTTCCTACCGCGGCAAGGCTCTGAACGGAACGCTTGATTTCCACGGGCTTCTCAAGGGCGACACGGTGCAGGCTGCCCATGCACTGATCCAGGCGGACAGTGCCTCGACCATCGCCTACACGTCGGGAACGACGGGGCATCCCAAGGGCGCTGTTCTGACGCACCGCGGCATCCTGTTGAACACCGCGATGACGGCGACGCTCCATCTGCGCACGTCGTCGGATGTGGTGGTCAGCGCTCTGCCGTGCTCACACGTGTACGGCAACATCGTGATGAACGCTGCGATTGCCTACGGCATGACCTTGGTCCTGCACGCCAGCTTCGATGCGGCCCGGATCCTCGAGAGTATCCAGACGCATCGGGCAACGATCTTTGAAGGCGTACCCACGATGTACATGTACCTGCTCGAGGCCCGGAAGCTTCAGACCGCTGACCTATCTTCGTTGCGTTGCTGCACGGTAGGCGGCCAGACGATGCCGGAAGCCAAGATGCGCCAGGTTATCGATCGGTTCCGATGCCCGCTCATCGAGCTGTGGGGAATGACCGAACTGGGTGGACTGGGTACGACGCATTCGGCGTACGGGCCACAGGTCCTGGGCAGCATCGGCGTGGTGCTGCCGCACCTCGAAGCGCGAGTCAGCGACCCGGAGGCGCCGGACCAAGTGGTCGCTCTGGGGGAAGTTGGAGAACTGCAGATCCGCGGGCCGATGGTCATGCGCGGGTACCTCAATCGACCGGACGCCACGGCAGAAACGTTAACGCCTGATGGCTGGCTGCGTACCGGTGACCTGGCGCGTATGGAGGGCGATGGCTATCTCTACGTCGTCGACCGCCTCAAGGACATGATCATCACAGCCGGTTTCAATATCTACCCGGCGGAACTCGAACGCGTCATCGCGGCCCATCCCGATGTTGCGCTGGTCGCGGTGGGGAGCATCCGGGACGACCACAAGGGCGAACTGGCGAAGGCCTACGTGGTCCGCCGTCAGGGCTCCACCGTCGACGCCGACACGCTCGAGAAGCATTGCCGCGAGCGACTGGCGTCCTACAAGGTCCCTCGCGCCTGGCAGTTCGTCAGCGACGTTCCCAAGACCAGTAGCGGAAAAGTCATGCGGCGGATGCTGCACACGATCCCCGCACAGGTCTGACGCTCTTCAACGGAAGAGTCGCCGTCCCACTGCAGCCAAGCGCAGGGCCACGAGCAGCAACCGGTCATCCCAAGGCGAGTGATTCTCCCGGACCTCGCACTGTCGAATTCGCATTGGGATCAAGAGGAGAGAGCGTGATGACGAACGATCAGGTCGACTACAACAAGATATTCCGCCTGGACGGCAAGGTTGCCCTGGTAACTGGCGGTGCCCGAGGCATCGGTGCCGAGGTGTGCCGGGCGCTGGCCGCGGCCGGCGCCAAGGTGATGGCGACCGACCTGCTCGAACAGCGAGGCCAGGCGATGGTCGAGGCGCTCAAGCGGACCGGCGCGCACGCCGCATTCCGGAAACAGGATGTTCGCGACGAGGCTCAGTGGGAAGCCACGGTGGCCGCGACGCTGGAACTCTTCGGCGGGCTGGACATCCTGGTCAACAACGCCGGCGTCGAAGACCTGACATTCCTCACCGACACGAAACTCACTGACTTTCAGCATGTCATTAACGTCAACGTCACCGGGGTATTCCTGGGCTGCAAGCACGCGGTGCGAGTTATGCGGCCGGGTGGTGAAGCTGGACGGGGCGGATCGATCATCAATGTGTCCTCCGCGGCCGGGCTGGTCGGCTTCCCGGCGCTCCACGGCTATACGGCGTCCAAGGGCGCAGTGCGGCTGATGTCGAAGTCGGTGGCCGTGGAATGCGGAAGACTCAAGCAGGGTGTGCGCTGCAACTCCCTCCACCCGGGTCTGATCAAGACAGAGCTCACCGACATCTGGCTCGCCAAGTTCGTGGATCTGGGTCTGGTGGAGTCCGAGGAAGCTTCGCGCGCAGCGTTCGTCGCGGGCATTCCCATGGGCCATGGCGGCGTCACGTCGGACATCGCCGCCGGCGTGCTCTACCTCGCCAGCGACGCTGCGCGTTACGTGACTGGCACCGAGCTGATCATCGACGGCGGATACACCGCGACCTGAGTCGCAGCGCCGGTGCTGCCCGCCGATCCGCGAGCTTCACGGCGGTCTCGAATCGCGATGCGACCGCCCATTTCAGTTGGAAACCTGAGTTCTTGATGAATCTATCCAAGAAGCTGGCGGCAGTCGCTGTGGCCGTCGCAGCGCCGCTGGTGTCGGCGCAGACCGTGGTCGACGACAAGGCGCTCGCCGACGAATCGCAGGGCGCTAACTGGTTGAGCTACGGCCGCACCTACAGCGAGCAGCGCTTCAGCCCGTTAATGCAGATCGACACGAAGAATGTCGGCAAGCTGGCGCTCGAGTGGCAGCTGCCGCTGCCCAATGACACGTCGCTACTGGCCACGCCGCTCGTCGTCGACAGCGTGATGTACTTCACCGGCACCTGGAACGTCACGCGGGCGGTTGACGCGCGTACCGGTAAGCTGCTGTGGGAATACGACCCGAAGGTCATTGAACACTCTGGCGACCGGCTGCGCATCTACTGGGGCACGAGCCGCGGTCTCGGTTACTGGAAGGGCAGCGTCGTCATTGCTACCACCGATGGGCGCGTGATCGCACTCGATGCGAAGGAGGGCAAGGAGAAGTGGTCGGTGCAGAGCACCGATGTGAAATCGCACTACTACATCTCCGGCTATCCGAAGATCTTCCACGGCAAGGTGCTGGTCGGCAACGGGGGTACCGAGCACGGCGCTGCACGCGGCTACGTCACGGCCTACGACATCGAGACCGGCAAGCAGGCATGGCGCTTCTACATCGTTCCCGGCAATCCGGTGAACGGCTTCGAGGACGAGGCTCAGGAGATGGCGGCCAAAACCTGGACCGGCGAGTGGTGGAAGCACGGCGGCGGCGGCAACACCTGGAATGGTTTCACGTACGACGCCGAGTTCAACCAGATCCTAATCGGCACCGGCAACGGATCGCCGTGGAACCGCAAGGTGCGCAGCCCGGGCGGTGGCGACAACTTGTTTCTCTGCTCCATCGTCGCGCTCGACGCCAGCAGCGGCAAGTACAAGTGGCACTACCAGACCACGCCCGGCGAGACCTGGGACTACAACTCGAGCATGGACATCGTGCTCGCGGACCTGAAGATCAAGGGCACGACGGTCAAGGCGCTGATGCATGCGCCGAAGAATGGCTTCTTCTATGTGATCGATCGCAGCGACGGCAAATTGATATCGGCGGACAAGATCGCCAAGGTCACGTGGGCCAGCCACATCGATCTGAAGACCGGCCGGCCCGTCGAAATGGAAGGCGTTCGCTACGAGGACGGCCCGTCTATTGTCTGGCCCAGTGCGTTCGGTGCGCATAACTGGCACGCCATGTCCTTCAATCCCAGGCTCGGGCTGATGTTCGTGCCCAAGGTCGAGATGCCGGGCAAGTACGACGACTCGAAGAACCAGTTAATCGACTGGCAATCGCCGAAGACGAGCTTCGACCCCGCCGTCGACGCAGGCTTCGGAAGCGACATTCCCAAGGGCTCCGGTATCAGCGCGCTAATCGCGTTCGATCCGCTCAAGGGCAAAAAGGTGTGGGAGGTTCCCCTGGACGGATTCTGGAACCCGGGCACGATGGCCACTGCGGGCGATCTCGTCTTCCAGGGCCGCGCGAATGGCACTTTCGCGGCGTACGACGCCAAGACGGGGAAGGAGTTGTGGAGCCGGTTCCTGGGACTGGGCATTTCCGCTCCGCCGATCACCTACTCGGTGGACGGAAAGCAGTACGTGTCGATCCTCGTCGGCTGGGGCGGAGCGGCCATCAGCATCGCCGGTGGCTCGGCGAATGCGCAGTACGGGTGGGCCTACCGAGCACAGACGCGCCGGCTGTACACGTTCTCGCTCGATGGCAAGGCGGCGATGCCGACGTTCGAGCCCCAGGTCTTTCCCAAGCCGATCATTCCGACCAACTTCACCTTGGAGCCCGAGCGGGTTGCGAAAGGCCAAGAGGTGTATGTGTCGCACTGCCTCATGTGCCACGGCGCGGGCGTGGTCTCGGGCGGCGGTGCGCCGGACCTGCGCGCCTCGCCCATTCCATTGGGGCACGACGCTTTGAAGGCCGTTGTCGTGAAGGGAGCGTTGCGGTCGAGAGGCATGCCGCAGTTCGCCGAGATCACGGATGATGAACTGGATTCGTTGCGGCATTTCATCCGCAGTCAGGCCATCGCCACAGCTGACGGGCTGAAGGAGGTTGAGAAGCCGAATAGCGGCCCCGCGCCCAAGGCGTCGCCTGCGAAGGGGGCCGAGGGATGAGGCGGCAGCTTCGGCAGGAATGCAGTGTCTCGACGACGCGCCCTGAGGGCCGGGCAGGAGCCGGGGATGGATTCGCAGATCGCGTCCGAAACGCAGCGATACTTTCCGACCTCGATCTTCGAGAAGGCGACATCGGTTGGATTCTCTTTCCAGATGCACTCCAGTCCCTGGTATCCAGCGAACGCGAGATCATCAGGGCGATGCGGCCCGAGCTGGTGGATCATAGGGTCACGTTCGACATCAGCTGGCCCTTCTACCGGCACAATATCGGGGAAACTTTCGTACTGTGTCCGCGGAGGTATGGGTCGCTTTGAGCGGCCGCGCTTCTGCCTGCCTCAAAGCGGACGTTCGCGACTGACTACAGATGGCACCTTAGCGACGGACGCTTACCAGCCCAAAGGCGCCAGCTACGTCCGCTGAATGAGGGCCGCAAAGCGGCCATCCACAATCAGCCGGGACGAACGTAACGGGCGCCTCACGGGCATCGGTCATGCGGTCGCCGGTGACGATTCACCATCAAGCCAAATCCAATCGCAGTGACGACCATGGTGAGCCCGTAAATCATCGGAGGAATCGCCATTGTGGGATTGGCGAGCAGGAGCGGCGACAGGGCGATTGTGATCGCCAGGGCTGCGTTGTGGATGCCCACCTCGAACGCGATCGCGATGGCCTGAGGTTTGCCCAGTTTCGCCGCCCGCGAAATGGCGTACCCCACCGTCAGACTCAGGATGTTGAAAATCAGGACCACTAGGCCGACGGTGGTGAGGTGAGTCATAACGGCCTCGCGCGCGGACACGAACACCAGCGCGAACATCAGCGCCAGCACCACCACAGAGATCCACCGTACCGGTCGATCCATGCGCGATGCGATGATCGGCCAGCGTCGCCGCACCGCCATTCCGACGGCCACCGGAATCAGAACAAATGCGAAGACCTGAAGAATCTTGGCCGGCTGCAGCGGTACATCGCGGCCCTCACCCATGAAATAGGCGAGCGACAGATTCACCACGATCGGCAGTGTCAGCAGGGACAGCAGCGAGTTGACAGCGGTCAGCGTGATATTCAGCGCGACATCGCCGTTGGACAGATGGGAAAAGATGTTGGCGATGGACCCGCCAGGCGAGGCGGCGAGCAGCATCAGGCCGACTGCCAATTCGGGAATCAATCCGAAGCCGATGGCCAGACCAAAGCAGACCGCGGGTAGTAGCAGCACTTGGCAAACCAGTGCCACCACCACACTGCGTGGCTGTTCGAGCACACGACGGAAGTCGGCCGCAGTGAGCGACAGGCCGAGCCCGAGCATGATGATGGCCAGGGCAATCGGAAGCAGTGAGTTGAGAGCGGACATCGGCCGATTGTCCGGATACGCGCCGAGCCCCGCCACTTGAACGAATTAAAACATCACGGGCCGAACGAAACTGATAGGCCCCAATCCGAACCCGCGCGACAATTTTCAATGGCAGCCGGTAGCGGGCGCTTCGATGAGCGTCTTCGCAGTACGTGGCTTACGCCAACAATCAGCGAGCTTGATCCCCAGCGCTCTTACAACAGGAGAAACCCCGTGGTCCGATCCCTCTTTCTGGTGCTGTCTGATTCCACCTCCCCCGACACCGACGAGGAGTTCAACCGCTGGTACTCCGAGAAGCACATCCAGGACGTCTCCAAGGTCCCTGGCGTGGTCTCGGCAACGCGCTACCGGATCGAGAAGGGCGTCACCGTGCTGCCCGGCGTCAATTCGGATCGCCATGCCTATGTGGCCATTTACGAGATCGAGGCCAAGACGACCGCGGAGCTGGAGCAGTTCGCTGCATCGCTTCGCAACGGAATCGACTCCGGCGCGGTGGACATCAGCCCGACGCTCGATTTCAAGGGCGTCACCGGGAGCCTTTGCGTACCGATCACGCCGCGCGTGACCAAGGCATGAGCTCCGCTGCAGCGCGCGGCGAATTGATAGAGCCGCTCGTCGAGATCGCCCTGGCTGCTGGCCGGGCGATTCTCGAGGTGTACGCGCGCGTCGATGAGCAGAGTGCGAAGATCAAAGGCGACGGCTCGCCGGTTTCCGACGCTGATGCCCGTGCTGAGGAAATCATCCTGGCCGGGCTCGCCAAGGTCTCACCGACCATTCCGGTCGTCGCGGAAGAAGCCGTGGCCGCTGGACGCGTACCCGAAACTCAGGGGCATCCCTTTTACCTGGTGGATCCACTTGACGGCACCAAGGAATTCCTGAGTCGCAATGGCGACTTCACCGTCAACATCGGATTGATCGAGCGAGGTCAACCCGTGCTCGGCGTGGTCTACGCTCCGGCCATCGGCGAGTTGTATGTCGGGATCGTGGGCCAGGGCGCGCGCAGCGCCAGCTTCGAGGGTGGCGTCGTCGGCTCGTGGAAGCCTATACAGGCGCGCGCGGCGGATCGTTCCGCTGTTCGCGTCATCGCCAGTCGGTCGCATCTGACGCCGGAGACCAGCGCTTTCATCGCGCGTTTTCAATGCGCGGAGTTCGTGTCGGCAGGCTCATCACTGAAATTCTGTCGCGTTGCGTGCGGACAGGCCGATCTCTATCCGCGCCTTGCGCGCACCATGGAATGGGACACGGCAGCGGCAGATGCGGTGCTGCGCGCGGCGGGCGGTCGCGTCATCACCCTTGACGGTCAGGCGCTTGAATATGGAAAGCGCGAGCAGGCGAACGACACCGACTTCGCGAACCCCGGCTTCATCGCGGCGGGGGCCTGGGACCCACTCGCAGATTAACTTTCGATGCGGGCGATGACGTCTCGCGGAGATTCGCCATTCACGGCCTTGTAGGCCGTGGAGAAGTGCGACTGGCTGCTAAAGCCAAGTTCATACGCGATGTCGGTCACCCGCAGCCGGCCCTCATGGAGCAAGGCGCGCGCCTTCTCCATGCGTCGGATCATGATGTAGCGATGTGGCGAACAGCCGAATCGGCGTGCGAATTGCTGCGCAAACGTGGTGCGACCGATGCCGGCATGATCGGCCAGCTCGTCGAGACCCAACTTCTCCGAAAGATTTGCGTCGATCCACGCGATCACGGCGTCGAAATTGGCACCGGAGCTCACCGACGAAGGCGCCGCAATCGAAGCGGGCAGGCGTACCGTTTCGGCGTTGCCATCTTCGACGACGCGCGCCAGATGCCAGGTCAGGGCATCCAGCAGCTTGGCGAAGTAGCGCTGGTCATCCGGCGATGAGGCGCTCGTGGCGCGCATCAGCGTTTGAACTGTCGCCACAACGTACTCGTCGCGCAGGGCAAACAGGCAATGCGGCAGGTTCAGCAACCCGGCGCCAACCCGGTCGCGCGCGACGCACGCCGACTGCGCCGGGAAATGGACCGTGGCGAAATCGACCCGACCGTCGGTGCGGTAATGGATGGATTGCCCCCGCGGGATGAGCGTGATGTCCCCTGGGCGAGAGAACGTCTGACTCAGACCTGACTCGGTGTACACGCGAACCCGGCGCGCGCCCCCGAGGTGCACAGACAAAGTGAGCTCCTGCGTCTCCGGAATATGGACTTCCCGGGTGGTGGGCATCTGCCAGCCGTACAGGCCCACGCCGTCGCGAGCTCGGCCTCGTCGCTCAAGCTGCGGCGTTGTATGACAGGCGTTCGCATACGCCTCGACGCCGCTGAGTACCGCTTCAGTCGCCATTTCGGTGCTCCTCCAGCGCGGACGGAATCTTCGCTCCGTGATTACCGCCTCGATTACCGCCTTAACCACCCGGTGACGCTTCGCGCTGAACGATTCTGAACGGCACCGGATCGAACGGAAATGATAGTAGGCAACCATACCACCGCTGGAGACTTCTGCTGCGCCGCTCATCAGGAATGGCGACAAAGCAGGAGGAACCATGACAGACGCGATGGCGGCCGGGACATTCCCGACGACCGTACCCGGATTGCTGGCGGCCGCGAGCGCGGCAACCGGCCTCGATGACTTCGGCGATCGACACTTCCTGACGGGCCTGTCCAAGCTGGTCGAAGATCTGCCGGTGCACGCGCATCTCAACGCGATCGGCGCACAGATGGTCTACGGGGGGATCATCAACCTGCTGGTGAACCGCCTGCGTTACGTGCGCGACATCAAGCAGCACCCGGAGATCCTCCGGGAGAAGATCGTCAAGCCGATCGTGATCCTGGGACTGCCCCGTACCGGAACCACCAAGCTACAGCGCGTGATGTCGGCCGATCCGCAGGTGCAGCGCCTCGACTACTGGCGCCAGATCAACCCGGCCCCGTTCCCTGGAGAGGAGCCCGGCAATCCGAAGGGTCGTATCGATGCGGCGCTCGCCGTCGAGCAACTGCTCACCACACAGTTCCCGGGCTGGATGGCACGGCATCCGACCGAGGCGCTGGAGCCGGACGAAGAGCTGCACCTGATGCAGGGCTCCTTCGAGTGCATCGTCTCCTGGCTGTTCGCGCGCTGTCCCAATTACTACCGCTACATCATGGAGTGCGACCAGCGCCCGATGTACCGGCATCTGCACGCGCAGATGCAGTACCTGCAATGGCAGGACGGGGGTGGTCGCGAGCGGCCGTGGATCATGAAGTCACCCTGCCATACCCGATCCGTCGACACGCTTCTGGAGATCTTTCCGGATGCCGTGCTGGTCCACTGCCATCGCGACATCCAGAAGATCCTGCCCTCCATCGCAGCTCTGATCCAGGAGGCGAGGCTCATCCACAGCGACCACTGCGATCCCAAGGTGCTCGGCACAGAGATGCTGGACTACTGGGGACGTTCCGTGGACCGCTACATGCAGTTCCGCGAAACGCTGCCGCCCGGTCGCATCCTTGACCTGCAGTTCGAGGAGGTGGTCAACGACGTGATCGGCTCCATCGAACGCATCTACGCGCTTGCAGGACGCACGCTGACTCCGGAAGCCGTGACTTCGTTCCACGAGTACGAGGCACGCCGCCCGGATCACCATTTCGGCAGCTACACCTACTCGGCGGCCGACTACGACTACACCCCCGCGCGCATCGACGAGCGCTTCGCGGCGTATCGCAAGCGCTTCATCGCCCGTACCGATCAATCGAAGAAGGAGGCAGCGCGTGGCTAACGATACGAAGCTCGCCTATCTCGGCTTCGCGCAACCCGCCATCTGGCGCGAGGTTGCAAAGGTGATGCAGGAGCTCGAACAGTTCGTCTGGAACGATCCGCTGATCACCGACGACCTGACGCGCGCCGAGGGCGCCCGCTATCTGACCCATCTGATCGCCGGCGCGATCCCGATGTCGATGGAGCTGGCGGATCCGCATTACCCGCAGTTCTTCCATCTGCTCTCCACCCGCATCCAGTGGGGACTGCCGGCGACCGACTGTCACTACCAGTGGGCAGCGGTGCACAGCGACAACGTCTACCGGATCAGCGGCGATCGGGGGACCGCGCGGGTATTCGACATCGAGACCCGAGAAGACCACTTCGCGCATGTGAATCGCTGGAGACTGCACGATCGTCTGACCGAGGTGCAGATCGACGCGGGCAATCATGTCGATATCTACCTGTCGCGCGAGCGGCCCGCAGGCGCCAAGAACTGGGTTCAGCTCGCCGAGGGCTACGGCAACATCATCGTCCGCCAGTACTACTACGATTGGAACACCGAGCAGCCGGCGCGCCTGACCATCGTCAATCAGAACGCGAAGTATCCGCCGCCGCCGCTGACGCAGGAATCCGTCGCCCACCAGCTCGAACTGCTCTGCGACTGGTTGCGCCAGGCGCCCGCGCGTTTCCAGCAGGTCGTCAACACCTACTACGCGGCGGCGCCGAATTCGCTGGATTTCGAGGCCATCGACTTCGGCTGGAAGTCGATCCGCTACGGCAAGGGCGTCTACCAGTGCGCAAAGGACGAAGCGCTGATCCTCGAGGTGAAGCTGCCGAAGTCGTACTACTGGAGCCTGCAACTTTGCAGCCATTTCTGGGAGGCGCGGGACTATCACCTGCGCCAGACCTCTCTGAACGGACACCAGGCACGGATAGACGAGGACGGCATCTTCCGTGCGGTCATTGCTCATGATGACCCGGGTGTCGCCAACTGGCTCGATCCGGGCGGTCACGAGAAGGGCCTGATCTCGATGCGCTACTACGAGCCGGACTCGATCCAGGTTCCGAACATTCGCCGTGTGAAGCTGAGCGAGCTTGAATCATCGTTGCCTTCGTCGACCGCGAGGGTCAGTGCCGAAGAGCGTCAGAAGGTCTTACGGGATCGCGCGTGGTCGACCGCGCGTTTGGGACGCGAGTAAGAACAACGATCAGGAGGAGACACGATGTCGAATATCGAAAAGCTGTTTTCCATGGCCGGCAAGACGGCCCTGGTCACCGGTGCCGGAAGCGGCATGGGTGCGCGGTTCGCGCAGGTGCTCGCGGATGCCGGCGCCACGGTTGTCTGCGCGGCGCGCCGCGTGGAAAAGCTCGAGGAGACGGTCGGCAAGATCAAGGCAGCGGGCGGCAAGGCGATCGCACTGAGCGTGGATGTCGGCGACTCGAAGAGCGTCGAGCGCCTCTTCGACGAGGCGGAGAAATCCGTGGGTCCGGTCAATGTCCTGATCAATGCCGCGGCGCAGGTTGACTTCGGTCTGTTCCCCGACGTCGAGGACGAACGTTGGCAGAACCTGATCAACGTCAACTTCTCCGGGATCATGCGCACGTCCCGTAGCTTCTCGCGCCGCCTGATCGCCGCCGGCAAGCCGGGAACGATCGTGAACATCACCTCGATCATCGCCGAGCAGGTGATGCTCGGAGTGCCGGTCTACGGCAGCCTCAAGGCCGCGGCCAACCACTTCACCCGTTCGATGGCCCGCGACATGTTCGATAAGGGCATCCGCTGCAACGCGATTGCGCCGGGCTACTTCCTGACGGACATGGTCGAAGCCTACTTCGAGACGGATGCCGGCAAGGCGGACATCGAGCGGCATCCAATGAAGCGGCTGGGGCGTGTTGACGAACTCGACGGCGCGCTTCTGTTGCTGGCGAGCGACGCCTCTTCATTCATCAACGGCGCAGTGCTGAGCGTCGACGCCGGCCAGGTGATCCAACTGCACTAGGCGAGGACGTGCCTGCCGGCGATCACGCAGGCGTGGAGACCGCGACCGACTGATTGAAGCGGCCCGGCGACCCCTTTCCGAAAGACGAGAAGAATGCCGATGAAGGTTGCAACGATTGGTGCACCCGCGACGCTCGATACCTTGAAGGTCATAGATCGGGCTGAGCCGAGCTTGCGGCCGGGCACAGTGAAGGTGCGTTGGCATGCCCTTTCCCTGAACTTTCACGACTACGCCGTCGTTGCCGGATTGATGCCCGCCGCGCAAGGTCGTGTGCCGATGTCCGATGGTGCGGGCGAGATCGTCGCCGTCGGCGCCGGCGTAACGGCCTGGAAGGTCGGCGACGCGGTCATGAGTACCTTCTTCCCGGACTGGGACTGCGCGGAGCCGACACTGCGGAAGACGGCGAGCATCTTCGGCGACTCGATCGACGGATGTGCAGCCGAGGTCAGTGTGGTCGACGCCTCGACGTTGACCGCGATTCCGCCCGGATGGACGTTCGCGGAGGCGGCCACCCTGCCTTGCGCTGGTGTGACCGCCTGGCGAGCGCTCTTCGATGAGGCACAGGTGCAGGCGGGCCAGTCCGTTCTGGTCCAGGGCAGTGGCGGCGTGTCGGTATTCGCTCTTCAGTTTGCCAAGGCGGCCGGCGCGACGGTGTATGCCACCTCGTCTTCCGAAGAAAAGGCCGAACGCCTTCGCGCGCTCGGCGCGGACCACCTCGTGAATTACCGATCCGATTCGGCCTGGGGCGAAACAGTGTCCGGCTTGAGCAAGGGGGGCGTGGATATCGTGCTTGACGTGGGTGGGCCGGCCACCTTGGCACAGTCGCTAGACGCCGCACGCATCGGCGGCCACATCGTGGCGATCGGCTTGCTCGGCGGAATGGAGGTCACCTTGCCGGTGCCGAAGCTGCTGTTCAAGCAACAGCGCATTCGTCCGATTGCCGTGGGCAGTCATGCACAGCAGCGCAGCCTTGTGGACTGGATCGCAAAGACGCCGATCAAGCCGATCATCGATCGAAGGTTCCCTTTCGCCGACATGGCTGACGCATTGCGATATCAGGTCAGCGGACAACATCTCGGGAAGATCGTCGTGGATGTCACGGCGTAGGCGAACGGGATCCAGCAGAACCGCGCGACTGAGCGATTTCGAATGTTCGAGCGCGAACGAAACCGGTATTCGCAGAAAGCCATCTCCTTCAACCTTCGATTCGTACCTGCCGTCCATCCGAGGCTGTCATGACAAGAATTCTCGACACCGGTGTGCCCAGCAACACCCTCACCCATCTGCAGCGACTCGAGGCCGAGTCGATTCACATCATGCGCGAGGTGATCGCCGACGCCGAAAAGCCGGTGATGCTCTATTCGGTGGGCAAGGACAGCGCGGTGATGCTGCACCTGGCGCGCAAGGCGTTTTATCCCGCGCCGCCGCCGTTTCCCTTGCTGCACGTCGACACGACGTGGAAGTTCAAGGCCATGTACGAGCTGCGCGACAAGATGGCGCGTGAGTCCGGCATGGAGCTGCTCGTCTACCAGAACCCCGAGGCCAAGGCGAAAGGCATCAATCCCTTCGACCATGGTTCCCTGCACACCGATCTCTGGAAGACCGAGGGCCTCAAACAGGCGCTCGACCTCCACAAGTTCGATGTGGCCTTCGGCGGCGCGCGCCGTGATGAGGAAAAGTCCCGGGCAAAAGAGCGCATCTTCTCGTTCCGCTCCGCCAGCCATCGCTGGGACGGAAAGAGCCAGCGGCCCGAACTGTGGAACCTCTACAACGCCAAGAAGGCCAGGGGCGAGAGCATCCGCGTGTTTCCGAACTCGAACTGGACCGAGCTCGACATTTGGCAGTACATCCACCTCGAAAACATCCCGATCGTGCCGCTGTACATGGCGGCTCCCCGTCCAACGGTCGAGCGTGACGGGCTGCTGCTGATGGTGGACGACGATCGATTCCACCTGAAGCCGGGCGAAAAGCCCGTGATGCGCTCGGTGCGCTTCCGGACGCTGGGCTGCTATCCGCTCACCGGCGCCGTTGAGAGCACGGCGGACACGCTGCCACGCGTGATCCAGGAAATGCTGCTGACCACGACCTCGGAGCGGCAGGGCCGCATCATCGACAAGGACGCCGGCTCGGCGAGCATGGAGAAGAAGAAGCAGGAGGGTTATTTCTGATGAATACCGACACGACCACCGCGGCACCCGTTTACGTCACTGACGAGCTGATCGCGAGAGACATCGACGCCTACCTCATTCGTCACCAGCACAAGAGCCTGCTGCGCTTCATCACCTGCGGTAGCGTCGACGACGGCAAGTCCACGCTGATCGGCCGTCTGCTGTACGACTCGAAGATGATTTTCGAGGATCAGCTCGCCGCACTCGAGGCCGATTCGAAGAAAGTCGGCACGCAGGGCCAGGAAATCGATTTCGCGCTGCTCGTCGACGGCTTGGCGGCCGAGCGCGAGCAGGGCATCACCATCGACGTGGCCTACCGATTCTTCGCCACCGAGAAGCGCAAGTTCATCGTCGCGGACACGCCCGGTCACGAGCAGTACACGCGCAACATGGTCACGGGCGCATCCACCGCAGACCTTGCTGTCATACTGATCGACGCGCGCAAGGGCGTGCTCACTCAGACGCGGCGTCACTCCTACCTGGCGCACCTGATCGGCATCCGCAACCTGGTGCTCGCCGTCAACAAGATGGACCTGATCGGCTATGACCAGGCCAAATACCAAGCGATCGTCGACGACTACCGCGCCTTCGCGAAGAGCATCGGCATCACGGAGTTCGTGCCGATGCCGATCTCCGGTTTCAAGGGCGACAACATCACGTCGCCGTCGCCGAACACGCCGTGGTATCAAGGGCCGACGCTGATGGCGCACCTGGAGACGGTGGAGCTCGACGCGACGCTCGACCAGCGCAAGCCCTTCCGCCTGCCGGTGCAGTGGGTCAATCGTCCCAACCTCGATTTCCGCGGCTTCGCGGGTCTGGTTTCCGGCGGGACGATCCATCCGGGCGATGCGGTTAGGGTGCTGCCCTCTGGCAAGACCAGCACGGTGACTCGCATCGTCACCATGGACGGAGATCAGCCGCAGGCCGTGGTCGGTCAGTCGATCACGCTCTGCTTTGCCGACGAGATCGACTGCTCGCGTGGCGATGTCATCACCAAGGCAGATGAGCCGACCCAAGTCGCGGATCAGTTCGAAGCTACGCTCGTGTGGATGAGTGAGGAAGCGCTGCTGCCGGGCCGGCCGTACTGGCTGAAGCTGGGGACCCGGACAGTGACTGCCACCATCCATGCGCCCAAGTACCAGGTCAACGTCAACACCATGGAGCACCTGGCGGCAAAGACGCTGGAGCTCAATGGCATCGGCGTTGCCGTGGTCACGACCGATCGAGCCATACCGTTCGAACCCTATGCCGACAACCGGGCTCTAGGCGGTTTTATCCTGATCGACAAGTTCAGCAACGCCACCGTTGCGGCGGGCATGTTGCAGTTCTCGCTGCGCCGTGCCCAAAACGTCCACTGGCAGTCTCAGGACGTCACCCGCGAGTCACGGGCTGAACTCAAGCATCAGAAGCCAGCGGTGCTTTGGTTCACCGGGCTTTCGGGCTCGGGCAAATCGACCATCTCCAATCTGGTGGAGAAGAAGCTGGCATCGCTGGGGAAGCATACGTTCCTGCTCGACGGGGACAACATCCGCCACGGGCTCAACAAGGACCTCGGCTTCACGCAGGCAGACCGCATCGAGAACATCCGGCGAATCGGCGAGGTGGCGAAGCTGATGACGGACGCTGGCTTGATCGTGCTCACGGCCTTCATCTCGCCATTCCGAGCCGAGCGCCAGCTGGTCCGGGCGATGCTCCCTGCAGGCGAATTCGTCGAGGTATTCGTCGACACGCCGCTGTCGGAGGCGGAACGGCGCGATGTGAAGGGTCTCTACAAGAAAGCGCGCGCGGGAGAGCTGCCCAATTTTACTGGTATCGATTCCCCATACGAGGCGCCCGAGAGTCCGGAGCTTCGGATCGACACCACGGCAATGACGGCAGAACAGGCTGCAGATCTCGTCGTGTCACGCCTTCTCGAGAGGTGAAAAGGCGAATCGGCACGGACGCGGGCTCCGTGGGCGGCTTCGCGCGATCGCTAAGGGTGCTGGTCGGCTATCCGAAATGAATGGCCGACCCGCCCTGGAGCGCGAGCGGGGAGACGCCTGCGATTTCCTTACCAAAAGCGGCCCCTCGGGTGGATCCGCTTTTGGCACTTAGCTGACGGCCGAGGGGGAGGTGGCGCGACAATTTGCCCTTATCGCGGGTATAGCAGGGGACGGCCCATCGTCTGAGTTGTGCCAAGAGCGGCAACTCACGACCGCCCGCTTGGCGGTGAGCCGGACGTGCGGCACGACTGACGGTTCTGCGCCGGACGGTGACCATCAGATTAGTGCCTCGGCGAAGGTCGGCTCGAAGTTGTCACGATCGTGGGCTGTGGTCAGCCGCGTCACCTCGCTGGCAGGAGCTTTCTGTCGATCAGGTTGCGCAGCCAGTACCGATACATGTCTTCAGTGTCGATGACGTCCGTGAACCCTGCTTGACGCAGTTTGATGCCACTGATGAACGCAGGTGGCGGGGTCTGGGTGGCACCGGTTGCGAAGCAGAAATCGGCGATGTGATGCGACTCGCCGAGTAGCGTCTGCAGACTCACCGGACGCAGGCCGTGCTTGCGCACGATCGCGTCCCAAACGCCCGCCTGAGCTGGCAGGTAGGCGCCGAGCGACATCGGCCGGTCCGCAGCAGGCTCGACCCCAAGCGCGTCGGCGATCGCCGGCCACAGGTTGCGCCATTCGAACACGTCGCCGTTGGTGACGTTAAACGTCTCGCCGTGTGCCTGCTCCGAACGCGCCGCCCACTCCAGCACGTCGCCGACCAGGCGAGCGTCCGACGCCTCCCATACAAACGAAGGCCCCCCTGGAAATCCAAACGGCTCCCCGAGCTCTCTGCAGATCGCGGCGTACGCACCGAGGACCGGGGCCGTGTTCATCGCAGCGCCGATCGCCCCGCCCACGACCATCTGCGGTCGAAGGATGGTGTATCCGAAACCGTTCGCCGCCGCCTTTTCCTTGAGGTAGTCCTCCTGCAGCCAGTAGAAGTTCGGGTGCGGATCTCGCGGGCTGCGCTCACGAGCCGGGATGTCCATTGGGTGAAGGTGCAGCCCATACGCCTTGGTGCCCTGCATGATGCTGACATGACGAAGCGACCTCGAGCGCGCCGTCAAAGGCTGGATGACCGACCGAAGCATCTCGAGATTCACCTGCATCTGCGCCGGATCGCTCCAGCCTTCGACCAGCCCCGGCTTTTCCGAGAGCGCGGCGAACACCACGTGCGTGATCCCCTGAAGCGGTTCGAGCGCCTCGGCCGCCGCCCTTGCATCGAATAGGTCGATCGGCAGATGGCGAAAGGGGCGGTCGCTGGAAACCTCCGGCGATCGTCGGGACACGGCGATCACCTCCCAATTCCGACGCAGGAACGAATCGATCGCCGATGCTCCGACGACCCCACTGGCACCCACGATCAATGCGGTGGAAGACATTGCATGCCTCGACGCTGTGCGCCATTGGGAACGAAGGTCGCAGCGTAGCGTCGTCCGTTGATCCTGATAAGTCGGATAATAGCGCGAACACCGTTCGCTCTGAAGGAATAATGGAACGACTCAAATCCCGGTCGACGGTCAACCTGAACCGCCTAGGCATTTTTGCTGCCGTCGTAGAGGCCGGATCCTTCACGGCTGCCTCTGCACGGCTTGGACTGTCAAAGACGGTGGTCACGACGCACATACAGCGGCTTGAGCGCGAACTGGGCGCGCAGCTGTTGATCCGGACGACGCGACAGCTTCGACTGACAGA